>JAZDIU010000033.1:0-10852 GCA_043804635.1 Chloroflexota bacterium
TGGAAGGGGTTATTGTTGAGGTAGAGGTCGATATTTCCCCGGGCTTACCTTCATTCACTGTCGTTGGTCTGGGGGATACTGCGGTGCAGGAGGCACGGGAGCGGGTGCGCGCTGCCATTCGCAACTCCGGTTTTACTTTTCCTATGAAGCGCGTCGTGGTCAACCTGGCGCCGGCTAATCTGAAGAAAGCCGGTCCCGCTTACGATTTACCCATAGCGGTGGGCATACTGCTTAGCTCGGAGCAGATAAGCGCCGATGTTTCGCAGACTGTCCTGCTCGGAGAGCTATCGTTAGACGGTGGTGTCCGCCATACCAATGGCATCCTGCCCATGGTCGCCGTGGCGCACCAGGAAGGCTTGTCCAGGATTGTTGTGCCTGAAATCGATGCCAAAGAAGCATCCCTGATACCGGGCACCAGAATCATTGCCGTCGCGTCGTTGTCACAGTTGGGTAGTTATCTGCGGGGTGAGTTGACGCCGCCGGAATGTAAGCCGGATACCGTTATCCCAGAGACGGCGCCGTCCGGCTCGGTTACCGACCTGGCTTATATCAAGGGACAGGAGCACGTTAAGCGCGCCCTGGAGGTAGCGGCAGCGGGCGGGCATAATATCGTGATGATTTAGACAGCATTACCATAGCTGTCGCTGTAGCTTTGTCATCGACATCCGGGAAATAGGTTGTCTCAGATTTTACAGGCAAGTCCACTAACACTTGAGCACTGTACTTTTGTCCCTCGACCTTTGGAGGATTGACTACTACCTTCAAGTTTACATCATCAGCCAACTTGTTGGCAACTGTATCACGTGGATTGTCCAATACCTCTGATAGCCGACCTCGATACATAATCAAGTCATGATACATGGCGAACTTTCCGATTTGTTCGGGTGTAGGCGGTTCAGGCTCATCGAATACACCAAAATCAGGTGCGGTAGCCACCTCATTCTTAATATCGCTTAATCTGCGGGCATACTCGTCATCAGTGAGTCCGCTCATCTCATGCTGAATTGATAATGCCCGGCGTCTCTTATCGGTGTTGTCCTGCTGTGCCTGCTTGCGGGATTTCACTTCTTCAAATAACAAGCGGTTAGCTTCCCACGAATCATGTGCCTGCTTAACTCTTTCGATGACGCTTTTAGGGTCACCAAATGCCTCTGTTACCGTTCCATATGCCAATGCGCTCAATTCACGAAGCCCGATTCTTGGTGATTGACATCTGGATGGGATGCGGTAATCATTACCATTGCACTTACAGCCACGCTTGTCTAATCTGTATCGCCTTCCGCAGACACCACAATAGACTCGCCCGCCAAGCCACGTGCGTTTACCGAAGCCTTGATAGTTGACCTGATTCCGTGCTAATTGCCTTTGTATTTGGTCGGCTTGTTCCTCGGATATAATCGGCTCAACTTTGCCTTTAATAACGATACCATCCCAAGTAATGATACCGGAGTAAACCTTAGAATTACGTAACACTCGACTTACGGCTGAACGTTGAATGATACCGCCACCAATGCCATGCACTTTACGCCTTTGTAGGTCAACCGTTATCTGGCTCGAACTTTCAC
Organism: Chloroflexota bacterium; assembly: GCA_043804635.1. Classification (GTDB taxonomy): domain Bacteria; phylum Chloroflexota; class Dehalococcoidia; order Dehalococcoidales; family UBA2162; genus JAZDIU01. The sequence continues at coordinate 1,566 of JAZDIU010000033.1, forward strand.
CGTCAAGACATCGCAGGAGAATCTCACGAGCAATGTCTATTTGACCATCGTGCACCAGTCTTTTATTGGTGTGTTTTAGTCCTAAGTAACCATTGTATCGACCAAACCCTGCGGGAATATCACCCTTTTCAGCGTGAGCTTTCTTGCCTCTCATGGTGCGTTCACCGATTTTAACGGCTTCGACTTTCGAGGCATATCCCCGAATATAAGTAATGAGTTTGCCTAGCTCGCTAGTGTCCACGTCTTCAGTGACGGCTTCGAGTTTAACGCCATGCTTTTCTAGTTCCTGCGTAATTATGACGCCATGCCCAGGGTCGCGGGTAAGTCTGTCAAGGCTGTAACACACTAGAACGTCAATGGCTTCAGTTCGAATCAATTCACGTAGCTTGACCAACTCGGGACGTTCTAGTTTAAGCCCGCTATAAGCTTCACTGAAACGATAGGGAATATCATAATCCTTGTTCTTGCAGTACGTAGAACAGCACTCAAGTTGTGTTTGCAGGCTCGTGCCTTCACGCTCTTGGTCTTCAGTAGAAACCCGACAATAGATTGCTGCCCGTTTTGTTTCCATCTTCCTTTCCTTCCTTCCATATATATTACATTATTATAATGGGACTTACGGCAAAATCACGGCAACTCGTTCCTCGTAACCTCGACTACCACTAGGAATCGGACCAGTTAGGTCAACCGAGACGCAAGATTCACGGTCGCGTTGCTCAACCACAGGCGTTCTGCCGATGTTCAACAGTTCGGCAGGGATGGGCAGAGCGATAGGTTTCCACGGCGTGAGAGTGAATTGCTTATTCTTGAAATAGGAATAGCCTATCCACGCAGCATAACCAGCCAACACCAGCGTTAGCGGATTCATTATTATCTCGCCGACTTTTTCTCCGACATCTTTTACTGGATTCTTAGACATACTTTTCCTCCTTTCCTTTCGTGGTCTATCTACTACCTCGAAAGATTCACCATTGAATTCGTTTGCGCTGTTTTCAAGCCATGCCTGTGATAGCGCCTCGCTTGCGTCATAACCTTGCGCACGAAGCTCGCCAGCTCTGCGCATGACTTCGCTTTTACGGTCAGGTTCATGTAAAGCTGGATCAAATTCGTCTTGGGGGAGCAATGCCAGTTCCAACTTTCACCTCTCTTTCTGGTATTTCCGCAAAGATATAAAGAATATCGGACGCTGTGCCAATATAAAATAGTAGACTCAGGTCACCCACCCTAAGTTCCTGGCTTTGCCCGGCGGCGATAGCGTAGCCGGCTTTATCTCCGCCGGTAATGTAGACAGCGGCAGCGTTAGTTGAAGGGGTTGCCACACGCAGGATGCCAGTTATAGGCTTGCCAATAGGGAAATGTTTTGCTTCCGCTGCCACGACAAGCGCCTTTGAGAGAATTTCGGTTTTCAATTACTTCCTTTCGGTAGGCGGTAAGTATTTTAATCCTACAGTTTCAAAGACTTCTCTCTCCGTATGACACACGACCTCAGTTCCATTCTCTGCGGTAAACCCACGTCCATAGCTATTAAAGTGTAGACCTTTGCGCAAGGCTGCGGTCGCTATCTCGACATTGGTTTTGGACCCGCCAGTCCGCACAACAAAACTCACAGCCCAACACTCAGGCGTGGTGCTGAAAATATCAATCCCGAAGCCGGTTGCAATGTGTGTCATCAGCTTTATTTTAGCGCCGTACGTCTTGCTGCCCAATTTGTTTCGCCGATAGTCCAGAATGTGTTGTGCGACAAGTTCCTGGATTTGGTTATCCAGCAGGTCAACAATTCCGCCATCATATCGCGGTATGCAGAGTATCTCAGCGTCACCGACTTCAGGCTTTTCCCGCCGGATGCTACCCGCAATTTCAATTCGCTCGCAGGCAGGTTCGAGCGCCGCTTTTACTGCTTCCGCTATTTGTCTAGCAAGTTCGAGTTTCATAATTCACCGACTTTTTCGAGCGGGAAGCCGGAGTGGTTATTGGTTGCGTTGCGACTCCGACTCCCCGCCCTGGAGGTAGGAAACCTATGCTCAAACCCAATCTTAATGGAACATCTAGTGGGAGGGACGACCATCTCATGCCGAAAACCGTAGCTGGTAAGAAAGCCGCAGCAACTCGTAAAGCTGGTAAGAAAGCATGGGCGGGCGTCCTCTCCCCAAAACTGAAGAGCGCCGGGAGGTAACTTTCGGCGCTCGGAAACAAACCGTGTTGTTTCATTCTAATCATCTTCCTCTGGAGGATTGTAGACGGGCGTACCTGTCATCTTCTTAGTGTCTATCTGCGTATAGGGTGCTTCATGTACTATCGACATATGTCTAAGTAAACTTGAACGCTGTGATAGTTCTTTTCCACACTCCAGGCACGTCCATAATCCATCTTCGATAAACGGATTCTTCAGGATTCGTTTTTTCCGCATGTTTCCTCCAACTACTATAATTGTAGCGTATGTGTGTATTAATGTCAAGACACAAATAGGCTCATCCAAAAATATTTTTCTGGTTACGCACGTTCACGCACGAGTTTCGAGCCTGAAATGCCTGTAAAATGCCCGTTTATCCATTAAAATGACTCAACATCGAGTCTTTTATCCGGTGTATGTCAATTAATTATGCGCCTCGGTTTTCTTAGTTGACATGATTAAAATATTGACTTAAGATAGCCCTTACCAAGATAAGGAGGATACAATGAACAAACAGGATAAAAACGCCTTTGAGTGGAAACCTGTCACAATGGAAATTCTTGGCAACCCTGGGTACAAGGCAGCTTTGACAAAGAATGGGGTACACGCCGTTTTTAAAGTCAGAACGAACACAGGCAAAATTGACACGCTCCTTATAATAGGCGACAGAGTCGCTTGGCAAAATGGTGCTGTCCAGACTTGGGATGAATTGAGTAAGTTTATCAGAAAGTAGTCGTTTAAACAGCCACCATCCATAAACGTGTTATCCAGCCAAATGAAGCATCCTTCTTGCCGATGCTAGGGCACGAGCCTGAATGTCCCGTTTGGCATCCAGCTCACCGGCGGACTTTTGTTCCAGCAGTCGGTCGATTGCCTCAAGGTGCTGGATGACCGCCTTATCAATGGCGGTTTGCTGTCGGCTATATTGCAGCGAAAGATGCGCGTTCCATAAATCTACCTCAGCCTCGGTTAACGAACTTCCATTCTTTATCTTGCGCTCGATGTCGAGCAAAGGCAGACCATAGATAAAACCATTAAGAATTTCCTGTGCTACCCGTGACCAATCCATCGTCTTTACCTCCTTTAATCTTTTTTATGAAGCGTTTCATTTTACGTAGCCTGGATTTATCGGGAACATCGGTTGAATTATACAAATCTTCAACCATTTGCCTAAGTAATTGAGGCATTGTCTTACCCAAACCGACTGATAACATGCGCATTTTAAGGTGCGTCATGTCGTCACAACCTCGAATCGTAATGTTTTTCATATCAACATCATACCTGTCGAATATACGCACGTAAAAACACTCATTTTTACCCTTTATTAGCCTGTTTTTGAGCCGTTTGCGCTGCTTTTATGATACCTTCAAGCCATGATTTGCGTTGCTCACCGATTAATTGCTGTCTTATTTCCTCAAATTCGCTGTCAATCTTCGCCGATTTAAGGAATTTCGTCAGACTTTCGTAGGTTTGGCGAGCGACAATCGGAATTAGCTCCGGTTCCATCTTAGAAATTTCCAATATTGCTTCTTCGGGAGTGAATTTAGTTATGGATTGGAGCAAACCCATGAACTCATCGTTGTCATTCGCGGCGGATTTCGCTACAGACAACTTAAGTGGTGTTGTTTTTTCTTCTGATTGCGCCGGTAATGCCTGAGGTTGAGGCGGATGTACCTCAATGCCCATAGACTTTAACGCTTCAGGACTCATCTTTGCGGAGAGTATCATTTGTATGAGCATGTTAAGAGTGTTTTTGTCGATAACGTTTGACAGGATTGTTTGCCACCAGTTCGCTGTTGCCGGTGCTTTATCTCCGCCGGTTAGCTCGCTTATCAATTCTTTTAGTTCTACCTGCTGTTTTAACAACTGCTTGATGTCCTGCGGTTGTCCCTTCTCGCTATCCAGACCGCGATATTTTTTTGCCAATTCTAGTCCGAAATTTGGATCCTGTTTCATTTTCTTAATCAGAATCTTATCGGCGATTGTGCCGAATGTAGCCTTCTTATACTTTCCACGTCTGACCGGTACGACTTCTTGTCCTGCATCCTTTCTACTAAATGGATTAAGTTTCATACGTCCTCCTATCGTATCTTTTTACTTTTCCCTATTTTTCCTTCGCAGTCCGCCCGTATCTGTTCTCGGATACGAGCTTCTTTTAGTTCACGTTTGCGTGTTTGCTTGCCCATTTGACGCCTCCTATAAATTTTATTTTTTCCTCAAATAAGTCGCTTCGCTATTACAGGACACGCCGAAGTGCCCGGACACATCAGTACTGGATCTTCGTATACAGGACAAGTCGCATCGCCACACTTGACGCCTGATGTTCCATACATCGACTGTTTCTTTTCCATTTTCACACTCCTTTCTTACCATCGTTCCCAATTTCCCACGTTCACACACACGCTCGACCGCAAATTGCAAGAGATTTCCCCTAAGCACGTGTATATTTTATATGTGCTATGGTTAAAAATCTTGCATTTTAGGGTAATTTGATGCTAATTTCATACGTGTCGCTTCTACCCTTTTTCACTGCTTTTAGCAATTCTAATTCTTCGAGATAGTAGTAGATTGTTCTTTTGGGAAGTCCGACAGATTCAATCAATTCGTCAACAGTCTGCGGATTACCATCCAGACTTTGTAGTATCTTTAATCTTGTTTCCGGTATAGTATCCCTGGCTATTCTTGCAATATGCTGTTTCCAATCTAATACATCTAAGCAGATAAGACCTTTGGCGATTCGACTTAATCCCTGGGCTATTTCAGTCGGCGCTTCTGGTTCAGGGTGACTCATAATAATCCCCTTAGTGTTGCGTGATATTCCGGCTCTAAGTATTGCCGTAGTGTCAGATATGGCACTAATCCATCGTGCGTCTCTTTCACTTAAATCTGGCTCGCTATCTTTCAAACTCTCTTTTGCTCTTAGGATTAGTGTGTTAACCACTACTGATAATTCCTCGCCTATTTTCTCCATCTCAGGACTATTCTTAAGTGCTCGGTAAGCCATTTCCTCACGTGTTCCTAATACCCACCTCAAGTCAATAAAACGTTGTCCTAGCTGTTCATCAAGTTGTCTCCCCTGCTCGATTGATGAACTCGTAGCAGCTATTATCCAATCGAATTTTGCTTTCTGAGGAAGGTATCCCTGGTTAGAGCCAAAGTCAGAAGTAAGGTGACCATCTTTAACACCCCGCAACACACCAAATAACTCTGTTCGCATTTCCTTTTTGAACGTCAGTAAAGAGGCTATATCTTTTGTGATAACTAGCTTTCCGTCTATCCTTTTGAGAATTAAGTGACCCTTTTCGAGTCCGCCTCTAAACGCTGCGGGAGTGGCTACTTCTAACTCTGTAATGTCGTCTTTATCTGTTTTACCCAAAGTAATAGCATCCAGAATTTGAGTTTTCCCGCTTCTGCTTGCTCCTAGAAATCGAAACCATAGCATGACACCTTTAATGTAATGAGCCACAGTCACGCCAAGAACAATTTGGACACCTTGCCAGTCAACAATCTCAAAGTATTTGTGCATGGTATTTTGAACGTCAGTTAAAGTCTCCTGCATAGGTGAAAGCGATGGCTCGAAGTCCCTTATTGTGGTTTTCTTAGTCATGCTTCGCCTCGCTATCCGGTATGAGGGTGACTCTGCGGATCTTCCGGCAGGTGGGACATCTCTTGGGTGGCGATAACTGTTTATTTAGGAAATACCGTTGCTCGCCCGCAGTCCAAATGAATGATAGTCCGCAGTCACAACAGATGATAGGTTTGTGTTGAAGTTGAATAGTGGATTTGTCGGGTGTAGAATTTTCCATTTTACTCTCCTTTATACCTTTATTTTGCCCTTCAGCAATTTAGTTAATACTATAGTGTTGGACGACTTTTCTTTCCGTTAGCCCATGCTCTTACCTCCCTTTTCATTTCGCACTTGAGACAAAAGGCGCAATAGTCTATTTGCCCGAAGATAGCTCGCTAAGTTCCTTGTGTGCTCGTTTCATCGAACTCTGAATGTAACTCTCGCTAGGTCGCAGACTTGACCATCCTGCAAGGTATGTCAAGCTCGGAGCACTAATGCCCATTTCAGACAGTCCCGTTAAATACGTTGCCCTAAGTGCGTGTGGGTAACACCGCTTCTTCAGTCCTGACCGTTCACGAATTTTCTGGAAACGAAATTCCAATGACCTCTTGCTGCGGGCGATTCCATCATTACCTAGCTGTCTCAGATACGGCTCTAATTCTCTAGTAATGGGAAGTGCCCGTTGTCCCGCATCGCTTTTTGGTGTCCATATACCCTGTTGTTTACGCCGACTACATTCTGGACAATTACAAAGCTGCCTAGCGGGTATTGTAATGAGCATTTTTTTGAAGTCGAGCCAGCTTGCCTTTAAGTGGGCTACCTCACCGATACGCATACCGGCGTACAAAGGTAGTCGCACAACCAGATTATCAAGCAGGTCTACGCAGCCATTCAATAACATACGGGATTCCGTCTCGTTAAGTGCGTCTTGTTTGCTAGACCAAATTTTCCGCTTAGTGGGCATAGGCGTACTCTATTTCTTTGCCCACGAGGATGGACTCTATTTGACGGTCAGCGGCAACACTGATTAGAATGGGGAGATGTGAGGATTGACGTGGGGAATGTAAATGCTGTCTACAACAACGTAATGTGCGGTCCGCCGGGGAGCGGCAAGACGCTACTGGCACGGGCATTACCTGCCATTTTACCGCCCACCACACCGGAAGAAGCGCTGGAGATTACCCAGATTTATAGCGTCAGCGGTCTGCTGCCAGCCAATACTCCCTTGATACGGCAGCGCCCGTTCCGGTCGCCGCACTATACCATTTCTAATGCCGGGCTGGTCGGTGGCGGTCACTGGCCCAAGCCAGGTGAGATAAGCCTCAGCCACCGTGGTGTCCTGTTCCTGGACGAACTCCCCGAATTTGGGCACGACATACTGGAGGTGTTGCGCCAGCCGCTGGAGGACAAGGTGGTCTCCATCAGCCGGGCTCAGGGTAGAGTTACCTTTCCGGCGAATTTCATGATGGTGGGCGCGATGAACCCGTGTCCCTGCGGTTATTATGGCGACCCCTTCCGGCCGTGCACCTGCCCGCCCAGTCTGGTTTCCCGCTACCAGCGGCGCATCAGTGGACCATTCATCGACCGGGTGGATATTTTTGCCGAAGTGCCACACGTTGACTACGAGAAGCTGGCAGATAACAGGCTAGGGGAATCATCGGCTAAGGTCCAAGCCAGGGTAATCGCCGCCCGCGCTATCCAGAGAGAGCGCTTCCACGTCACCAAACTGATGTGCAATGCCGAGATGATGCCGGCGGAGGTCAGGGAATTTTGTCCGGTGGAAGAGGCGGCTCAGGGACTGCTCAAGGCGGCGATGAACCAGCTTTATCTTTCCGCCCGCGCCTTTCACCGCATTTTAAAAATAGCCCGCACCATCGCTGACCTGGAAAAAGTGGACATAATAAAAGCGCATCATCTGGCGGAAGCCATTCAGTACCGTCCCCGGCGGATGGTGTAACTCGGTTTCAAGAAGGAGGTTAATCTTGGGAGACTGGCTGGGTTTTGTTGCCGGAGCGATTATGACGGTGGGTTATTTGCCTCAGGTTCTTCGTGTTTACCAGCTCAAAAGCGCTCGTGAGATAAGCCTGCCGTTTACCATATTGTTTATCATCGGGCTGGTGTTCTGGTTGAGCTACGGGATTGCTTCCAGATTGCTGCCCATCATTTTGTGGAATTCAATCACACTGGTTCTGGGGGTGGCACTATTTTATGCCAAGTTAAAGTACGGGAAGTAAAGTCTATTTATTTGACCAGTGCCTGCCGCCCCACAATCTCCTGTCGGATATACCACCGCTGCACGGTCTCGATGACTTCCTGGACTTGGTCGCTGACGCGGAGCAGGGTAAGGTCTTCCTCCGATATGTAGCCTTCGGCTAACGTATAGGTCTTCAGCCAGTCGAGAAAACCCTTCCAGTAGCGTTCACCGAATAATATCACCGGAAACGGTCTTATCTTCTGCGTCTGAATCAGTGTCAGTATCTCGGTCAGTTCGTCTAATGTCCCCAGACCGCCGGGCATGATGATAAAAGCAGTGGCATACTTCACCAGCATGACCTTTCGCACAAAGAAGTGGCTGAAAGTCATGGAGAGGGTGGTATACGGGTTAGTGATTTGCTCCTCAGACAACTCAATGTTTAACCCAACGGATTTAGCGCCCACTTGATATGCGCCCTTATTGGCGGCTTCCATGACGCCCGGTCCGCCGCCGGTGATAATGGAAAAGCCCATCTCCGCTAGCCGGCGGGCGATTTCTTCGGTCTGGGCATATATCGGATTGTCGGGCTTAATCCGGGCGGAACCATAAAATGATACCGCAGGCTCAATACCAGACAACTTATCAAAACCCTCCACCAACTCCCCCATTATGCGGAACATGCGCCAGGACTCTTCTTTAGCCAGCTCATTTATCTCATACTTGCGTTGTGCCATATTCCCTCCCCTGGGACTAGAAAATATTACCACACAGTGGGGTAAGACTGCCAGCAGTACGGGGTTATGGTCAACGCCCTCTTATCCGGTTCTTCATCATTATCGTATGCCCCTGAGAAGCGCTGCCAGGATAGAGTAGAGAAGCTACCTCGGAGAAACGCCGGGCGCGTTTCTATTTCCCGTTGTCTTACTGCGCTAATTGCCAGTTGGTTGCCGCACAAACACAAAAACACCACAACTTCTTCATATCGCCTCCAAATTCATAACCTGTGCTATTGCGGTCTGTACGTGTCTCAGGAAGTTGTGGATGGGAAGAAGGCAGTCAGCCCTATACCGGAAAGGCGCCCGCCATCTGGAGAAAGGAAAAAATCAAAACATGGAATAATGCAGACCGGTGTTTCGGCACTGCCCCTGCCGGTATGGAGATGCCGCGTTTGTGGCTATCTGTGCGCTAGAGACGAGCCTCCAGAAGTATGCCCCATTTGCCGGGCTAAGAAAGAAAGGTTTGAACGCTTCATGTGAGGGACTAATGTTGATACCGGCTAGCGTGAGCCTTTGTGCCTGGATTTGCGGTCAGAAAAAGCAGAGACGGGGTTTAGCTCGTCTTCGTGTAGCACAAGC
>JAZDIU010000034.1:0-23928 GCA_043804635.1 Chloroflexota bacterium
GAAGCTAATAACCGAGGTGTAGCTCTCAATAATGAAGGGGAATATCTTAAAGCAATCGAAATTTTAAACAAGGCGATAGAAATAGACCCTAACCTGGCACTGGCTTACAACAACCGCGGTTGGTCGTATCTTGAGTTGGGCCAATATGAGCAGGCGATAAGCGACTGCAACAAGGCAATAGACCTCGACCCCCGTCTGGCTCTCGCTTACAATAACCGTGGCTTAGCATACGTAAAATTAAGTCATTACGAACAAGCTCTGGCCGATTGCAATAAGGCGATAGACCTGAACCCAGACATGGCTCTGGCTTACAGCAATCGGGGCCAAGCCTATATTGGGTTAGGAAAATATGACGAAGCCATTGCCGACTTCGATAAAGCCGTACGGCTTGACCCAAGCCTACAGAAAAAATAGCAGATATTCCGACCCAAAAACTGAATAACGGATTTAATAAAATAGATGTAGCAACAGGAGGAGAGATGAAAAATAAGATTTACACAATACTGCTAACTCTGTCATCCCTGGTATTGGCAACTGTATTAACATGGTCTGTCTCACCGGTAATTCTTGGTTATGCACAGGGTTACGGCTATGGAGGGGGAGGCGGTGGTGGCGGAGGTGGGGGTACACCGAGCGGATATGTCAATTTAGGAGGCGTCACCAACCAGAATGGAGTGCTTTCTAGTGCTATCTCAGTCTCATCGCCTAATGGAGCCTGCAGCCTAAATCTGCCGAGCGGTACTAAAGCCTTGACCAGCACTGGTACACCTCTGAGCAGCATTCTCATTACTCCTTTTTCGAATCCACCGCCTGCCCCTGGCGGAAATATCATCGGGCTGGCTTATAACCTTGGACCAGATGGGGCTACATTTAACCCATCGATAACACTTACTTTCAACTATCAGCCGTCTGACATACCCCAAGGGAAAAACGCCCAAGATATGGTTATAGCATTTTGGGATGGCAGCAAGTGGGTTAACCTTCCGGGTCCATTCACCATCAACGAAACTAACCGTACTATCAGCGCGCCCGTAAGCCATTTTTCAAAATTCGCTACTATAGCTTACCCGCCGGCACCCAAACCTACGGCCCCACCAACAACGCCAACTACGCCAACTACGCCAACTACGCCAACTACGCCAACTACGCCAACTACAACAACTACACCAACTACACCGACGACACCAACAACTCCGACTCCGACGCCAGCCCCCACACCAACGCCGTTTAACTGGTGGCCTATCGCGGGAATTATCGGCATTATAATTATTATCGGGATAGTTATCTGGGTAGTGAGACGCCGGACAACTTAATGCATAACAACTAGATAAAAAGATTAGAATACAAGATTACGTTAAACTCTTGAATTAACGTAGGCTAACAAAATATTTGCGAAACGGATTTCACTGGAAACAAACTAGCGAGTTCTGTGTTTTTCCAAAAACATTGCTGTGCTGTGAGTGGGAAATGAGGAAAACGAGCTACATTATACTTCTAGCCCTGCCAGTTCTGATTTTAGCGTCCACGTTAATGTGGTCTGCCTCACCTGTGCTATTTGGTTACGCCCAGGGCTATGGCTAGGGAGGAGGCGGGGGCGGAGGTGGAGGCGGGGAACTGCCAGTCGGCTATGTTAATTTAGTGAACCTTACTAACGCGAACGGAGTATTTACCAGCGATGCTTCTATCACCTCGCCTAACGGAGTCTGCAGCCTAGCGATAAAAAGTGGCACCACAGCGCTGGACCAGTCTGGTTCACGTTTGGGGAGCATATTGATTGCTCCGTCTGCAAATCCTCCGTCTGCACCCGGCGCGAATATCATCGGTCTAGCTTATGAACTTGGACCGAATGGAGCTACTTTTAACCCACCGATAACAAATAAGCTACCGCTTCTTTCATTTTGACATCAATAAATTCAGCGCAGGAGGCTCATCAAATCCGAATCACAAAATTAAGGTGGTTTGGTTATTTTAGTTCGATTTCCCATTCGCAACAGGTATCATCTGCGGACTTACGGGGAGGCGCTTTTTTAACTCGAAAATTAATCCGGCTATCTATGTTCTTGGCAAATCTAGGATAAGCATCTTCGAGCACTTTGAGGCATGATGAAACTTCTCTTTTATCTCTTTCCATAGCGTGGAGCGAGCGGCACTTAGTCACTCGAACTATAGCTTTATTTTTCCTTTTAGTTATCTCGTATTCCTTAGTCAGAAAGCTGGGGCGAAACTTAAATGCCTCGATGACAGCTTCGAGACCGCCCTTCGATAGTTTTCTAGCGTTAACCACTCTCCTTGCCTCCATCGGGATCAGAGACTTCCATACCTCGACGTCGAGCTTCTCAGCCACATCATGCCCGTACCCCTTCTCTACCGCCAGAAACCACAAGCCATCCAGAGCCATATACAGCTTGGCATATTCTTCTATCAAGGCAATCAGTTCATCTTTGGAGAGCTGACCAAGCGGGTTTTTACTCATTTTATTTTCCAATTAGCAACCTTCTCAACTCGAAAAGAGCGGCTGTGGTAACCCTTCGCTTTCCGCGAATCCGGTCGACGGCTTTTGTAGTTTTCCCATCGGTGATGCCCACGTAGACTATACCCATCGGCCGCGCCGCCTCATCTATGCCAGTAATACCGATGCCGATATCAGCCTTCAGGAAAGTCTTTGCCGCTTCAGCCATTGCCTGGGCTGCTTCGGGACTGACCCCACCATAGCGAGGAATAACCTCACCCTTAACCCCAAAGGCAGCTTTGGTTTCATTAGAGTTAGCGACTACACCCCCCTTGAAAAACCTCGAGCTTTCCGGAATATCGGTAAGGCTCGCCGTTAACCATCCCCCGCTATAGTCCTCCATAAGAGCCAGCGTTAACCCTTTTTCCACAAGCAGCCGGGTCACGGCTGACTCCATCGTATCGTTATCGAATCCCCAGATATGCTCACCGACACGCCTTCTAATCTCAGCCTCGCCTTCAGCCAGGAGCTTTTTTGCACTATCCTGGCTCTCAGCCCTAGCTACCAGCCGCAGGTGAATACCATCAGGTTTGGCATAAATCCCCAGAAATGGGTTCTCGGCAGAGAACATCGGTGCTACCAGCTCACCCACCGCCGCCTCGGATAACCCGAAGGTCTTGAAGGTTTTACGAAGAATGACGACTTTAGAAAGTTTCTGAAGTTTGGGTCGGACATCTTTCTGCCACATTCCTTCCAGCTCATTCGGCGGACCTGGCATCGCGATTATTATGCGGCCGTTCTTCTCCACCCACCAGCCAGGAGCCGTCCCCAGGGTGTTAGGAATAGCTTTCGCCGAAGGGATAAGAGCGGCTTGCTTCAAGTTGGAAGTCGGCATCGCCATACTCCAGCCTCTGAAACGTTCCCGTAACTCCTTTTCTAAGGCCGGGCTTACCTCCATTTTCTCTCCCAGCATCTCGGCAATCGCTTCACGAGTCAGGTCGTCACCGGTCGGTCCCAAGCCTCCAGTGGTAAGTATAACCTCCGAGCGACCCCACGCCCGCTTCAAGACTTCTACAATTCTAGACTGGTTATCGTCGACCGCCGAAATCCACTGGAGGTCGATGCCGAAAAGCGGTAAATCGCCGGCTAAGCGATAAGAGTTGGTATCGGTCGTCTCCCCCAGAAGAAGTTCCGTGCCGATAGCTATAATTTCCGCTTTCACTAATAAACCCCTGATATGAAATTTACGCTTAACAGTAACATAAATGAGCCCTAAAGGCAAACACACCACTGCCATTCCGGCGAAAGCCGATATCCAGTTTTGAATTTAGATTTTAGATTTTGGAATTTATTTCGGATTTCTGATTTCGTGCTTCGGATTTATTTCATAGCGTCTAACGTTGCATTTGTCTCATCCCCATTTTATAATGCCTCTTGTGAATATGCTCTATATCGTCTTCAGCGTAGCCTTCGCCGGGGGCAGTCTCGGACTAGGAGTTGGTTATTTCGGCTTCGAATTCCCCCGTATCACTCAGGAATTCGCTCAACTATTGTTCAAAATCTGCGCCGCGGTTATGATTATCGACCTCATAGCTATTACGACCATCCTCTCATTTAAGAAAAAACCTGACCCCTAAATTCCCTTATGCAAAAGCTTATCCTCGGTGCAAAGAAACTCGGTATCGAGCTTACCCCGGAACAAATCGAGCGGTTCGAAACCTACTATCGTGAACTGGTGGACTGGAATCAGCGAATAAACCTGACCGCCATCACCGACTATGACGAGGTGCAAATCAAGCACTTCCTCGATTCCCTGACGGTGACCCTTGCACTCAAGCAGCCCTTTACAAACCTCAGCCTGATTGATGTCGGCACTGGTGCCGGTCTACCCGGCCTACCCCTTAAAATAGTTTTCCCCCAAATTAAGCTGACCCTTCTCGATGCCACCGCCAAAAAAGCTGCCTTCTTAGAACACCTTAAAACCAAGTTGCAACTGGATGATATTGAAATCGTTATTGGAAGGGCTGAAGAACTTGCCCACGATAGTAATTATCGCGAGAAGTTCGATATCGTGCTTTCGCGCGCCGTCGCTTTCCTTCCTGCCCTCGTTGAACTCACCCTGCCCTTCTGTACCATCGGCGGCAGCTTCATTGCCCAGAAGAAAGAGGAACTAGATGAAGTCCAACAATCAGCCAGAGGCATCACCCTGTTAGGCGGCAACTTTCGTGAAGTGATTAAAATTGACCTCCCGGAGTTACCTGAACGCTGGCTGGTAATAATCGAAAAAGTCTCACCCACACCACCCCAATACCCCCGCCGCCCCGGCATACCCGCAAAAAGGCCGCTTTTATAAGAAACTGATTCTACTCAATGGTAAGTTTGGCCAGACGGTCGATTATCATCTCACGGTCCGGCGGACAACCGGTAATAAAACTATCCTTGTTACCTTCTACTTTAGCGCAATCACCTACCAGCAGATGTAGTTTCTGACCGGGCACCAGCGGATTCTTACCCAGATAAACCGTTATCGGCCTTTTCATTTTGGCACCTCTCTCCCTTAAGAGCATCAAGCCTGATATAAGCGGGATAAGACAGCCGGAGCATGCTTTTTCAGCGCCGATTATCTCCAAACCCGGGAAGCTTTGTTTTAGTTGCTCCTGAGGTAACGGGACTCTGAACTTGAGCAGTTTCAATTCCTCGCCGATAATATCTATGCGGGTGATATTGGCTTCTCCCAGACCAGCCACCGCTCCGAGTGTCAGCATACGCACCTGCATCGGGTCTATTCCCATAAGGGCACAACCGACCGAATCTACCGCCACTATATCTGTACTGGCAATGAGTAAACCACCGCCCGTCTTCCATTTCGTGGCGTCGATAATGTTGATAGTAGGTTTGATTATTTTATTAAGCTCGACTATCGCCCGGTTCAAATCGGGCTGGTGAAATTTTATTTTATCCTCCCACTTGAGGCAGCCTTTCAAGTTCTTCATCGCCAGGGTTACCTTAGTAAGATAGTGCGTTTTAAGCACCGGCAGGTTGATTATTTTATCGCAGTCGAAAACGTACTCGGTAACCCGGAATTCATCAGGTGTGCAGTCGGAAATCTTCTTAAAGGTGCGATATTTATGCTCATCGAACACTACCCACTCTATGCCGAGCCTATTAGCTACTTCATTGACGCCGGTTCTGGTAAAACAATCGCGGAGTCTATCTCTGGGCTGGTAATAGCTGGGACCTTCCCCGATAATAACTTTAGCCGTGCCGCAGTCCAGGCAATAGCGAGCCACGGCTTCGATGACGCTGAAATGGACTATCTCTCCGCTTTCCGGGTCTTCCGACCGGACCAGATTCGGTTTAATAAGCACGCGGTCACCGCGGGCAATAACTGGTTTGCCAAGTTCACTGATTGCCTTATTGACCGCACCATAGAGGTCATTGCCTATTTTGGTGAGCGAGACCTTACTCATAGCCTTATTGATTCTATAACTCTTGCGGTTCTTTCTACAAATTGCAGGCACTATTTTTGTTTGACTTCCAGCCTCATTAAAACGTATACTTCCTTGCTGATTAATCGTCGCTATCGCCACCCGCAAAATTCGTTTCTGAATAAAGAGGTTATTCTTGGTTAAAAGGGGCGAAGCTCCCAAAATATTTTTCGGCTGGTGGATGGTCTGGGCTGCCGCTATTTTATCTTTTTGGGGACAGAGCCTCGGCACCTTTGGGTTTTCGGCATTATTCAAACCAATCGCTGCTGAGCTTAATTTCACCCGGGCAGCAACGTCGGTTGCCGCCGCCTTAGGCAGGCTCGAAGGCGGGTTGGTGTTGCCCTTTGCCGGTTGGGCTGCCGATAAGTTCGGCCCCAAGAACATCGTCTTCTTCGGTGTTTTTATTGCCGGTTTGAGCTTGATTCTAATGAACTTCGTCCATTCGCTCTGGATTTTTTACCTGGTCTGGGGAATCCTACTGGGCACTGGCGTCAATATGGGCGTGGGACCCCCAACGCTGGACAAAGCAATCACGAACTGGTTCGTCAGGAAAAGAGGCAGCGCCTTAACTATCCGGTGGGCGTTTTTTGCCCTGGCAGCGGTGGCAGGACTACCTCTGGTCGGCTGGCTGGTATCCACGCAGGGCTGGCGGATGACCTGTGTTATATCAGGCATAATAATGCTGGCGGTCGGCTTGCCCCTCGCCTGGTTCTTCATCAAACAGCACCGCCCGGAATATTATGGTCTGCTTCCTGACGGTGCCACAACACGGGGGGTAATAGAGACCAGCCAGATGATAGACCAAGGTGTGAAGTATGCTGCCGAAAGTGACGAAATCGAGTTCACACTGAGGCAATCTATGAAAACACCAGCCTACTGGCTATTTACCGCCGGCTCGGTTGCTTTTGGTATCGTGCCGCCGGTCCTCATCATACATGCCGTACCCTTTCTAACCGATATGGGAATCGACCCCCTTAAGGCAGCGTTACTCACCGGCTTGATGAGTGCCGGCAGTATTCCCGGAACGCTTCTCGGAGGAATGGTAGCCGACCGCGTCAAGAAACAACATCTCAGGTTTCTACTTATCTGGCTGGTATTTGTCACGGAGATTATCGGCTTTGTCATTTTTCTGTTAAACAAGACCTTGATTGCCGCGTTTCCCATGTTCATCTTCCATCATTTTGCCGGTGGGGTTTGGGGTCCTCTCAGGAGTGTATTACTCGCCCGCTATTTCGGACGGAAAGCTTTCGGTTCGATACAGGGCACTTCGACGATGTTCGTATTACCCACCTCGGTCGGCGGTCCTATTTTAGCCGGCTGGGTATACGATACCACGGGAAATTATATGCCTGTTCTTGTTCTCTGTTTAGTCTTACTCGTTCTGGGCACGATTTTTATTTTGATGACGTCTCCTCCCAGACCTCCAACCCGCATCACCGGCATAAACGAAATTGTATAATAACAACTAAGGAGTCTCATATGCCAAGCAAACATTCACCTAAAGTTGTCACCGCCGAAAAGGCGGTCGAAGCTATAAAACCTAACGACGATATCGTTCTGGCTAACCTTTGTGCCGAACCACGCCACCTGCCGATGGCGCTGATGAATCGAGCTTCCGAACTGACTGGAGTAAGAATTTTCCATTATCAAGCGTGCGGCGCATTCCAGGATAGCTATCTAAAACCGGGAATGGAAAAACACATCCGGTGTGCCACCGCCTTCTCTGGCAGAAGCCGGAGCGTCCGGCAGTTGCTGAAAGAAGGCCGGGCGGACTTCTATCCGGTAACCTTCGGGAACACACCCCGCTTACTAAGAGAGGGCGATTATAAAAGCGATGTGTTTATGTTAACCGTTTCGCCCCCCGATGATAACGGTTACTGCAGCCTGGGTGTATCCGTTGATTATGCCTGGGCAGTGCTCGAGCGTCCGGCAAGACTGGTGCTGGCTGAAGTAAACCCCAATATGCCGAGGACTCAGGGGAGGTCTTCTATTCATCTTTCACAAATAGATTACATCGTCGAGGTCCACGAGCCGATATACCAGCTTCATTCAATTCCAATAACGGATATAGAAACCAAAATTGGTCAGTATGTGGCTGAACTAGTAGAAGACGGCTCCACCCTGCAGATAGGGTACGGTACTCTGAGCGAGGTACTGATACAGTTTCTAAAGAACAGGAAAGACCTGGGCATACACAGCGAAATGATTCCGGAAGGAATGAGAGACCTGGTAGCGGCCGGAGCCGTAACTAACGCCCGGAAAAGCATACATAAAGGCAAGATGGTATGCACCTTTCAAGCTGGGACACCGAAGCTTTACGAATGGCTGGACGATAATCCGTTAATCGAAATGCAGCCGGTAGACTACACCAACGACCCCAAGGTTATCGCAATGAATAGCAAACTGGTAGCAATTAATGCCGCTTTGCAGGTGGACCTTTTCGGCAATATCTATTCTGATGTACTAGGTCTCCAGGACCAGTTCACCGGTTCGGGGGGGCAGTTGGATTTCGCTATGGGATGTTCGCTGGCTCCGGATGCCAAGTTCGTGACTGTGTTATCTTCTACTACGAGCGACGGGAAGTTTTCGAGAATTGTTGCCCACCCAACTCTGGAGAAGCGTAATCCCCTCGCACCTCAAGTTCCTACGGTAACGCGCTACTACGCCGACTATGTTGTCACGGAATACGGAGTGGCTAACCTTAAAGGAAAACCTAACGGCGAGAGGGCTAAGGCTCTAATCCGGATAGCCCACCCCAAGTCCAGAGACACTCTGCGCCACCAGGCAAAGAAATTGGGCTTGATTTAGTCTCGTATTGTCACCCTGAACGTAGTGAAGGGTCTCGGGGTGGAGAGGAGAATCTACCTCCCTCGCTTAGACCATAGGAGGAAAACAATGAAACTCTTTGAGCCGATAAAAATCAAGAATATGGAACTGAAGAACCATATAGTAATGCCGCCGATGATGCTCAATATGGGTTTCAACGTCAACCAGAGAGCGCTGGCATTCTATAAGGAGCGGGCAAAGGGAGGCTGCGGTGCCATTATACTGCCGCTGACGTCTGTCGATATGTTTATCTCCGATGAAATTTGGGGCCGTCACGGCAACATTGCCCGGTACATCGAAGACTGCCATCGTCTCGCCGATGATGTCCACGCCGAAGGTGTTAAACTCGGCATCCAATTGTGGCACGCTAAATATCTGCCTTCTGGTCTGGGTCCAGATGATACCAGAGGCAGACCAATCGCACCATCAGCCGTCGCCGACCGCCAGGAACTAACTACTCAGGAAATCGATGCCATCGTCGCCAAATTCGGTCAAGCCGCCGCTGCCTGCAAGCGTGCCGGCTTCGATTTCGTGGAAATCCACGGCGCTCACAGCTATCTCCCCTGCGAGTTCTTCTCTCCTCTGGATAACCGCCGGAATGATATGTACGGTGGAGATAGACGCCGCAGGATGAATTTCGGACTGGAGACCACAAAGTCAATCCGCGCCGCTGTCGGTAGTGATTATCCCATTTTCTTCCGACTCGGTGCTCAGGGCAGCCGGCCTGGTGATACTACCCTAGAGGATGCCTGCGAGTTTGCCATCGAGCTAGAGAAAGCTGGCATCGATTGCCTGGATATTTCGGTAGCCCTCTATACCGACCCGGGTATTTCCGCCCTACCCGCTCCCGACCAGCCCCACGGAACATTCGTACCTTTGGCTGAAGCAATAAAGCGGCGTGTGAGGGTCCCGGTTATAGCAGTGGGGCGCATTCATAAATTGGAGATTGCCGAATCCATCCTCACGGAGCGGAAAGCTGACCTCGTTGCTGTCGGACGCCAGCTTATCGCCGACCCTTACTGGCCTCAAAAAGTGGCTGCGGGAAAGCAAAGCGAGGTCCGGCCCTGCCTGAGCTGTAATGTATGTATCGATGCCGCTATCGCCGCTGCTCCATACCGCTGTCCGGTGAACGCATTCGCCGGCAGAGAAGCCGACTGGGTAATCGCACCGGCGGCGAAAAAGAAGCGTGTCTTTGTTATCGGCGGCGGTCCGGCCGGTATGGAAGCCGCGCGATTGGCCGCTCAGCGCGGTCACAATGTTGCTCTTTTTGAAAAAGCTCCTTCTCTGGGAGGACAACTCACTATCGCCCAGGTTCCGCCCCATAAGAAAGAGATTGGCGAACTCAGTCTTAATTTAGCCTATCAGGTTAAGCTAGCCGGCGTTCGAGTCAGGCTAAATTGCGAGGCTGCACCGGCGATGCTCCTGAGTGAAAAACCCGATGCCGTTATCATTGCCACCGGCTCCAAGCCGTCTACACCGGCTATTAAAGGAGTGGATGGCCCCAATGTGGTAAATGCTCTGGATGTGCTGGCTGGTAGACCGACTGGTAAGAGAGTGGTGGTTTTAGGCGGGGAACTGGTGGGTTGTGAGACGGCAGAATATCTGGCGGGCCAAGGCAAGCAGGTAACTATCACCCGCCGGGGACCCAAAATCGCCATTAAAATGTCGAACCGGAATCGGGCAAGCCTTATCATCCGCCTGAGAAAACTCGGTATCACGATGCTGACCGGCGTCCAGTATGAGGAAATAACCGATAAAGGACTGGTAATTACATCCGGGAATGGACTGAGGCAGACGCTTGAAGCCGATACTATCGTGCTTGCCACCGGCGCTGTTCCGGATAACCGACTCGCCAAGGAATTGAAAGGCAAGGTCGCCGAGCTATATGTAATCGGCGATAGCCTGGAACCGCGCCGCATCCTCGAAGCCATCAGCGACGGTGCCAAAGTCGGGATAGAAGTTTAGAAACAGCAGGTAAATCTTAGGGAGGGACTTCGCCCCCTCCCTAAGACCCTTCTTCTTTTCCTTCCGAGCTATTGAAGAATACCTATCCCTAGAGTAGAATAACCATCAGCGCATCCCATAAGGAGGAAATATGGCGGAACGAGCTGATGAACTCAAAAAGCTGATTACCATTGCCAGCGACACCAGCCTTCCCGGCGAGTTAAGGAGTAGAACCATTAAAGCCATCGGTAATATGGCTACCCGTGAAGCGCTTCTTGCGTTGTTGGATTTGGTAGCTAATGATAGATTGGATAAAGGCGAAAGAGAGCTTGCTCTAAAACAAGCTCACGTGCTAATCAAACGCAGCCCCTCATAAACCTCCGGACCTGGTGGTGGATGGTAGATGACTGTTGATATCGGAATAATTGGGCTATCTAAAAGCGGGCGGACAACTGTCTTCGATGCTTTAACCAGAGGCGAAGTCGCCAAAGGGCACGCCGAAGAAGCTCACATTGGTGTAGCTAAAGTTCCCGAACCTCGTCTTAAAATCCTCGCCGACATGCTTCACCCCAAAAAAGTAATCCCGGTCTCGATGACCTACCTCGATATCGGAGCTTCGGTCAAAGACCTGGTTAAGGAAAAGGGTATCGGCGGTCAGTTACTGAACCGGCTGAGCCAGGTCGATGCTCTTATTAACGTTATCCGAGCCTTCACTGACGGCAGCGTTCCTCATACCAAGGGCAGCCTCGACGTGGAGCGGGATATCACCAATATGAACCTGGAACTCGCCTTCTCCGACCTAGCCTCTATAGAAAGAAGGCTGGAGAGAATGGAAAGCTCCCTGAAAGGCGCCAAACCCCCCGAGCGCCAGATTTTTCTTAAAGAACAGGAACTGTTATTAAAAATCAAGGCTAGCCTGGAAAAAGATGTCCCTATCCGTGAGCTAAATCTAACTCCCGAGGAGACCAGAAGCCTTGCCGATTACCAGTTTTTAAGAGCCAAGCCTCTATTGGTTGTGGTGAATATCGGCGAAGACCAACTATCTCAAACCAAATCTCTGGAAACTCAGTTCAGCGCCCGTTATAACCGGCCTAAAAGTCGGGTGATTACCCTCTGCGGCAAAGTGGAAATGGAGCTGGCGCAACTGGACGATGCCGAAGCCACGGCACTCCGCTCTGAGTTCGGTATTAGTGAGCCGGGCGTTGACCGGGTGATAAAGCTATCCTACGAACTTCTAGGATTGATTTCTTTCTTCACTACGGTTTCCGGGGAAGTCAGAGCCTGGTCGATTCCCGGTGGTCTCGATGCCGTTAAAGCCGCCGGCAAAATTCACTCGGATATGGAGCGGGGTTTTATCCGTGCCGAGGTAATAAGTTTCGACGACCTTATCCGGTCTGGCAGTCTAGCTGAAGCTAAGAAGAAGGGACTTATCCGACTCGAAGGTAAGACTTACATGGTCCAGGACGGGGACATTATTACGTTTCTGTTCAACGTCTAGCCGCACCGATAAGCTCGGTGAGGTTTTTCACTCCCTCTTTTTTCATAAACTGCCCGATTCCCTCAAGAACATCGAGCGGAGCACGCGGATTAGCAAAACTAGCCGAACCTATCTGGATGGCGGTGGCACCAGCCATAATAAATTCCAGGGCATCATTGGCGGTCGTAATCCCGCCGCACCCTATAATAGGCAGTTCCACGGCGCCAGCCACTTCGTAGGTCATATATAATGCCACCGGTTTTATAGCCGGACCCGATAAGCCTCCGGTAATGTTACCCAGCAGAGGACGACGTCGAGCGATATCTATCGACATTCCCTTCAGAGTATTAATCAGGGTCAGGGCATCGGCTCCGGCTTTAGCTACAGCCTGCGCCACTTTAATTATTTCGCTGGTGTTCGGGGTAAGCTTGATTAATAATGGCAGTGTAGTGGCTTCCCTGACTGCTTTGACAACCTCAGCGGCTGATTTATTGCTGGCGCCGAACTCGGCGCCACCGGCTTTGACATTGGGACAACTGATATTCACTTCGAGACCGCTAACTCCCTTTACACCATCTAGCTGGTTAGCCAGTCGAGCATAATCATCGATGGTTTCACCAGCGATATTGACTATCACCGGGACGCTCCATCCCGCCCATACCGGCGCTTTCTCCTTAATCAACGCTTCAACACCGATATTCTGCAATCCGATTGAATTCAGCATACCGCAAGCCGTCTCGGCCAATCTGGGTTGAGGATTGCCCGCCTTCGGTTTAAGTGTTGTCCCCTTGCAAACAATCGCCCCCAACTTCTGGATGTCAAAAACATGGTTATTTTCTGTCCCATAGCCAAACGTGCCGGAGGCAGTCATCACCGGATTTTTAAGTAACAGTCCCCTCGGGTGGCCGGGAGCTAATTGGACGGAAAGTTTCACTCTACTTTTTTCTCCTGAATACGGATTATAGGCTATATAACTCAGAGAGGCAAGCTTGGAAATCTGAAAGCTGACTGCTGTTAGCTGCCCCTTTCCCCGGGCAGCTCAAGGTGAACGAGCAGGGTTGACTGATATTACTAGATGGGCTAAAGTTAATATCTGGAGCCGAAGTGGCGGAATGGCAGACGCGCTACGTTCAGGGCGTAGTGCCCGTAAGGGTGTGGGAGTTCAAATCTCCCCTTCGGCAGTTATCTGGGGCGCTTGTAGCTCAGTTGGATTAGAGCGCAGCCCTGCGGAGGCTGAGGTCGTGGGTTCGAGACCCACCAAGCGCGCCAATTCATTATTAATCAAGAAATTAGGGTGCACTTTCAGATTTATCGGGTCATTATTGGCTGGGGAAGAAGGATTCGAACCTTCCCTCACGGGTCCAGAGCCCGCTGTCCTACCGCTAGACTATTCCCCAGCGCAAAAATCATTATAGCAAGAAGCTGAACTAACGGCAATAATCAGACGGCACTTACCTTGAGAGGCTTGGGGTATGGAGAGTGTAACCCTCTTCGCCTTCGGGAAAAATGTCTTTTAAGAGCAAGGTTCGGCCAGTCTGGATTGAGGTGAAACCGTATTTCTGGCGGATGCGGTCGAGTGTCTTGTTTAGTTGCTCCAATCTTCGTCCTGATGAATCGAGCATATCTAATTGCTTACCTTCGACTAAGTTCGATACTCCAATGCCAATCAGGCGGACAAGTTGTTTTTGACCAGCAAGTGCCTTATTCAGCAATTTCACTCCTGTACTGAAGATGGTCTGGTCGGTATCGGTTGGCTGGCTTAGAGTATGACTACGGGTAATAGTAGTGAAGTCAGCAAATCTGAGTTTTAAGTTTATGCACCGGGCTTGCTTACTTTGCTCCCGCAGTTCAACTCCGACCCTTTCGCTAAGGTAGCGCAGCGTGGCTTCGAGGAAGGAGCGGCTCCTGGTGTCTTTATCGAAAGTAGTCTCCCGACTGATTGACTTGGCAGCCGCCGGCGGCTCTACTTTTCTATCGTCGATGCCATTAGCAAAGCGGTGTAATACCTCCCCGAACATACCAAAACGGCTCTTAAGGACAGATAACGGAGTGTTAGCTAGTTTGCCCATGGTGTCGATACCCAAGCCCAGCAAAATCGGTTCGGTCTTTTTGCCCACCCCCGGCAGTTTGCCTATCGGCAAAGATGCCAAAAAGGAATGCTCTTCTCCTCTGGTTACCTCCAGCAAGCCGTCCGGCTTGGACAATGCCGAGGCAATCTTAGCAACTACCTTAGAACTGGCAATGCCGATTGAAGCCGGGAGCCCGAGTTCTTTTTTAACGCGCTCCTTGATTTTTACCGCCATCTGACGGATGGAGCCATAAAGAGATTCAAAGCCGGTCACATCCAGATAGGCCTCGTCGATGCCCATCGGCTCGATGAACGGCGAAAAATCAGCCAGAATAGCCATAAATTTCTGCGAGGCTTCGCGATACTTGGGGTAACTGCCTTCAACAAAAATAGCCTGCGGACAAAGACGGTAGGCGGTTTTCAACGGCATTGCCGATTTCAGCCCGAAAGCCCGGGCTTCATAGGATGCGGCTGCTACCACCCCTCTGCCACCCGGCCTGCCGCCCACCACTACCGGTTTGCCTTTAAGCTCTGGGTTAAGCACTCGCTCTACTGAGACAAAGAAGGCATCGAGGTCGATGTGCATTATGGTCTGGCTTATTTTGTTGCCCTCACCCACAGCCTCTCTCCGTCAGTAATAAATTCTATCGTGCCATTTTTATCGGTGCGATAGATATCTCCTTCGTCCAATTGTCCTTTTAGCCTCGTTAGAACCTTAATAGTAGGATGACCATATGTATTGTTGTCACCCACCGAGATTACGGCTATTCGAGGGCCGGCCACCGCCAGGAACTCATCGGTCGTGGATGTCGCCGAACCATGATGTGCCACCTTAAGGACGTCACTCGGCGGAACTAACCGCTTGTTTACCAGTTCCACTTCCCCCTCCCACATTATATCAGCAGTGAAGAGGAAACTTATCTCTCCCATCTTCAAGCGCAGAACAACACCGTTATTGTCTATGTCGCTTTCAGTGTCCGTAAGAGGAGGATTTAAAGGATTAAGTATGTCTATCGTGAACTCGCCTAGAGTAATTTGCTGTCCGGCTTGGGCTGGGGTCTGATTGGCGCCTTCTTCTTTAATTAACCTTGTCCATTCTTTATACAGAGATGACTCACTTTCCGATTCGGGATATAGCACCTTCTCCACTTTATATCTATTTAGAACTTCTACTAAACCGGCAAGGTGGTCGGCGTGGGGATGTGTAAGTATCATCAGGTCTATAGTTCTATCCCAGAAAGGCATTTCCTTACCCAGTTCGAAATTTATTGCCCGCGGATTGGGTCCGCCATCGATTAAAATCTGCTGGCTGCCTTTCTGAATTAAAACAGCATCACCTTGCCCGACATCCAGAAAGCTGATGTGGAGCTTGTTATCAGGCAGGGTAGCGGCGGTAGTCCATACCAGGATACTTACTGCTAACAACGGGGAGACCACCCATTTCTTGGGTAATTGAGCTAAGAAATCGAAAACTTTAGGCATTAGCTTAGATAGCTTTGCTTTATTACTGATGAGCCATACAATCAGAGCCAAAGCCGAGTAATAAATAAAGAGCGATGGAATGTCAAACGAGCCCCACTTAATCGGAGGAATTAGAGCAAAAATCTTAGCTACTAGAAGCATATAAGATAGAAAGAGCCAGGCAAACCAAGCTATAACCTGGGCAAGAGGTATAAAGAAAAGTCCGCCAATACCAGCCAGGAACCCGAGGATAATAGCCGGCGCCAGCGCTGGCAGAGCGAAGAATGTAGCTAGAGGACCGACCCATGAAACAGAAGCAAAATGATCGAAACGCCAGCTCCAATATGCAATGAGAGGCCAGACAGCGATGACTGCTCCAAGGCTGATACTTAGACTGTCTACAAAGAAGTTGGCAGTGGAAGCCATTTTATTATCTTCACTAAGGATTGAATTAACTGCTCTTCTGCCTATAGCCCGGATTGGCGGGTAGACAAATATTAAGCCAGCCATAGACATAAAGCTCATCTGGAAAGAAGGGCTGTCCCAGAGAATATGGGGAGTGATAGTTATCATCACCGCGGCAGCGAAGAACAAAGCAGTTGCGGTACTGTGCTGTCTGCCTAGAAGGTCGGCAATGAAGAACAAACTCGCCATAATGGCCGCTCTTATTACCGGCGGTTGCATTCCGGTTAGCAGGGAGTAAAGCCAGATTGTTACAAGTGCTAACCAGATATAAAGATAATGTCTCCGTCCTAAAAGAGTGGTACCAAAAGCAGTTAAAATACCGGCGATGATTGTGAGATTCATTCCGGATATAGCCAGGAGATGGGCGGTACCGCTGTTATTGAAAGCAGTTTTAATCGATGCCGGAATATTGCTTCTTATGCCTAAAACGATGCCTTGAGCCAGCGATGCCTGCGGCTCAGGGAGGACTTGAGCCAGAACTTCAGACATCCGATTTCTCAACCACTCGACCCATCCTGATAGCTCAAAACCATCGCCCGATTCCGAAATGGATGGCAGTCTCAGCTGATAATAAAAGACACCACCGAATAAGGTAAAGAGACACAGGCTCGCTATAATTATTTCCCGCTTATATCGACGAGCTATCAAGAGAAAGGGTAGAGGGACTAAAGCGGTAAGAAAAAGAAACGGGGATAGGTCAGGTTTTACGAAACCCAGAAAAATGCCGGCTACCCAGGCAGATGACAGACAAATTAGTGCCATTATAGAATTCTTTTAATCGGCTACGGTAATCAGATTCTTAATTTTCTCAAAAATTCCGATATCTATGCCCGCTACCCTGGTTATATCGTGTGTATTCTGGAATGGACCGTTCTGCTGGCGGTAATCGACTATACGCTGAGCAAGGGTTTTGCCGATTCCAGGTAGAGCCTCGAGAAGCCAGACTTCAGCCCGGTTGATGCCGATTCTTTGCGGCTCTTGAATCTCCCCTATATTTGGAACATAAAGCTTAATTCCATTAAAGGTAGCATTATCAGTAGTGCCGCCGACCATTTGAAGAAGAGAACTGATGCTGTCCTTACTTGTGAAAGGATAAGCGCCGGGATTATTAACAGCGCCGTTAATATAAACTCTTCCTTCCGGTTCTTGACGCTCAGGAATGGAGACTTCTATAGGCCGACTCGGAGTATATCTTAGCCAGATTAAAATACCACCGACAATAATTATGACTACCAAGAGAATGATAACTAACGCCCAAAGCTTGTTTGCCTTATCTTCTGTGGACATTCTTAGCCTTTAATTTGCTTCAAATATCTTTGCCGCGCTTCTTTGATAACCTTAATAGCTGACTCGAGGTCTTCCCAGCCTTCTACGCCGGTCTTCTTCGCCTCCAGCTCTTTATAAACTCGGAAAAAGTGTTCTATTTCCTTGAGTAGATGGGGTGGTGCATCGGCAAGCTGTTCTATATAGTTCCAGTTGGGGTCGGAAATTGGCACGCAAAGAATTTTCTCGTCTGGGCCTTTCTCGTCCCACATTCGAAATAATCCGACTGGTTTTACCTCCATAATACAACCAGGGAAAGTAGGTTCCCAAACTAAGACCAAAGCATCCAGAGCATCTCCATCGGCCGCTAAGGTGTCCAGGATGAAACCGTAATCGCTAGGATAATGCATCGCTGAAAACAGCATCCGATCGAACTTGACCATTCCTCTTTCTTTATCGTATTCGTACTTATTCCGGCTTCCTTTAGGCACTTCTATTAAGACCGTTAAGACCATCTCCTCTTTATTAGTCATCATCACACTCCGATGCCTCTGAAATCTACAACGAAATATTCTAACACTTTCCGGGTGGGTAAGCGACTTTGTATAGTCCTAATTCTAGCCTCTTATAGTGGTCAGGTGGATTTAGTTGATTCAGAAAACAATAAGGAGATTCAACTTACAGAGACTAACCGGTGAAGGATTTCTAATCGCCTCTCAAGATGGTTCGCAAAGTGTCTTCCGACTCAGGACTTGTGACAGCTATAATCTGGTCTCCGGCTTGAATTACGATATCGGAGGTAGGAATAAAAGGTTTCTCTTTATCGCGGATAATTAGAGAGAGAACGCTCCCAGGCGGGAGTGAAAGCTCTTTCACTGCTTTGCCTACGGTCGCTGACTCGGGCGGGATTCTAACTTCTACGACCTCGAGCCCCTTGTCCCTGATGGTTAATAAATGTGTCAGAGGATGTGTCGGCACTTCTTCGGCAATATGTTCGAGAATAACATTGGTACTGCTCACCGTGGCGTTAATGCCCAGCTTCTTGAATAGGACTTCGTTCCTCGGGTTTCGGATACGGGCTATTGTACGAGGAACGTTAAACCTATGTTTGGCAATCTGGCATGCGACTAGATTGTCTTCGTCATCTCCGGTTACCGCAATAAACATATCGGCCCGGCTGGTGCCGGCCTCGGTCAGGGTAGCCGTCTCGCAGCCGTCACCCCGGATACAGACGCTTCCCAGTTCGTCATTAACCGCTTCACACGTGGCCGCATTCCTTTCAACTACGAGCACTTCGTGCTCCTGCTCCAAAAGGGCCTTAGCCAGATAATGACCTACGCTCCCTCCACCAACCAGTATAATATACACTTTCTTCTTTAGCCCTCTATTTTTTCTTTGAGTATCTGGGCAAATATAATAGTCGGACTGAAAGTCTCCAATCCCAGCGTGCTATACAATTCCTGACGCAAGGGGTCGTAGATACGGCACATTACCCGCGGAACGTGGAAAATATGCTTGGCGATTTGAGCCGCCATTACATTCCGATTATCTCCCTGGGTTAAGGCTATGAAAACGTCCGCCTCTTCTATTCTTGCTTTTTTCAGAACGTCCTCATCGGTACCGTTACCCACCAGCGCCGTGCCACTAAAACCTTGCGGCAACCTTCGGAAACTGTAGGAGTCGATATCCAGGATTATTACCTGGTGTTTATCGGCATCCAGTAATTTAGCTAACTGGGAGCCTACTCTCCCGCATCCCATTATTATTATTTTCATATATTAGGCCCAATGGCTCCACTAACCTGATATAGTATAACACGGCAGGGAGCGTTTTTTAACACGTAAGGAGCAACATCACCCAACGAAAACTGCCCGAAGCGTCTCTTGTATTCAACACCCATAAGGATTAAATCGGTCTTTCGCTCGACTGCCCCATCAATGATAGTTGGACCGGCTTCACGTGACTGAAGCAGGTCGGTATCCACTTCATATTCTTCCTCTTCAGCCACGCTTTGAGCGTGGTCTAGTATCTGTTCCGCCTTTTCGATTTCAGGTTTGATTTCAACATCCAACGGCAGGGTCCGTCTGATAGTCAGAACGTAGATTGCCCAAATCTTACCCTTTGGTTTTTTTACTAATTGACAAGCCAGCCTTATTGCTTCGTCGTCGGCTTTCGAGCCGTTTACTGGCACCAATATATTGCTAAATTCCATATACAGAGCGGTATTATAAATCTAAATAAAAGAAAACTACAACCTTTAGCAAGTAACCGACCTTAATTTATTTTTGACAATCAGGAGTAAGCAGGATAAAATGCTTGAGTTTAACTTTTGATATGACTATTAGTTGGCATAAACCGGCCGATAGAATTTTCCGTCCGCGGCGAATACAGCACCCCCGTCTGAGACGCATACTGGGTATCCCCGGACTTTTCAGCGCCGGATACGGCGACGTTGGCTCTTCAATTTATTACGCCCTGGGTGTGGTTGCCCTTACTGCCTTAGGCGCCACTCCGATTGTCCTGGCTATTGCCGGGATTATTTACATCTTCAATGCCCTTACCTATGCCGAGGGTGGTGCCATGCTCCCTGAGGCCGGTGGTTCTTCCAGCTTTGCCCGCCATGGTTTTAACGATTTAATCGGTTTTACCGCCGGCTGGGCCTTAATGCTTTCTTACACCGTTACGATGTGTATTTCAGCTTATACCATCCCTCCTTATCTCAGTTATTTCTTCCCGGCAATGAATGAACCAATAGTCGGCACGGCGGTATCTATGGGCATTATTCTCTTCTTGATGGTGATAAATGTCGTTGGCATAAGAGAATCATCCGGGTTGAATATCGGCTTTATTACTATAGATATAATCACTCAGGTCACTCTGGTCATTCTGGGCATCGTGTTGATATTGATACCTAAACCTGCCGATTTGTTCCAGCATATGTTCGGCGAAGGCAATTGGCCTTCTACACAGAATCTTATTTTCGGTATTGCTATCGCTGCCCTATGCTTCACCGGTGTAGAAACCGTGGCTCAACTATCTGAAGAAACACGCCGGCCGGAGAAAAGAGTCCCTCAAACCTATATTTTGATGATAGTGGCCGTCCTGGTTTTGTTTGCCGGAATTTCAATTGTTGCCCTCTCGGCAATGACGCCCCAGGAACTGGGCGACCCGATAAACGGCTGGGCACGGGACCCGGTCGCCGGTATTGCTCATAGTATCACCCAGGTGATAACACCGGAAAAGATAGCCAGTGAGATAAGTTATAATACGGAAGTCACGATTATCCTTACATGGATACTTCGCGGGATACGTGACATATTACCCGGACTGGTTGCGATACTGGCAGCAAGCATCCTGCTTATTGCTACCAATGCCGGACTAATCGGCATTTCCCGCCTCGCTTTCAATCTATCGTCACATCACCAACTGCCAGCCGGATTAAGTAGAGTGCACAAACGCTTTCGAACACCCTATATCACGATTATTCTGTTTTGTCTGATAGCTATTGCCGGGCTAATTCCCGGATTCTTTACCGCCCAGTTTTTTGCCGACTTAGGTGCTCTCTACGTCTTCGGGTCGTTGCTTACTTTTGCCCTGGCTCATGCCAGCATATTAAGCTTGCGAATCAGAAGACCCGATTTGCCCCGACCCTTCATACCCATCGGCAATATTACAATTAAAGGACAAACCCTATCAATCACAGCTATACTCGGTTTAATTGCTACCTCAACGATATGGGTGATAATAGTGATTACTCAGCCCTACAGCCGTTGGAATGGACTTGCTTGGATGGCGGTCGGTCTGGTCATCTACGTTATATACCGGCGAATCCGCCGTATACCTCTCAGCCACCTGAAAAACGACTCCGACCGAACCAAATAGTTGTCGGCTGCTTTTATCCTTTGTTATACTCAAATTGATGCTCGAAGCTACTTTATTTGTTATCCTTACTACTTCTTTTATCGTTGGCTTATCCGGGGCTTTAATGCCCGGACCACTGCTGGCACTTACCATCGGCGGAGCTGCCCGGCGCGGTTTTTGGGCGGGACCATTAATTGTTCTTGGACACGGTATTCTCGAACTGACACTAGTAGTCGGGCTGATTTCAGGATTAAGCCAGTTTCTAAAAAATGAACTGGTGTTCAGCATTATAGGAATTGCCGGTGGGATAGTGCTGTTGGTTATGGGATTATCAACCATACGGAGAGGCTGGCAGAAGGCAACTGTCCCGCTTGCCGAAACGGTGAATGTGAGACAGGACAGAGCACTCGTTATTTCAGGAATCGTAGTCAGCGTCTCGAACCCTTACTGGATAATCTGGTGGGCAACAATTGGGATGGTCTATCTCTCCTGGTCTCTGAAGTTAGGGATGGGTGGTATCGTCTCTTTCTTCACCGGACACATCTCGGCTGATTTAGCCTGGTATGCCCTGGTGGCATTTATTATAGCTACCGGTAGAAAAGCTCTGAAAGATAGCGTCTATCGCTGGCTGCTTATCATCTGCGGTCTGGCTCTCGTCATGCTGGGAGGCTATTTCCTGACATCAGGAATCAGATTTCTGGTTAGTTAAAGGTATCTAACTGGAATCCTTATCGTAAAAAATCTTGGGATGACACAACAGGTAGAGCAGCGAACCTACGAATGTTAGAAGAATAATTATTATTGCCCATGGTAGTTTTCGTCCGCCCAACACCCGCTCTCTGGTTGCCAGGTCTTGCAACAACATTATTGCCAGCACCCAGTGCAAAATTCCAAATAAGATTAGCGCCAGAATCCGTTCCGAATCCATGTTATTCCCTGCAACTCTGGTATGATTATAAAGGAAAAATACAGGAAAATGATAGGATTAAATCAAAAGTATTAATTCCGAAACGGTCAAAACCTAGCTCGCTCTTTTGAGGTAAGTAATGTTTCTAAATATAGCGAGCTGGCATACCTTTCCATCGGAGTCGGTGTATGGGGAAGCTACCACTTCGTAACTTCTGCCATCAGAGAAGGTGTATGCCCATTTCTCAACGGCGCCATCAATGACGCTGGGTAATTTACAGATTTGCTGGCACGGATAATCGAATTTACGTAGATATTCATAGCAGTGGACGCCAACGCCTTCACCAAAGTCTCTTATCATACTGTCATTCATAAAACGTATCCGGTAATCCGGCCCAGTAATGAAAACGCCATCTTCCATCCTCTTCAATATGCCGGCTAGTTTGTCTCTTTCACCTCTCAGCATCTTCTCCAAGCGACGGCGACGTTCTATTTCGCGACGGTTCCGAGCGGTAAGATAACCCACCATACCAGCAATTGCGACGAATATCAGCATTCGCAGCAACGGGTCGGGATATGGCGATATAAATACGGCGCGGGCTAACATAATAGCGGCTGAAATAATAGTAATAATGATTGTAGCCCGAACGCCGAAGACATGAGCCGTATAGAGGATTGGTGCTAGAAAAATGAGGCGATGGACATCATGGACGCTATAAAAGAACTCCCATCGTAATGCTTCCCATCCGAAGAAATCGACTATCTCTCCAAAATAGTAAAAGAGACCGCAATATAGAAGCATTAGACCTAAAATATAAAGCCGGTAAAACTCGTGACTTTTCAGACCGGCTGATACAACCTCACGTGTCAGCGACGTCTTACCGACTTTATCAGAGTTTACTTGATTGTAATTCGATGCTCTATTATCTTGTTGCGACATGGTTCTTCTAGGCTATTTCCCAGCTTTCCTGAGTTCGATATCTCGCCTGATAATATAGGTGAAGTAGGCTGACCAGGCTATAGTCACGAGGGCACACACGATGACGAAGAGAAAAATACCCGCTTTAATTAATGCCGACCAGCTTCCGGTTGGAACCAGTGCCATCAACCACTCTGCTAACAATATCGCGCCTCCGGTCAGAGCAACTGTAGCTACTACAGGAATAATAATGTTTATGTACTTCATTATATATCGCCTCCTATTTCATAGCTTAAGACCTTTGTCTATCCAGTTGACATCAAACACGTAACCGCTTATTTGACTTCAACTAACCCGGCTCGCTTCTCACGGGCTTCTTTTACCGCCTTATAAATTCCGCCGATATTAAGATACCAGACAAATGCCGCCGGGAACAGAACCACTGGGATTGCTATTGCTAGACCCACGCTCATTGTTGTTTCCATCGTAATCCTCCTTCTTGAGTATTCCGTCTCCCGACTCGGTCGCTATTTGGCCTCGACGGTCCCGACGCCTTTCTCTTCGGCAGCTTTTCTAACTCTGGCTTCCTTGACTGCGGCAGCGATGCCACCGATGTTGAGATACCAGACGAATGCGGCCGGGAAGAGTACGAACGGGACCACTACTGCTAGAGCTAATACAATCTGTCCTTCCATTTTAGTCCTCCTTTTTCAAAATTTTCTTGCTACTCTTATTTAACCTTAGATTGCTGTCTTCGCAGCTTTCTCGGTGACTTTCCTCTCGTGAGCTTTCTGGAGGGCG
>JAZDIU010000035.1:0-8774 GCA_043804635.1 Chloroflexota bacterium
ACACTGATAAAATCAAAGATGGCGACGAGCTTGAAGTCGACTTGAAAACAGGCAAAATTAAAGACCTGACCAACGGGGCTGAACTTGCCTCCAGCCCGATGCCGGATATTATGCTTGGCATCCTGAACGAAGGCGGACTTCCCAATTATATTAAGAAATATGGGGATTTTGTTAAACCGTCAAAATAGCTGTCAGCGGTTAGCTATCAGCAGTTAGCTGGCTGATGACTGAAACCTTTATAGGGAGTTGCACAATGAAACATACTGTTACTCTAATTCCCGGTGATGGGGTCGGACCCGAAGTAATCGAAGCTGCAAAAAGGTGTCTTGAAGCCACTGGCATCGACTTCAAATGGGAAACAATCAATGCTGGTGAGACCGCCCTCAAAAACGAAGGCAGTCTACTGCCAGATAGACTCATCGACTCCATAAAGAAAAACAAGGTCGCCCTCAAGGGACCGGCGACCACGCCGGTAGGCACCGGTTTCCGCAGTGTCAACGTCGCCCTGCGCCAGACTTTAGACCTCTATGCCTGCCTCCGTCCGTGCCGGACATACAAGGGCATTGTTTCACGATATGAAAATGTAAATATAATCGTTATCAGGGAAAACACCGAAGACCTTTATGCCGGCATCGAATTTGAGAGAGGAACTGCCGAAGCTAAGAAATTACTTTCGTTTATCCAGCAGAACAGCAAAGTGAAAGCTAACGAGGACTCCGGCATCAGTATCAAGCTAATCTCCGAGACCGGCACTAAGAGAATCGTCAAATTCGCCTTTGAGTATGCCAGAGGCAACGGTAGAAAAAAGGTGACCGCTGTCCACAAGGCAAACATTATGAAATTTACCGACGGCCTTTTCCTGGAGGTTGCTCGGCAGGTAGCCCAGTCTTATCCCGATATCGAGTTCGAGGACCGGATTATTGACGACCTCTGTGCTCAGCTAGTCCAGCGACCCAACCAGTTCGATATCCTGGTATTACCCAATCTATATGGGGACATCGTCTCCGACTTGTGTGCCGGATTGGTCGGCGGACTGGGTGTCGCTCCCGGATCCAATATCGGCGAGGGGCTGGCTGTATTCGAACCTACCCACGGCTCTGCCCCCAAATACGCCGGCTTGAATAAGGTGAACCCCGTGGCATCGATACTAACCGGAGTTATGCTGCTCCGCTATCTTGATGAAAAGAAAGCGGCTGACAGGCTGGAAAATGCCGTCGCTAAAGTGCTCGCCGAAGGCAAGTCGGTGACTTATGACTTAAAAGCCAACCGAAACGACCCCACCGCTGTCGGCACTTCAGAAATGGCGGACGCCATTATTGCCCGGATGAAGTGAAATACTAGTCGCAGAACTTTTCAGCTAACGGGGTCAAGGTTAATATCTGGCGAACGATATCCGGGTATTTAGCTATAAAGAGCAATTCGTCTTCCACGAGCGGTTTCTGAGCCAGTACATTAGCGTATCTGACCAGTTCCAATATTTCTTCAGCGTCATCCCGCTTGGAGAAGTCGATTTCAAATTTACCCATAATGTGCCTGAAGCCGGAAATGCCGCCGTATTCACCGGAGCATATTTCTCTGCCCGTCTCAACCATCTCCGGTTCGCCCCGTCCCAGCTCCTTAAAGTCATATAGCTCGTAGTTCTGAGGGTCTTTCAACACGCCGTCGGCGTGGATGCCTGAACTGTGAGCAAAAGCATTAGCCCCCACTCCAGGCTGGTTCATTGGTATCGGGACCTTAAAAGCATAGGCGGCATACTGACAAATCTTATACGCTACTTTCAGGTCGATAGGCATGCCAAACTTGTATTTCTTCGCCAGCCCTTTGGACTTCTTAAGTGCCAGTATCACTCCGACCAAATCGGCGTTGCCTGCTCTCTCCCCGATTCCGTTGATGGTCGTATTGATATAGGCATCCTGCCCGCCATCCACTACCCCCATCGCCCCGGATACGGAATTAGCCACCGCCATACCCAGGTCTCCATGGCAGTGAAGCTCAATTGGCATCCCCGCTTTTTGTGCGAGCAACTTACAGGTATCGTATATGCTGTGAGGATTTTCATAGCCCAGTGTATCGCAATACCGGAACCTATCGGCACCATGCTCTCTAGCTGCCGAGACGAACCGGACCAGAAAATCGGTGTCCGTTCTTGAACCGTCCTCGGCATTGATACCAACGCCCGTAGCACCGTGGGATTTGGCAGCGTCGACTGCCTCCATCGCCATTGTCAGAACGTCTTCTTTGCCTTTAGAACCCTGATATTTGCCGTTAATCATCTGGTCGGAAG
Source organism: Chloroflexota bacterium (assembly GCA_043804635.1). Taxonomy (GTDB): domain Bacteria; phylum Chloroflexota; class Dehalococcoidia; order Dehalococcoidales; family UBA2162; genus JAZDIU01. The sequence goes on from JAZDIU010000035.1 coordinate 2,285, forward strand.
TCGACGTGGAAAGATTAAAATTCCTTATTTCCGGTACCAGTTCGAAACTTCTTTCGACATCTTCAACAGTAGCCCGTATCCAGCCACTCAGGCGGATAGGCTGAAGAACTCCCATCTTTTGCAGCTTCAAGTTCGCTCGGAGATAATTCGATTCATGGTGGGTGGTGGGGAAACCAAATTCGCTCTGAAAGGCTCCCATCTCATTCAGGTACACGTTTATCATCGTTTTAGCCAGCTTGGACAGACCCAGCTTGGCTGTTTGAACACCATCCCGGTTGGTCACATCGATTATATAAATTTTGCCCATTGCCGAACTCCCTATACTTGTAGTATTGATTTTATGATACGTAAATAGCTATGCGACTGTCAAGAAAAAGGGCTTGACGCTACCCTCACAGACTGATATTATCCACTTTAATGAATTTTAACGAAAAACTGGCAGCAATTATTAAAAAGAACAAAAGCCTGGTCTGCGTTGGGCTTGACCCCGACCCGGAGCTGATGCCGGAAAAAGTGACCGTTACTGAGTTCAACAAAGCGATTATCGACGCCACCGCCGACCTGGTCTGCGCCTACAAACCGAACTTCGCTTTCTACGAGGCTATGGGCGAGGAAGGTATGGCAGCACTGAGGGATACCGTCAAGCACATACCCACCAGCATACCGATAATTGGAGACGCCAAGCGAGGCGATATCGGCAATACGGCAAAGGCTTACGCAAAAGCTATTTTCTCCAACCTCAACTTCGATGCTGCCACCGTCAGTCCCTACCTGGGGTTCGATTCCATCGAGCCTTTCATTCAGTATAAAGACAAGGGAGTTTTTATCCTGTGCCGGACTTCTAACGCCGGTGCCCTCGATTTTCAGGCACTTCAAATAAAAGACAAGAACCTTTCCCTGTTTGAAATGGTCGCCCGCAAAGCCAGCGAATGGAACAAATATGGTAACATTGGACTGGTGGTGGGTGCTACCTACCCCGAAGAGCTAAAGCTTATTAGGCAAAGCTACCCTGATATGCCCATCCTTATCCCGGGTGTGGGTGCTCAGGGTGGAGACTTAGCTTTAACTATACGTTACGGAGTTGACGCCCAGGGAGTCAAAACAATAATTAACTCCTCACGGCAAATCATCTACGCCTCACGGCAGAAAGATTTTGCCCTCGCCGCCCGCCGCGCCGCCCAAACACTGCGAGACCAGATTAACCAGAATCTACCCGCTTCTAAATAATTTATTGAACAGGAGGTTATAATAACTAAACTCTCGCCCTCAATTAAAGTCTATATCCTGCTTATCCTGGTTCTTGCTGTCTGTGCCGCTGTCAGCGTTTTTCTGCCCACCTTCCCCGGACTAACAGTTCCTGCGGAGCTTCCCGCTCCTCTATGGGTGCTTGCCCTGGCAAATGCCGGCATTATGCTCTTTCTTTACGGCGGCCTGGGTTTTATTGGATTAAAGCTCTCTCAGAAACTGGGCTTTCCTGAAATCTGGGATACCAAGGTTTCCAATAAACAAAGATTCTTAATCCCGGCGCTCATCGGGGCAGTCCTTGGCATATTTCTCATCATCGCTGATACTATCTTCACCCGGTTCCACACCCTCGGTCCAATCCCCCACCCCTTATTCCCCTCCTCAATCATCGCTTCAATAAGTGCCGGTATCGGTGAAGAGCTAATATTCCGACTGTTCTTCATCTCGTTCTGGGTATGGCTGATTTCTTATGTTATCCTGAAGAAAAGGTGGCAGAATCAGATTTTCTGGGTTGTAGCCGTTATATCTGCCCTAGCCTTTGCCCTAGGACACCTTCCGGCAGTCTTGATTCTCTCCAATTTGAAAACAGTCAGCCAGATTCCGCCGGCTCTTATGGCGGAGATTATCCTTCTCAACGGAGTAGTTTCGTTATTCGCCGCCTATTATTTCAGGGTATTCGGGTTTCTGGCGCCGGTAGGCATTCATTTCTGGACGGATATAGTCTGGCACGTAATCTGGGGATTAATCTAATCAGCGCTCGATGGATTTAATCAGGCAGCTCCATCGTCCGGCCGGCGTCTGGACTTCCAGCACTTCCCCTTCGCCCCGTCCCACAACGGCTTTACCTATCGGCGAAGCTACGGAAATTTTACCTTTTAACGGGTCTACTTCTCTGGGACCGACCAGTGTATAGCGCCGCTCTTCTCCGGAACTGCTATCCTGGAGAATAACGCTGTTTCCGATATTAGCACCTGAAGAGGCCCTTTGTTTATTTTCGGTTACAACTGCCGACTTCAAAATACCTTTTATTTCGATAATCTTGCCCTCCAGGTGCCCCTTTTCCTCTCTTACCGCGGCTAGAGGCGCATTCTCTTTAAAGTCCTTATCAGCCGCCGCCAAACGCATTTGCTCGATTATCTCGGGTCGCTTACTTTCCAGAACTGCCAACTCGGCTTTCAATTTAGCCTGTCCTTCTTCGGTTAAGAGAATCTTCTCCCCCGAAACTCGCTTCGAAGCCACCGCCGTTCTGGATTTTCCTTTCTTAGCTTTAAGATGAACGGCAAGGTTAGTCTTGAGCCATTTCTCCTTTTTCGCATAATTCAAAAAGCCGCGGACTAACTCGAGCTTTTGGGCGTGGTCGGCACTGGTTTGAGCTAAGTGCTCGGCGTAGGTATCCATATCGGGAGCGGTAAGATTATCAAGAGTCTTATCCCATCCATACCAGCGGACGAACCTCAACAGCTCCGGCTGATTTGCTTCCCGTTCTGCGGGAGTTAAACTAGCCAGAAAGCGGCTGACGGCTTCACTTAATTTAAAGCTCTGATTATTCTGAATCATTTCTCCCCTTTCAAAACTAAATTCTAACAGATTATAGAACATCAGTCACTTTTGAGACAGGGAGCTTGAGGAGATGGGTTGTCATAACTAAGAAAACTTCTTCACGCCAAATATCTTCGAAAGCGCCCAGTGCCCCAGCAACTTCGATATCGTCTTCCCATGCCAATCGAAAGATACATCTTTAGCTTTGGTCAAAGCCTCATCGATGCCGAAGGTTTCCATTATGTCAAATATTTGGTCGATTCGTCGGTCGCTCAATTGCTCACACAATCTCCGGGCTTGATAACCTGTCCTTAACTCGCGACTTAGCAGCTTCTTCCATCCCTTCTCATAGTCTGCCAGACTTTCGCGGGAAAGGTCACCTCTGGCTAGAGCTTTTACCAAGCAATCAGCTGCTATGTCCGCACATAGTAAGCCAAAATAGATACCGCCGCCGGTAGTGGGCTTCACCTGTCCGGCAGCCGTCCCCACCACGATCATATGGTCGCCACACGTTCTGGACAGCGGTGTGAGAGGAACGCCGCGGTGGCTCGCCTTAGCATCAGAAGCCACAACTTTACCCTGCGCCTCCAATGATGAGAGCAGTTTAGTGAGATAAAAGGATGGCCGCTTGCGGGAAAGCAGCCCGGCTAAAGCCTTCCCCGGCGAGGTCGGCACCAGCCAGGCAAAAAATCCCGGGGCTATATCCTGCCCGAGATAGACTTCCACATCCTCCAGACCCTTGACCTCCACCTCTGTCTGGGCACCCATAATAAAATCTTTCGGTTCGCTCAAACCCAGTCCTTCAGTTAGCTTTGAGCCAAAGCCGGTGGTGATAACCGCCACCTTCGCTTCAAAAAACTTCGAGCCTGTTCCGACCCTCACTCCGGAGGCATTAACCTTTATTTCTTTAACCGGACTACCCAGCCGATACTCCACTCCTTTATCTTGTGCCCGACGGGCTAAAGCGGCATCGAAAAGCGCACGGTCGACGATGCACGCTTGAGGTTCATCGCGCCGCAAATTAAGCACTTTACCCGAAGGCGAAAAAATTCGGGCGCTGCTTACCCTTCGGAGAATAGTCCCCTCATCGATAGCAAAGGAATTAACACACTCGAGACTGATAATACCGGTGCAGCAGACTGGTTCACCTAATCTCTCTTTAGCCTCCACCACCAGGACCTGATATCCAGCCACGGCTAATTGGTGAGCTACCCGGCTCCCCACCGGCCCACCGCCGACCACAATTACATCATACATTTTTATTTTTACGGGCAAACCAGTTGATACAATATATCGCTAGAGGTAGAATAACAAGAACGATAATAACGATAACCGAATTGGCGCCAGTGATTTTAACCCCGGCCCGATTAGCGATGAGAATACTAACCGTAACTAAAGCAACGGATAATCCAAATGAAAGAGCTATTCTTTCTACTACGTTTATCTGTTTAAAAAATACCAGAGTCCAGCCAAAGCCGGGAAGGAAGAAGACCAATACAAATCCAAGTATTGCTCTGACAACAGGGACCTGGTCCAGGAAAGGTAAAATAAATTTAAAGAATTCCATTACATCACCTTAGCAGGAAATATGGCTTTAAATAAATTGCATCTATCCAAACTCGACTATCTGCTACTTTTGCCGGTATTAGGGCTGGCTTTTTTCACTGCTTTTATCCCTCACCTGAAGTACCCATACCCGCTCCACGTCGATGAGTGGGTGCATATGGCTCTCTCCAACGCCATATTTCAAACCGGTAGCACTACCGTCACCGACCCTTTTTCCGGCCAGGGAACATTAGGGCTTACCACCAACCTGGAAACAGGTTTCCAGCTCTTCTGGAGCGTTTTCCAGGGTATCAGCGGTATTTCCTGGATGGACATATTCAGGTTCTTCCCGAGCATCGTCTTCGTTTTCACCATTCTGGCCGTTTTTGTCCTGGCTCAAGGGGAGGGATTCGGCTGGGAAGCTGCCTTCGTCACCAGCCTTATGCCGACTACTGTGGGCATACTGGGGCCCGGTTTTCTCGTTCCGGTAGCTATGGGATTATTATTCACCCCGCTTATCCTTTTTATCGCCTTCAACTTCAGGACTATATGGTCTTATCTGGTAATATTTATTTTCGTCTGCTTCCTGCTTTTAATCCACGCCCCTTCGGCTATTGTCCCTATCATCGTGATCGTTCCTTATATCCTACTCAATCTTAAAGGTAACTTCAAGTATAGCCTGGGTCTGGCGCTGGCTTTATTGCTGCCTTTTATGGGTGTCATACCCTAGATATTTTAAATTAGCCATCGCCACGGCTAAAGGGCTCTTAGTCCAGCAGCCCACCACCGAATTTGTCATCTTGCCCCGAATAATAGAGACTTACGGCTACCTGCCCATCGGTTTCTGTTTGCTCGGCACCTTCCTTCTGGCAATAAAGGGCGATAAAAAAAGCTACGGTTTAGTCCTCGGATTGATTGCTTTACTGCTTATGCTGGTGACTTTCTATTCTCTTCATCACGGCGTGGCGATAATGTATGAACGGGGCCTGATGTATACGGTGCTGATGATTGGCATCGTAGCCGGGGCTGGGTTGGCTGGCATAAAGAACCTTAGACTGTTTACTAGCACTACAGAACCAAGAGCCAATCTCACTACTCAAATTATAGGGGGATTTTTGTGTCTCGCTGCTGTTACCGGAACATTGGTAGTGACGATTCCGGACCGCCTCAACATTGCCTACTACCATATGATTGATGAGCAAGATTATCGAGCATTCACCTGGATTAGAGATTACGTTAGCCAGAGTTACAAGAAAGCAATACTCGACCCTTGGAAAGGGACTGCCTTTGCCGCCATCACCAATAAAGCCATTTATAGCAGGACACATATGGCACCCTTAGAAAAAGATAGAACAGCCTACGATTTTCTTAAAGCCGGCTCCAAGGACACAGCGTTTCTTAAGAGTAACGGTATTTCTATCGTTTATACCAGGGTCTATGACAGCGGGCAGGACCGGAATATCGAGTATAGCAGCAGCAATCCAAACCTCACGGAAGCTGCTAAAGATACATACCTGATTAAATAGTTGAGTTTTTATTCAACACCCTCTTGACTTTTTGCTCAACATCACCTATTATGGATACTATTATGCAAAATAAGCAATTCGGTATGCGGATAAGAGAGTTACGTCAGCAAGCCCGTCTTTCACAGCGAGAGCTGTCTAAGAAAGTCGGAATCGACTTCACCTACTTAAGTAAGATGGAAAACGGACTACTACCCCCTCCCAGTGAAAAGGTCATACAGCGATTAGCCGAGACACTGGGTATTAACAAGGATGAACTCCTTAGCCTAGGGGGGAAAATACCATCCGATATTGCTGAAATGCTTAAGAACCCTGAAATACTAGAACGGCTACGGGTAGAACAGACTAGGAAAGAGAAACCTGTGAGCTTAAACGAGTCTAAGAACCAAAGTCCCAAAACAAGCATAAAACCGGCTGGAGTAATCGCAGCCATTATTTTGGTGGCAATAGTAGCCACCCTGATATGGTTTGCTGCTCCGACAAAGACCACTGCACTAGAAGCTAATAACCGAGGTGTAGCTCTCAATAATGAAGGGGAATATCTTAAAGCAATCGAAATTTTAAACAAGGCGATAGAAATAGACCCTAACCTGGCACTGGCTTACAACAACCGCGGTTGGTCGTATCTTGAGTTGGGC
>JAZDIU010000036.1:0-11816 GCA_043804635.1 Chloroflexota bacterium
GACATCCTTTTCGTTGAAATGTTATACATTAAGTATAAGGCTCATAATTCTCATATCGAACAAAGCTTTCTAGGAGGTTCGAATGGCTCAGGCAAAAGTCTCCAGTGAAGTTTTAACCAGATCGCAAAGGGTATGGCAAAAAATACGGGATGCGCGGGATGAAGCAACTCTTTCACTCTGGCGAGCTAGGTTATTAACTGCATCATGGAAAGAAACCGAGGGATTGCCCCAGCAGATAAGACGAGCCAAAGCATTCGAGAAGATTGTCACCCAATTTCCAATCTATATCGACGATGAACAACTGCTGGTTGGAGATTACGCTGCTACCCCCGAATCTGCCGAGATACATCCCGATATTACCGTCACCTGGTGCCGGCGGGAACTAGCCGCCGACCGGCTCCCCTATGGATTAGACGATAAAGGATTAGAGGAATTCAAGGACATTGTAAAATACTGGACCGGTAGAAGCATCCGGGATAGCTTCATTAACTATATCGGTAAAGAAGAAAGAGAGCAGATAGAGGAAATGTGCGATGAGGGGGCCTGGATTTTCACTCTCTTTCCTGAATTAGATACTGATAAAGGCTGGTATTCTCAGGATTACGAGAAGGCAATCAAGAAAGGCTACCTGGGTATCCTCGCCGAGGTGGAAAATGAACTGAAAGCTACGGTAGTCGTCGATCACGAGTCTAGAGAGAAAATTCACCTGCTTAAAGCTATCGCCATTGAGCTCAAAGCCAGCATCGAATACAGCAAGCGATATGCTGCTCTAGCCAGGGAGATGGCTAAGACGGCGAAAGGTGAGCGAAAAGCGGAACTCGAAAAGATGGCGGAGATGTGCGAATGGATTCCCGCCAATCCGGCACGCAACTTTTATGAAGCTTTACAGATGATGTGGTATACCCATCTTCTGGGGTGGTTCGATACCGGCTCCCAAGCCCGGAGCCCGGGTAGGGTAGACCAGTATCTATATCCCTATTATCACAAGGATATCGATGGCGGGAAGCTTAACAAAGAGGAAGTCATCGAACTTCTTGCTTGTCTTCGTTGTAAGATGCACTACAGAGATTTCAAAAATCTATACGGACACCAACAAAGCTCAGGCGATTCCCAATTTCACAACTGCACGCTCGGCGGGCAGACGCCGGATGGGAAGGATGCGGTAAACGAGTTATCCTATCTGTGGTTGGAGGCGGCATTCAGGGTAAGGAGTCCTCACCCGACATTGTCGATAAGATGGCACGAAAACTTAAACCAGGACTTTGCGTTGAGGGCGGTTGAACTAACGAGACTCGGTATGGGATTCCCGGCATGGTTCGGCGATAAGTCTACCATTCCTTATATGACAGGTAAACGAATGGGGGCAACTCTAGAAGAGGCTCGTGACTACGTCCCCAGCGGTTGTGTTATCAGTACTGTCCCTCATAAGACCGCAGCTACTATTCCCGTATTCTTGAATATGGGAAAGATTTTCGAGTTAGCCCTCTATAACGGCTTCGACCCAATTGCCGCTAAGCAATATGGGCCCAAGACCGGTAGATTCGAGGACATGAAGAGCATTGATGAACTATATCCGGCTTATAAAGAGCAGCTTAAATACTTTATCTCTCTCGGCGTTCACAATATCAGGATGGCACGTCTCTACCGCGGACAGATTGCCCCACAAGTCTTCTCTGCAGCTTTCTTCGACGACTGCATAAAGCGTGGACAGGACCCAACTGCCGGAGGCTGCATTTATCAAGGCTCAGCTATGTACCTGATTCCTATCGGGATAATGGATGGAGCTGATTCTTTAGCCGCGATAAAGAAGCGCGTTTTCGAAGAAAAGAAGATAAGTAAGAAAGACCTCCTTAATGCGCTAGCATCCAACTTTGAAGGCTATGAAGATGAGCGGAGACTTCTCCTGTCAGCGCCCAAATACGGGAATGACGATGATTATGTAGATAACATCGCCCGCGACCTTTATAACTTAGTAGTAGACGTAGCCGACAACACTGATGCCTGTTACGGTGCTCACTGGGTAATTGCTCCTCATAGCATAGGTGTTCACGCTCGGGCTGGGAGAAGATGTGGAGCATTACCAAGCGGGAGGGCGGCTGGAGTCGCCTTAGCTGACGGTGGCGTCTCTCCCTGCCAAGGAATGGACGTTAAAGGACCGACAGCAACGATAAACTCGGCCGGTAAAATAGACCAGTTGCCAATATATGTCCCTCTTTTCAATATGAAATTCCATCCCTCTGCCCTCGGCACTAAAGACGATATGCGGAAATTTTTAGCTATGCTTAGAACTTATTTTGACGACTATGGAGGCAAACATATCCAGTTTAATGTAGTCAGCAAAGAAACTATGAGGGATGCTCAATTACATCCGGAGAATTACCGTAATCTGATAGTAAGGGTAGCCGGCTACAGTGCCTTCTTCGTCGAACTGGAGCGCACCCTCCAGGACGAGGTGATAGACCGGATGGAGAAAAGCTGGGGTTAGATTAAAGAAGCATTTGAAAGGAGACGAATGAGCGACGAACACAAGTGGTTAACAGAACCCAATAAAGTTGAGTTTGAGCATGCCGAGTTGAAGTGCTTGATATTACGGGATAAGTTCCTTTTCTTAGGTGGATATGTCGGCTTACCGCCCGGACATCAGCACTTTGAAAAGCACTTCAAAGACATCGGTGTGGAGGCACACAAAGGATTGACTTTTTCGGGACGGGGTGACGGCGAACGCCGCGAAAAAGGATATTGGTGGGTTGGTTTTTACTGCGACCGCCCGGGTGACCGCGTTCCGGCTCGGGATTATCCCGATAGGGGAGGCGAGGTCTATCGCGACATCGAATATGTCCGCGGCGAAGTTAAAAAATTAGCCGAAAAACTTCAAGCAAAGTAAGTTGAGGTATTTCGCAGGCACTTGTTCGACAACTTCGAAGTGATTTTTGCGGGATTTCCGCTTTATTTGTACCTTAATTAGTTGCTCAGATGCGACTTACCACATCGGGAGGGTGAACGATAGGTGACTGAAACTAACGAGCTTAAAGGTGTCGTCTTCGATATCCAAAAATACTCTATCCACGATGGTCCGGGAATACGGACTACTGTCTTCCTGAAAGGGTGCCCTCTTACTTGTTTCTGGTGCCAGAATCCCGAATCACAGATGGTAACGCCTCAGATTTTCCTATATGCCGACAAATGTACCCGATGCGGACGCTGTCTCAAAGTTTGTACGACGGGAGCGATTACAATTTCAGAGACGAGTTCACAGGTAGATAGAGACAAGTGCATCGGGTGCGGTCAATGTGCCGAAGTTTGCCCCAACGAAGCCAGGCGACTTGCTGGCAAATACATGACTGTCGACGAAGTCGTCCGGGAAGTTATGAAAGATGTAAAATTTTATAAGAATTCTGGCGGCGGTGTCACTTTATCCGGCGGCGACCCATTATTCCAATCGGAGTTTGCATTACAGATTTTGCAGAAATGTAAACAAAATGGTTTACACACCGTTGTTGAGACGTGCGGATTCGTCCCGTGGACTACTCTGGAGAAAGTTCTGCCATATGTCGACCTCTTTCTTTTCGACATCAAGCATATAGATTCGGGCAAGCATAAGAAGGGAACGCAAAAACCCAATGAGCTTATTATTGAGAACATCCGTAAAATTGCTGCCTGTAAACCGGTAATAGTCAGGACACCGCTTATACCCGGCTTCAATGACTCGCCTGGTGATATAGAATCAATAGCCCGCTTTGTTAAATCTGAGCTGCATTCGCCTATGGAGATACTTGCCTATAATAAGATGGGTGAAGGTAAGTATGAGCGACTGGGCAGAAAGCCTATTCCTCTTTCACTCCAAGATGAGCAACTGGTCCAATCTCTCAAAGACCTGGTGAGCCAGATTTGTGGAAACGAACAAGATAAGTAATTCACTTCCTTTTTAATCGCTCTTAACCTCTATTTAAACTGCTTCTGCTAATTATTCCATTAACGCACTCACAGCCTGCATCTATCCAATTAAGTCTTTTAAAAATCTCGACTCCTATAGCCTGTTGACGCTGAACTCATGAAGTGCGACAATCAATGTTCGCTTGGATGTGTAAAGGACAGCTTTGACTCAAGGATCAAAACCCCGTAGCAAGTTATTTTTTGGCTGGTGGATTGTGCTGGCTACCGGCCTTTTGTGCGGCATCGTCCAGAGCTTTTATACCTACGGTATTTCGGTTATTTTTAAGCCACTCGCCGCTGAGCTTGGTTTTAACCGGGCAGTGACCTCGGTTGGAGCTACCTTGGGCAGGCTCGAAGGCGGAATTCAAGCTCCTGTCACCGGTTGGCTCGTCGATAAACTCGGTCCCAAATGGGTCGCATTCTTTGGCGTTTTCGCAATCGGGCTAGGACTAATATTAGTAAATTATATTCAATCTGTCTGGGCATATTATGTTGTTTGGGGAATTATCGTCGGCAGCGGAGTCAACATAGGTTTAACGATTCCCGTGGATAAAACAATAACTGACTGGTTCGTAAGGAAAAGGGGAATCGCCATGGGAATCAAGTTCGCATTTATCGGTGCCGGAGGGATTGCGATTGTCCCCATTGTAACGTGGTTGACTATCCACTACGGCTGGCGAATGGCTTGTGTAACCTGGAGCATAGTTACATTTGTGAGTCTGTTACTGGTAGTGTTTTTTGTAAAACAACGTCGACCGGAATACTACGGGCTATTACCTGATGGTACTAAGGTTGATGCCAACACGACCACGGATGACCTCGTAGGGAGGGGTGTGCAATATGCTTCTGCTGCTCAAGAGATAGAATTTTCCACAAGACAGGCAATGAAAACTGCGGCTTTCTGGATGCTGTGGATAATTAGTACTGCCCAACTGGTGACCTCAAGTGCAATCACTTTACATACTATTCCTTTCATTACCGATATCGGGATTAATTCGACGCTAGCTGGTTTTATGATGAGTCTTATGGTCTTCTTTACTGTTCCTGCCAGATTACTTAGCGGACTGGTCGTCGACCGCGTAAATAAAGCACATCTAGGATATGTGCTAGCAGCTTCATTATTTTTACAAACTTTAGGTATAACAGCTCTCCTCTTCAACCCGAATATCGGAATGATTTATGTGTTTCTAATCCTATTTGGTTTAGGCAGCGGTGCGCCGGTGGTTATTAGTGTTCTAATAAGAGCACGCTATTTTGGACGGAAGGCTTATGGTTCCATTTCTGGAATCTCTTCCCTGATTACAACTCCTATGGGATTTATTGCTCCGATTTACGCCGGCTGGATTTATGATTCCACAGGAAGTTATATAACTGCTTTTATCACTTTCTCTGTAATAGCCGCTTTAGGCGGCTTGATTTCTTGTTTTCTGCGGCCACCGAAGTCATCCCTTTCTATGACTTAAGATAGATAGCAAATATGTTAAAATACGGTTGGCTTCTACAGTATCACAAACATCATAGAGAAAAAGGAGGACACAAACTATATGCTTACACAGCGGATTCGTTGGCATGAAGAAACAGATCTAATCGTTGTTGGTTATGGCTGTGCTGGAGCTGTAGCTGCGCTAACTGCTTATGATGCAGGTATGGAAGCTCTTATCCTGGAAAAACAAGAGTCCGATAACCATATAACTAACAGCTATATGTCAGCCGGGGCATTCATCTCTCCCAGCAATGCAAAACAAGCCGAACAATATATGCGTTATCTGTGTAGAGTCAGTACCAATTTGTATTGGACTCCACCCGACGTGATTCATATTTGGGCAAAATATGCTGTAGAAAATAAGAAATGGATGGAAAACATCGGCGCCCATACTGAACTGGATATCCATGGTGGAGAACACAACGTTCCGGGTACAGAATCTATGGATACTTACCAGGTCCGGGGTATGGGACCCCGTATGATGAGTCTACTCTCGGAGCAAATTAAGAATAGAGGTATTAGAGTCTTTTATGGTGCATCTGCTGAAGAGCTTCTTACCAACTCCAGAGGCGAAGTCATTGGGGTTAAAGTAAGGCAAAGAAATCCTGAAAAATCGATAAATATAAGGTCAAGACGGGCGGTCGTCCTGGCAACTGGTGGGTTTGAATTCAATGAAGAAATGAAGCTAAACTATTTGAAGGTATATCCTACCTATTTTACGGGTAGCCCGGCGAACACCGGAGATGGTATCCGGATGGCGCTTACTATAGGTGCCGAACTATGGCATATGAATTGCTGCTCGGCAACTCTGGCAATGAAATTTCCGGGTATCGCCCCAGCTTTACCTCCCCAATACCTGGGAAAGCTGTGGCGTTTACCAGGTTCTTCGGTCTTACCCGGGTTTGCCGGTCAGGGGTGGGGCACGAACATTGCTGAGCGGTTGGCGACACTTCCCGGTTTTATTATCGCAGACCGCTACGGGAAGCGATATTTCAACGAAGTCTTTAAGCGGCATACGGCTTATTATGAGCTAGCCAATTTTGATAGTAATAAACTGCTTTATCCAAGAGCCCCGAGTTACTGGATATTCGACCGCAAACGTTTGCAAGATAGCCCTCTGGCTCCGGGGAGTTTGGGAGCAACCGGCCCTAGCGGATTCTATAAATGGAGTAGTGATAACAGCGCCGAAATTGCACGCGGTTGGATAAAACAGGGTGATAGCATTAAAAAATTGGCGACAAAATTAGGTATGGAACCTCAGACACTAAAAGACACTATCAATACTTACAACCATTATTGTAAACAGAAATTGGATATGGAGTTCGGGCGCATACCTGAATCGCTGGTACCTCTAGAAAATCCGCCATACTATGCCGTAGAATTGTGGCCCGGCGGCCCGAATACTCAGGGAGGCCCTCGTCGAAACGCCAAATCCCAGATACTCAGACCTGGTGGTTCAGTGATTCCGAGGCTTTACAGTGCCGGCGAGCTAGGGTCGATTTATGGCATGCTCTACCCAATGGGCGGAGGTAACCTAGCAGAATGTATTGTTTTTGGGCGAATCGCCGGGGAACAAGCGAATAAAGAACGGCCGGCTTAATCTTAGGCTGACACCGTACTATGTCGAAGCTATATTTTTGCGAATAACATAAATGATAACTCCGATGTAGGTCCCAAAAAAAATGAAATTGACCCGTTTTGGGGGTTTATAGGACTATTGGGTATTTTAGGATTTATATTAGATGAACCCTTTTATTACGTGTTCTTCGTATTTTTTCTGTTCTTCTTAGAGCCTGCGGTTCGAAGCCGCAAGAAGTAAAAGCAGAATATGGAGCCGAGGGGATTCGAACCCCTTACCTTCGCGATGCAAACGCGACGTTCTCCCGAGTGAACTACGGCCCCTGATTGTCATATTATATCAACAAAGACTTCCGTTCTCAATTCGCCATCATCCTGAACTTTGCCTATTTTCGTATAACGCAGTAAAATCTACATCTAGTTTTCATCATAAAAGCGGAAAAATTTATGTCGGGAATTGAAATAGCATTACTCGCCGTGATGGGATTCTTTGCCGGTGTCTTCGGCACGATGATTGGCATCGGCGGTGGTGTCATCTTTGTTCCCGTATTTCTCCTCTTTTTTCATTTTTCCCCTCAACAGGCGGTAGGTACCTCGATTTGTGCTGTTTTCTTTAACGCTCTTTCCGGCAGTATCTCTTATTTGCGTCAAAGGCGGGTCGATATCAAAGCCGGATGGAAGTTTGCCTTAGCCACTTTGCCCGGAGCTTGGCTCGGTGCCTGGGTCAACCAGTACGTCACTTCCCGGACATTAGAACTTATATTTGCTATTTTGCTTATCGCTCTATCTATGTTTATTTTTATCCGCACCGAACCCGGGAAGAAAGGGGAGAGTGAAGATAAACACACACGAACGCTGATCGATTTTCAGAATAATGTCTTTAAATATACCCCTAAAGAGGGAATAGGTATCATCTTAAGTTTTTTGGTCGGTATTATTTCCAGCTTACTGGGTATCGGCGGAGGAATCATCCACGTCCCGGCACTTATTTTCCTACTTGGCTTTCCGGTGCACATCGCCACGGCGACCTCTCATTTCGTGCTGGCGATTTCTACCTTTTTCGGCAGTGCTTCGCACCTTTACCTAAATAATGTTTTAATTGTTCCGGCTATTATCGTAGCTACCTCAGCGATTCCCGGAGCTCAAATAGGTGCCAAATTATCCCGTAGAGCTAAGAATAAACTTATTACACGGTTGCTGGCAATCGCTCTCTTTTTAGTCGGTGTCCGACTACTTTTTATGTCTGCAGGAGTATAATGGTAGGGTAGGCTGGGCTGCCTTGAAATTCAACTTACCCTGAGCTATAATTACACACTGAAATCTTATCCGGTCTCGCTTATTAACTTGACATAATACTTCTAGTCTGAGAGTACTTGGGCTCGTAGCTCAGTGGTAGAGCGGTCGGCTCATAACCGATTGGTCCCAGGTTCGATACCTGGCGAGCCCACTTTCTGAATCTAGTCCCCCACAAAATGCGGCAGATTCTTTCCAAAAGTCGCATGTTCTTCCCGAAGCTACCGAACTATTGCAATTTCGAGAGCTACTGTATATACTGCTGGGTAACAAGGGGAGGCGGCAGTTGGAATTGCGACAGAAGACAAACAATGAACTGTTCGCATTATACGAAGGCGAATTAACTTTTCACCATCGATCCGCCAGGGGTATTCACGAAGCAAAACGAATTCTTAGGCACTTTCATAATTATCTAGGTGAATTCCCGCCAACCCCTGAACTTGCTAAATCATTCCTTTCTCAATTCAAAGACCGTAAACCGACAACAATTGCCCGCTATGCAGCCATAGTTAAAGTATTCTTCAAGTGGTATGGGGAAGAACTTGACATAAACATTCGTGTTCCCAAGATATTACCTTCCTACGTTGAGAAGATAGATATTGAGAAGCTACTGGAAGCCATGAAATCAAAAAGGAGCCACCGGAATACCGTTGGCAGAGATATTCTACTTGTTGACCTTGCAATTCATACCGGACTAAGGCGTAGTGAGCTTGCCAGCTTGAGAGTAGGGGATATCGACATAGAGAGACAGTTGTTAGTTGTACGTCAGGGTAAAGGTGCCAAAGACAGAGTAATACCATTGTCAACGGCTACAATTGATAAACTGGCAGAATATATAAAAAGCAAAGACAAGGAGAAGATTTTAGTAGTACTCAATAATAAGTGAAAAAGTAGGGGAGTGCAGCCAGGAGTAATGATTCAATAAATCCAAACACTCCTAACCGATTATTAGGAGGAATGGCGATGATGTATAATGAAAGAACCCAAACACTCATAACCGATTGGTCGTAGGTTCGATCCCTACCGAGCCCACAAATATGAACGCATTCGCTATAATTATCCTCGCCGCCCTTATCCTAGAGTTTTCGCTTGAGCTTATTGCTAATCTGCTTAATCTGAAGGCATTAAAGCTGGAAACACCTTCTGCACTGGCGGGGATTTATAAAGCGGAAGACTACCGCAAATCTCAAGAATACGTCCGTGTGACCACCCGGTTCGGACTAGTTAGCAGTGCTTTCACATTGCTTCTCCTTCTGGTATTTTGGTTCTCTAAAGGCTTTAACTACTTCGACCAGCTTGTCCGAGGGTGGGGCTTCGGACAGGTTGTCAGCGGTCTGCTCTATATCGGTATTCTCCTTCTTGCCAATAGCCTGCTAACTTTACCATTCAGTATTTACGGCACTTTCGTTATCGAAGAGCGTTTCGGTTTTAACCGGACAACTCCGCGGGTGTTTTTTTTAGATAGGGTAAAAGGGCTTGCCTTAGCTCTGATACTGGGCGGACCGCTCCTCGCCGGAATCCTGGCATTGTTCGAATATGCCGGCTCTTATGCGTGGCTTTATTGTTGGACGGCCGTAACTATATTTTCGTTAATCGTCCAGTACATTGCTCCGACCTGGATTATGCCGCTTTTCAACAAGTTCAAACCGATGGAACCAGGAGAGTTGAAAGAATCTATTCTGAAATATGCCCACTCGGTGAATTTTCCCCTCAAAAATGTTATGGTTATGGATGGCTCCAAACGTTCCACCAAATCTAATGCGTTCTTCACCGGATTTGGTAAGAACAAGCGCATCGCTCTGTTCGATACTTTGATAGAAAAGCACACCGTTCCGGAAATGGTGGCTGTCCTTGCTCACGAAATCGGGCACTACAAGAAAAAACACGTGCTTCAGGGAATGATAGTAAGCTTCATACACATCGGAGTCCTTTTGTATTTGCTCTCGCTCTTCCTGGATAGCCAGGGTTTGTTCCAAGCTTTTTATATGACCCAACCCTCCGTTTATGCCGGACTGCTTCTCTTCGGCTTGCTTTACACCCCGATAGAGATGGTTCTCTCCATAATCTTGCAAATGGTTTCCCGAAAAAATGAATACGCCGCCGACCGTTTTGCCGCTGAGACGATAAATGAGCCATCCAGTTTAATCGATGCCTTGAAAAAGCTAATTGCTACCAACCTTTCAAACCTGACGCCTCACCCGTTCTATGTTTTTCTGAATTATTCACATCCGCCTCTTATGCAAAGAGTCCAGGCAATCCAGAAAGTAGAACGCGAACCCTATGAACCCAATAACTAATCGGGAGGTACTATATGTCTTGCTATTTTAGGCATCTCAAGGAAGTCTTTGCCGAAGCCGGTATTGAGGTGAATAGCACTAACCGGAAAGAAATCGACCAGGCGATTCATCGATTAGTCGACACTGATTACAAAGATTGCCCGGGCACCTGGAAGAAGGTCAAAGAAAAACTCGCCGATGAGCGACAGCGAAAGGACTTCATTAGGAAGTTGAGGAATGCCGTAAAGTGACGTCAATCATAGAACAATGTTCTATCTTAAGACTTTACATAAAATATCGTACGCTTAAAGATAATATCAGGTCGTTATAATTCTGGGTCGGAGGTAACAAACATTGGAAAAAGCAATTTGTCCGCACTGTCAAAAAGATTTAACGGAGGACGCCCACAAAAGAATAGCTAAGGGTGGGAGTATAGCCGACTGCACTTTTGGGGGTTATGCTTCAACCATCGGTTTCCCCGGTGGTTTTACTTACGCCTTAATTACTTGCCCGGCCTGCCACAAAATTCTGGGTGTCGTTAACAGTTCTCCCATACCTTTGCCGGACTGGACCGCTCCGATACCTTAGTTTTCATCGTAGAATCTCTGTAAACGGGAAGCTGGAAAATGATTTCTGAACACTATTACGTGACATAACAATTATAGTGCGAACCAAAGCGCTAAGGCTAATATAATCCAGTAACCAAAACAACTATAGTTCAGACCTAGTTTGGGCAATTTTTACCAATAATTTGTTTACCTTTGTTGCTAAATCACTAGCGTATTCAACAAATAGTTTATCTTTGTCTTTTGTTTCTACTATTCGCTTGTTTACCTCATCAATTAAGCTTAAATATTCTCCATCAAAACCTGCTTTAGCATTATTGTATTCCATCCCCATGCTTAATCGCTGCATTATAAAAAGGAATTTGATAAGAGCATCTCCAAGACTATTTGTTTCTCCCAATAATTCCCTTTTAAATGATTCTTTTACTATTGCCTTAATGTATTCGTTAACAGCAACTTCTTTCGCATGTGCCATTAATTTTTGGTAACTCGCATATATATCAATTTGATTTTTGATACTTTCTTTAATACTATTTATAAGCGATGTGACCTTCCCCCAGGTCTAGTAGCGCCACTGTCTAGAGTCCAATCGCTGTTTCAGCATACTCCTTCGGGGTGCTTCCCCGCAATGAGCTATGAGGTCTGACCTCGTTATAGTCCTTCCGCCAGTCTTCAATGATCTCCCGG
>JAZDIU010000037.1:0-7405 GCA_043804635.1 Chloroflexota bacterium
GGCATCGCACCAGAAAGCTGACTCCCTGCCAGAGACGGAATTAGGAAGACAAACAATAGCATCACTATGCCGAACTGAAATTCGGTGACCGATGTCGAGAAAGTAGCCTTGAGACGAGCCAAACGCCAGCCAGCCCACCACAAAGCCACACTACCGCCAACGAGCAACAACGCCGGTTTAAGCGTTTGAGATAAAACAGTAAGCCAGCTCGGTTCGAACCATTTCAATCCGCTGAATAGCTGGACTTTCGCCATGATTAATGTGGTGATAACCCACACCAGCGCATTAACTGGATAAAGGTAAATCCGGCGTCGCCAGGGTAATACTTTATTAAAAATAAAAGCCACGGGCAAGAGCAAGATGAACCATTGCACAGTTAGCGGTGCAGCTATCAGGTTATTAATCAAAGCCAGCAAAGCATAAGACCAGCAGCACTCCATCCCCAGGATAGTAATGTAAAGAATGTTCTGGCGCCAATCTGTTTTCATCGATTTACCCTGAGTCTATTCGAAGGGCTTTCCTTTAGCTCCAGTAAGTCATCAGGTCGCCTGATAATGTGCCACGGGACAGTATGTTCAAGACCGTCCGTCTCGCCGACCTGGAACACCAGCGGTTTATGCCCGGCGTTCCTTAAGTTAGCCAGCAATTCTGGCAGCGATTCGGATGGTTTGGCTATAACTAAAATAGCAGTTGTCCCCCAAGGCAAGCTTTCACGTTCGCCCTCTACAAATTTTTCAAAAGAGCCGGTGGTAACGGTGGTAACCTTAGCTAAGGTTTCAAGTAAATCAACCAGGCGGGTAGTGCTGCTCCCTGGAGGAATTAGGGCTGGCTGGCCCGAGTCAGCCAGGCGTGAGTTTACAAAAAGCCCTACCGGACTGCGCTGCTCCGTAACGTAGCTGGCAATCGAAGCGATGGTACTGATGCCCAGTTCGAAGTTATCCCGGTTAATAGTGCCATTGTCCTGGAAGCTATCGACGGCCAGGAATAGAGCCACCTTGAGCGTTGTCGTCGGCTCAAAAACCTTCACTTGCAGCTTTTGATGGCGGGCACTTGCTTTCCAATGGACGTGCCTCAGACTGTCGTTGAAAGTGTAATCACGAACCCCGATAGTCCGGGTAGGGTCTTCGAAGATACGTCGCTCGGCTTTGGTTTCGCCTACCGGGTATAGTGATGGCAGGTTAAGTTGCTTAATCGGAAACAGCCTTGGGTACACTATAACGTATTCTTTTGCCGGTTGAGTCATAACACGCGGATAAAATCCGAATATGTCTCCCGAAGTGGTCTGGATAGGTCCCAGGAAATAATAGCCTCGCTGGTTAGCCTGCAGACGGTACCGCCAGTTTATGCCGGTGTACCATAAGAGTGAGGCAGTATTGCTTAAACTATTATATCCGGCTCTTTTTCCCGGTCTTAGAAGTACATTAGAAGTCAGTCCCACCGGAATTTCGTCATCCACCTGGAGCCAGGGTAGTGGCAGAAGCTTGCGGTTGACTACCCTCAATTTTAATTCGGTAAATTCGCCGGGGAAGAGCCTCGACTCGGTGATAGACCGTTCGCATTTTACCCCGACCAGTGAGAGCCGACTCCATAGCCTGGCTATTCCCGCCGCCGCTAAGAGTAGTCCGGTGAGGATAACGATGATTATCTGACCGAACCAGGCCGCTACAATCAGGACCGCCAGCATTATCAACAAGCCGATTTTGCCTAAAAGCAAGCCCGCCGGCTCGGCGTAAGCCTTCTCTTCGTGATTCATTGCGGTATTGGATGATAAGGTCAAGTTCTTATTTCCACCCCAGAGCTTTTTCCACAGCCCCCAAGTCAGGCGGCGCTTCAAGGAAAGGCGGCGCGTTTTTCAACACGATGTCGACATCCTTCAGTCCGTTGCCGGTGACTATACAGACTATTTTCTTTTTAGAGAAGCCCAGCCCCTTTCGGGAAAGTTTGAGCAGTCCGGCTAAAGGAGCCGCAGAAGCCGGCTCTCCGAAGATGCCGGCTTTGGTCGCCATAAGTCGCTGGGCGGCCAAAATCTCGTCGTCGCTGACCATATCTATTATACCGCCGGATTCATCGCGGGCGGCCGTAGCTTTCTCCCAGCTCGCCGGATTGCCGATTTTAATTGCCGAAGCCACCGTCTTCGGCTCCTTAATAGCATAGCCCCGAACGATCGGCGCCGCGCCCTCGGCTTGAAAACCCATCATCTTTGGTTTAATCTTTGCTTTCCCCGCTTCAAAATATTCTTTAAAGCCCTTCCAGTAGGCGGTAATATTACCGGCGTTGCCCACCGGGATAAAAAGATAATCGGGAGAGTAGCCGAGCATATCTATTATTTCGAAAGCTGCTGTTTTCTGGCCCTCTATGCGGTACGGGTTAACCGAGTTCACTAAAGTAACCGGATGTTTATCTACCAGTGTCCTCACTATATTTAAAGCTTCGTCGAAATTTCCATCGATAGCGACTATCTTTGCCCCATAGACGATAGCCTGAGCCAGCTTGCCCAAGGCAATGTTACCTTTAGGGACAACGATAATACAATTGAGTCCGCAGTAGGCTGCAAAAGCCGCTGCCGAGGCGCTGGTATTACCCGTCGAAGCACAAATTATCGCCTTACTGCCCGCTTCAACCGCCTTGGCTACGGCAACCGCCATTCCCCGGTCCTTAAAAGAGCCGGTTGGGTTGCATCCTTCTAGCTTGAAATAGAGTTCGCCGCACTTGGTTTCTTTCTCTAATGCTGGCGCTCGTACCAGCGGTGTATCCCCCTCCCCGATTGAAATCATCGGCGTCTTTGGCGTAACCGGCAGGCGGTCTTTATATTCCGCTAATACTCCAGTTTTCATTTTTAGTCTCCGTAATTTTCACACTTAATTAATTCTGATAGATGATTGCTAAAAGCTGACAGCTCTCTAAAACTGCTTCTTCATCTTAGCCCACGTACTGCTCAAATGAACCAGCGGATTCGATATCCGTTTATGAACCTTGCCCTGCTTCAAGACTTGCAAGAAATCATCCTTCCCATCGAACTTGAGTATTTCGATATATGTGTTGCCGATTTCATTCGGAGTGTGGGCATCGCTGCCGATTGTCTCCGGTATATTATACTTTCGGGCAAAAGCCTGCGCCTTCGCTGCGTCCTGCGGCAGGGGGCTTCGGGCATTAAAGACCTCAATAACATCAATTTGATTGGCTATATTGTCCAGCTTGTGGTTTTCCAGTCTGATTCCTCTTAATTTATCGAAAGGGTGCGGCAGGCAAACCAGAGCGTCCTGAGCTTTAATCCGGGATATCGCTTCTTCGACCGTAATATTACTGGGAATCCCTTCTTTGAGAAACATCCCCATTATCTCACCATACGGGGTTAAGATTTCCTCGGCGATAATTACCTTAAAGGGCGCCATTTTCTGTAACTCCATAGCTCCGTCGATATTGCCGTGGTCGGCAATGGCGATGCAGTTAATTCCTGTTTCCTTGCACCGATTTATTATCGTCTCTAAAGGCATTTCGCAGTCCATTGAATACTTGGTATGAATATGAAAGTCAGCCTTCAGCATCTATTTCCTCGCTTTCGATAGCACTTTGACGCCACCCTTCTCTAAAACCGCCAAATCTTCGATTCTAACCCCACCCCACCCGGGCAGATAAATACCCGGCTCGATGGTGAATACCATATCTGAACTAAGTATATCATTCGAGTAAGGACCCAGTCTTGGCATTTCGTGGACTACCAGCCCTACACCGTGACCCAGACCATGCCCGAAAGCCTCGCCGTAACCTCCCTCATCTATCACTGTCCGGGCAAGACTATCCGCCTCCTGACCGCTCATACCTGCCTTGATTATAGCAATTGCCGCTAGTTGTGCACCAAGGACGGTATCATAAACCTTTTTGAAAGTGCTACCTCCCTCACCGAGACAAATCGTCCGTGTGAAGTCGCTGGAGTAGCCATCGATTCTGGCGCCGATATCGATAACTATCGGCTCTCCCGGGGCTATCTGCCGCTCGCTCGGTCTGGCGTGAGGCAGCGCCGAATTTGGACCCGAGGCAACGATAACTTCAAACGGTAAGCTTGAGCTGCCGCTTTCCCTGAAGAATTTCTCAATCTCCCAGGCAATTTCCCTTTCCGCCATACCGGGCCAAATCCTGTCCCGGATATAATCGAAAGCCCGGTCGGTTATCTCTACCGCTTTAGTAATAAGCTCGATTTCCTCCGGCTCTTTTATCGCCCTAAGCGATTCCACCAGCCCTTCTACTGGAACGAGCTTAGCTTTCGGTTGAGCTTTTCTCAATGTATCGGCTAGTTGATGATGCAGGCTGAAGGTAAGATTTTCGCTTTCGAAACCCAGCCGACTGACATTCAGTTCGGCTACAAGTTTGGGGAACCATTCTTCCAGCTTGCCGGTTATCCGCTGAATTTTGTAGTCGGGGGCTTGGACTTTTGCCTGCTCCGTGTAACGAAAGTCGGTGGCTAATACCGAGTCTTTGGCGGTGATTAGTAGGTAGCCCGCCGAGCCGTCGAAGCCCGAAAGATAGTACCGGTTCTCCGGCTGTGAAATAAGGATACCATCAATTTCTTTTTCAGCCAGCTTTAGGCGTAAATTTTGCAGTCGGTTACTTAATTTGAGACTCATTATCCGTTTCTCGTGCCAGCGGATGAGCGGTTAGATATACTTTTCTCGCCTGGCTCTTACTTACGTGGGTATAAATTTGAGTTGAAGATAAACTGGCATGTCCCAACAACTCCTGGACTACCCTCAAATCAGCCCCGCCATCGAGTAAATGAGTGGCGAAGGTATGGCGCAGGACGTGGGGGTGGACTCTCTTGCCAATTCCAATCCGATTAGCATATTCTTGCAGAAGGCTCTGCACGCTTCGGACGGTCAGCCGTCCCCCGTATCGATTAAGGAAAAGAGCGTTGGTTCCTTTCCCACTGAGAAGCTGAGGGCGTCCCTGATTGATGTATGCCGCGATAGCTCTTGCCGCCGGCTCACCCATCAGTGTCATCCGTTCTTTAGAACCCTTACCCCACACCCGGATTTCACGAGTATCGAGATTAAGCTGCTCCACGTTCAGTTTTACCAGTTCGCTGACCCTGAGGCCGGAAGCATAGAGCAGTTCCAGAAAAGCCCGGTCGCGCAAGCCCAGCGGCGTGCTCAAATCAGGCGCTTCTATCAACCGCTTGATCTCAGCTATGGTCAAAAACTCAGGCAAGCGTTTGTCCAACTTGGGCGAGGATGTGTAAGCCACCGGACTTTCCGAGATTATTTCTTCTCTCAGCAAGTAACGGTAGTATGAGCGAATCGCCGAAAGCTTGCGAGCAATACTGGCTTTAGCGATTCCCAGTTCGGTGAGGTGCGAAAGATAGCCCCGGACTGCATTCCTATCCAGTTCACTGTGGGTAGCGAATCCCCGGCTCCTGACGAACTGAAAGAACTCGTATAAATCGGCGGAATAATTCCTCACCGTATACTGTGAAGCATTCCGCTCTACCTGGAGGTAATTCAGATACTGGTTAAAAACTTCTTGCATAGGATTTTTCTGCAACTATTATACCCCCTATGCCTTGCTCTGGCTACTTTCACAGAGGGTAAGCACTTTTCCCTTGACTCAAAGCGCTCCTAGCCTTAGAATAACCGCAATACTTTGGCAAGGAGAAAGCGGTGAAATACGAATATTGCATCTATGAAAAAAAGGGTAGAATCGCCTATATCACCCTCAATCGTCCGGAAGTAATGAATTCCCTCCACATTCTTTGCCATCGCGAACTGGATGGCGTCTGGAATGATTTTCGGGACGACCCCGAGGTCTGGGTTGCCATCTTCACCGGCACCGGCGAAAAAGCCTTTTCTGCGGGAAACGACCTCAAATATACCGCCGAGCACCCGGAGGTGCTCAATCTGCCCCACGGCCCCGGGGGATTTGGCGGCATCACTCTGCGTAACGACCTCTGGAAGCCGGTCATCGCGGCAGTTAACGGCTTCGCCCTGGGTGGCGGACTTGAGATGGCACTCGCCTGCGATATCATCGTCGCCGCCGACCACGCCCGTTTCGGTCTTCCCGAACCGACGGTCGGGCTAATCGCCCGAGGAGGGGGTCTGCACCGCCTCCCCCGCCAGATACCTCTTAAATTAGCTATGGGAATGATTCTCACCGGACGTCATACCACCGCTCAAGAAGCCTATCGTATTGGGCTGGTTAATGAAGTCGTTCCCCTCAAAGACTTAATGACTACTGCCGAAAAGTGGGCGGCTGATATCTTGCGTTGCGCTCCGATGTCCATCCGGGCAAGTAAAGAGGCATCTATGAGAGGGTTAGCTTTGCCTTTGCTGGATGCGATAAACACAGTCAATATGGAACAGAAAAAATGGGAAAATTCGGAAGACCGTGTAGAAGGTCCCAAAGCCTTCGCCGCTAAGCGCCCACCCCAGTGGAAAGGACGCTAGGCAACACAATCGTCCGAATAGCGAAGTGCCTCTTCTTCACCGAAAAGGAGGTGATAGTGGGAAAGCTGGGTCTAATCGTTGCAGCATTTGTTCTCTTCTCCTTCCCCATCGGGATATCCGGATGCACTCCATCCACACCACCAACAATTCCGACCACACCGGCGGCGCCGACAACTCCCACCACTTCTACTGTGAAAGCTGACTGGGTCCTGATTGAAAGAACGGACGATAATTTCACCGTCACCATACCCAAAACATGGAGCAATTTAGACCCGTCATTAACAGAACCAATGGGCTTTATCTTTTTTGCCGTAGACCCGCAAAAAAATCCAGCCGCCACAAGATACCCGGGCAGTTTTAGCATTTCTAAAACAACATTGAAGGAAGTGCCCACCATCGACCAGGTAGAATCAGCTAATATGAAAGACCTGCAAAGTAGCCCCGAAATATCGGACCCGGTATCCAAGCGAGTCCAGCTCTCCTTCGGTGAGTCGGTACAAATCCGCTACAAGAACAATCTAAAGAGGACCGATGGTAGTGTTGAAACCGTGGAATTCCTGCAATATTATTTCGTTAACGGCAAGGATATTTATCTTTTTACGTTCGAGACGGTTCCCGCCCTAGCTGAAAAATATGTTCCTATCTTTCTAGAAATCGCCTCCAGTTTCAAATTCATGAAGTGATGCATCTGTCACCTCACCATAGACTTACTCCCCAAGATGGAGTAAAATAATAAAGGTAAATCTTGGGTCAAGGAGGTGCCATGCAGTCGAGTCTTATCGGTAAAATCGAGAAGTCTAAACGGTACGCCCAAGAGAAAGAGCGGGTCGCCTTCTCCGAGCTAAAAGTCAAATTCAAAGGGGATAGCAACGACCACTCTGTCGAGTATAAAGATAACCAGTGGCATTGCACTTGTCAGTTTTTTCATGTTCACGGACTTTGCAGTCATACGATGGCACTGGGTAGAATTC
>JAZDIU010000038.1:0-2862 GCA_043804635.1 Chloroflexota bacterium
TACAACTTTCTGATAACGCGACATCTGCGGGACTACCTGCTACTGTTTCTGGCACTGGAGCATCCCGGGGACATCATTAATCTGCATGATTCGCGGCGAGGTTGAGACGGCAACCATCAGCGAGACACAGTGCTAGGTAAGAGGTTCGAATCCCCTCGGCTCCACCAAAGGGGACGATACCTAGAACTCCCAGAAAATCTAAAACAGATTGTTCAGGGAGAGTCTTTTCAATAACTTTCCCGTGGCCCGCCTTAAAAAGTAAGCCATAGTCAGCGCCGGACGGCAAACTGTAGTTTCAGAAAGCGGCAGTTCAAGTCCCGTAAAGTGGACCTGCTGCCAGGTATTATTTCTAACCACCGTTGTCTTCTTTGGGAAAGCAGTAATCACATAAGCTGCTATCATCTACGATAGTGAACTGTGATGGAAGTTCATCCATTTTTGAAAGACAAGAGAGACAGACCTGTCTTGCCCGGTTCTTCTCATATAGCTTTTTCAATCGGCCAGTTGGTTCCCAGTCCCTTTCGGTCTCGTTCGCATACTTCCAAATACGGCGACTTACTCCTAACTCCTGTAAGTGTATCCAAATTATATCAGCATCCGGCTCGTCACAGTAGATACATAGTACGGCGTCTTTATACCGAGTGTCGGGTCCTTGAATTTTCGTGCCTTTGACTTCTTGTAGTTCCCGTTTTAGTAGGCGGTTGGTTAAAACGCTTAATTCATTTCTGCCACCAAATACTAGCAACTTACCTGACTTATCATTTCCCATTAACTTCTCTCTTTGATGTTACAACCCTTTAAGTGAAACTCGTTGAAATCGGCCGTTGGTCGGGATGGTTATCAGTCACTTTGGATTTCATCGATTTGACTAAGTCTAAAATACTTGGATCGCCGTATTTCGGGATGAGTTGCCAGTGACCATCGACTAAGTTTTCACCGGTAAGAGGTTTAGTAATCTGTATATGGCCTGGTTGAAGTTTAAAATAATCGAATATCAAGTTCAACTCAGATATACAGCTATCGATGTCATTAGTTTTGTTCGTTGCATCAATATGGCATCAGCCGACTTTATTTTAGCTTTGAATTCCTTGACTTTTTGGGGCATTGACTTCTCCAGGTCCTGGTTAAAGGGCGGGATGCCTTCAAGGTCGAAAATTTCAAGATTGGCATCTTGTGGTACTAATTCTGTCGCGGCACGTAAGAGTGCTTTGTTGTAGGAACCCTGGCGCAAACTTCCGGCAAAACCAAGAATATTTACCTGTTGTTTCAATTTACACTCCTGATACTACTCGGTAGTCTTAGCCATAGTTTATCACTTTTTCGTAAGCATTGCGGCTATGGCTAAATCATGATTCAGAGTATAAGGATTTGTTTCCTTCCTGTTGATTTTTGGATAAGCCTCCCATTGTGCTACCATTATTAATGGGATTCTGATTAGCGGAATGATTTGAATGCCGGAAGCTACTATCGTCCTTATATTCACCACTTCTTTTGTAGTGGCTCTGTCGGGTGCCATGATGCCGGGAACCTTGCTGGCAATCACCATCAGCGAGACGATGCGGCGTGGGTTCTGGGCAGGTCCCAAGTTGATGGTGGGGCATGGCATTCTGGAAATGGCGCTGATTGCCGCACTTACCGCCGGTCTTAGTGAATTCGTCAAGAGTAATCTGGTCTCCATTATTATCGGGTTGGTGGGGGGTATCATACTGATGGCGATGGGTGTAATGACGGCAAAGCAGGGGTGGGGGAAGACCACCATGCCTACCGCCGACCCCAGAGTAAGCGGACGGAGCCGGATGGTCGTCCTTTCCGGCATTCTGGGTAGCATTTCTAATCCCTACTGGTTTATCTGGTGGATAACCCTGGGGACTATTTATCTGCTGTGGTCATTGAAGGCTGGCATCGCTGGCGTCGCCACTTTCTTTAGCGGGCACATCCTCGCCGACCTGGCATGGTATACGCTGGTAGCATTTATTATTGCCACAGGCAGAAAAGTGATGAATGATACCGTATATCGCGGGCTACTGTTGGTGTGCGGTCTGGGGCTTATTGTCCTCGGTGGTTATTTTATCATGTCTGCGGCCAGGTTTCTGGTTGGATAAGAAGTTGGTTATCAGAATCAGATTCTTACGTTTGGTTACTATCTTTCGGTCTCTTTGCTCGTTATACTATATGCACAGGGTAACACTCGGACTATCAACCCTGGGTTATAGTATAGCTGAGTCCGGGGTTGAACCGGGGAGGTTATCAGGTGCAGGATGAGGAAAGCCTCGTCAAGCGGGCGCAACAGCGCGATGAGGCTGCTTTTACAAGATTATATGAGGAGAACTTTAAGAAAATTTATCGCTACTGCGCTCTGAGGATAGGTAACGAGATGGAGGCGGAGGACATGGCACAGCAGGTTTTTCTCCGTGCCCTGGAGTCGATTGGCTCGTACAAATGGAAGGGTGTGCCGTTCTCATCGTGGCTGTTCCGTATCGCTCATAACCAGGTAGTCGACTATCACCGGAAACGGGTGAAGCGCGTGACCATCCCATTAGAGGATGAAATTGCCGGACCATCCAGTGACGACCCAAGTGAACTGTGTGAGCAGAAGGTGGACATCGAGGAGGTGGGGTTAGCTGTGAAACGGTTAACTCAGGCGCAACGGGAAGTAATCTCGCTAAGATTTGCCGCCGAGTTACCTATCGCCGAAGTGGCAAAAATAATGGGTAAGAGCGAAGGGGCGATAAAGGCACTACAGCACAGCGCCGTCGTGACGCTACGCAAGATACTATCCGAGGAATAGATAATGAAAAAGTCTCGGCAATTTTACGATATTTTTGATGAATGCCTCGACCGTATGGCGAAAGGTGAGGACAT
>JAZDIU010000039.1:0-2133 GCA_043804635.1 Chloroflexota bacterium
CCGGACTTCGAACGCCGGTGCTCTCGATTTCCAGGCACTCAAAATAAAAGACCATAATATTTCCCTATTCGAACTGGTGGCTCAGAAAGCCAGCGAGTGGAACAAATATGGCAACATCGGATTGGTCGTCGGTGCTACTTATCCTGAGGAATTGAAGCTCATCCGGCAGAGCTATCCCGATATGCCGATTCTGATACCGGGCGTCGGTACTCAAGGTGGAGACCTGGCTTTGACTATCCGCTATGGAGCGGATGCTCAAGGGGTAAAGACCATTATTAACTCGTCCCGGCAAATCATATATGCCTCACGGCATAAGGACTTTGCCCTGGCCGCCCGCCGCGCGGCGCAGGCACTGCGAGACCAGATTAATCAGCATCTATCCACCCCAGCACCATAGTAATTCGAACCGTGAGATTGCTGAAATTGCGTTATTCAATACTTCTTCCCCTTTGAAAAAGGGAGAGGTTTTACACAATAGAAAGGAGAAAGTCATAGCCAAATTATCGCCGTCGATCAAAGTCTATATCGGGCTTATCCTGATTCTTGCCCTCGCGGCTGCGATTAGCGTCTTTCTGCCCACCTTCCCCGGATTAATAACTCCGGAACTGCCCGCTCCTTTACCGGTACTTGCCCTTGCTAACGCCGGCATTATGCTCTTCCTCTATGGGGGCTTAGGGTTTCTCGGCTTAAAGCTCTCCCGAAGACTCGGCTTTCCCGAAATCTGGGACCCAAAAATTTCCTCAAAACAACGATTCCTAATTCCAGCCCTCATCGGGGCAGGCCTCGGTGTCCTTCTCATCATCGGCGATACCATCTTTAGCCGATTCCATACTTTCGGTCCGTTCCCTCATCCCATATTCCCCTCCTCTATCATTGCTTCTCTAAGTGCCGGCATCGGTGAAGAACTATTATTCCGCCTGTTTTTCATTCCGTTCTGGGTGTGGTTAATTTCTTACGTCATCCTGAAAAAGAGGTGGCAAAATCAGATTTTCTGGATTGTAGCCGTTTTATCAGCCCTCGCTTTTGCTTTCGGACATCTTCCGGCAGTGATGATTCTCTATAATTTAAAAACAGTTAGCGAAATCCCACCGGCGCTTATGGCAGAGATTATCCTTCTCAACGGAATAATTACGCTATTTGCCGCCCACTACTTTAGAAAATCCGGTTTTTTGGCTCCGGTCGGCATTCACTTCTGGACGGACGTAATCTGGCACGTGATTTGGGGACTGGTCTAATCATTGTTCAATCGCTTTAATCCGAAAGCTCCAGCGCCCGGTCGGCGTCTGCACCCCAACTACTTCCCCCTCAGCCCGGCCAACGACAGCTTTACCTATCGGTGAAACTACAGAAATCTTACCTTTTGCCGGGTCTACTTCTCTAGGACCGACCAGCGTATAGCGCCGTTCTTCTCCAGACCCAATATCCTGAAGAATAACGCTATCCCCGATATTAACGTTTGAAGGGACCTTTTCTTTATTTTCGGCGACGACTGCCGACTTTAGAATTCCTTTTATTTCTATAATCTTGCCTTCCAGATGCCCGCGCTGCTCCCTGGCTGCGGCTAGAGGTGCGTTCTCACGGAAGTCCTTATCAGCCGCCGCCCGACGCATTTGCTCGATAATCTCGGGGCGCTTGCTTTCCAGAACTGCCAGCTCAGCTTCTAATTTAGCCTGCCCTTCTTCAGTTAAAAAGACAGTTTCCTGCGAAACTCGCTTCGGTGAAGTAGGCAATCTAGATTTTCCCTTCTTAGCCTTAAGGTGAACGGCCAAGTTAGTCTTGAGCCATCCCTGCTTTTTAGCATAAGCCAGAAAAGCCCGCACCAACTCAAGCTTCCGAGCATGGTCGGGACTTGATTGTGCCAAGTGCTCGGCATAGGTATCCATATCAGGAGCAGAGAGACTATCAAGCGGTTTGTCCCACCCGTACCAGCGAACAAACCTGAGCAGCTCCGGCTGATTTGCCTCTCGCTCGGCCGGCGCTAAGCTAGCCAGAAAACGGAAGACGGCTTCACTCAATTTCAGACTCTGATTATTATGGGTCATATTCACTACCTTTCAAAGTTAAATTAAATAAACCTAAATTTACATTTTACCAAACTATGGTTCTAGTTCAAAGCAAGGAAAGTTTCGTAAC
>JAZDIU010000040.1:0-5551 GCA_043804635.1 Chloroflexota bacterium
GCTGAGGAAGTCTACCAGTATGGTATCACCGTGGCCGCCGTATCGCCCTCGAATGCGGTACCGACACCCGGCACTGTGTATCACAAAAATGTTACCGGCTATGACGACCCCCGTGCCGAACCCCCGATAATGATGGCGAGGGCGATTCTTCTCCTTGCCAGCGAGCCTCTTGATAAAGTCGGTGGGCGTGTTACTTACAGCCAGGCAATCCTTAAGGAGTTCGGCTGGATAAAAGAGGCTAGGGGCACTGGTGTCGATAGTCCTGGCACCGGCTACAGCCAGATATAACCCGCTAGGAGGAAAATACTTGACGGAAAATCACAAGTTTCTTGAAGAAATAGAAGCCCAGGTAACTCAAAGAAAGGGTAGAGCCAAGAGGGGCATCATTAATAAACTTGAGCTTGAGTGCGACGAAGAAGTCAGGGTATCCATACGCTCTACCAAGTGCCCCAGCATCGAGCTATTTACTATACGCAATCTGGAGCCGCAGAATTATCATCTTCTCCTCATCGCCGTGCCGAGAGAAGAAAACCCTAAATCCTGATACTTCGGCGAGCTCTAAATACTACAAATAATTCAATATTGAGATACTGGTAGTATTGGTATTAATTTGTAGTATTCTCTAGTGTCTGAAGTGCCTTTCTCCGGTGAAGACCATTGCCATCTTGTGCTCATCCGCCATCTTGATTGAGTCCTCGTCCCGGATCGAACCGCCCGGCTGAATGATAGCCGTTACGCCACAGCCAGCCGCCGCCTCTACCACGTCAGAGAACGGGAACATTGCATCCGAAGCCAGAACACTGCCTTTAGTCTTATCTCCGGCTTTCTCAATGGCTATTTGGGCACTGACAATGCGGCTGGGTTGTCCTGCTCCCATACCCACCAGCGTTTTGTCCTTCGCCAGCGCGATAGCGTTCGACTTGATATGTTTGACCGCCCGCCAGGCAAACAATAGGTCGGCAATCTCAGCTTTGGTCGGCTGGCGCCTGGTAACAACCTTCAATTCGACTTTACTTTCCGGGACGGAATCGGCAGTCTGGACGAGGAATCCGCCTTTCACCCGACGGAAATCGAGGCAGACCGGCTCAGCCTTGCCGTAACCGGGCGGTAAATCGGTTAATAGAATGCGCAAGTCTTTTTTGGTCTGTAATAGCTTGAGCGCCGTCGGCTCGTATTCCGGGGCAATCACTATCTCGTAGAAAACGGGCTTCATCTCCTCAGCCATCGCCAGGGTAACTTTTCGGTTAGCCGCCACGATACCCCCGAAAGCCGCCACCGTATCGCCGCTGAAGGCCCGCCGGTAGGCTTCCGCAATATCTTGATGACCGGCTAAGCCGCAGGGATTAGTGTGCTTGATAACAGCAACAGTAGGGGCAGCGAAATCGGTAACTACTCCCCAGGCGGCATCCGCATCTAAGATATTATTGAAGGAAAGCTCCTTACCGCCGAGTTGTTGTGCCCAGGTGATGCCGGTATTCACCGTCTTCCCGATTTGCTGTTCGGCATAGAAACAAGCCTGCTGGTGGGGATTTTCGCCGTAGCGCAGGCTGTAGCGTTTCTTCATCGCTACCGTCATATCGTCGGGGAAGTTTTCTACACCCTGCCTGAGATATTGAGAAATCGCCGTATCATAGCTGGCGACGTGCTGAAACGCCTTTTGTGCCAGCCGCTTTCGCTCCTCCAGACTTAGCCCGCCCGACTTTAGTTTTTCCAGAATTAAGCCGTAATCAGCCGGGTCGACCACCACGATGACGCTGGGGAAATTCTTAGCCGATGCCCGAATCATACTCGGTCCGCCGATATCTATATTTTCCAAAGCATCTTCGAGAGTAACCCCCTCTTTCGATACCGTCTGGACGAAGGGATAAAGGTTGACCGCCACCAGGTCGATAGTCTCAATCTTATTTTTGGTTAGCTGTTCTATATGCTCGGGTAAATCACGCCGGGCGAGAATACCGCCGTAAATAAGCGGATGCAGTGTCTTCACTCTCCCATCCAGAATCTCCGGGAAACCGGTAATTTCGGTAATACTCTTTATTGGCACCTTCGCTTCTTGTAATGCCTTTTGCGTCCCGCCCGTGGAGAATACCTCAAACCCTGATTTGACTAAGCCTTTAGCAAAATCAACGGCACCCGTCTTGTCAAAAACACTGATAATAGCTCGCATGAAATTTCTTCACCCCTTTATTCCTTCTCTTCGTATTGGTTCAAATATTAACTCCCAAAACGTCAATAATCTTTCCCCATTTATCTATAAAGCCTCTTAGGTCTGTATATTTTACGCCTTGCATTTCCCCCAAGTTTTTATTAGTGGTTTAATCTCTGCCCCTTTGGCTATGAAGTATTCAGGAGCCTTATTCTCTTTATTGCCCCTTTCCCCTCCCCTCATAACTCAATCTACCTATAATCACTCTTTCACTTCCCACCTGCTTCGTCACCTCACCGATAACTTTTGAATTGGGCAGAGCCTTGGTAAGCCGGTTCACATTCTCCGGTGAGCACATCACCACCATACCGATGCCCATATTGAAGACGCGGTACATTTCTTTGCGGGCGACTTTACCCTGCTTCTGGATAAGCTCAAAAACGGGCGGGACGGTCCACTTATCGAACCTTGCAGCCACGCCCTCCGGTAAGACCCGGGGCACATTGCCTGCAAAACCGCCGCCGGTGATATGAGCGATACCTTTGACAAGAGATAAAACTGGCTTGAGCTGGTTATAATAACACCGGTGAGGTTCAAGGAGTGTTTCACTGAGAGTGCGTCCCAGTTCAGGGCAGTATTTATTGAGCTTCTTTGGCGACTCCCCGAAAATCTTGCGCACCAGCGAATACCCGTTGGTATGGAGTCCGCTCGAAGGCAAACCGATAATCGCGTCGCCCGCCGTAATCGTCTTGCCCATAATGACTTTATCTTTCTCCACAACGCCGATGATGAAACCGGCAAGGTCGTAATCCTCCCCGGCATATAATCCGGGCATTTCGGCAGTCTCACCGCCAATCAGGGCACAGTTGACCTCCCGGCAGGCTTTAGCCAGGCCTTTGATAATTGCTTCCACCTTCTCCGGCACCAGCTTGCCCATCGCAATGTAGTCCAGGAAAAAGAGAGGCTCCGCCCCGCAGGTAAATATATCGTTGACGCAGTGGTTGACGATATCGATGCCGATGGTATCGTGCTTGTCCAGCGCCGATGCAATCTTCAGCTTGGTGCCAATCCCGTCGACACTGGAGACCAGCACCGGTTTTTTATACCCCTTGAACTCAAAAAGTCCGCCGAAGAAGCCCACTCCGCTCAAGACTTCAGGTCGATGGGTGGTGCGGGCTTCCTTACCGATTACCCTTTTTACCTTGTCCGCCAGGTCTATATTAACCCCGGCTCTGGTATAGGCGTTTTTGATTTGCTCTGCTCCTTTATTATAGTGTCATTGCGAGACCATCCGCCGCTCGCCCTGAGCTTGTCGAAGGGTAGGCGGAGGCGAAGCAATCTCTAAAATCTCTCTCCCCTCAGGGGAGAGAGATTTTACTACGGAATCACCACGCGTCCTCGCAGCGACATTATTAAACCTTCCGGTATTTATCCACGAACCGCTTCATCCGCTTCAGTGCTTCCTCGATGTCAGCCGCCGAGGTGGCATAACAGCAACGGATGTGTCCCTCACCGTTTTGCCCGAACGCAGAACCGTGGACTACCGCTACCTTTTCCTCGGTCAGTAACTTTTCAGCGAACTCTTCCGAGGTCATACCGGTGCATTTTATCGATGGGAAGGCATAAAAGGCTCCCTTCGGTTCGAAGCAGGATAGACCGATGTTACATAATCCATTGACGATGAGCCGCCGCCGGCGGTTATAATCTTCCACCATCTCCACTACGCTGTTCTCGCCCGATTTTAGGGCTTCGATGGCTGCTATCTGTGCCATTGTCGGCGCGCTCATCATCGTATACTGGTGAATCTTGGTCATTGCGGCGATAACCTCCCGTGAAGCGGCGGCATATCCGATGCGCCAGCCGGTCATCGCATAAGCCTTTGAAAAACCATCGAGGAGAATCGTGTTGTCCTTCATCCCCGGAAGGCTGGCAAAACAGGTATGTTCTACTCCGTAGACCAGCCGACTATATATCTCGTCGGAAATCACTATCAGGTGACGCCGCCGGGCTAGTTCAGCGATTTTAACCAGCTTTTCGCGGCTCATCACCGCACCGGTAGGATTAGATGGATAACCAAGAAGAATTGCCTTCGTCCGGTCGGTAATCCTCGATTCGATATCAGCCGCCTCTAACCCAAATCCATTTTCTTCGACGGTCGGCACCTTGACCGGTTTACCTCCGGCCAGAATGACACAGGCATCGTAGCCAACATAGCAAGGGTCGGTTGTTATCACTTCATCACCAGTATCAAGAATAGCCCTCATTGCTAAATCCAGCGCCTCGCTGACACCGACCGTAATCAGCAATTCACCGTCGGGGTCGTAATTTAGACCGTATCTGCTCTTCAAGTGAGACGATAGCTCCTTACGAAGCTCGGGCATGCCCAGGTTCGAGGTGTACATTGTAAAACCTTTTTCCAGCGACTTAATTGCCGAATCGGTGATATGCCAAGGAGTAGAATAATCAGGCTCGCCCACGCCCAGCGAAATTACTCCTTCGATAGAAGAGAGGATGTCGAAGAACTTACGTATCCCGGAAGGAGATACCTGGTTGGCTCTCTGCGAGATACGGTTTTTATTAAGCTGAATCTTAGGATTGGTTGGCATAGAAATCTCCCCTCTAAAGCACTACCGCCTGCCGCTTGGCTCCGGCTTCCCCTTCGATGATTTCACAGTCTTCCTTATAGCGCTTGAGCACGAACTGAGTATCGGTCCCCCGCACACCATCGATATGAGAAAGTTTCTGGGAAATAAAATCGGCTATTTCCCGGTTGGTCTTGCCCACTACCATTACAAACAAATCATAAGTGCCGGAGATTAAATAAACGCTTCGAGCCTGCGGTAAATGGTAAATACGCTCGGCGATAGCATCGAAACCAACATCTTTTTGAGGCGTAACTTTGACCTCGATCAAAGCCCACACCTGCTCATTATCTACTTTATCCCAATTGATGATAGTCTTGTATTTGAGGATAATCCGGTCCTTTTCGGCTTGCTTGATGAATTCAGTCACTTCGGCGGCGGGAGCACCGGTCATCGTAGAGATTTGCCCGGCAGTAGCCCGAGCGTCATTTTCCAGTACCTTAAGAATATCTTTCCGCATATTCACCTCCGCTTACCCGTTTAATTACCTTCGTCTCATTATAGCAGACAAAACACAATTTGACTTGCCCAATTTTAACATATTTGCTAACCTTTTTGCCTATCTATCGTTTATAATAATTAAATAGAGCCGAGTATTTCAGGAGGTTAATCCCATGAAAATATTTGCCAGAGTTGGGATAATAGCGTTGCTAGTGCTGGTCACACTAATAATTTCTGCCGCCTGTGCTAAATCCACGCCCACAATTCCACCATCATCAAAACCAGGGACGGTTCCGGTGCCATCAGTAGGTTCACCGCCCGG
>JAZDIU010000041.1:0-2192 GCA_043804635.1 Chloroflexota bacterium
GAGGAAAGAGCAGATATTTCGAGTCGCCTTGATTCACTTGAAAGGGAAATAAACAGGGTTTGGTAAAAGGGACAGGCTCCTAATCGTAGCCCATGAATTGGGGAAATCTGGGCTCATGCAGAGCTAAGAAAGGAGGTTGGACGCCATGCAAATCGCTATATCGCCACAGCCGGTGGTAGCTCTAATCGCAGGAATATCGATTCTCATTGTCCCGAGACTGTTGAATTATATCGTTGCCATCTATCTCATTATCAGTGGCATTCTCGGGTTGGTCCGCTGATTGACTTGCGAAGCTTCGATTGCCGGAAAATTATCGTTTGAAACAAAATAGCCCGGCAGTCAAATCGAAATCCCAAAGGAGGGATACCATGAAATCCAGCGCGGAGGACCAGGCGGAAGGCAGGTTTCATAAAATAAAGGGTATGCTCAAGGAGATCGCCGGGGAACTAAGCGATAATCCAAAGTTGGAGGCTGAAGGTATCGGTGAAAAGATAGCAGGCAGAGTTCAGGAAAAGATCGGTCAGGTCAAGAAGGTTTTGGGGAAGTAGTCAGAGCTGCGTATCATGCACCGGCGTGTCCTTGGGCTGTAGGATGCGGGTGCATGATACACCACAACCAGGACTCTGAAAGGTATGAGGTCTTTGGAGTAAAGAGTTCAAAAAACAACAGTAACAACAACAAAAGGGGAACGTACCATGAAAGCAATATATTCTATATCTCTGATAGTGGCTATGGTCGCTCTGTTGACGAGTATGCCTGTGCGCGCGTCCGAGATGGATGACCGCATCGAATCATCCGCCAGGGACTCGTATGTGTTCAAGACCTACCTCAAGGGTGATGATATCAAAATCCAGTCCAAAGATGGCGCCGTCACCCTGACGGGGGTCGTCTACGAAGAATCCCGCCGGGGACTGGCCAAGGAGACCATAGCGGGACTGCCCGGTGTCAAGAGTGTGGACAACAGGCTGGATGTCAAAGGTGCATCCTCCACCCCCAATTCGGATGCGTGGCTCGGTCAGAAAGTGAAAGCCACTCTCTTGTTCCATCGGAACGTAAGCGCCGGCACAACCGAGATTGACGTCAAAGATGGCATCGTGACCCTACGAGGCGATGCTGCCAGTCAGGCACAAAGGGAATTGACGACTGAATACGCCAAGGATGTCGAAGGGGTCAAAGACGTAAAGAATGAGATGACCGTGTCAAATATCTCGCAAATAACAATGGCAAGGGTGGTCGGAAAGATTGATGACGCTTCCATCACCGCCCAGATTAAGATGACGTTGCTGTTCCATCGCTCGACCAGTGCCCTCAGCACCAAGGTCGAGACGAACGATGGAGTGGTCACGATGTATGGAAAGGCCAATAACGCAGCCGAAAAGGACCTGGTCACAAAACTTGTCAACGACATAAACGGTGTCACGAGTGTAAAGAACCGGATGACTATCGAGTAGTCCGAGTCCAAGACCGAAGGGACTTTATGATCACTACCGGCTGGTATGGTGATGCAATAGCCGGCAGTGGGAATGAGAAATCATGAAGGAGGATAAAAATGTTGTGGACGATTTCTGTGGTACTGGTGATTTTGTGGTTATTGGGGTTGGTGAGTGGCTATACGATGGGTAACTTTATTCATATCCTGCTGGTCATCGCCATCGTTGTAGTCCTGATCCGAGTCATTCAGGGGCGGAGACTTTTTTAGAATTACAATATACCTCTGCTTCCGGCACTGAAGCCTATAACCAAAAGTTGAGTGAAAGAAGAGCGAATACTGTCAAAGCATACCTCGTTAATGTATGGGTCTGATTTCAGCGTCGAAAAAGGAGTATACAATGCGAAACTTCTTTGCAAAGCTGTTCCTGACAGCGTTTCTTCCCTTTATCGTAGGATTTGGTGACGTCCAGCCAGATAAAAATATCGAGCAGGTCACCGTCAAAAAAACCATTCTATTCCCTCAAGGCCTGCTGTTTTACCCCCCGATGGCAAACCCCAAGGAGCCCCGTACCCATGTCACATATCTCCGCCTCAACCTCCCCGTTAACAGTATCAACATTGGATCGGTCGGGTTCGGCGATAGCTTCGGCCTGGTACGCTGGCCCGGCTGGGGCGAGGAGGACACCTGGCAACTCAGTATCAGCGGTGCGGTCCTCGCCCAGTTCAATCTGGACGCATCTTCCATGGATTTGATTAATGCC
>JAZDIU010000042.1:0-25232 GCA_043804635.1 Chloroflexota bacterium
CCGGGAGATCATTGAAGACTGGCGGAAGGACTATAACGAGGTCAGACCTCATAGCTCATTGCGGGGAAGCACCCCGAAGGAGTATGCTGAAACAGCGATTGGACTCTAGACAGTGGCGCTACTAGACCTGGGGGAAGGTCAATTGACCATCCCGCTCGTTACCATATATCCACCCTTGTATATTTTTGGTCTCCACAACAAATACTCCATATTTTGAAACAATTATATGGTCTATTTGTGTTGGCCTAGACCCCGACTGAATTAAGATATCGTAAAACGTATGATATTGTTTAGAATCAAGAGTAAGTTTCTGAGCAAGCCTAGTTCCTTGCTCACCTAGCCAACCTTTAAAGAAAGCTTCAACCATACTTTAATGGTCACCTTTCGGGAATTACCGGCACTATCAATCTTGATGGATAACGACGTCCTTCGAGCACCGTGTTCCTTGCCGGAACAAGCAACGATTCGTGGCGAGCCCGGAAAAGTCTCTGGTCGTCGCAGTTAGAGATATCCAAGCGCATGCGGTGTCCCGCTTTGAAGAGATTAGCTGTCGGCCAGATTTCAATAACAAGCTCATAAGGTTCGTTAGGAGTCAGCGGCTCCGCTTTCAAATGAGGATGGAAAGGACGCCAAGGCTTGGAGCTGCTGGCATCGAGCGCCCGGTGAGACGCCCGCAAACAGCCGGCGGTTAGTTCTCTGGACTGGCCATCCGGAGATTCATCTCTGACGCTGACAAACCAGTCAGCGTCATTACTGGTAGTAGAAGTCCAGAGATGCAGAGTAAGCGGTCCGGTAACCTCGAGGTCCCGGTCTAAAACTTCCGCCCGGTAGACGAGCTTCGGTCCCCCAATCCGCCACTCAGGGTTAGATGGGTTGTAATCGATAACACCCTCGCAATTCAGTCCTGCACCTTCTTCAAACCTTCTATCTGACTTACCGGAATCCCCGGAAAGATAAAATTCACGCCACTGCGTTCTCGCCAGTGGCCATTCCCACTCCCCACGCCACTGTTCCAGTCCCGGAATATAAAACTGTATGGGAGCGCCCTCCATAACACGGGTATCCATTCCCTTGAGATGGTAATCATACCAGCGCAGGGCTTCCCCATGATAAGCACTCAACGGACGCTGCGGCCTCGGCCGCACCCCGATTAGCATTCTTTTAGGAGTGTTTATCGTTTCCCAACCAACAAAAGCACCACGGAGATGAAGGCGATAAAATTCCCAGTCGCAGGCAAAATATACCGGAATGTTGATGCGGTCTAAACGAGGCCACGATAACCTCTCTTGATAGTAAGGATTATCGAACGGATAGGTAACATCCAGCACCGTTTTAAAATGGTTTGCAAATCCGGAAGGGTTTTGCAGTCGCACACCGGTAAGGTTTTCACCCGCCAGAGCAGCAAACCAGAAAGTTACCCAGCCGGCACAGAAAATACCGCCATGAAAATAGGCTTCACGGTAAAGGTCGATAGCGGCATCGAAAGCAAAAATCGCCTTGAGATGCGGCGGCCGCTGAGTTGCCGCCATCATCTGGCTCCAGCCGAAGTAGGAACAGCCGCTCATACCCACATTACCATCGCACCAGGGCTGTTGTGCAATCCATTCTATAAGATCGAAAAGGTCGCTCTGCTCCTTAGGTCCCATCATGTCCCAGGCGCCTTCGGAATCGTTGGAGCCTCTAACATCGGCGATGATATGGGCGTAACCACGGGGCACCCAGAACTCGGTCAGTCCCGCCTCATTCTGATGAGAAGGAACTACGGTTCGTTGGAGTTGTCTGGTATACGGTGACACTGCCAGCAGAGCCGGGAATTTCTTCCCCGGTGCTGAAGGGCGGAAAACATCCGCCGCAATACGCACACCATCCCGCATCGGAATGCGGACTCCGATATCTTCCCTAATGCTGTATACTGGTTTTGAGTGCTCAGGGATTCGGGGTGATGTGTTGAATGGGTACTGGGTAGGGTTACGCGGATGAACCGATCTTATGCCCAGGTCGTCATGCTGAAAGCTCGGTGAGCTGCCCAATTTCTTCTTTCCTTGTGCCATCCCATTACCTCCATTCTTAATATCATTGCGAGGAGCGAAGCGACGTGGCAATCTCTATAAATCCATTCCGACGAAAGGCGGAATCCAGTAAGAATCCCCCCCCTTCCCATTCACCTAGTTATTAATCTCCTCTCCCTTGAGAGGGGAGGAGTAAGGTGAGGGTGAAAGTTATTCTGTTTCATCTAATACTAAACAGTCGCGCCGCATTGCCACCAAGAATTTTCTCTTTATCTTTTTCAGTGACACCTTCCAATTTATTAATCCTAGAAACCGCCTGAGTGTCAGCCATATCATACGGATAGTCCGTCCCCAAAACCACATTATCGGCGCCTACGGCATCAACCAGATATTCCAAGGCCGGTCCGAAGTGAGTAATGGTGTCACAATAGAAATTTTTGAGATAATACGAAGGCGGTTTATTAATCACCGCTTTGCATTCAGGACGGACTTTATATCCGTGGTCGAGTCGCCCTCTTATGTAAGGCAGGTTTCCACCCGCGTGAGATAAACAGAACTTTAGCTTAGGATACTTCTCCAGAATGCCGCTGAAGATTAGCTGTGCCTCCGCCAGGGCAGTTTCAAAAGGATGCCCGACCAAGTTCGCCAGATGGTATTTCCTCAGCCTCGCTTCACGGGAGAATTCCCAGGGATGGATGAACACCGGTACGCCCAGCCCCCCAACCTCCTTATAAAACTCCAATAGCCCCGGAGCATCCAGTTGCCATTGGTTGACGGTTGATAAAATTGCCACGCCACTCAAGCCCAGCTTGTTGATAGCTCTGTCCATCTCATTCAACGCCAGTCCCGGGGCTTGAAGAGGGACCGTAGCCATCCCTTTGAATCGATGCGGGTATTCTTTCACAATGCGGGCAATCCCATCGTTCTGAAGTCGGCTTAACTTAAGACAATCCTCGGCATCAAGGTTGTAATAAATCATCCCGGGACTGGGAGATAATACCTGGATATCGATTCCTTCAGCATCCATATTCTTAATGCGGGTCTCTATATCATAAAATTTTCGGGCGATAGGTCCAAAGCTTCTGCCCTCTTGGACAAGCTCTTCTTCACCCTTCTCATTCCGAACGATGGCCGGTGCAAATTTTTTCCCGAAGTTATCCTCTAGACAGTCCCGGTGAAGAAAATGAGCATGGATATCAATGTGCTTAGTCATTTAGACTCCCTTCGTCTGTCTGAGAAGTTAATCCCGGAAAGGTATAACCTGCTTCGGGTTTTCGGTCATTATCTTTTTCCAGAAGAGGTCTTCGCTGATGCCGATGCGGCGCAGCTTCATCGGAGCATATCGGAGTAGGTCCGCCGTGGTGGATTTGCCAACGTATGGACTGGAACGCGACCATCCCAGACTGAACAGGTTCACGTCTGCTGAAAGAAGCAGTCGGTCGATATAACCGGCATCGATAAACTGTTTAACCAGGTCGGCCTTTTCCTCATCAGCCATAGCATAGTGAGTAATTGCCCACGCTGGTATTATCGCAAACGTATCGTAATTAGCCCAGGCCCCCATCTGTGCCATCTTTTTATCCCGTTCCAGGTCTATAGCCGAGGCATCGCTGCAATGACTGACAATCACCTGCGATAAGTCGAGCCCTTCGCTCTTAAATATTGCCAGCTCCTCAAGTCCAAGCCACGCTCCGTGAGTAATTATGGCACATCCCGTTCGCTTAGCGGCGCGGGCTGCCGCCCGGTGCAAACGCTCCTCGTATTCGGTAATAGAGAAATGCCCGTGTCCTACCTTGATTACCCCCGCCTTAACCCCTGTATTCCCGATTCCCACGGTCAACTCGTGCACGAACAGGTCGGCTAGGTAATCAATGTCTTTACCCAGAAAATAGCTTGAGACCCCACCCTGCGCCCAGAACCCTGTCGCCAGCACGATGTGCACTCCGCTATGCCGGGATAACAAGCGGCAGAACTCCACATCCCTACCCAACCCGATTCCAGAGCAATCAACTACCGTTCCTCCTCCCAGTTCACGATATTCATTCATATCGTTCAAACACTTGGCGAAAAGTTTAGGATAGTGAAACCACCATTCCGGGTTATATTCCCAGCCCGGCGGCCCCCAGAGAATATGTTCGTGAGTAGCCGTGACTCCCATCTCATCCGGATGAATCGGACCCAGCGCCGTATTTACGTAACTCATTTTAGTTCCCTCATCTATGAACTAGACAGTATCCGCTTCGGATTTTCCACAAGAATTGTATTGATATCGTTTTCACTTACCCCAGCCTTTTTTAGCTTCGGCACGAAGCTTTTCAGCAGGTGAGTAAACGAATGACCGGGCGACTTAACACCCAGAGGATATCCGATGGCACTGCAAGACAGGATGACATGCTCCGTATAACCAGCCGTAACCATCTTTTTTACCAGCTCCACCCTGCGATCATCGGGTATGCTCTGCGGGAAAGCTGCGTCCTCCCAGCCGATATGGTCATAGGCAACATACCCACCTTTACGGGCTATTCTCTTATCCCGCCTCAGGTCTATGGCTCTTCCATCATCGCAGTTACCGATAACCATTCGCTCGGGTTCAAGCCCTTCCTCAAGCAAAATTTCCATCTGCTGTTGTGCCTTGTTAATACAATCGGTATAAACAGCTACACCCGCTCTCTTAGCCGCCACCGCCGCTCCCCGCAATGCCCAATCCTCGATTGCCGTAATCTCATCCCAACTACTGGTAGCTTTGACCAGCCCAGCCGGGATTTTACTTCGTATCATACCCGGTGCCGCCATCCCCTCGGTTAATTCGTTGTAAAACAGGAACATTAAATAGTCTTTGGTAGCACCGTGAGAAGGATAAAAATGCCCCGATATTTCTCTTTGCCAGTGATGCATCTTAGGGTCTGAGGTCTTACGATAAAGCGAACCATACGCAGAGAAATGACCGGGAATGCTGTCAGGCTGATTACCAAATCCGGTCGTCCCCACGATTTGAACACCGGTGGCTTGTGCCAGTTCAGCATATAGCGTTACATTCCTACCCAGCGTAATCCCGGAAGCATCGACGATTGTCTTTCCACCTGCTTTCTTGAACTGCTCGAGTGAGGAACGTAATTGACCAAAAATCGTAGCCCGGTCATATTTAACTTCCGGTGCATATTGCCACCCGTGTAGCCCGAACAGCAGATATTCGTGCAGCAGAACAATGCCAAGCCGGTCTGGTGAAACGGGCCCAGTCATCGTCGGTATTTCAGCCATTGTCATTTCTCCTGAACGTCTGCTTATTCAATTGTCATTGCGAGACCACCCCGATGAAGCTAAGCTAAATCGGGAGGCGAAGCAATCTCATAAATCTTAAATCGCTACGGATTTTTATAAACCCGCTAGTATTCGCCTTGGATTCTCTACCAGCATAGTGTTAATCGCGCTATCGCTTATCCCAGCCTTCTTCAGTTTGGGCACGAAGGTCTTTAGCAGATGGGCAAAGGAATGTTTCGGCTGAGGTACATCTATGGCATACCCGATAGCACTGCAGGAAAGTACAATGTTTTTAGCAAATCCGGCTTCGACCATCGTCTTAATCATCTCGACTCTCCGGTCGTCGGGTATGCTGTGTGGAATTGAAGCATCTTCCCAGCCAATGTGGTTATAAGCGACGAAAGCGCCTTTTTGAGCAATTTTCTTATCCCGTTCCAGGTCTATTGCACGTTTGTCATCGCAGTGCCCGATGATGATACGCTCAGGCTCAAGGCCCTCCCCCATCATCAACGCCATATGCCGCTCGGCTTGATTAACGCTTTCTGTTATCACGCAAGCTCCGGTCTTTTTGGCGGCTGCTGCCGCACCCCGCAGGGAAAGCTCCTCAATTTCCGTTATCTTATCCCAGCCACTCCCCGTCCTTATAATACCGGCCCGCGACTTACTGCGCATCATACCGGGCATTACCATCCCCTTTGTAAGCTCGTCATAGAAAAGGTCGCCGAGGTAGTTGGCATCAGGCACCCACATTTTGACCTTAACGTCTTTCTGTGCTTTGTCCCTTAAAGCCCTCTCGGTTAACGGCATCAAGAAATGGCCCGGTATAGTCTCTTGGCTGCCGAAACCGGTAGAAGCGATGATATTGACATCAACTGCGGCGGCGATATCCGTCAGCATCTTGGTATTGCGGCCGAG
Organism: Chloroflexota bacterium; assembly: GCA_043804635.1. Classification (GTDB taxonomy): domain Bacteria; phylum Chloroflexota; class Dehalococcoidia; order Dehalococcoidales; family UBA2162; genus JAZDIU01. The sequence continues at coordinate 6,183 of JAZDIU010000042.1, forward strand.
TAGTTCTCCTCCATAGTCGACTATCGTTTTCCCCCCCGCCGCTTTAAGTTCCTTCAGGGCTTTTACGATTGCGTCGAATGCCTTAGGACGGTCGAAATTTATCCAGGGGTCGTTTTCCCAGCCCACCAGCCCGTACAGCATATACTCGCACAATGCCACTACACCCAGGTCTTCAGCTTTTATCGTTCCTTTAACACCTATCGCCATCGAAATACCTCAAATTCAACTTAACTTATCCCATCGGCAGGACCCGCCTGGTGTTTTCCACCAGCAGTTTGGTTATGGTCTTATCTTTTATTCCTGCCTTTTTCATCTTAGGAACAAAATACCGCAGCAGATGTGCCGGATTATGAAGGTAGGTCTCACCCCAGCCCAGTCCTTTAGAGTTGGTATCGGTAGCTACCATTACGCGGTCCTCGAACCCGGCGTTGAGCATTGCCAGGACATATTCCAGCCTTTCTTCATCCGGTCGGGCATAGAACATCCGGCACCACTTCTCCACCCCGACGTGGTCGTAGGCGATGTAAGCTCCCCGTCGGGCAACTTCTTTATCCCGTTCCAAGTTCAGGTGTTCATCGGCGTGCGAAACGACTATTTTAGAAAGGTCCAGCCCCTCCTCTTTGAACAGGTCGAGCTGGTGCAAAGCAAAATTAATCCCATGAGTGATGATAGCTGAACCGGTATGTTTTGCTGCCCGGGCGGCAGCGCGGTATTCGATGTCTTCCAGCTTGGTGAACTCGTCCAAGCCGTTGCCGACTTTGATTACGCCGGCTTTTATAAGGGTATGCCCCATTCCTTGGGTCAGTTCCCGCACAAAGAGCTCTTCAAAAAAGTCGACATCTTTGGTTCTGAAGTGCGGTGCTATGCCGTCGTCCGACCAGAAGCCGGTGCAGGCAACCAGATTAATCCCGCTTGAACTGGCTAGCTTGACATACAGGTCGAGGTCTCGCCCTAAACCGATGCCGGAACAATCTACGAAAGTGCGTCCGCCGAGCAACCTGTAGTCCACTAGCTCGGTATAGCTTTTCTCAAAGACTTTGGATATATCGAACCAGACGCCCGGATTATATTCCCACCCCGGAGGTCCCCACATTATGTGCTCGTGGATACTGGTTATTCCCATCTCGTCCGGGTGGATTGTCCCTAACACCGTATTAACGTACGCCACCGAACGCCTCCTATGGATGTACTAACTCAAGCGCCGATATTCTATCACATTTTTCCGGCCGATTTAACAAGTAGTATGGTGGGCTTAAAAACTTTCTAACCTTATTTCGGGTTTTCTGGAATATAACTCTTCCTTATCCAGGGGCTGTACTTCAGGATGCTTTGAAATAACGTGCTCATTCATTTTGATTAGCCCCAGATGCCAGTCGAATTCACTTATTTCGAACGAGCATAAATTGCAATGAAACAAGAAAGTTGCCGGGATTTTTCTAAGCTTCACTACTTTTTCGAAGTCTTTCATAAGCGTCTTACTTCCTAACCTTCAATATTAAATTCTTTTTAATTTTCTATATTGTAAATCTTTTTATTCGTTATGGGAAGAGGTTTTGTGAAGAAACTAAGAATTTTTTAGCCGAAATATGGTTTTGACCTTTGCTTGAATTGCTGAAAGCTGACTGATAACAGATGAAGGCTAACAGGCGCTTGACACAGATTAAAAACAGGCTGACAATAGTGAAAGTCAAAACCGGGAGGTAACTAATTTGAATGCTTTATTAAAAGATGCCTACGACCTCCACATCCATTCCACCCCCGATGTTATGCCACGTAAAATGGATGACATTGAACTGGCACAACGTATTATTGCTGCAGGAATGAAGGGTTACGTCATCAAATCGCATTATTTCTGCACATCCGAGCGGGCACAATTAATTAGAAAAATGTATCCTCGCTGCAACGCTTTCGGCGCTATAACTTTAAACAGTTCGGTTGGCGGTATAAACCCCATGGCGGTAGAAATGGCTGGACGGTCGGGAGCAAAGATAGTGTGGTTTCCCACGGTCGATTCCGAACACGAACGGGGGCAGTATACTCATACTCCGCCGGAAAAACTGCCTTACTGGGCAAAGATTCAACAACAAATGAAAGCCGAAGGGATTCTTTCACCGACTATTAATATTCTGGATAGCGGTAAACTTAAGAAGGCAGTCTTCGAGGTTCTCGATGTCATCGCCAGATTCAAAATGGTGCTTGCCTCCAGCCACATTTCAAAAGCAGAGACTTTCGCTTTAGTAAAGGCGGCTAAAGAGCGCAAAGTAGAGCGGATTATTGTTACTCACGTGGATTTCCCATCTACCTTTCTTTCCATCGAAGAGCAAAAGGACCTTCTCAGATTCGGTGCTTTTATGGAGCATTGCTATACCACTCCGGCTACCGGTAAGGTTGCCTGGGATACGGTCATCGGACAGATTCGAGCGATTGGTGCTGAGCATATCGTCCTGACGACCGACCTCGGGCAAGCGACCGGCGTATTCCCGGACGAAGGTCTGGCATTCTTCGGTGAGAAATTGCTGGCAAGTGGTTTTTCCGAAAACGACATCAGGATGATGATTGTTAAAAACCCGGCATCTCTAGTCGAATGACTGTAGGAGAAATTAATACAATGGAACGTTATATTGTTAGAAGTATTCCCCACTATGAAGAAAAAATCTGCGACCAATTTGCGCGATTGGGCACGGCAACCATCTACGAAGCACAGGGTCAGACCGGACTTCTCAATGATAAGATGAAACCCATCCAGCAGGGTGTGACTGTATGCGGCCCGGCAGTAACAGTCATTTGTCCCGCAGGTGACAACCTGATGATTCATGCCGCTGTCGAGTGCTGCCAGCCGGGAGATATTCTCGTTGTCACCACCGAAGGTGAATCGAACAAGCATGGTATGATTGGACAGTTGCTTGTTAAAAGCCTGATGATGCGCGGTGTTAAAGCAGTCATTATGGACGGTGGAGTACGGGATACGATGCAAATCCGTGAGCTTGGTTTTCCTGTCTGGACTACGGCAGTTTCCTGTACCGGCACTACTAAAAACAAAGCGGGTTGGGTGAATGCACCAGCAGTGTGTGCCGGTACCTTTGTTGCACCCGGCGACCTTATCATCGCTGACGACGATGGTGTAGTCGTCGTTAAGCGCCAGGAAGTCCTGCAAGCTCTTGAGAAATCTATTGCCCGGGAGAAGAGAGAGCAGGAGACCACACGTAAAATCGAAAAAGGGCAGCTCGGCGTTGATTTTTATGGTTTCCGGGACGTGCTCGCCAAGCTAGGCATCCGGTATTACGATACATTGGAACAAATCCTTCCGCCGAAGGACTAAATCTGAGAAACGAGGTGAACTATGACTCAGAGCCAGAACAAGACAGCCCTGGTAGTAAGTGCCCATTCGGGAGATTTCGTCTGGCGCGCTGGTGGAGCAATTGCTCTCTATGCCAGCCGAGGTTGGAAAGTGAAAATCGTCTGTCTTTCTTTCGGAGAGAAGGGGGAATCGGCAAAGCTATGGAAAGAGCCTGGAATGACTCTGGAGCGGGTTAAATCGTTGCGTCGGGAAGAGGCACTAAAGGCTGCCGCTGTTTTAGGCGGTGATATAGAGTTTCTCGACTGCGGCGACTACCCGATGAATTTCACACCAGCACATCTTGAGCGGCTGGTTGACATTTACCGTTCCCTCCAGCCTGAATTCGTCTTGACTCATTCATTGGAAGACCCCTACAATTTCGACCACCCGTTAGCTGCTCACGTCGCTCAGGAGGCTAGAATCGTGGCACAGGCTCACGGACATAAGCCCGGCGGAACTATCCTCGGTGCTCCGCCTGTCTTCCTCTTCGAACCGCATCAGACTGAACAATGCAATTGGAAACCAAACGTTCTGCTCGATATTACACCGGTGTGGGATAAAAAGCGGAAGGCCTTCGAAGTGCTGGCTGCCCAAGAATACCTCTGGGAATATTACACCCGAGTCGCGCTGAATCGAGGCTTGCAGGCAGCTCGCAACTCAGAAAAGAAGAACATCAAGTATGCCGAAGCTTATCAGCGCATATTCCCGCAGGTGACTGAATTTCTTTCGTAACTGGAACTAGCTAGCTTCTTTGACTCTTGGGCTGGCGCGTCTCTAAAAGTCCAATCGCGGCTGCCATAACCAGTGAAGCGGCACCGGCTATCAGAAAAGCGACTTTATAGCTGTTGGTCGCATCGAATATAAATCCACCCAGGATGGGACCCAGGGTAGCACCGAAGTCATACCCTATGCTCAAGCCCCCCATTATCGCCCCGATGTTAAGCAATCCGAACCGCTCCGGAACGAAAGCCCCCAGACATGCATCAACGCCTCCGCGGACAAACCCGTAGACCACTGCAGCCAAAAATAGCATCCATATAGCGGCAGCATAAGCCAGCAGCAACATAGCCGCCATTTGAACAAAAGCGCCGATAAGGAGCGTTCTTTTTAGTCCCATCGTATCCCCGGCCCTACCCATCATCACTCTGCCTATGACGGAAATGCCGCCTACCAGGCTCAGTAAAGTCGCTGCGCTCAGGGCAGACATTCCCGAGTCTCTACCGAATGGGACGACATGAGTTGTTACCAGGTATGAGCATACGGCATATAAGAACCAGGATAACCACACCAGCCAGAAGTCACTCGTTCTTATAGAGCTGCGAAAGGAAGTGCCGGGATGAGTCCTGCTTGATTGCACTTTCTTTGCTGTCTCGTTAGCCTTTGCCGGCAAGGTTTTGGTTTCATTACTTACCTCAGCAGGCGCCCGCCTCAGTAACAGACCCCCGGAAATGATGAATACCCACGCTGTTATGCCCATAATCATGGCAGAAGTTTGCCAACCATAGCTGGAAATTAGTTGAGCGGCAACAGGTGTCATTATGAGCGTTCCCACCCCTCCACCAGCCCCGGCGATGCCTATTACGAGCCCTCGTTTTGTTGTAAACCATCGAGAGATAGTGGACATCATAACAACGTAAACGCCGCCGGTGCCAAGGGCTAACAAGAGGCTATAGGTCAGATAGAACTGCCACAGGACAGTGGCTCGACTGGTAAGGAAGAGACTCAATCCTGTGAAAAATCCGGCCAGACATATAACCAGCTTCGGTCCGTATTTATCGGAAAGCCACCCGTTCAGTATCGGGACCGCCGCACAAAGAGTCATGTAGACAGAGAAGATTCCGGAGGTCATCGCCCGAGTCCATCCGAAATCGTCCTGCAATGCGTTGAAAAATACCCCGAAAGAAAACCGCGTTCCCCAAACTGTTATGCCGATGACAAAACACGCCGCCAGCATTATCCAGCCGTAATAGAGTCCGGTTTTTTTTATGCTGCCTTCTTTGTCGCTTCGTGAGCCTACCAAAAAACACTCCTCTTTTCGTCAATTCTCCGAATTATATCATTAACCAAAAATTCATGTAATAATAAAAGCCATATCCTGAAACATTTAAATTATTGGATATTGGAGTATTCAGCGTAGAGCAATTCTTGTCTGAAGCCACTTCATTAGCAGGTATATCAGAACACCCGAGATAAGCAGACCGCTTCCCAGTAATATCGCGCGCCAGCCGGTGCTCAATGCTAATCCGAGGGATGTAATACATCCCACCACGGGTAACGCTATGTCGATAAGAATATGTTTGAGCCGATTCGTGGAATTATGCCGGGCGAAGATTTTAATGGCAGCGGCGTTTACGCCGACGAAAGCTACCAGAGTTACAAAATTAGTGAATTCAGCAACATCTTCGATGTTTCTTACCAGGGCGAAAAGAGTGGCAATAGTCCCGACCACTATTACGGCAAGCCATGGGGTCCTCCGGTTTTCACCGATAACGCATAGATTCGTTGGCAATGCCCCGGCGCAGGACATCGCCCACATTGAGCGTGATGAAGCGAATAATAAAAGTAAAACGGTATTTGCCGTCGAGGATAAGGCAATTAAACTCAATAACCAGCCGGCTTTAGTGCCGAATAATTTCGAAGCCACCGTTGCCAGGGGTGCGCTCGACTGGCTCAACTCTTGCCAGCCCAGCACGCTGACCGCCGATACGGCAACCAGCATATAGAAAACAGTCGTGATGCCGAGAGCCAGCAGGAGAGCTTTGGGCAAATCACGTTCCGGATTTTTCATTTCCTCGGATAGATTTGCCATACCCTCGAACCCGAGGTAAGCAAAAAACACAAGAGATGCCGCCCCGATTACCCCCGAAAAACCCAGCGGCATTTCAAGTAAATCGACCTGCCCCAAGGATGGAATACCAATGACAATGATAATAAGAAGTCCAGCGGCTTCAACGATAGTGAGAATCCCTGCCAGTATAGCCGATTCCCCGACACCCAGGAAGACTACTACACTGGATAACAGAATTAGCCCGATAGCGCCAGCCAGGTAAGGGACGCCAAAAAGGTGCTCCAAATAACCGGCAAATCCAAGAGCGACTGCCGCTGATGATATAACTGTAGCCCACAGTATCAGCCATCCAGCCAGAAATGCGGAAGTTTGGCCGAATGCCATGTGCAGGTACTGGTATTCAGGGGCGTTTTGGGGTCGCAACTTACTTAATCGTGCGTAGGAAATTCCAGTAAAAGCAGCAACAATAGCGGCTATAGCAAAAGATAACCAGGCGGCGTTGCCAGCTTGATTTGCCGCAACTCCCACTAATACGTAAATGCCTGCGCCCAGAATTACACCAACGCCGGTCAGAGTTACTGCCAGTAAACCGAGTCGACGGTGTAGTCCTGCTTCGGAGCTTTTGACTTTGCTCATAAGATAATGTTGAGTATCCTGGCAGCGATGCCTCCTACCAATATAGCTGAAACCAGGTTAGCCGCTGAAATCGCTGTTGCTGCTTTCCAGCCGAACTCTTTGGCGAGAATGCCGATTGTGGCAATGCAGGGTAGATATAATGTTCCTACAAGAGCTAGGACGATAAACTGGGTGGGAGTAAGTATGAGTGTCAAATTGGTGCCGTAAATCGCTACCAGCGTCAGAAGTATCAGCTCTTTTCTAACTATGCCGAAGATTAATAATACCGTGGCGATTGCGGGAAGCCCCAGCCAGCCCACGGTAAGAAACGAAAACGCATTGTTCAGCGGCTCGAGCAGACCGAAAGCATATAATCCCTGGACTATAGCCGTCCCGACCATATACATCGGAAAGACCATCCAGATTAAGGACTTAGCTCTTGCCCACGTCTGCCTGATTACTACAGAAAACGAGGGGACTTTGAAGGAATGCATTTCCATTATCAGCCCGGTGGCTTCACCTGGAATTACCCTCAAAGCAATTTTTACAGCGATAAACATAATCAATAAATCGATGCCGTAGAGAGCCAGCGCCCATCCTGTCCCCACGAACACAGCAACCATACCCATAATTACAATTGTCCTTGCCGAACAGGGAGCAAATGTAATGGCGAACGACGCCAGTAATCGTTCGCGCCTGGTCCTCATAATTCTGGTGGTATAGATAGCAGGAACGTTACATCCATAGCCCAGGATTAAAGGTATAATCGCTTTTCCGTGAAGTCCCAGTTGGTGCATGGCGCTATCCATCATAAAGGCGACCCTGGTCAGAATGCCGGAATCCTCCATCATTGCCAGCAACAGATAGAAAGGAATGACAAAAGGCAATACCAGAGTAACCCCAGCAACCAAGCCGCCGAAAATACCGTTCCATAGGACGCTCAAAAGGGGACCGCTCACCTGTGGATTAACCGGTTGAAAGAAGCTGAAGGCATTCGAGAGTAAACCTGATAGAAAGTTCCCTATTGTAAACGTCCAGAGAAGGAGTCCAGCGACAACCGCAAAAGACATCACGTATCCGAATACTCTCTGAGTGGTCAGCCGGTCCAGCCTGTCCAGAAGTGAAATTTTGGTGACCGCTCTAATCTGGACATCGTTAGTAATCTGGTTGGCGAGCGAATATCTCTCTGAGGTAACTGCCGCGAAACTGGGTTGCTGATAGGCTTCTTCTATTTTCTTAGTCAGCACTTCGGATTGCGCAGTTACTCTCTCCGACTTTACTTTCACCAGTTCCTTGATATTCGTATCGCCTTCGAGCAGCTTGATAGCAACCCAGCGGGACGGATATTCAAGGTTTAATTTTTCCGCCTCGATTAATTCGGTCAGTTCATCAACGTTAGTTTCCAGTCCATTCTTGAAACTAGCGATATGTATCCCGGATTTATGGGGATGCTGGGCGACTTCGATGGTTTTTTCGATTAGCTCCTCGATTCCCTTCCCTATTGCGGCTACAGTTGGGACTACAGGTAAGTCCAGTATCTTTTCCAACTTAGCGACATCGATATTTATCCCTTTATCTTCGGCGATGTCCATCTGGTTAAGGCAGACTACCATCGGGACATCCATTTCCATCAGTTGCAGCGTGAAAAAGAGATTTCTTTCAAGAACCGGAGCTCCAACGACATTGATAATTGCATCGGGTTTTTGGTGGGCGATATACTCTCTGGTAACTATCTCTTCTATGGAAAAGGTGGATAAAGAATAGATTCCGGGCAGGTCGACGACTGTGATTTCGTAATCGCCGAAGTTCAGTATGCCTTCGGCACTTTCAACGGTCTTCCCGGGCCAGTTACCGATGGTCTGGTTCGAACCGGTCAGCTGGTTGAAAATCACGCTTTTGCCGACGTTAGCATTTCCGGCAAGGGCAATAGTAAGCCGTCTGCCTTGCCTTTGTCCGTGCCGATGCCGGCCGTGTCCATACCAGTGTCCGTGTCTTCTATCTTTACCAGTCGCCGTTGGGTGACAGGATACGAATGTAGCCAATTTCAGCCTCCATTTAGCTGACAGCCTTCTCGACGAAAACGTTACAGGCTATCTCATCACCGAGGGCAAGTTTCGAACCTCTAGCGGCAATTTCCACCGGTCCTTTGAGCGGTGCTACCCGGCTGACGCGTATTTTCGTTCCGGGAGTCAGACCCAGGTCGAGAAGCCTTCGAAGGACTTTATTATCTCCCCTGATGAAGGCAATAGTGCCTTCCTGTTTTTCCTTCAAAGCATTGACCGAGACCAGGTTTGCCTTTCTCTTACCGGCTTCTTCCAGGTTGTCTCCGCTCCATTTCCGGCATTCATCGCAGCTGGAAAAACCGAAGTCGCATGCGGGAATAAGTTTTTCGTCATCGGGGCACTTAGCCGGCGATTTCAAAGCCTGGCACAAAGCCCGTGAAGTTTCATCGGAAAAGGCGTGCTCCATTTCGCACGCTTGCTCGTGGACGTTGCCTTTACCAATTTTCAACATATCATGGAGAAAACGTTCCAGCAGTCGATGTTTTCGTGCCATCTTCTCCGCCATAGCAAAGCCCTTCGGGGTGAGGGTGACACCCTGGTAGGGGGAATAGTTCACATAATCATTATCAGCCAGCTTTTTCAGCATCTCCGTAACGCTTGCCGGGGAAATCTTAAGGCGTTTCGATATTTCCGAAGTTCCTACTGTCTTATTGTTTTGGGTAAGGTTATATAAAGCCTCTAGATATTCTTCCGTACTTTTGCTCATTTCAGCCTCCTCAATTTAGGTATGCCTAATTTTTAGGCTCACCTAAAATATAGCAGATTGTACAACAACTGTCAAGAGCCTTGACAGAGATGTTGGAATAAGCTATGTTTTGTAGCGGTCAAACGATACTTTATTAATCCGAGGAAAATCAATCTGAAGATACTTGTTATTGGTAGTGGAGCCAGAGAACATACCTTAGTCTGGAAGCTAGCTCAAAGTCCTAATGCTCAAGAGATTTATGCTGCTCCGGGTAATGCAGGCACATCTCTAATCGCCCAAAACCTGAATATTAGCCCCACGGATATAAAAGCTCTTGGTAAGGCCGCTAGAGAGAAAGCCATCGACTTAGTCGTGGTCGGTCCCGAGGCTTCATTGGCTGAGGGTATTGTCGACCACTTTCAAAAATTGGGCATCCCAATTTTCGGTCCGGCTAAACAGGCTGCGCAGATAGAATCGAGCAAGGCGTTTGCCAAAGACTTGATGCAGAAATATGGCATTCCTTGTGCTAAGAGCGTCACCTTCTCTAGCTACGAACAGGCAATTGCGTATATTAAAAGGCAACAGCCGCCAATTGTAGTTAAAGCTGACGGACTGGCGGCGGGCAAAGGGGTAATTGTTGCAGAGTCCACTCAACAAGCTCTGGGCTTTCTCAAGAGTCTTATGCAGGACAAATCGTTAGGAGCGGCTGGTAAGAGGATTGTTGTGGAAGAATATCTTGCCGGTAAAGAGATGAGTGCCTTCGTTTTTACCGATAGCCGTAAAGTAGTGCCGATGGTTTCCGCCTGCGACTATAAGAGAGTATTCGATGGGGATAAAGGGGCTAATACGGGTGGGATGGGCAGCTATAGTCCACCGTATTTTTTCACTCCTGAACTGGGTAGCAAAGTGCAACAGACCATTATGGAGCCGACGGTCAAGGCTTTGGCTCAAGAAAAAAATCCTTATAGAGGTGTCCTTTACGGCGGACTGATGATTACTAATGATGGACCGAAGATACTTGAATTCAATGCCCGCTTCGGCGACCCAGAGACGCAGGTTGTGTTACCCCGACTTAAAACCGACCTGGTGGATATTATGATGGCAGTAATAGAAGGTAAGCTGGATAAGGTTAAGATAGAATGGAGCCAAGATGCCTGCGTTGGGGTGGTGATGGCATCCGGTGGTTATCCCGATAGCTATAAAACTGGCTTTCCAATTAAAGGCTTGAATGATGTGGATAAAGATATTTTGGTATTCCACGCCGGAACAAAGCCTGGTTCAAATCCGGGAGAGGTGCTGACCAACGGCGGACGGGTGCTGACGGTAGTGGCTACCGGTAAGACTATTGCCGAAGCCAGAGAAAAAGTTTATACTAACATCTCACGAATTAAATTTGAGGGTTGCCAGTATAGAAAGGATATTGCTCTAATAAAGGAGTAGGTAGAAACGATGCCATTAGTCGGCGTAGTGATGGGTTCGAAATCAGACATGGAGGCAGTTAAGCCAACCCTTGACATATTGAAGGGGTTGGGCATCGATTACGAAGTTAATGTAATATCAGCCCACCGGACTTCGGAGAAAGCCCGGCAATATGGGTTGGAGGCACGTGGAAGAGGTATAGAGGTTATTATTGCGGCGGCGGGTGGAGCGGCACATCTACCCGGAGTTCTGGCTAGCTGGACGACTTTGCCGGTTATCGGCGTGCCGCTGGCTAGCAGCGAGTTAAAAGGTGTCGACGCCCTCTATTCTATAGTCCAGATGCCGGCCGGAATACCCGTAGCCACCGTTGCCATTGGTGCGGCGGGCGTTAAAAACGCTGCCTATCTTGCTGCTGAGATTTTAGGCTTAAAGTATGATAATATACGAGAGGCTTACGAGAAATATAGAAAGGAACTTCAAAAGGAAAGCTAATGATTGAACGGTATTCCAGACCCCAGATGAAACGGGTCTGGTCTGATGAGAATAAATTTCATAAGTGGCTCGATGTCGAGATAGCCGTCTGTGAAGTCTGGGCGGAACGAGGTGTAATCCCGAGAGAGGCTTTGCCCAAGATAAAGCTGGCACGGATCAATCTCAAGCGGATGGATGAGATATTAAAAAAGACCCACCACGATATGACGGCCTTCCTGGGTTCGGTTGCTGAGAGCCTCGGTGATGAATCTCGGTTTATTCACTATGGGCTGACATCTTCCGATGTAATGGATACCGCTCTCAGCTTGCAGCTTGTCGAAGCTGGCAGGATATTGACTGAAGATATAAAAGAGCTAATCTCGGTGCTGGCAGTGAAGGCGATGGAGCATAAATATACTCCGATGATAGGTCGCACACACGGCGTTCACGCTGAACCAACTTCTTTCGGTCTGAAGTTAGCCCTGTGGGTCGAGGAAACCAGGCGTAATTTGCAGAGGCTCCACGAAGCCGTGAACATCATATCGGTGGGTAAAATTTCGGGGGCCGTCGGCACTTATGCCACGGTAATGCCTGAAATCGAGCAGAAAGCTTGCTATAAGCTGGGACTTAATCCTGCTTCGGTATCGAGCCAGATTTTGCAGCGTGACCGTCATGCTCAGTTCGTAACCACCCTAGCAATAATCTCCAGCTCGCTCGAGAAATTCGCTACCGAAATCAGAAGCCTTCAGCGGACGGAAATACGGGAAGCGGAAGAACCTTTTGAAGTGGGTCAGACCGGCTCCTCCGCAATGCCTCATAAGCGGAACCCAGAACTTTGCGAGCGGATTTGCGGGTTAGCCCGATTAGTTAGAGGTTTTGCCCTGACCTCGATGGAAAACATTGCCTTGTGGCACGAACGCGATATCAGCCACTCGTCTAACGAGCGCATTATCCTGCCCGATTCCTGCCTCGTCGTCGATTATACCCTATCGCTTTTAACTTCAATAATAAAAGGATTGCAGGTCTATCCGAAGCGGATGAAGCAGAATATCGGCATTACCAAAGGTCTGATTTTCTCCCAGCGTGTGTTGCTGGCTTTGATAGATAAAGGAGTAAGCCGACAAAAAGCTTATGAAATCGTGCAGAATCACGCGATGAAATCCTGGAAAGCAAATAAGGACTTCTTCAAACTGCTGAAAACCGACCCAGAGGTTACCGAACATTTATCAGCGGAAGCTCTAGAATCACTTTTTGACGAGAAATATTGCTTACGTTACGTTGATGATATTTTCGAGAAACTTGGTTTGACTGAAAACCAGTGGAAAATAAGGCCAACCAGAACATAACCCGAATTTGACAATATCAGCAAAAACCAGCTAACATTTTCTAGTTAATGCGTGTAATTGCCGGTGAAGCCAAAGGACACCCGCTGAAAGTAGCCAAGAATGCCAGCGTCCGCCCCGCTACAGAACTGGTGCGGGGAGCCATCTTTTCTATCCTGGAGAATATGGAGGCTGACTGGGATTATGTGCTGGACTTATTCTCAGGGAGCGGGTCGTTAGGTATCGAGGCTCTAAGCCGGGGTGCAGGATGGGTGGATTTTGTTGAACGTGAACCAAGGTCTTGTGCTATAATTAAAGAGAATTTGGAGAAGACTAAACTATTGGAGAGGGCTCATATTTATTGCACATCAGTAGAAAAAGCCGTCTCCTTTCTCGATAAAGAATACGGAATAATTTTGGTCGACCCGCCCTACTCAAATGCATCTATCGGCGAGTTTCTTGAGCAGTTATCCGGCTCGAAAGTAGTCGGCGACAGCACGGTTATGGTAGTGACCCATACTCCCCGTCTTACGTTGAATTCCAATTATGGTCCGTTGTGTGTGCTTAAAGAACACCGGCACGGTGATAGCTCTATCGCAATATACCGAAAAGGAGGCAAGGCGTGACTATTGCTATATATCCCGGTTCTTTCGACCCCATTACTAACGGTCACCTCGATATAGCAACCAGAGCGGCCAAGCTTTTTGAGAAGGTGATTATTGCAGTCTATGACCGGCCGTCAAAGAACCTCCTGTTTAATACGCAGGAGAGGGTGGATTTAATCAAGAAAGCTATTACTGATCTGCCTAACGTGGAGGTTAAGGCTTTTAGCGGATTAACGGTTAACTTTGCCCAGGAAGTCGGGGCACGAGCCATCGTCCGTGGTTTGAGAATAGGTGCCGACTTCGAGCGTGAATTCGAGATGACTCTGATGAATAAAAAGCTGGCGCCAGATTGTGAAGTAGTCTGCCTGATGGCGGGTTTAAAATACCAGTTCCTTAGTTCAAGCCTGCTCAAGGAAGTAGCCGATCTGGGTGGCTTTACCGATGACCTTGTTCCTCAAGCTGTAGCCGAAGCATTAAGAAAGAAAAGCCCAAAGAAGAAAACTGCCTGAAATAAAAAAACCAAGGAGGATTTATGGCGTTCAAGATTAAAGAGGATTGCATTAGCTGCGGTGCATGCGAACCGGAGTGCCTTAATGAGGCAATTTCGGAAGGGGAGTCGACCTATGTCATCGACCCTGATAAATGCACCGAGTGTATCGGCTATTTCAATTCCTCTAAGTGTGCTGAGGTTTGTCCTGTAGAAGCTTGTGTTGTTGACCCGGCTCATAAGGAAACCCAGCAGCAACTGCTTGCCAAATGGAAGAAGTTGCACCCGGGCGAAACTCCCAAGACCTAACCTACGTCTACTGGTAGCTAAAATCCAATAGTCTTGTAACAAGGTGAGAGTTTTAAAATTGCCCTCACCTTGTTTGTCCGTCTCAGGAGAATAGTTTATTATCTGAAAAAGGGACGTATCTCCCTGAACTCAGCGGGGAGAAGGGTCAATATTACCGGGAAGCGGTCCAGTAATATAGTCGCTAATTTAGACTGCACGATTATCTCAGGTGCGCCGAAGAGTTGAACCCAGACTGCCAGGATGGTGCTGATAGTCAAGCCAGCTAATATTACCTGGAAAGCGGCTCCACCCAGACGATTAATCCATCCCAGTTTGATGGCCTTGATGGCTGCTTCGAATACTTTAGTGAGAATACTGGCTATTATTAGCACTACGATTAGGATAATAGCAAAAGCAACGACACCGGCTATCTTTGGCTGTGGTATAAAGGTCAATAATTCAGATAGGCGCATATAAAAACGCCCGGCTAGAATTACACCGACGACTAATCCGGCTAACGACAGGACAGCTCGTATCAAGCCGATTAGCAGTCCCATAATGATAGCAATACCAGCCGCTGCTAAGATAACTATATCCAGCCAGTTCATACCGCATATTATGTCATCCGTAGCGGAGAGCGTCAATAGGGTTGAGGCGGGATGCCCTTATAGCAGGGTATAGTCCGGAGAGGAGTCCAATAATAGCTGAAACGGAGACAGCTACTGTTACAATGACCGGCGATACCACGGCGTTAATTTTGAATCCACCAAGATCGATTTGAGAGATTCCCCAGGCTGATAGCCAGGCAATTATCAAACCGATAGCACCGCCGACCAGGCTCAACATAGCGGCTTCGAATAAGAATTGTACCAGAATGTCCTGGCGTTTAGCTCCGATTGCTTTGCGCAAGCCTATTTCTCTGGTACGCTCGGTTACGGAAACCAGCATAATGTTCATAATACCGATACTACCTACCAGCAGAGAAATGCCGCCAATCAGTCCCAGAAATACGGTTAGTGCTACAGTGATGGTTTGGAATGTCCCGAGCAACTGGTCCGGGCTTTGAACGCTGAAATCGTCATCTTCACCCTCGTTAATGCGGTGGCGTCTTCTCAGAAGATTTTCGATATCTCCCGTTACCTCGGTCTTAACATCGGTACTGGTAATCTGGACGGCGATTTGCTGGACGGCATCTTCCCCATTAGGTGTCTTCTGAGAAAATAGCCTGGATTGAAAAGTAGTTATCGGTGTTACTGTCAACTCATCCCAACTAAACCCGAACATCGATATGCCCCTTGGTGCCATCACACCGATGACAGTAAAACGTTTATCTCTTATTTTAACTTCCTGACCGACCGCATCTTTGCTGTCAAAAAGGTCCGTAGCTATCTTATTTCCTAATACTACCACCATATCCCGCCTGGCTACGTTCACCTCGGAAATAAATTGTCCTGATGCCATAGTAAAACCGTATACTCTCTGGTAATCCGAGTTGCTGCCGTGTATTACGGATGTCGTGTCTTTATTACCGACTACTATCTTCACGAAGTTTTCATTAGCTGGCACCACACCTGTCACTAAGGGAAGACGGCCTATAGCCTCAACGTCATCCATAGTTATGCTGGGAGTTGCGAAAGCGGGACTCATTGCAGCCAGTCCGGTTGCTTCCGGATTGGCTGGCTGGACGAAGAGAAGGTTGGTGCCTAGCTCTTCGAAAGTAGAGACAATCGTATCCTGAAGGCCGGCACCTACGGACATAAGGATGATAACGGCACTAACTCCGATTATCATACCCAGCATCGTTAGAGCCGAGCGTAATTTGTTAACCAGCAGCGACCTTACCGCCATTCTTAAGAACTCGATAAACTTCACGCTTGCTCTCCTCTGCCGAAAGGTGTTTTTTCGTCGGTGACGATTTTCCCGTCACGAAGCCGGATAATGCGTTTGGTCTGCTCGGCGATTCCCATTTCGTGTGTAACTAAAATAACTGTAATGCCATCCGCATTAAGCTGACGGAAAATAGAGATAATTTCAGCCGCGGAAACACTGTCCAGGTTACCGGTGGGCTCGTCAGCCAGGATTACCGAAGGATCGTTGACCAGTGCTCGAGCAATTGCTACGCGCTGTTGTTCGCCGCCGGATAGCTCGGTGGGCTTGTGATTTGCCCTGGCACCCAGCCCGACTCGCTCCAGTGCTTCTATCGCACGCTTCCGTTTTCCAAAAACGCCGCTATAAATTAAAGGCAGCTCGACATTAGCTGCAGCGGTAGAGCGGGATAGAAGATTGTATGCCTGGAAGACAAAACCAAGTTTCTTGCTTCTGATTTCAGCTAGCCGGTTGTCATTAAGCTGGCTTACATCGGTCCCTTCTAAGAAGTAGTTACCCGAAGTGGGTTTATCCAAACAACCTAGTATATTCATCAAAGTGGATTTACCCGAGCCTGAAGCACCCACGATGGCAATCATCTCGCCGGGTTCAATGCTCAGGCTAATCCCTCGCAGGGCCGCCACATCTATCTTGCCCATTCGATAGATTTTGGTGATATTTTCAAGGTAAATTAAGTTTTTGTTTTGCATAATATTCTGTTGGAGTTGTTAGATAGACTATTGTCTTACTACTGTCTCCCCTTCTTCCAGTCCGCTAATAACCTCGGTCTGGAAGCCATCGCTGATACCGGTAGATACCGGTCTTTCCACAGCTTGACCGTTCGTTAAAACCTTAACAACAGTTTTACCCTGGCTGTCTTGGGTAACCACCCGGTCAGGAATAAGTAAAACGTTTTCCCGTTCCGTAATAACGATATCGGCGGTAGCACTCATACCGGTTCTTATGCCGCTATCCTCAGGTACGGTGAACTCAATAGTTACATCGTAGACCAGGACGCCACCCTCTTCGACAGATAACGGGCTGATGAAGCTAACTTTACCTTCGAGTTTAAGAGTCGGCAAGGCATCAACTTCGATGATTGCCTTTTGTCCTATTTTCAACCCGGGGACATCTATTTCATCCACCTGGACTTTTAATTCCATACTCCGGGTGTCGATGAGATGTATGATTACCGAAGGTGCCAACAAACTGGGAGTGGCGACAAAATCTCCCTCTTCAGCGTTTATCGCGGCAACTATCCCATCGAACGGAGCAGCAATTGTTGCCTCACTGAGTTGCTTTTTTGTTTGTGCTAACGACTGTTCGGCGAGTTTAACGGATTGTTGTGCCGCTTCCAGATTCAGTTTAGCAATGGCTATTTTTACAGGGTCGGGAGCAGTTAACATTTGGTCTAAAGTAGTCTGGGCTATCCGGAGTCTTTCCTTGGCATAAGCCAATTCATTAGTCCAGACCGTGATATCGTAGGCTAAGGTAGCCTGGTCGAGTTTCGATTGAGCGTTTCTTACGGCTTGCTCGGCTGAACTTACCGCCTGCCGTGCCTGTAGGATCTCAGCTTCAGAATATTTGTCCTGAGCTTGTGACAAGCTGTCCTCGGCGGTTTTCTGAGCTGCGCGTGCCTGAGTTAAAGCTACCTCCGCCTGAGTTACGGCAATCTCCAGGGAATCGGTCTCGAGCTTAGCCAGTACCTGCCCTTTTGTAACCTCATCTCCTTCTTTAACAGGAATCTCATCGATTCTTCCACCTACACTAAAGACGAGCTTTGCCTCATTGGAGACTTCTATTTTGCCACTGCCATTCACCATAATAGCCAGATTACCCCTGACCACTTTGATTGGTTGTGATTCGGAAGTCCCTGGCTGGCTGCCACAGGCGCTGAGGGGAACCAGCATCAGACTAAGCAATACCAGGATGAGACCCCATTTAATTCTTTTCATCTATTTCCTCCGAGAAATTCTAGAAGACGCTTGCGGTTTCTTGAAATTTTTCAACAGCTTTTCGACGTTAGCCAGTTGTTCGCTGGCTATGTTTATTATTTGTTCTACAGCGTCAGCTTTGAAAATTAATAATCCGTTTCCTGCTGGGCCCATAAAAACCAGCAGAGTCGTTCCGGCTTCTATGTCCAACTCCTTACGAGCATTAGCAGGTATAACAACCTGCCCTCTAGCACCAACCGTGGCTGAGCCAAAACATTTGAACCCATGAAAACTATCTTTATCCATAGTCCCTCCCGTCAGGGGTAAGAAGTATGATTTGTATGAATTATAGCATTTATATGAATATATGACAAGGCAGGATAGAATATATAATAACCTGTATCCGACAATACACTTAGGCGATTGACTCGTAAGCCGAGCATCTGTTAGAATTACTGTTGCTTAAGGGCGGTTAGCTCAGCTGGTTAGAGCATTGCGTTGACATCGCAAAGGTCACTGGTTCGAGTCCAGTATCGCCCACCATCGCATCAGTTCGAAAACGAGGAACTGCTTGAGAATGAGGCACTACCACTACGAGAAATGCTGGAGGGTCTTCTAGGACCCGAGGGTAAGCGGAGATTGCGACTGAGGCATATGACCAATGACGCCTTATTTCAAACCTACGATTCAGACCTGGTTTTAAGACTCCACAACGCCAAAGACCTCACCGACCACCGGAAGATGCTGGCCCGGTTCAAAGAACACCTGAATGGATTCCCCCCTTCTCCGGAGCTTGCCAAAGGATTCCTGGCTCAATATGCTAATCGGAAACCACGCACTTTAGCTAGGTACTCTAAAATGATAAATGGCCTTATGAAGTTTTACGGAGAACCTATAGATATCAAAATCAAGATTCCCAAAACTCTACCTACCTATACCGAAGATGGTGACATTGATAAGCTGTTTAAAGCTATCGAAACTAAAAAAACCCACAAAAAGCTGATAGTGCGAGATGCTTTGATGACGGCCGTAGATTTGAAGACCGGGCTGCGGCGAGCGGAATTAGCCGATTTAGAAGTTACGGACGTGCATAGCGACTTCCTTGTGGTGAGGAACGGAAAAGGGGGCAAAGACCGAGTTATCCCTCTAGTGCCCGAGATAGCGTTGCGT
>JAZDIU010000043.1:0-2618 GCA_043804635.1 Chloroflexota bacterium
TCTCCCCCCGTCAGGAAATCTCTTTCTCCTTCCGATTGACCTTCGGCTACTCCGAAAACTTTTGTTGCTTTTTATTGTAGAGATTGCTGTATATATGAAGTAGGAAGTAAACCAAACCGTGGTCGATGACGAAGTTAGGAATAATAGATTGGAGGGAATGATAGGAGTATTGTATGGAGTTTAGATTTACTAAAGAGGATGAGGAATTTCGACAGGAAGTCCGCAAATTTCTACAAGGTGAAACCGAGTTACTGACAAAGGTCAGGGATGAGGAGGCGCAGGGAACAGGGTGGGGTCCATATACAAGAGAGTTCATGCGAAAGGCAGGTGCCAGAGGCTATCTCGCTCCTTCCTGGCCCAAAAAGTATGGCGGACTGGAAGCCTCTTATATTCAGAGACATATCATTGCGGAAGAGATGTCCTATTATGCTGGACGTATTGGTCCGGTCGGGCTAGGCATCGCCGGACACGTTATTTTACACCACGGCAGCGATGAGCAGAAGGAGGATCTTTTACCCAAAATAGCCAGGGGCGAAATTGAATTCGCTCTGGGTTATACCGAGCCGCAGGCTGGCTCTGACCTGGCTGCTCTGGAAATTCGCGCAGTAAAAGATGGCGACTACTACGTAATAAACGGGCAAAAGACCTTTAATACTGCAACCCACTACGCCAATTACCACTGGCTCGGAGTAAAAACCAACCCTCCAGCCAAACACCGCGGTATATCATTATTCATTATCGACCTCAAGACACCGGGGATCACTATCCGTCCGCTTATCGGTTTGGGCAAGGCCAGGACGAATGAGGTCTTTTACGATGATGTACGGGTTCATAAGTCGGTCCTGGTTGGCGAGGAGAACCACGGCTGGGAGTATATACTAGAGGCTTTGACTTACGAGCGTAACTGGCTATCTGGCGAGGCTTTTTATGAGCTAGATCGGTTGTTAGATTATACAAAAAATAACAGGCGAAATGGCGAGCCTATCGCCAAAGACCCGATAGTAAGACAAAATGTTGCTCAGATTGCTATGGAGTTAGAAATAAACCGTCTATTTGCCATTCGTGTCGCTTGTATTGTGGACAAGGGCAAAGTTCCAACCTACGAATCCTCTATGGTTAAATTGTTTGGTAGCGAGGCAGCCTATCGCGCAATGCTTACAACAATGAAGATTATGGGTCCGTACGGGCAATTGGACCGTACCTCAAAGCACGCTGTGGAGAACGGCAGGATAAACCGGACTTACTACAATCGAGCCACTCGCAGCATCCTTACTGCCGGCACCAGCGAAATTCAGAGAAATATAATCGCTCTCCAGATAGGACTACCGCGAGGTTAAGCCACTTATTCTAAAGGAGAAGAGAGATTTATGAATATTGATTTTAATGAAGAACAAGAGATGCTGAAGAAGATGGCGCGGGAATTCCTCACCACCAAGTGCCCGGGGGTGTTAGTCAGAGAAATGATAGAAGATGAACGAGGCTACCCTCCGAGCTTATGGAAAGAAATTTCCGAACTGGGATGGGTGGGGCTGGCGTTCCCGTCCAAGTACGGCGGCGCCGATGGCAGCTTCCTCGATTTGTCCATACTCCTAGAAGAGATGGGGCGTGCCTGCTTTCCCGGACCCTTTTTCTCCACAGTGGTGCTCGCCGGGATGGCCATTCTCCATGGCGGCACCGAGGAGCAGAAAAAGGAATTGCTCTCTAAACTGTGCAAGGGAGAGTTGATAGCCACGCTTGCCCTGACCGAAGCGGAGTTCAACTTCGACTCTTCCGGGGTCAAAATGAAGGCGGTGGCTGAAGGTGACAGCTTCGTACTGAACGGCACTAAAATGTTCGTTACCGACGCCCACATAGCCGACCTGCTTATATGCGCGGCGCGAACCAATAATGGAATAACGGTATTTCTGGTTGACGGCAAGAGTCCGGGAATCCAGACTACTCTGCTGAAGGCGGTTGACGGCTCCAAGCTATGTGAGGTGGCTTTCAAAAATGTCAAAGTCCCGGCTAAGAATATGCTGGGTAAACTAGATAAAGGCTGGGAAATCATCGACAAAATACTCCCATTAGCTGCAGTAGCTAGAAGTGCTGAGATGCTGGGCGGTGCTCAGAGGATACTCGAGCTGACAATTCAGTATTCCAATGACCGACGACAGTTCGGGCGTCTTATCGGTACTTTCCAGGCAATCCAGCACCACTGTGCCAATATGGCGATAGATGTGGACGGAATGAAAATGACGACATATCAAGCGGCATGGATGCTGAGCGAAAACCTTCCCAGTCGGAAAGAGGTGGCAATAGCTAAAGGGTGGGCAAGCGATGCCTTCAAACGAGTGGCATTGCTGGGTTTGAAAGTGCATGGCGGCATGGGCTTTATGGAAGACCACGATATTTCTATCTTCTACCGGAAAGCCCTTACCTACGAAAACAGCTTCGGTGACGCCGAATTCCATCGGGATGCGCTTGCCCGGGAACTGCATATGGTAAGTTAGTGTCTGAGTATCTACGGTTGAATTAAGAAATTTGAAGGAGGGATGAATGACAGGAATAGTATCTTATGGTGCTTATATCCCCATCTACAGGATGAGCAGAGAGACTCTCAATGCCGTATGGGGAAGCGG
>JAZDIU010000044.1:0-20003 GCA_043804635.1 Chloroflexota bacterium
GGTTCTCCCGCAGCGATCGTCTCCCGAGCAAGTCCGATTTCTTGGGTTGCTTTAGCAGCTTTCTTCTGTATTTCCTCGAGCCGCTTCTTTATATCCGCGACCAGTTCACTCGGTAATGGTTGCTCATTCACAATACTTATCGTCTCCAATTACTTATTATGGCATTATGGACAATCTTCCGCAATGATATCTAATCATCGACAAATGTCCACCCTGGGGGACTCGAACTGCTAGGTGCGGCTTCTTTGTATGAGCAGTTGCTGCAATGCCGGCAGAAGTTGTTTCTTCTCAAATAGAAGTTCGGGAAAGCTTCTTGATTGGCTGACCAGCTAGAATTCGAACGTAGCGCGTCTGATGGCCATTGGAACGAGTATTGGTGTTGAGGAAAGGTACTCGGCTATTACGAGTCCGCGTTACAGGACTGGAACCCCCTATCGTTGTTTTGTTATCCTGGCAATGCAAGAAGCTGCTGCAAAGCTGGAATAAGAGATTTCTTCTCAAAGAAAAGTTCGGAATGCTTCCAATGTGGGCTACCAGTGGAGTCGAACGGGGCTCAGCACTTAGCTGAGCTTTTTTGTTTTTCCCAGTAGTCGTATAATAGCTGTAGTTATGAAACGGGGTGTTTTAGCAACGTTCATAATATTAATAATGCTGCTTAGCTGCAGTCCGAAAGCACCTGTTACGCCACCACCAACCCAACAGGCTACCCCACCAGCAACGACCCAAACTAGTGCATCAACAACTACCGCTCAACCCCCTCCTTCACCACCCACACCACCCAGACCGCCGACTGCCCCTACTATAAGCCCGACAAAACTCCTTCCTCCTATGGATGCTTTTATGAAAGGGTTCGCTTTCGCCGACTGGAACAGCTACCGCAGAGAGCAGCCGTGGCCGCTGTATTATCCTCCTTATGCAGAATCGACTCTAAAAAATCTTGCAGCTACAGGGCCTAACTGGATCAACTTAGTCGTCACAATTTTCCAGGAAAACATTGCCTCGACAAACGTGACCCGAGACCCATTGGTCACGGCATCAGATTCGGCACTGCGGCATATGGTTGACTTTGCTCATAGCCTAGGAATGAGGGTCAGCCTAATGCCAATGATAATCTTACCAAACGATCCATCCCACTTTGCTGGTCATATTGGTACGGCCTTCACAAGCGAAGCTCAGTGGCAAGAATGGTTTACTTCTTATCGCGAGACAATAAATCACTATGCCGCCTTCGCTCATAACTCAGAGGTGGACATGTTTGTTATCGGGCATGAACTGGGCGCCACCACCCACCGGGACAGTGATTGGAGAAGAATTATCCAAGAGGTTCGGCAGCAATTCAAGGGACCGATTACCTATTCTAGCCTGGCCAGCACTGCATCTTTTCCTCACGGCGAGGAAAAACGTATTACGTGGTGGGATGCGGTTGACTACATAGGCATACAGGGTTACTACAAACTAACAACTAAGAACGACCCAACAGTTGAAGAACTGAAGGAAGCCTGGGTGAAGAATGGTCATATAGCATTGCTGGAAGAACTTTCTAGAAGGTTCAATAAACCTATCATCTTTACGGAATTGGGCTACGTGAGCAAGGACGGAGCTAACAAGGTGCCTGCCTACTTCAAATTGGAGGCACCTCTCGATCTGCAAGAGCAAGCCGACTGCTATCAGGCCGCATTTGAGGTGTTGTGGGGGAAACCTTGGCTGAAAGGAATCTTCTGGTGGCAGTGGCTGGCTAATCCGGTAAAGTGGCCGGGCGGACCAAACGATAAAGGCGAGTCCCCCTACGGTAAACCCGCTGAAGAGGTAGTGAAGAAGTTTTACCTTTCACAGTAAAAAACAAGGCAATTAAATCAGCCGATTACGCGAGGTTGAAGGTTAGGTAGAAAATTCTGTCTAATCGTACAACTTACTCTATCGACAAATAGAAAGAACTATCCCCTTTTCTTATTTCCTGATTTCTTCGCTAAAAGCTGACCGCTGATAGCTTACAGCTTTCTCCCAACAACTTGTCTCGAGCTATGCCGAGGGAGCGACAAAACTTCCTTGACAAACTCAGAACATTAGTGCTATTAGCTTATAGCAATGTCATTCTGGAAGGAGTCCTTCCGTTCGCCCTGAGCTTCTCAAACACCAGTTCGGAATGCCTCCAATGCGGGCTACTCATTTTGCATATTGGATTCCCAAATGAATATGCTACTATTGATTTATTCTCATATTCAGATGGATTTTCAATGCCCTCTCCACCTGAGGAAGGTACTCTGGGGGCAAGGAACCCCTAAAGCTGACCAGTCGACGCTTATCTACAGTCCGAACCTGATTGGCCTTTATCCGAGAGTCTGCAGTAAGTCCGGCGACGCCTTCGGGAAGGAGAACTTCAAAAGGGTAGTGTTTCCTGGCGGGTTGCCCTGTAATGGGGAGGACGGTAATAGTCTGGGAGAATTCGTTGTTGATGTCGTTGGAAACAATCACCGCCGGACGAAGCTTACCAGTTTCAGCCCCGACAACAGGGTCGAGATTTACCTGATAAATATCGCCATACCGGGGAAAACCTCCCTCAGGAATCAGTTTCGAGTCAAACTGGGACATAGTCGCCTCCTATATCTGTCATCGCGGCCATCCCTCCAGCGTAGCTCCCTCCCATTCCTGGTTGATTTCATTATCCTCGACTTGCCTCGCCTGGTAACCCTCCACTAGGGATTGTCTGAGTTGTTCCTCCTCAAGTTTCTTCAGCTTGTCAACAACGGCAGCAACAACAAAGGCGCTGCGCTTGCGTTTGTCGACGCGTGATTTTAACACCTCAGCAACGTTTTCAGGAACTGTAAAGTTTAGCTTTAAAGTCTTCATGACCGATACTCCTTACGATAGGTTAGCAGTTTATCTCTCAGGCGACTAACTCTTGCCTTATAAACTTTCTTATACCACCTGGTTATCTCCACTAACAGTAAGTATAGCATCGGCATCTATGATGGTCAAGTTGTGATAACTGTTTCAGCCCTAAACAAAAGCTAACATCTGAAGCTGAAAGCTGACTGTTGATAGTGACTATTTTCCAACAAGCGACAAAACTTCCTTGACAATCTCAGAACATTAGTGCTACTATTACTTTAATGTCATTCTGGAGGAAGCCGATACTCCATAAACGCGAGGCTGACGAAGAATCTCAGGGCGGAGTGGAAACTGAAGGAAAACAGACCGCCAGAGCACTTTAAAAATAGAGAAAATAGACTGCCAAACCGCGAAACGACACGGCTAAATAGCCGTGTCGTTTCGTCAAGAAAAAAGATTACTTAAAATGTAGCCGGAAACAATTACGCTCGGTTCAAAATTGTTTCACGCAGGTTCGTTTCAAGTTACACATTTTTGTCACGCAGGAAATCAAATAAAAGTACAAATTATGTCATTCTGGCGAAGGCCAGAATCCAGGCTTCTCCTCCCTGTCACTCTGAGCGTAGCGAAGGATCTTGGGGTGGGGAAGCATTGGCAGTATTTGTAGTATTGGTAGTATTACTTCGGCTTATCCTCAGTATGCAACGCCCGGAATACCGCTTCCGGATTCATCGGCAGCTCTTTAAGCATTACTCCGGTAGCGCTGTGGATGGCATTAGCGATAGTCGCCAGTGCCGGGACTAGAGGCGGCTCCCCTGCTCCCCTTATGCCGAATGGCGACGTGCTATGAGGCACCTCCACCAGAAGGACATCCGCAGATGGAACATCGACGGCTGTGGGTATCCGGTAGTCCAGCAGATTGGCGTTTTGCATCACGCCTTTATCGTAGACGGAATTCTCCCATAAAGCCCAGCCGATTCCCTGCGTGATGGCACCCTGTATCTGGCATTCCAGCAGAGTCGGATTAACAGCAAAGCCGACATCCTGGGCGACGGCATACGAAAGGACTTTAACTTTGCCCGTTTCCTTATCCACCTCTACATCCGCCGTCTCGACAGCGAATACCATCG
Organism: Chloroflexota bacterium; assembly: GCA_043804635.1. Classification (GTDB taxonomy): domain Bacteria; phylum Chloroflexota; class Dehalococcoidia; order Dehalococcoidales; family UBA2162; genus JAZDIU01. The sequence continues at coordinate 3,960 of JAZDIU010000044.1, forward strand.
ACTGATTTTGTACTTTACCGGTACCCTGTCCCGTTATCGGAGGTTCCAATGGAAAATGGTGAAGGCTGCGGCCCACATCGGCTAAAGACAGTGACTTCTCCGGTGTCCCTTTTACCTGGACCCGTCCCTTCACATACTCGACGTCCTTCGGCTCGACTTTCAATTTGGATGCACCTCGCTGGCAGACCTGCTCTTTGATATTCTGGCAAGCCTGATAAACCGATAAAGACGCCGCACGGGCAATCATACTGCCCGCCGAAAAAACAGAATAAGGAGCCATATCCGTATCGCCAGTAATCACCGTGATATCTTTAGAAGGAATACCGAGTTCTTCGGCTACAACCTGGGTTAGAATAGTGCGTGTCCCGCTGACATCGACGGCACCAGTCAATACAGACACCGTTCCATCGGCGTTCAAATTGATGTGGGCGCCAGAAGCGCCGGCCCCGCAGAACAGGAAACCACACGCGATGCCCCTCCCCCGGTTCTCACCTTGTAACTCACCTTTCTGGGCTAAGTACTGTTGCATCCTTTCTATCGTCTGTTTAAACCCGATGCGTAGAAAAGGCATCCCTGTCGTCATAGTATCGCCCTCGGCTACTGCGTTCTTAAGCCGCAGTTCCAAAGGATTCATTTTCAACTCTCGGGCAACCAAGTCCATCTGGGATTCTACGGCAAAAGCCGCCTGGGGAGCGGAGGGCGCCCGGTATGGACCGGTGGGCGTCTTGTTAGTAAAAACACTGTAGGTATCAATCTTAAAATTTGGAACGCGGTAGGGGTTAAGCCCGGTAAAACTGCCATTTGGAACCGCTGGCATCCCTCCCATCCCGAAGGAAGCCCCGAAATCGTAGACAAGAGTGACCGAAGCCGCCGTCAGGCGTCCGTCTTTAGTAGCCCCAAGTTTTACCGTGATTACTGAGGCGGGCGGAGGACGATTGGTCTTGAAGACTTCTTCCCTGGTGGTTACTATCTTGACAGGACGTCCGGTTTTTTTCGATAAGAGTGCACAAATGGGCGGGACTACCTGGTGAGATTTCCCACCAAAAGCCCCGCCGCTCTCCGTGGGAATTACTTTGACGTAATGAAGAGGTAGTCCCAGATACTCGGCAACCAGTTCCCTGCACTCGAATGTTCCCTGGTTGTCTGCCCAAAGAGTGACCTTACCTTCGGCATCCACGTTGGCGACGACAGCACGTGGTTCCATGTAAGTGTGGTGCACCGTCTGCGTGCGGAAAGTATTTTCGAGAACAACATCGGCTTCTTTGAATCCCTTTTCTATATCTCCACGAATATTTTGAGTGTAACGGAAGACGTTACTCGGTTTAGTATTCTTGTCTTTCGTCCAGGAATGAATTACCGGAGCATCCGGCTTCATCGCATCCAGAACGTCAATAGCCGGTGTTAGCTCTTCATAATCTACTTCAATCAGTTTCAAGGCTTCTTCGGCAGTATTATGATCGAGTGCCGCCACTGCCGCTACAGGCTGTCCGGCGAAAATAACCCGTTCCTTCGCCATACATGAGGTCATTGGGTCGGGATAGCCCTCTTCGCTTTTATGTTCGTGCACGTCTTCGGCAGTAACGACTGCTATTACTCCATCTAAAGCCAGCGCCTTAGTAACATCTAGACGGCGAATGCGAGCAGAGGCATAAGGACTCCAAAGAACCTTACCAAAAAGCATATTGGGCAAACTATAATCGGCGGCGTAAAGGGCTTTACCCGTCACTTTAGCCAGTGCGTCTACCCTTTTAAGACGTTTACCTATTGCAGAATATTCCGGCATTGCTAACTCCCTTTAAACTTCTGAAGCTCTTAAAATAGCCCGAACGATTTTATCATAGCCGGTGCAGCGGCACAGGTTCCCAGCAATCGCCTGCCTTATCTCAATGGCAGTGGGATGCGGGTTAGAATCCAGGATTGCCTTAGCGGAAAGGATGACACCGGGAGTGCAGAAACCGCATTGCACGGCACCTTCATCGATGAAAGCTTGCTGGATAGGGTGAAGCTTCTCGCCTCGGCTCAAACCTTCTATTGTAGTAATCTCTCGTCCTTCAACTTCCACGGCAAGCACTAGGCAGGAGTTAACCGGCTTACCATCAAGAAGCACTGTACAGCTACCGCAGTTACCATTACTGCAGCCTTCTTTAGTGCCGGTCAAGCCGAGGTCGTATCTCAAAGCATCGAGAAGAGTCCGCCGCGGCTCGACAATAATTTCTCGTTCCTGCCCGTTCACTTTTAGTGTTATCTGTTTTTTCATTGAAGCCCTCTTAAGGTTGTGATACGCTCTGCCATGCTTTTATAAGAGTTCTCCGTGTTAATACTTTGACCAGCTCACAGCGGTATTCCGCCGAAGCTCTCATATCTGAGATAGGGCGACATTCCGTCGCTGCCTGTCTGGCAGCTTCTTCAATTAGCGCCTCGGATAGGACGTTACCAGATAGGACAGCCTCTGCCTTAGGCGCTCTCATTGGCGTCGGAGCAACGGCTCCTAGTGTGATTCTTGCCTCCTGGCAACGATTATCATTAGGAGACATAATTAGAAAGGAACCAACGCCTACGACAGCAATGTCCATCTCTTCTCTCGGAGTATGGCGAAGGTAACACCCTGCTGAAGAAGTTGGTGAAGCGGGGATCTCGAGTTCTACCAGAATTTCGTTAGGGGTAAGCACTGTTTGACCGGGTCCGCGGAAAAATCGCTCCAGTGGAACGGTACGTGTTCCCCTTGCTTTTGCTAGAATCGCCTTAGCTCCCAAACACAGAAGTGGAGGCGAACTATCCGCTGAAGGCGCAGCATTACAGATGTTACCGCCGGCCGTCGCCCGGTTTCTTATCTGGACTGAGCCGATAAGGGAACAAGCCTGATAAAACATCTCGAATTTCTTAGCAACCGGAGGGAAGGCCACAATCTTGCCTAAAGGTACTGCCGCTCCGATATGAAGTGTCCCCTCACTATCCTCTTCAAGACGATTCAGCTCCGGGATGTTCTTAATATCTATAATAACTGACGGACTGGCACGACCATCTTTCATCTGGACGAGCAAGTCGGTGCCTCCGGCAAGAACCTTAGCTTTCGCCTTGTGCTTATTTAATAAAGAAAGAGCTTTGGATAGAGAGTCAGGTGCGAAATACTCAAAATCTATCATTATCTCTTAATCCTTAGATTAGCCAGCCGGAGCTTTAGGAGCCGTTGACTCAGATTTTGGCTTTGGTTCAGATTTGGGCTTCGGCTCAACTTTTGTCTCGGCCTTTGGCTCTGGCTTGGTTTTTAGCTGAGGCGGTTTAACACCCAACCGCTTCGCTGAATGGTCGCGCCCGTTATAGAAATTCAACCAGGAAGATGTATTCTGTAATGCCCAATCGTTCGGCGGCACGATATACTTACTGACAGAATCCTCTTCATGATGAGCTCTCAAGCGCTCATAAGCTCTTACCCAGATACACTGCCGTTCTTTAGGATACACTTCACACCAGCCCTCGAAGCTGCCGCCGCAGGGTCCGTTCCTCTGGTTCTTAGGGCATTGTGATATGGGGCAGAGGAAAGCGACGTCGAAAAGACCACAATCTCCGCAGTTCTGGCAATCGAACAAGACCACTTTAGCCATATGTTCGAAATCAGCAAAAATATGCTTAAGAACTTTACCACGGTCAATGCTGGCAGCAAAAGGACGGAATAACTTAAAAACCAGGCTTTTAGGATTGAATATGGTAGCGTGTGCCATACGAGAGAAAAGATATACACCCGGATGAACAACTTTTTCTGTCTTTCTCGCCGGATTCTCGGTATTCAAGCCGGTCTTCTCATCCTTCTCAAAGAGATAGAAACCATTTTTCTGGGGGAAGTCGAACTCGGGCAAAAATTCTTGCCATTTCGGCGCCAGCTCTTCTCCCTTATTTATAATATACTCCACCATTTCGTAAGAAATACCATGCCCGCCGATATGAGCACCAGAATACCCCATTCCTTTGGCGATGGCATAGGTCTTGGCAGCACGGTCTAAACGTGCCTGACGGCCCTTGTCTTTGGCACTACGCTCTTCATCTATTTTAGCAAGAAGTTTATCGGTAACAACACACCCGGGAATCTGTCCAGCATTCATTACGCGGGCAGCTCCATACGGCAGGACGTAAATATTAGCCAGCACCGGAATGTTAAACTTGTTTACTTTAAGCCATTGAAGCACTTCGTGGAATTTACGGGCATCATAGCCGACCTGAGTGATGACGAATCCGGCACCCGATTCAATCTTTTTCTTCAGCTTGTTGTATTGCCCCATTAACTCGGATTCGAACTGTTTGAAAGGAGAAACGGCGCAGCCGGGGAAGAAGTCGGTAGGTGCCAGAACGCTCTTTTTACCTGCCATTTCGTATTCCATACCCCGGTTCATCATCGTTACTAGCTGTAAACCTTGAACGGAATCAAGGTCGAACGATGGTTTAGGCAGACTATTGAAGCCGCTCGTTGCCGGGAAATCGCCCGTCAACATTAGCACATTGCGGACTCCCAGAGCAGCCAAACCGTAAAGCAGGCTTTCGCACTCATTACGGTTTTTATCACGGAAAGCCAGGTGTACGAGTGGCTCTATTCCAAGCTTCTTAATTTCCGTGCATAGGATTTCAGTAGAGATGGCAGGATTACCTCCCGGATTATCAGTAACGCTCATTGCGTGAATCCTGCCTTTTCCGGCGGCGCGCTGGGCGTTCTCAATCAGCTCTTCCTGCTGCATTTCAAAAGCACCGCGTCCGGGGATTTGCTCCCAGGTAAGAGCGAAAGTCCCGGGATTAACGATGGCTTCCCTTAGCGAATTAACGCGCTCCTTAAGGCGGATTTGAAGCCTTTCACCCAGTCTGGCAATAGGCTCAGCCAGTTGTGCGACAGCGGCACGCTCCTTGCCCGTTACAGAGATATATTCATCGGCTTCTAGCTGGAAGCCCTCTTCCATAGTTATCACTCGTTTGGAAGGGTCTTGCGGATTGATGTCGACTAGAAGGAGAGGAATATTCTTGGTTATCCAGCCTTCTTGAAGTTTATGATGTAATTGAAAAGCGGTACCACGCGGCTCCAGATAACCCAGGACGATAATATCGGGGAACTGTTTTCTTGCCATATCCAGCCCTTGTTGCTGGTCGGTAGCGTGGATAATTTGAAAAGAACCGCCGGAGACTTCCTTGACCAAATCAGCTAACTCTGTGCCGGTACTGATTACCAGAATTTTCTCAATCTTCTTGTTTTGCGCCAACTCTTCTCCTTATCTACGATGCTGAAGGAAAGTTTAAAAAGACTTTTTAACGGATACTATACATCGCTCGCTTGCATACTACCCGATTCTAGCATAAAATAAAAAAAGTTTTCTACCCCAGCCGAAGTGGCGGAATTGGCAGACGCGACAGTCTCAAAAACTGTTGAAGGGAAACTTTCATGTCGGTTCGAGCCCGACCTTCGGCACCATAAGAATTATGGGCCGGTCATACTGCCGAGTTGTGTAGCGGTAGCACGGGGGACTTTGAATCCCTTAGCCCTGGTTCGAATCCAGGCTCGGCAGCCAGTTTTGGGTATCTCGGGCTTGCATTTGAAAAACTCCTACAGTGAATCTATTAAACCCACTCTTTAATTAATCGCTCGAATCTCTTATAATGTTGAAATCCTGTTTTCAAACACATTTAACCTAGCATTCTTAATAAAAAAGGTAGATATGGACAAGAGTACACTAGGCGATGCGCAATTATATTTGTTAACTACCGGGCAGCCGATTACCTCCCTGAGTCCTTTCACTTCCCCCACCGATGAATACGCAGCCGCCTTTAAAGATGGGACAATACCTTTCTTAAATTTTTATAGCTTCCAGGGACAACAAATTGAGAAGCGTACTTTCACTCGAGGAGAGTTTTGGGAACTTGCTCGCTCAGCGGCAGTTCAACTTGGTAATCGTGGAATCTTCAAAGGCAGCTGTATCGCACATTGTTTTTCTTCCAATAATCCGTATGATTTGATGTTTAGACTTGCCGCTAATTGTGTGGGCGGCGTTCCGGTCACCGTTAACTGGGAATCAGATAATGACGAGACTATAATATATAAGGTAAACAAGACCGGCGCTAAACTGGTACTATATGACGAAGGCTTCGCCGATAGACTCAAGCAAATAAGCCCGATGTTACCAACGGTATCGTTTCTCAAAGCTGAAGACATTGAAAGGTTCCCGCCTGCCGGCCAATTTACCTATCCGCCAGTTAGCTATGACGACGAGAAAATGATCGTTTTTACTTCCGGTACCACCGGCAAGCCGAAGGGGGTCAGCCAACCCCACCGGGGTTATCTATCCAACCGGCTCACTTTTGAAAGCTACTTTGGAATGTCAGAGACCACCCGCCTCGATTTATTGCTGGTCAACCCGATGCACCACACCAATTCATCAGCCCTGTCCGACTGGGGACTGCGGCGACCCGGTACCGTAATACATTTATTATCCCGCTACACTACGGCTTACTGGAAAATCCTGGTCGATGTTGCCCGCCAGAAGCGTGATTTATTGGTCAACTCTCTCGTTTCCCGGCATTTCGATTTCCTGGAATCTCTGGCCGCTGAATCGAAGCTACCGGTAAAGGAATCCGAACTTAAAGAGGCTCTGGGGAAGACGGATATCCTGATTGGTTCGGCACCTGTGGGACCGACCACCATCAAGCGTATCCTTAAATTCAGCAACCGATTACCCCACGTCCGCTTCGGCTCGACCGAAACCTGCCTTGAAGTAATGGCAACTCCTACACCTATGTCGACCAATAAACTTATAGAAGCATTCAATGCCGGCTGGGCGCACCGCTACAAAGATGCTGACAGCGCTGGCTATTATATCGGACGGGAGCATTTCCCGTTTACGCGGGTGAAAATAGTCAAAGGCATCGACCCGGGTAACGATTATCTTCGCCCCTGTGAAGTCGGTGAGCCTGGCTATATGATTACCCAAGGACCCAACGTTATGAGCGGCTATGTCGACGAACCCAAAGCTACCAGGGCAGTTCTGCAGAGCGGGTGGTATACCGGTCTAAGAGATATTGGTTTTACTCTGAAGAACAAATCGGACGGTCAGTTAGATTATTACTGGATGTCCCGCGATTCGGCTCTGCTTATTCGCGGCGGTGCTAACTATGCCTACGACCAGGTCTCTATTGAGCTAACCCAATTCGTAACGGAAAACTTCAAACTTTCACCCCAGGATTTCAAATTGGCGGTCGTTGGGCTCAGAGTAACCAGCGAACACGAAGATAGCTGCTGCGTAACGATTGAGCTGAACGAAAATGCGGCTGAGGCGAAAACAGCGTTAGCTGCCGATTTTCTTCCAAAAGCCTCTACGATGGTCTCCAAAGGTGCCCGTCCCAACTATTTGCGGTTTGGTACCATTCCCAGAAGTTTTAAGGGAGAAATTCTCTATCCTCAGCTTAAAGAAGACTGCTCCCGCTGGCTTGGCGTTACGTAAATTAAATTTCTCTCTCTAACATCTTTACCACCTCATCGGTGGTCCTGACATCAGTAAACATAGCTAGAACTCTAAGTTCGGCTTCGTGAAGCTCCTTGCTCCTCTCAGCGACAGCATCGCTGACCACAATCATACGATAGTTCAGTTCCACCCCTTCCCTGGTTGTGGTGGAAACGCAAACAGCGGTGGTAACGCCGCACATAACACAGGTGGTAACACCTAAGTTACGTAAGACAGTATCAAGGTGGGTATTATAAAATCCGCCAAATCCTTTCTTTATTACTAAATGTTCGCCGTCTTGCGGTTTCAACTCGTCGGTAATCTGAGCACCCCACATACCCTCCACCAGGAACTCCCTTTTCTTTGGTGGTGGCGACCTCCAGTACGGAAATGCTGCATCGGAATAGTCCTCCTTTACAATATGCGCCAGGTATATTACTGGTCTTTTAGCTGCTCTGAATGCCACTGCCAGTCTCTTTACATTCGGAATCGTCGAACCCAAGAATTCCATATCGATTTTTCTTTCCGGATATTGTTTGGCGAGCTTACCGAAGTGCCCGGCTTCATTAAGAAAATCATTCTGCATATCCACTATGATTAACGCCGATTTTGTAATATCTGCCCCCATTATTGCCATTGTATTCCCCTCCTTTTAAATTTTTAAAACAGCGGCTCCTTTACCGAAGCAATTATCGGAGCGTCCGGGATGACCGGTAACAGCAGATGCGACGGGTGAGCTTTATCATGGTAAACGGAATTCTCTGCCGCCACCGGTCCCACTACCGGGTCGGCATAATTTTCCAGGATGAAATCGGGGTCGTCGCTGGCTATCTGCAGCCAAATCCTGTGCCCAGCTTTGAAGGTGTAAAATATGGGCTGAATTTCTATCTGATAATCGTAGACCTTACCCGGTTCGACGGTAGCCGGATTCTGGAAAGGATGATAAGGTTGTCCTGGCTTGGACTTAGCTTCATCTACCTGACGGTATGCCGCCTTGAGATTACCCTTGGTTATTAACTTGACCGTTCCATCGGGAGCAACATCACCGACTTTTACAAACCACGCTAATAGTGCCGTGCTTACCGCCGCCGAAGAGCCGTAAATCGTAGCGCTGAGCGGTCCTTTCAATGTCAAGTCATTTTCAAGAGGAAGTGAAGCATAAGCCAGCACCGGCTTGTTCAACATCAGCTCAGGTCTCAGCCTCGGAGCCTTAAACTTTTCCGGTTTTTCGTTTACCGCCGGTTCTTCCGGACTGATTAATCCTTGAGGCGGTCCGGGCGGAGCCGACGGATTCGAATGCAGGTAGAATTTAGTCCACCTCGTTCTGGCTAGCGGGTACTCGTGCTCATAGCGCCAGTCGTTAGCACCCTCGTCGTATATTACTATCGGAGGCTCTCTCAAAATCCCCGTCTCGATGCCCTTCAGCCAGTGGTCCAGCCAGCGAAGAATATATTTGTTTATCCTTTCATTGTGCCAGAAGATGGTGGAATACATCCCTGCCGGGTTACGCGGACCCACGACCAACTTCTTAGTCGACTTTATTTTTGTATAGCCCAGCAACTGCCCACGTGAATGTAGCCACGCCGAAGCCGAAGCAATCATCAATACCGGCACTTCAATCTTGTCCAGAAAATTTATCGAGCTTCTTTGCCGGTACCAGGAGCTGTCTTCATATTGTGTCAGCCATTCCGAAAAAAGGTTCATCGGAGGGACTTTACCTTCGACTGGTCCCGGAAACAGGCATTCGTTAATCAGGTTTATCGCCCAGTTTTGCAAAAAGCCCTTGTGGAACATACCGCCGCCCTGGTAAACAAGGTCCCGATAGAAGTCGGTACCGGAATCGATTGGAGTAATGCACTTCAGATGGGGCGGACGCTGCGCCGCCGTGTAGTACTGGCTCCAGCCAAGGTAAGAGCCTCCTAACATACCTACATTACCGTCGCACCAGGGCTGGCGGGCAATCCCTTCTACCAGGTCATAGCCGTCTCTCTGCTCTACGGGGTCGTGGAAGTTATACTGTCCCTGCGACATTCCCGAACCCCGCACAGAGGCAAAGACCATAATATACCCTTGCGGAACGAAGAGGCTCAGATTACCGCCTTCGCTGTGATAACCTTGCAGGGGCTGACCCGCCTGCGCTTCTTTTCGGTAGGGACACATGGCTAATATTACCGGGTAATGTCCTTTCTTTTCCGGCATATATACGTCTACCGCCAGTCTGATGCCGTCACGCATCGTGATATAAACATTCTCTTCGAGTTTAATTCCTGGCGGAAGCGGGACCCGTTCGACAGGATAGTTCTTCATCTTGCCCTCCTTCGGCCTTCGGTTACCCCATATTCTATGCCGAGAAGCGCAGAAAATCCAGAGGTTTTCGCGCTATTGTCATTGCAAGGAACAAAATGCCTAACCAAAGCTGGAAAAAGCCTAGAAAAATTTTTCCCAGAAACAACTAGAGACTGTTATAAATTGATTCAGCTTCTAGTTGTATTTTGTATTATGTAAAGTAAGCAACTAAGTGATAAATCGCACCAAGCGCTCCCCCACCCAGGACCAGCCAGACGGAATTCGTCTTGAATCTAAAAACTAAAAACAGGGCAGCCACCGTAATAACGATGCTGAAAACATCCACAAGCACAACCCTCCCAAGTTGAATGGCTACTGTCGCAATCAAGCCCAGAGCGGCGGCGTTAACGCCGTCCAGAAAGGAGGCTGCCCACCACGTTTTACGAATCAGAGGCAGGATGCGGCTCAGCAAACCGACAAACAGGAAAGAGGGCAGGAATATGCCCAGCGTCGCCAGCAACGCCGACGGCCATCCGCCCAGCAAATATCCGACAAATGCCACACTGGTGAACACCGGCCCCGGTGTAATCTGACCGGCGACAGCAATGGCATCTATAACCTGAGCGTCGGTGAGCCAGCCGAGTGAGGTCACGAAATTAGACCTTAAGAAAGCCAGCAGAACGTAACCGGTCCCGAATAAAGTAGCTCCAATTTTGAGGAAGGTAAGAAAAAGAGTAGTCTGGCTGAATGCCACTGCACCTGTAGAAAGCCCAACCGCAGACGTTTTCAACAAAAGCGGAACAATCAGTGCTACGGGGCTTCCCCGCCTGATAAGTCGCCTTCCGCCTCGGATTAGCACCACCGCGGCCGCTCCGGCCAATAGCAGGACTATTTCATTAACGCCAAATAGGTGAAGCACCAATACGGCGAGAGCCACGATAACTGAAAGCGCACCTTTTATGCCTCTTCTACCCAGAGACCAGATAGCCTGGATAATAATGGCAATAACGGCGGGCTTGACTCCGTAGAGAATCCAGGTCACTTCGGGCAGCGAGCCATATTTCACATAAGCCCAGGCAACCACCATAATCGCCGCCATCCCCGGCAAGATAAACAAACCACCAGCGGCAATAAGTCCGAGCCACCCAGCTCGGACCAGCCCCAAGTGGCTGGCAATCTCGGTGGCGTTAGGTCCCGGGAGCAGCATAGTCGCGCTCATCAAGTCTAAGAACCGCGACTCATCCATCCAGCGGCGGCGTACAACCACCTCGTGGTGCATCAAACCGATATAAGCGGCCGGTCCCCCAAAACTCGTAGCTCCCAGCCTGAGGAAAAGTAAGGCTACCTCTTTCAAATTTCCGGCCGGCTTTACGCTCATCGCCACTCAATATGCCACGTGATACTGTACGCCGTCAATGGCAAGATAACACGCCTTGAAAACGAAAAGGCAGTGGCATTTATCTTGCCACTGCCTTTTTGGCAAACTGCTCCTTCTGATTTTTACTTCCAGGGTTGGGGCGCGCCACCTTGAAGGGTATGAAGACCGGTCTGGTTCGGATAGGCTTTATAACCCATTCCCCAGTTACTCCCGGGTCCGAATTCAGCTTTCCACTGAGCCGGGTCGCCATGGGGTCCCTGTACGGCTACCGGAGCTGGCGGGACATATTTGACAATAGCGTCATCATACATTTTCATTATCTCGGATGCTTCGGCACCACGCTTATACAAAGTCTCCATGTCCGTAATCCAGCTATCGCGTATTTTTTCTTTTACTTTGAAAAGCCTTTCCTTTTCAGCTTGAGACCAGACTATATACTGGATGCCTTTCGCTTTGGCTATGTCTAGATAGTCCAATACACTAGCATCGATTTGTGCCGCAAAATATACGCTCGCCCAACGCCACATCGTGTAATCGAAAACGTCCACCAGGTCTTTTGGTATTTTATCGTGCGACTGCTTGTTCATAAGAGCATTGAATCCACCCTGCCCATTAGCTATACCGCCGACATCGATAAAATAGCCCGGCTTGAAGGCGTCAATCCAGCCGAAGACAAACGGGCCTCCCCAATTCCAAGCGCCGCCATCAGCCATCCCCTTCTGCAAAGCCTCGTAGCCATCGACGTTGGTGATGGGGACGACTATTGCACCAAGCTGACTTAGAAGCCTGATGGTCATCAGGTCAACATTCATTAACGTCATCCCTTTTATATCTTCCATCTTATAAGCCGGTTTCTTAGCGGTAATAACTACATAAGTGGAAAGATGTGTTGGCCCCACATCGATAAGATTCATTTTATCGAAGTCCGGTTTAAGGTAATCCCACAGGAAGAACCAGTGGGTCATCAGGTTATCCAATGCGGTGGATTCACCGTGAACCGGCGGCAGCTTCAATACATCGACCAAAGGCAGGACTCCTTTTTGCAATCTGGTGCAATAACCAAGGTCGGCTATCCCGGCTCCGACTTGCATCTCAGCTAATGGATTATTCAACAGAGAGCCATTAGGGTAGTCTTCAATTTTAATCCGGCCATCGGTTGCTCCCTCGACGGCAAACAGCCAGCGGGAGTACCCGGATTCATACCCAAGATATTCTTTTCCATGGGAGCGATAGTCACCATATTTAAGGACAAGCGGTGTGAATTTTCCCACAGGCGGTGCTTTCGAGGGCGGAAACGCTCCTGTCGACGTGGGTGTCGTCGGTGTTGTTGGCGTGGTTGGAGTCGTCGGCTGAGCCTGACCGCAACCTATGACACCAGGCAGGAACGAGAATAGAAGCAGGACCGCCACAAGTATGCCCAGTTTTCTCATCAAATATCTCCTTTCATCTCTTTACTCTCAATTTTTTGTTTTTTAGCTTATCGAATAGAGGTAGTTTGAGAGAGCGAAACCTCTCTCCTGGAATCTTCCTCGAGAACTATCTTCTATTTCATTTCCAAGGCTTGAATACATTTCCTTCTAGGTTGTGAAGCCCGGTCTGGTTCGGATAGGCTTTATAACCTGAACCCCAGGTACTACCCGGCCCATAAACAGCATCCCACTCAGCCTGCGTGCCACCGCCTTTGACCTGCAAAGCCACTGACGCTGGAGGTACATATCTCTGAGCCGCTTCGTTGTACATCTTGACTAGCTCAGCCGCTTCAGCACCACGCTTATACAGTGTTTCCATTTCCGCGACCCAAGCGTCGACTATCTTTTCCTTTGCCTTTACAAACTCTGCCTTATCTTCATTAGACCAAACAATATAGTTTATTCCTCGCTTTTTGCATTCTCCAAGATATAGCGGAGAGCTTGCATCGATTTGGGCAGCAAAATACACAGCAGCCCAACGCCAGATAGTGTAATCGAGCAAATCTCTTAGGTCTTTGGGTAGGCTCTCGTATTTTCCTTTGTTCATCAGGACATTAGAACTACCACCACCACGCATACCACCGCCGATATCGATAAAGTAGCCGGGCTTGTAAGCATCTATCCAGTGAAAGACAAAAGGACCTCCCCAGTTCCAGATAGCACCATCAGCCACTCCTTTTTGTAACGCTTCAAAGCCATCAAGAGTAGGAACGGGCACCATTATTGCCCCCAGCCCTGAAAGTAACTTGATTGTCATACCATCGGTGGACATTAAGGTCAGTCCCTTGACGTCCTTTGTTCCATTAACTGGCTTCTTGGCGGTCGTCATGACATAAGGATGAAGATGAAGCGGTCCCACATCAATCAAATTCATTTTTTCGTCATCTTTTTTAAGGGTATCATAAAGCACGAACCAATGAATCATCAGGTTTTCAATAGCAGTTTCTTCACCATGCAAGGGAGGCAAACGAAGTATATCTTTCATTGGCAGTACTCCCTTCGAAAGCCGGCTACCATAACCCATGTCAGCCACACCGGCACCAACCTGCATCTCAGCCAGTGGTAAGTTTAGCAATGAGCCATTCCAATAAGCTTCAACCTTAATCCGACCTTGAGTTGCTCCTTCTACGGCATCAACCCAACGGGAGTATCCAGATGGGTAGCCTAAATACTCCGGACCGGACGCCCGATAATCACCAAATTTAAGAACAATTGGTTTGAAAGACTGCTGAGCAGTAGGAGTGGTTGGGGTGGTCGACGTAGTCGGCGATGTTGGGGTCGTGGGACTCGTCGGCTGAGCCTGACCACAGCTTGTAGCACCAGGCAAGAACGAGACCAGGAATAATGACGCCATAATTATACCCAACTTTTTCATCTGATGCCTCCTTTTCTCGTTACTTCCAGTTTTCGTTCTTAGTTAAATTAAGCAGTTAGAAAATAGGAAGGAGTTTGAAGGAGAAGTCCCTTCAAACTCCTTCAATCCTCTACTTCATTGCGGTATCGCCCAGCGGGAACTTAAAGTTCGCTAACGGCGGCGGCACCGGCTTAGTTATCGGGGCATCGGGAACCACGGGTAACAACATATGAGTTGGATGTTCCTGGTCATGATAAACGGTATTGGTACAGGGGACGGGCAGCATTTCTGCAGTATAAACTCCGTTCAAATTAGCCAGCACATTCACGTCATCGCTATCTATTTGTATCCAGATTTTAGTACCCTTCTTAAAGGTGTAGAAGACTGGACTTAACGGTATCTGATACTCGTAAATTTTACCAGCCTCAGCCGGCACCGGGTTCTGGAAAGTATGATAGGGGCTACCCGGCGTAGATTTTTTGGGGTCCGTCTGCCGGTAGGAGGCTTTTAACTGGCCCTGGGTAAGCACCGATGTCTGACCATCGGGAGTAATGACCCCCAGCTTGACGAACCAGACAGTATCCCGGGTGGTTATCGACCCGTGCAATGTGAAAGCGAGCGGACCCATCACCCTCAAGTCCTCTTTCAGGGGTTCACTGGTATAACCGATGACCGGTTTGCCCATCACCGCAGTTCGATAGGCTTCGGGTTCGGTGTATTTGTCTGGCTGTTCCTTCTTCGGCGGGTCGGTACTGATTAAGCCCCAGGGAGCCTTATCGGCAGTACCGGCCGGATTGGTGTGTAGATAGAACTTTACCCACTTCGTCCTGGCTAATGGGTATTCGTTCTCATAGCGGCATTCGCCGGTAGCCCGGTCAAACATCACTATCTCCGGCTCATCCATAATACCGGTTTCGATGCCCTTAAGCCATTTATCGAGCCATCTCAGAATATAATCGACTAATGGTTTGCTTCTCTTGAAGACCACGTGCGTCGGTCCGCCAACGAAGGGCAAAATCACCATCTTTTTAGGCGCCTTGACTTTCGGATAACCAAGTAGTTGTGAACGACTATGAAGTTGACCCGAACCGTGGACGATGCTCAAGACCGGACATTTTATCTTATCGGCGTTGGTAATACCGCTGCGCTCCCAGTAGAACGGACCATCGTCACGGTTTTGAGCTAACTGGACGAACCAGTTCGTCGGCGGCAGTTTACCATCGACAGGTCCAGGCCACATCGTCATCCACATTACATCGGCGCCCCACATACACGCAAAACGGAAATAGGAGACACCTCCCTCGGTCCGCGAGCGGTAGTCGTCCATAGACGCATCCCACGGGACGATACATTTCAGGTGGGGCGGCTGTAAGCCGGCAATGAGCCACTGCATTCGCCCGTAATAGGAATCGCCAATCATACCAACATTGCCATCGCAGAAGGGCTGTTTGGCAATCCATTCAATCATATCGTAGCCGTCCTGCTGCTCGACCTTGTCATACCAGTTGTACTGTCCCTGGGACAATCCGGAGCCTCTTGACTGGCCGATAACGCGGACGTAGCCGTGCTGTACCATATAGAAAGTATTCCCGGTCTCGATGGAGTGTGACATTTCCGGGGGATACGTTTGAATATCCTTCAGATAAGCTCCAGTCGAAAAAATGGTGGGATAACGGCCGGGTTTTTCGGGGCGGTAGACATCGCAGACTATCTTGATACCATCCCTCATGGTGACCATCACATCCCGGTCAAGCTTAATTCCGGGAGGCAATACCGGTGGGGCAATCGGATAACTGATTTCCATATTCCGACTCCTTCTACTTTCTTATTTTTTACCTGAGTAAAGCTGATATAGACGGGCTATGCTCATCCTGTTTATCTCAACTTCTGGAATGAGTATTGACGCCGGTGTTTTGGGGTAGGGGTCGGGAGGGGTTATATTAGCTACGGCTACGGCTTCGGTTAGTCCTTGCTTGATAGCCGCCTTGACTACATCAATCCACTTGCGGATGATGCTTGCCTGTTCATCGAGGTAACTTTTGTCACAGGGAGTCCCGTGTCCCGGCACGATGACATTCACATCGAGAC
>JAZDIU010000045.1:0-8418 GCA_043804635.1 Chloroflexota bacterium
AACTCGTCCACCAGGTTGAGGAATTTGTTCAATGCCTTGCTGAGATGAGGCGTGAACGGCGCCGGCTCTTTAGTCTCTTTAGCCATCAGTTTTAACGCCTCATAAGGAGAGATATTTTGCGACCTCCCCCAGCTGGCAATCTTAGCCTGGGTCTGCTCGCCGATGCCACGCTGAGGAACGTTGATGATTCTCATTAGACTGACGCTGTCGTTGGGATTCTGGATGAAACGGAGGTAGGCAATTAAATCCTTGACCTCACGTCGCTCATAAAAGCGCGTGCCGGCGACTATCTTATAAGGCGTCCCGTAGCGGATAAAGGCTTCCTCGATGACTCTCGACTGGGCATTGGTGCGGTACATCACGGCGCAGTCGCCCAGCCTCGTCTGCCCCTGCCCCACCAACCGTTCGATTTCACTGACCACGAACTGGGCTTCTTCCTGCTCGGTGTAAGTTTCCACCACCGAGACCGGCTCGCCATTATCGTTCTCCGTCCACAGGTCTTTGGGCTTGCGCTGCCGGTTCGTTGAAATCATCGTCGAGGCGGCTTCCAGAATTAACTTGGTCGAGCGGTAGTTCTGCTCCAGCAGGACGAGCTTGGTCTCCGGATAGTCCTTCTCGAAGTTGAGTATGTTACGCAGGTCGGCGAAGCGCCAGGAATAGATGGACTGGTCGGGGTCGCCCACCACGCAGATATTGCGGTACTTGCCTCCGATTTGCTTGATTAGCTCATACTGCACCAGGTTCGTATCCTGGAACTCGTCCACCAGCAGGTGTCGATATCGGGTCTGGTAGCGGGTCAGAATTTCCGGTTGCGACCTGAATAGCTGGACCGTCCTCAGCAATAAGTCATCGAAGTCGAGCCCAGCACCTTCTGCCAGCGCTTTCTGATAATGCTCGTAGACCCGGCCAATTATCTCTTCTAAGTAGCTCCGCCCGTGCTGGATGTAGTCGCCCGGAGCCAGCATACTGCTCTTTGCCGCCGAAATCGCCGAAGCGATTGCCTGCGGGGTGTGCTGTTTGGGGTCGAGGTTCAGTTCCTGCAAAGCCCGCTTAATCAGGCTAATCTGGTCGTCATCGTCGTAAATGGTGAAATGAGGGTCGATACCGATGGCTCTGCCTTCCCGCCGCAGGATGCGGGCACAGATGGCGTGGAAAGTCCCGATGGTCAAATCGTCCAGGGCAGTCCGGCCAATCAGGCTGTGGAGTCGCGCCGACATCTCCTTGGCGGCTTTGTTGGTGAAGGTCACCGCCATAATGTGGTAAGGAGTAATCCGGCAGGTCCTTATGAGATAGGCAACCCGGTGAGTAATCACTCTCGTCTTGCCGCTGCCCGGACCCGCCAGGATAAGGAGCGGACCCTTGATTGCCTCGACGGCTTCCCGTTGTACCGGATTGAGCGAAGTTAAAATATCCACCTTATATCATTATATCAAAGTGGCGGGGAAGCTACAAAGCGGAGCAGTCAGCTATCAGCCCTTCGACACTTCGATACTCAGTGTAAACAGGCTCAGGGTAAACTGACTCGCAAAGACAATGAAAGAAAATCCCCCTTTCATCCCCCTTTTTCTAAGGGGGGAGATTATTCTAGAGATTGCTTCGCCTTCATTGATGTCTAAAGACGGGCGGGCGAGTCCGAAACCCGCCCCTACAAGCGGATGGTCTGGCAATGACAGTGGGGGATGGTTTCTGATGGTCACCAATTTGAAAACTTGCGGATTGTTTATGATATAATAGGCTATCTTATTCCTACCATTGCTAAGAAGGAGGCATCATCGTGCAGGCAGGTGCAAAAGCCGTTGTCTGGTTCAACGAGGTAAACAAGGAAGATGTGGCTCTGGTCGGGGGCAAAGGAGCCAATCTGGGCGAGATGACCAATGCCGATATACCGGTTCCACCCGGCTTCATCGTTACCTCCGGTGCCTATTTCGAGTTCCTGCAAAAAACTAAACTATCCGATAAAATCCGTAAACTTTTGCAGCCTCTGGATGTCAACGATAGTAAGGAACTCCAGAGGGTGTCCGCTCAGATAAGACAAATAATTTCAGATGCCGCTATGCCTCCGGATATCGCTAAAGAAATCAGGGAAGCCTATACCAAAATGGGAGGAGGCTTAGTGGCAGTCCGTTCCTCGGCGACCGCTGAAGACCAGCCCGATGCCTCTTTTGCCGGACAGCAAAAAACCTACCTTAATATTAACGGTAAAGATGAAGTAGTAACTGCCGTTCAAGGCTGCTGGGCGTCTCTCTTTGAGGCGAGGGCTATCTTTTACAGGGTCCAACGAAAGTATGACCATATCAAAGTGGGCATCGCTGTACCGGTGCAGCGAATGGTGCAGTCCGAAGCCTCGGGTGTTATGTTTACCGTGGAACCAATACTCAACGACCTGAGTAAGATAACTATCGAAGCTATATTCGGGCTCGGTGAACTGATTGCTTCGGGGGAAATAACTCCCGACCATTATATCGTCAGCAAAGAAGAACTAAGAGTCCTCAGTAAGGAAATTGCTAACCAGGAATGGAAGCTGGTAAGGAGTGAGACGGTTAAGGGTGAGGAAACCAACGAGCGGGTGCAGATTTCCCTTAAAGAAC
Source organism: Chloroflexota bacterium (assembly GCA_043804635.1). Taxonomy (GTDB): domain Bacteria; phylum Chloroflexota; class Dehalococcoidia; order Dehalococcoidales; family UBA2162; genus JAZDIU01. Next base: position 2,589 of record JAZDIU010000045.1, read on the forward strand.
AAACCAAGCAAAAAATAACCGACGCCGATATTATTACGCTGGCGAAAATCGGGAAGCGCCTGGAAGAACACTACAAGATTCCCCAGGATATCGAGTGGGCAAAGGAAGGTAATAAGGTTTTCATCGTTCAGACCCGGCCGGTAACCACGATAAAGGAAATGGAAGATGTGGTTAAGACTGAAACTTCGGCGCCGCTAATATTATCAGGGGCGCCGGCGAGTCCGGGCATCGCTTCGGGACCGGTCAAAATTGTCTCGGATACTTCGCTAATAGATAGAGTAAAACAGGGCGATATCATGGTTGCCGAAATGACCACACCCGATTTCGTCCCGGCAATGAAGCGGGCGGCCGCCATAGTTACCGACCGAGGAGGCAGAACCGCCCATGCTGCCATCGTCAGCCGGGAGTTAGGTATACCCTGCGTTGTCGGTACCGGGCGGGGAACGACAATTCTGAAAGACGGGCAGATAATTACTGTGGATGGGACTGCCGGAAAGGTCTACAGCGGTAAAGCTCAAATCACGGTAAAAACTAGTGCCAGCAACAAAGCAAAAATTAAAACCAGAACGAGGCTGTATGTGAATCTAGCTCAGCCGGAACTGGCGGAAAAAGTTGCGGCTCGTGATGTAGATGGAGTCGGTCTGCTCCGCGCCGAGTTTATGATTGCCCAGATCGGCGAGCATCCCGGTTATATGCTCAGCCAGAACCGGGGTGATGAATTCATTAATGAATTGGCAGATGGGGTGTCGCTCTTCGCCAAGGCTTTCTATCCACGTCCCGTGGTGTATCGGACCACCGATTTCAAGACCAACGAATATCGGGCATTGAAAGGCGGGGAAAAGTATGAAGAGATTGAAGAGAACCCGATGCTCGGTTACCGCGGTGCTTCCCGCTATACTACCGATATTAAGTCCTTTAAGCTGGAACTCGAAGCCATTAAGAAAGTCAGAAAGAAATACAGCAACCTGTGGGTGATGATTCCCTTTGTCCGCACCGTCGGCGGACTTCAGCAGACTATAAAAATAATGGAGGACGAGGGACTAAAACGCTCGAGCGACTTTAAAATCTGGATGATGGTCGAAGTGCCATCTAACATTATTCTGCTGGAGAATTTTATTGCCGTTGGTATCGATGGTATTTCTATTGGCTCTAACGACCTCACTCAGCTAACACTCGGGGTCGACCGTGATAGTGCCCGCTTATCTAACGTCTTCAATGAGTGTGACGAGGCGGTAATGTTATCATTAGAACGGGCGGTCAAAGTCTCTAAAACTATGGGCATTACTTCGTCTATCTGCGGTCAGGCTCCATCGGTTTATCCCGACCTCACCAAAAAGCTCGTGGAATGGGGTATTACTTCGGTCTCGGTAAGCCCGGATGCCATCGATACCACCCGGGAAATAATCGCTGAAGCCGAGGGTAGTTAATAAATAGCTAACCGGTTATCTAAGAGTAGGCACCACCGATGATTAGCGAGCTTGGTATTCGCCAGCTCACCGAACAGAAAGAAGAAACCCTCTCTCCCTTTTCCATTCAGAGCAGATTATCCCGCGGTAGACTAAAAGAGGAAGATCTTTGCCCCATCCGGACTGTCTTTCAACGGGACCGCGACCGCATAATTCATTCCAAAGCTTTTCGTCGTCTCAAGCATAAAACGCAGGTCTTTATTGCGCCGCAGGGCGACCATTATGTGACACGGCTCACTCATACCCTGGAAGTCTCTCAAATCGCCCGCACCATCTCCCGGGCTTTGAATCTGAATGAAGACCTGACCGAAGCCATTGCCCTGGGTCACGACCTCGGCCATACGCCCTTCGGCCACGTCGGCGAGGAAGTTCTGAACGAACTTTATCGCAGCGGGTTCCGCCACAACGAGCAAAGCTTACGGGTCGTCGACATCCTGGAAAATGACGGCCAGGGGCTAAATCTTACCTGGGAAGTGAGGGACGGTATCTTAAATCATTCCAAGTCGAGGGTGAGGCTGGGAGAAGGGTGGGGAAAGGTGAGTACCCTCGAAGGTGAAGTCTGCCGCATCGCCGATATGGTTGCTTATATCAATCACGATATCGGTGACGCCATCCGTGCCGGCATAATCACCGGTGAAGATTTGCCTCCCTCAGCTATCAAGGTTCTGGGCTCGTCTCACAGCCAGCGGGTTAATACTCTGGTATCGGATATCATCGAGCAATCATGGGCGATAAGGAGCGGTGATATCGCAAATCCAGCCATTAAGATGAGCCGCCGCATTCTAAAAGCAACCAACATTCTGCGCGATTTTCTTTTCGACCGGGTATACAATGTGAGCTCTGCCGAAGAGGAAGCTGAGAAGGCTAGGGAAGTACTTCGTCAGCTATACCGGTATTTCAAAAAACATGAGAAAAAGCTTCCGCCCGAGTTTCTTACTTATAGCGATGAGAAGGAACGCAGGATAGTCGATTACATTGCCGGTATGACTGACCAATTTGCCCTGAGACTGGCGGAAGAACTTTAACGCATTCCCCACTTCAGCTTACCGATTAGCAGCATCGCAATCAGGCTGACACCAATCAAGTTCCAGAACATAATCGGGCGCAGGTGAAAAATGATGCCGTAACTCAACCAGAATAACGCGCCCAGTAAAACCAGACAGGTAAAAAGCAGGCTTATCTCGTGGGCACTCTTGAGCTTGTAAACACGAATGACCTGTGGGATAAAGCTGCTGGTTATTAATCCACCGGCAATAAAACCCAGTAATTCTGCTGAAGGCAAAGTTTGTTCCTCCTTAATTCTTCTGGCTATAACAGGCTTCTCGGGCGATACTGGATAGCCTCAGCCAGATGATGAGATTTAATAATATCGCTGGCTTCTAAATCTGCGATGGTCCGAGCCAGTTTCAGGATGCGGTGAAAAGCGCGTGCCGAAAGATAAAGCTATTTCATCGCCGCTTTCAGGAGACTGCCGGCTTGCTCTTCCAGCTGGCAGAACTCTCTAACCTCTTTGGGCGTCATTTCATTGTTGCAGGTCAGTCTTGAGCCTTTGAAGCGCTCTAGCTGTCGGGAGCGGGCGGCCACGATGCGACTCTGGATTGTCGCCGATTTTTCGCCCAGTCGCTCATCCGTCAGCTTTTCGTATTCGACTCGCGGCACTTCTATAAATATGTCTACGCGGTCGAGGAAGGGTCCACTGATGCGCTTCTGGTAACGTGAGACGACGCTGGGCGCGCAGGTGCATGGCTTGACCGGGTCGCCGTAATAGCCGCAGGGACATACGTGCGGAACACAATTGATGGTTTTCAGCTTCATAATTAGTGTCATTATAGCATGAGGGTAGCAAATTATTCTCGTCAAAAACAAACACGCACTTGATAGCAGGGTTACCCTCATTGTCTTTTCCTACTCTTACTTCCAGTAATAGGTTTTCTATAACTGCTCTTTTGGTTTCGGGAGTAGCGCATTCTATGCTCTCATTTAGCTTGCTCAGAATAAAGCCAATGTTTTCAAGTCGGTTTTTATACTCTCTTTCATGAGATTGAGCTTCGGTTAATTCAAATATGTGATGTTTTAATATGTCTCTAGAATGAACAATTTCATTTAACTCTGAGTCTAAAGCTTCTCTGGAAAACTGGTTTCTAGGGTCAGCATACAAGCGTAGCAATTTCTTTTCAGATTCTATTAGCTCTTCCAAACGCTTTTCAGCATCGCTTACTTGCTCTGCATATCCATTATTACTAGTTGACTTCAAATTACTTTCAATTACCCTTTTTACAATTTCAGGATTCTTAACAAAGTCAGTTATTTTCTCCCAAACCCAATCCTCTAGGAGCTTTGCGGGTACACTTGGAGAATCGCAAGCTTCTGATAAGAGATTGCCCCTGTTGCCATTTCTATTGCATCTATAATATTGAAGCTCTCCGTTTCTTGTTGAATGCGAACTATAACCAGAGTAAGAGTGTCCACATTCATCGCACTTCACAAGTCCTCTTAAAAGGTATAACCTTTTAGAATTACGGTCAGCCCAAAGACTATGGTCTTTCAACGTATTTCGTGCTTTATTGAAAGTATCCAAGTCTACGATAGACGGACATTCTGACGTGATTGTGGGATTAAGTTTCTTCTTACTTCTCTTTCCGTAAACCCATTCACCTTTGTATGTTGGATTGCGAAGCATATTATAAACCCTTGCTGGTCGCCACAACTTCGCAGTAACTTTACCCCTGATTCCTCTTCCGTCTTTGCTGTAACGTGTCGGGATTCCTAACGCATTTAACTGTGGCGCTATTGAGTAACAAGTCATACCTTTTTCGTTTACCCAATAGAACATCTGACGGACTACTTTAGCCTCCTCTTCATTTACCTCTAGCTTCTTGGTGTCGGGATTTAATTGATAACCATAAGGAATGATACCGCCCGAATATTGCCCGCTTTGGATTGCCTTTCTCATTCCGTCACGGCTTCTTTCTATGAACGTATTTCTTTCCCATTCAGCAAATGTTGATGCCATTCCAAGATAAGCCTTGCCCATTGCAGTTGTGGTATCAAAGGATTCGGTTACAGATGCGAATTGAATACCCAAATCCTCAAATTCAGCTAACGTGTTGTACATGTGGCGATTGCTACGGAATAATCTGTCTAGCTTATAAACCAAGATAATGTCAAATGATTTCGCACGTGCATCATCCAACATTTTGCTCAAAGCTGGTCTTTTAAGAGTTGTGCCAGAATACCCAGCGTCAATATACTCTTCAACAATGGGATATTGCTTGTCGGAGCAATATTTACGCAATCTCTCCGTCTGATTTCCTATAGAGAAATTCTGAGCTTGCTCTTCAGTTGATACTCTTGCGTAAATTGCTGCTTTCATTTAATCTCTAGCCTCAAGCCTAGGCAGGCTAACACAGATTCAGGCACGTGTCAAGCCCGCCGCTATCTCTTCATCTTCGTTTCTTTCAAGAGTAATATTTTAAAAACCTTATTCAACCTTTCCTGAGCATCGGGCACTTGGACATACTCCACCTTGACCAATTTCAAGGTGTTGATTCGCTTTCTCCTTTTTGCTTTTGATTTTGTAACCATTATTATTTGTCCAAATGCTAAACAGGTGCCCCGCCTCAAAAGCAAAAGAAATGCTGTTTGCAGGTTTCGCATATATTTTTGCTGGGCTTCCACCATCTAAGGCATCTCTCTTTTAACCTTTTCATTTCAGCCAGAATCTCTTGTCCTCTTTGACCTTCATTTTCTTGTTTTTCCGATTCTACCTTTATTGGTAAAGGAAGTTGCCTTACCCTTATTTTGTCTCGCATGAACTTGTGCCATGCACGTAAGTGAGCATCATTTTCTGTTGATGGATTGGTTTCAAGAAACTCTTTAATATAAAACTTGATAAGTTCCCAATCCTTTATTCCCTTGTCAATCAGAGCGTGTGCTTTGCCATGACACTTGGCACAGACTCTCGCAAACTTCCCAGTCTTACAGTTAGTTTCAACTTCGCTAACTTTAGTATCTAGCAATCTTTTGTGAGGTTTTCCTTGAATTTCATGACATTTAAGGAATCTAGTCTCATCACAAACCACGCACTTTGTGCCCAGATACTTGTCTATGGTCTTCCTACGCTCATTCCATTTCTGAGGTAGGATGGATTTAACGGACACCAAAGTCAGGTAAAATAAGGAGACGGAGGTGTCAGATTGAAAAGGGGTCCCCAAGGAAGATACAGCAAGGAGTTTCGAGAGGAAGCAGTGAAACTGGTAACGGAAGAGGGGCTGTCGGTGCCGGAGGCAGGACGCCGGCTGTCGTTACCGCCATCTACAATCGTCAGCTGGGTGAAGAAATTCAAGGCGGGCAAGCTTGGAGAG
>JAZDIU010000046.1:0-3278 GCA_043804635.1 Chloroflexota bacterium
ATAACTCTGAATAATGAGCTGCCTGGTGATGGGCGGCTCCTTTGATTCGATAGGAAAGCAGATACACCCCGCAGATCAGGCGTCAACCTTTTCGGCGGCGGGAAGGCGGTTCTGCTCGATGTTTACAATGGCCGGGATGAAAAACGCCGCGACTCCCCTCTCCTCGCTCATTTTGCGGTGGGGATAATAACAGGAAAATCGACGATCTAATATGTTAGCAATAATCTATCAGATACTTTTTCACCTTCCAGAGTTTTGCCATTCATCTGGAATCTTTTCAACATCGAATGGCCGATGTCAATCAGCATTTCTCTCTCAAAAAGCCCATCTGGAATCGGCAAATCACAAATAAAGTTGCCGGATTGTTTTGTGCCATCAATGCTCAAGGCTACAAATACCTCTCGTTCTTTACATTTTTCGATTACACTTAACAGGTGTTCTAAACTGAACGACTGTGACCCGTATAAAATCGCTTGGCTATGACTGTAAGGCGGGTCACAATAAATCAGGTCGCCAGGCTTTGCCAGACTCATCGCCTCTTCGTAATCCAGGTGCAAAAAGGTGGTACCATAAATACGCTTATGCCATGTGGCTACTCGACGCGAAAAACTATCAGGTGAAATAGGATTATGAACTCCGCAAGGTGTTGACATATAGCCATCTGCTTTTCGAAACCGCACTACACCACCATAGCATGACCGCGTCAAGAAAAGCAAATCTGGACCATTTGGATTGGAGTTATAAGATGCTTTGATTTCTTCATAAACCTCAACTTTATGCCCCTTTGCCATTCTTTCCCACCGCTCTTGATACCATTTCTTTATGGTTTCTGGCGAATTTTTCAAAACTTGCCAAATTTCCATTAACGGCGCAAAGGTATCTGATGCAATGGCAGTTTTTGGAATCAACGTACTAAGAACACCTCCACTCCCAAGGAAAGGCTCGAAATATGTACCGAACTCAACAGGAAAATACGAAATGATCTCGTGAGCCATCCGCTGTTTACTACCAATCCACTTGAGGAGTGATGTATTGAACGGTTTGACCTCACGGTTCTTATTTGTCTTAGTTTCAAACAAATAAAGTTGCGCTGTTTCTTTAACGGTTTTCATTGCCTCTACTATACCATCTTTCCAGCTAGGACAATATCCTATATTGGGATATTTGTCAATTGGCAAAATTATGAAAATTCCAAATGAAAAACGTCACTACGAGAAGTTGTTGATATTGCTCAAAGAAATGCGACAGCAACGCGGCGTACGACAAGTTGAGTTAGCAGAACAACTTGGCGTGCCACAATCCTTTGTGAGTAAATATGAGTCGGGAGAGCGTCAATTGAACATTTTGGAGTTGTGGCGAATTTGTCAAGTTATTGGGGTTCCTTTCGATGGTTTTATCCAACAGTTGGAGGAAAAATTAGATGAAACCGAATAGTGAGTTCATAAATCTTCCTAAAAATTTTTGGGCGAGTGTACGACTGATAAGCCAGGAAGTCGGTTACACAGGGAAATCAACGGGGCAAATAAAAATCCCTGCCGCAGATGAAATTGATGCCAAGCTCCGAAAGTTCGGGATTGACTTTTACCGTTTGCGAGAACAAAAAACAGAACATGGAAACTTTGGGCAACTATTCCATGATTATTTCACTTACCGAGCAGAAATACTAAACACCTATGTAAAACCGCGCCTATTGAATGCGGCAAAAGCGAAGAAAGTGTTCAAGAAATTCTTCGATGAACTGAAACCTTCCTGTCCTATTCCTATGAACAAGCAAAAGGGGAAGATGAAAAAACCGGCCTATTTGACGGGGCTTGTTAATATGCTTGTGGAAGCAAACGCCATTGGATTGCCATGTGATTACGATCCGCATAAATTAACCATTGTCACGAAAGATGGCTTGCCAGTACGGACATTTGCCCGCCGCGTAGATGGCGCTTTTCCAAGCAGTGTGAATCCCATAGCGATCTGGGAGATCAAAGAGTACTATTACACAACAACTTTCGGTAGCCGTGTAGCAGATGGTGTTTACGAGTCTCTTTTGGATGGACTGGAAATAGAAGAACTTCGAGAGCGTGAGAACATAGATATAAGTCACTACCTCATTGTTGACGCATATGATACCTGGTGGAAACAAGGAAAATCGTATTTATGTCGTATTATTGATATGTTGCAGATGGGGTACATTGACGAGGCATTGTTTGGTTACGAAGTAATCGAAAGATTGCCAAACCTTGTAGCTGAATGGGTGGAAATTTATCAATCTCGACAAGACGAATAACACCCTCCCCATCAGGATTCCATAAGACTTCCCACTCGTCCAAATGTAAAACAGGTGACAGTTACTTTGGAATGTGACTGTCACCTGTATGCCGTTGGAACGCTTTCTTACTTTCCCAATTTCTTCTTGAACGCCGCGGTCAGCGCGGGCAAAATCTGGAACAGGTCGCCGACCACGCCGTAGCGCGCCAGTTTGAAGATCGGCGCTTCGGCGTCCTTGTTGATGGCGACGATCACCTTGCTGGTGCGCATCCCGGCCAGGTGCTGGATGGCACCCGAAATGCCGCAGGTGATGTACACATCCGGCGAGACGACCTTGCCGGTCTGCCCGACCTGGTGGGGGTATGGGACATAGCCTGCATCTACTGCCGCGCGCGAGGCGCCGACGGCTGCGCCCAGCACTGAGGCCAGGTCCTTGACCAGCGCGAAGCCCTGCTGAGCTTTCCATATCTCGGCCTGTTTTTCGTCGAGACCGGACGGTGGCGTCAGGGCAGGGTTGTTGCTCACGCCGCGTCCGCCAGAGACGATCACGCCTGCATCCGTCAGGCTGACGCCGCCTTCGCTGGTGGTGTAACCCTCGACTTTGGTCGGGAAGTCGCCGGTTGCAGCCGCGACTTTCGTCAGCGTGCCGGATTTTCCAGCCTGCTCCGCCGGTTTGGGGAAGGCGCGCCCGCGCAGGGTGATGATCTGCGGCTTGGACGAGCAGGTCTCTTTGGTGAGCAGTTTCCCGGCGTAAATTGGCCTCGTGACAGTGATCTTGCCGTCCGCGGCTTCTAAAGCAGTTACGTCCACCATCACACCGGTCTTCAGGTCAATGGCGGCCATTGCGGCCAGCTCACGGCCGCGCGTCGTGGTCGGGAACAGGAGCAGGTCTGGAGCCCCGTCCGCGGCGAGTTTGCCCAGGGTGGCGGCGAAGGCCTCGGCGCGGTAGTCGGCCAGGGCGGGATCGTCCGCCAGCAGCACTTCGTCCGCACCGTACTCGAACGCGGTTTTCGCCAGCG
>JAZDIU010000047.1:0-11532 GCA_043804635.1 Chloroflexota bacterium
CGTTAATTGATAAGTGTTAGCAATTTGTTAGCAATAAGGGAAAAACCTTAAACAGTAACGACCTCTTAGTTACCTAGTTCCTTAATTTTAGCTTCAAAAACTGGCGGAGGAGGTGGGATTCGAACCCACGGTCCCTTGCGGGACAACGGTTTTCAAGACCGTCACCATAGACCACTCGGTCACCCCTCCAAGCCGCATAATTTAAGGAAAGCAGTTGACATAATGGTGATTTGTGAATTGCTTTTTGGTAACTTTGTTATTATGCCTTACGCTAACCGCTTCGTCAAATCTCCGGGCAGTGCTTCAGCAATCCGTGGAATTGCTGCTAATAAGTGGTATTATTCTCGTAAGGCGCCATTCTGTTTTGAATACCGGCAATAGTGTCTTTTGAATACTTGACCATCAGCGGGTCTTTAGATGATTGGACTACTTTTGTTAAATCATCGATTGCTTTTTCATATTCATGTAGATTGGTGTAAGCCACACCGCGGTTATAGTATGAATCTAAGTTTGATGGGTCGAGTCCAATCGCAACCGTAAAATCCTGAATAGCTTTTACATCGTCACCGTCATAAGCGTATGCTAACCCGCGGTTATGATATGCCATAGGCTTGGCATTACCAAGGATTTGTATTGCCGTAGAATAGTCGGCAATAGCTTCGCTATATTTGCTCGTCTTACTGTAGATGTTGCCTCTATTAAAATATGCCTCGCCGTATCGTGGGTCTAATTTTATTGCCATATTTAAATCTGAAATGGCTTTATTGTATTCTTGTGTCCCTTGATACGCCAGACCTCTATTGTTATAAGCAGACGGGCTGGGTTCTTTATTTATTGCCTGGGTGAATTCAGTTATCGCACTTGCATACTTTTGCTTTTCCAGCAACGCCAGTCCTCTGGTGTTATATTCCTGAGCGGACAGTTCCCGACACGAACCTGCCGTCAGTAATATTGAGACAAGAGCCGCTAGTATCAAAAAATATTTTCCTTTAATCATCTTTAAACCTTTTTGAAATTACTTATGCTATTATACCGAGAAGCCCGATAAATTTCTAATTGACACACGCCTATCTAAGGAATTAAAATCAGCCAGAACACATTTACAAGTACGGAGGCTGCTTTTTGAAAATCACTCTAAACTTAAAACACAACGTGAACAAATATGGCTTTCTTGGTATCTGTTTATTTATTGGTTTGATGCTTTTAGTAAGTTGCGGTCCTCAAGCTCCGGCAGGCACACCAAAAAGCCAGGTCCTGGTTAATGGTACGGTAAACGTCGAGGCGGGTAAGTATTATGAAATGCCTTTCTCAGTTACAAGTGCAATGCGGGATGCGACCGTATCCGGTTCATTCCGCGCTTCTGGCGGACAAACCAATAACATCGAAGTTTTTATCCTCGATGATAAGGCTTTTACTGATTGGACTAACGGGTATCAAGTCAAACCTTCTTACTATTCCGGACGCGTAACCGAAGGTAATATCGAGGCATTAGTCAGCGCACAGGGAAAATATCACCTGGTCATTAGCAGTGTATTCTCTGTGTTTTCATCGAAAGAGGTCTCAGCGAACGTCAGTCTGCAGTGGTACGAGCGCTAGGTCATTGAAAGGGGACATAGATGTCTGAAAAGGGGAAAGCTGTCATCGTTGTCGATATGCAAAAAGACAACGTCGGCAGATTTTGTCGCGATATCATTCCCAACATCAAGCTCCTGATAGAAAAAGCCAGGGACAAAGGAATTCCGATTATATTCGCCTGTGACAGCCGATATCCGGATGATTTCCTTTTCACCAGGTTAGGGCATAAACCTCACGCCATTCGGGGAACTAAAGGGGCTGAGGTCATAGACGAACTCAATCCCAAACCCACCGATGTAATGATTCAAAAGAGGATGCTGAGCGGATTCTTCGCCAGCGACCTCGATTTCACGCTGCGCCAGAAAGGTGTTACAACACTTATTGTGACCGGAATTGCCGGCTCTGGCTGCGTCTTAAAAACGGTGATGGACGCTTATGAGTTGGGCTATGAAGTAATCGTTCCGGCGGATGGCTGTGCTTCACTGTCCATCGAAGAGCAGGAGTGGGCACTTAAATACTTCGAACGCCGCAAGATGCTCAAAAAGAGCATAAATGAAGTCATCGAAGTACTCTGATGTTTCAGACGGATGATTAAAGTTAAAAATGGTAGCTTTTGTCATTAAAATCTTAAGGTTGATATTTAGAGCAATACTAATTTTGATTTCTTTATGTTCTGGAGTTCTTGGTTTACACGGGATTTACGCATATTTTTTCAAAGACACTATTAGTAGTAACACGGATAAAATATTCTTAGCATGGCATGTCCCTAACGTTGTAATCAGTAGGATAATTCAACAAATAACGGTTCGCTCATTAGAGTCGATATTGCTTCCGATCGTATTGATAGTAGTTGGACTCGTGACATGGATTACTCAATCAAGCATGGCACAAAGGCCATTTTACAGAAGAGTGCGTTTCTCAAACCCGACACAGGCATCTCCAATCGCTTGGTTTTTGATTATAGCAGGAGTTGTAGCAACAGCGTATGTTCTGGCTAATTGGCAATCAATAGACAAAGAAGTTGCTGTATTTGTGATATCGGCGAACGTATTATCAATATTGTGGAATTTTTCAGTTTTTCGTGGTTAGGTTTTGCTATTAATCTGGCAAGAAGCCTTTACGAAATTCTGAACACTCCCGGTAGAATCATTGCAAAGGCACTGCCCGGGGCTATCGTGAGGTTATCATTCAGCGGTAAATTCAGTGCCTGGAATATAGTTGCCGCAACCGCGCCAGCAATCGCCATAATCAGCGAAAGCTCGGGATAGATACCCGAAAAAGTGATGCCGATTACCAGACAAACGGCGAGACAGGCTAAATTTCCTTCGATGCTTTTACCACGGATTTTATGTTTTCCTATCCAGGAACCGATTACTGTTGCCATCGAGTCGCCCAGAGCGGCGAACAGGATAGAAGGCACTGCGATGTATTTGGGGAATACGAGAGCAGTGAGTAAAGCTCCGCAGAGGAAATAGGTAGAGCCGGTAACTTTCCTTTCTTCTCCTTTGCGAACGACAAAAGAGAACCATGTTGCAAATTTGCGGTTCAGGGCCGGCAACGCGAATCGGACGACTTCAAATGCAACCATAACGAAGGTGGCGATGGCAAGGAACAGGAGCATATAAAACCGTGGAAAAAAAACAGGGCAAGACCGATTGCCGTTCCTACGGTAAAATGGATGACTTCTTTCTTGAACACAGCGCACATTGGATAGGAATTACTCATAGCTTAATTTACAGTTTGTAGTTCAAGCCGTCAAGGATTAAAGTTAAATTCGGAGGCGTTTTTCGTTGACAAAAATGTAATAAGAAAGTAAAATCTCCCGTTGGAGCTTTCGATACGGAGGTGAGCTTATGCTGCCAAAAGATGTAACGGATTATATCGGTAAGTCGTTAGGAACAAGAATGTTCGAAGTGGAGAGAGGCTCGATTATGCGGTTTGCCGAAGCAGTCGGCGACCTGAATCCTCTTTATCACGATGATGAACACGCCCGAAATTCAAGATATGGCTCAATTATCGCTCCTCCCGGTTTTTTTGGCTGGCCGGCTAAAAGAACGAGCGCCGTCCTGTTTAGTACCGAGTTAGTTGGTGAGGTCACGGATGTCCTGGCGAAAGCCGGTTATCCCAGAGGCCTCGACGGCGGCATAGAGATGGAATTCTTTAAGCCGATTCGAGCTGGCGATAAACTGGCGGCGGCATCTTTGTGTAAAGACATTGTCGAGCGGGAGGGGAAAACCGGTAAATTCGCTCTAGTAACTTATGAGACGGTCTATATTAATCAGGATGGCGAGGTGGCGGCTAAAGTCGTACAAACTTCTATCAGACGTTAAAGGGAGGCGATAGATGGCTAAACAGCTTTACTGGGAAGATGTTAAAGAAGGCAGCGAAGTAACTCCTCTGTCTAAAATTGCCACTACTCTAATGCTGGTCAGGTGGGCGGGAGGCTCGGGTGATTTCAATCCGCTTCACTACGACCATAGTTTTGCGGCAAAGCAAGGGGTTGGTAAGCCGATTGTGCACGGCGCCCTCAAACGGCAGTGGTTAGTCCAGTTGGTGACCGACTGGATTGGGGACGAAGGGACATTGAAGAAGTTTTCCTGTCAGTACCGGGCGATTGACTGGCCCAGACAGATGAAAACTCAGCCCGACCCTGAAGAAGGGGAGACCTGGTTAGTCAAGGGTAAGGTTACCAAGAAATACCAGGAGGGCAACGAGCATCTGGTTGATTGCGAAATATGGGTCCAGAACGGTAAAAGCGAAATAACCACTCCGGGTAAGGCGACAGTCGCTCTGCCATCTCGGAGTTAGAAAGATACAACAATAAAAATTTTAAGGAGGTTTTAGCAATGGGCGATAGTTTAAAGGATAAGGTGGCAGTAGTCACCGGTGCCGGCCGAGGAATCGGTAGAGGCATAGCTATTATGCTGGGCGAGGAAGGTGCTAAAGTCGTGGTCAATGACCTGGGCGTGGCTCGCGATGGCACAGGCGCTGAGAAGGGACCAGCCGATGAAGTGGTCGCTGAGATTAAGAAAAAGAAGGGCATAGCCGTCGTTAATTATAATAACGTAGCGACGGTAGAAGGCGGCGAAGGGATTGTTAAGGCAGCGGTCGATAATTTCGGCAAAATCGATATTCTGATTAACGTTGCCGGCATCCTCCGAGACCGTATGATATTCAATATGAGTCCCGAAGAATGGGATGGCGTTATCAAAACTCACCTCTACGGTCACTATAATTGCACCCGGCCGGCTTCTGCACTGATGAGACAGCAGAGGAGCGGCAGTATCATTAATTTCGGTTCCAGCACAGGACTGGGTAATGGCGGGCAGGCAAACTACGCCGCGGCTAAAGAGGGGATTATTGGTTTTACCAGAACAATCGCACGGGATCTGGGTAGGTATGGCATTTATTGCAATGCCATCCGTCCCACAGCCGGCACCAGGATGACGATATCGCCGGAATATGAAGAGGGTTTGCAGGGAAGGATTCGCCGTGGTGAGCTTACTGTAGCTCAGGCGGCGGCAAAGCGGCCACCGGAGCCAGATTTTGTGGCACCCTTTGTAGTGTGGCTGGCGATTAATGCATCTAAATATAATATTAATGGCTATGACTTTGCTGTCAGGGGCGGACACGTCGGTCTATACAGCCAGCCGGTTGAGATAAGGTGTATCGATAAGGACTTCCGCAAATACGGAAAGTGGACGCTGGACGAGCTGGATGCTATTGCCCCCACCACTATTTGTGCTAATCTGGTGAACCCCAATCCACCACAGCCACCTGCTGAGAAGAAATAAGTAAAGTATTATTAAGTATTAAGCCTCCAGAATTTAAGATTCTGGAGGCTTTTTATTTTATAAGCTTGAATTCTTTGACGTCTACCAGACCGAGGTCAGCCATAAAGATGGAGGAGCCTTTGAGAATCCCTATCAGCAGAGGAGACTTGACTTTATAGTTCTTGGTAATTTCAACCGCAAGTTTTTTAACTGCGGCCTCTATTTCCTGCCGGCTGAAAAGAATACGAGGTGAGGTTTAATTCCACAGGAGGGATTATAACCTTTACCTCTGGTTATGTTTAGGGAGACTAACAGTAGAGGCTTAGCCGCTATCCATCTGGCTAACTAAGTAGACCTAATCTCTTCCCGCATGAATCTGGTATAAGAAATGGCGAAGCAGACGGCGGTCAATGCCACCAGGGTCACCAGATGAGGCCAGACAATTAGTAAACTCTGGCTTAAAGAAAGGGCGGTAGGCATCATCCATTGCTCGGTGGTCTCGGTAATAAAGCCGAGAGTCTGTATCCCGGGAGAAAGCAGGGTACTAATCGCTTCTTGAAACAGGATAATTGGGGAAAAGCGCCTTACGACCATATTAATCTCGGCATTGCGTATCTGTGCGTCGAGGGTCGACTGCTCGGTAATCGGCGCTACCATATTGGCGATAGCTTGGGCGATAATAATTATGAAGAAGATGAAAAATATCCATATAGCTATAGAAGCTAAGGCTGAAGTAGCGACTTGCCGGAAGAATATGGAAAAGAGCATAGCTAATCCCAGCCAGAACGCTCCATAGAGGATACTTACTATCAGGAAAACCAGTAATCTAATTACTTCCTCAGAGGTCGGTGGCACCCCGATTTGCATAAGTCCGACACCGGTGACGAGCAAAACGATGGTTATCAGCATAATAGATATGGTTACAACTCCAGCCATAAACTTGCCATTGATAACGGCATCCCGGAAGATAGGCTGGGAGATAAGCCGGCTCAGTGTGCCCGTGTTCTTCTCGTTGTTGATGGCATCGAAACCGAGTGCGATACCGACTATCGGTACAAAGAAGACGATAAAAGTGAGGAAAGAAGGCAGAGGTTCTTCCGAAATGGTAAAGAGCTTAAGAAAGACGAAGCGGATGCCGCCCGGTGCCGCAAAGGAAGACGAGGTAGTTTGTGCTACCGCTTCTTTGATGTTAGTGGCGGCGGTAAAAATGGCGAATACCCCGGCTAGTAAAATAAGGAGGAACAAGATAATAAAACGCCGGCTGCTGAAGTTATCGGCAAGTTCTTTCCAGAATACTGTTAACACTCTATGCCTCGCTACTGTATTTTAGATATATATCTTCCAGACTATAGCTCTGGATTGTCATTTGAACTAATGAACCGTTGTTGTCCACGACTGCTTTAGCTATCTGTGGTCTCAGATCGGTCGCACAACTAACAACCAACGAATCCCCGACGTTTTCCACGCTGGAGACACCTTTAATTCTTTTCAGGGAATCAATGATTACCGAGGTTATTTCCGCCATTTTGACCTGAACTTTGTATCTTCCGCCTTCCGGAGCTCCCTTCTCAAGTTCATCTAAGAAGCCTTCGAGTACCATTTTTCCCTTCATCATTATCCCCACCCGGTGGCAGATTCGCTGGACTTGTGTTAATTGGTGCGAGGATATGATAACGGTCATCCCAGTTTCTTTTGCAATTCCTTTTATCAGGTCGAGGATTTGAACGACACCCTCAGGGTCGATTGAGGCAGTTGGTTCATCAAGGAATGCAATTTTAGGTAATTTAATCAATATGTCGGCAATAGCCAAGCGTTGCTTCATTCCTCTTGAAAAAGTACCGACTCTGTTTTTTGCGACTTCAGCGAGCCCGACTCTTTTCAACGATGCGTCGATTCTTTCTTTAGCGGCATTATCGAGAAGACCGTTTAACCTGGCGGTATAGAGCAGGTTATACCGTGCCGATAAGTCCTCGTAGAATCCCACCTTCTCAGGAATGTAGCCGGCAATATGTTTGACTTTGAGCGGTTCCCGCGTGGAGTTAAACCCGTAGACCTTGGCTGTACCTGCCGTCGGTTCGGTTAGTCCGAGTAACATCAGGATAGTAGTCGTCTTGCCGGCTCCGTTGGGACCCAGGAATCCAAAAATCTCACCTTCTTCTATGTGAAGGTTTAACTTCTCGACGACCATGTTACCGTCGTAGGCTTTGGTCAGGTCGGTAGTTTCGATAGCTAGCGGTTTGTTCATTATTTCAGCGCCTGCCTAAAATCCGGAACATTATTCCCAGGCCGGCGATAACTGCCAGTACAATTAAAATGCCTACCCACCCCCAGATTGTCGGGGTTAGGACACTGGTGCGGATTTGAAGTTCACGGGTAGGTATAAGTCCCTTACTGACGATTGCCTGCAACGTAATCATATAGTCGCCGGCGATAGTCTTGTTGGCTGGTTTTATCGTGCAATAGACAGTTTTTTGAATTCCCGGCTCTATTGATGCTATCTCTTCGGGGTTAAAGGTTATCGTCCAGCCGAAGGGTTTGCTCGAGTTGAGAGTGATATCTTCAATTTTTGCGGTCCCGGTATTAGCTATAATAAGATTAAGCTGGCTTTCCTTGCCAGCAACCGCCTCTGTGCTGAGTAGTTCGCTCTCGGTGTAGAAAGCAAACAGGTATTTTGCGGTAACTACCGCAGTCAACTCGAGTCTTGCTCTGATATTGCCCGAACTTGCCTCCAATACGGCTACGTAACTACCCGGCTCGGGGACTTCGTTGGCTAATGGGGCAAAAGCAACGCCGATAGTTTCCGGGAAAGTCGCTCCCGTCTCTAACGTTATGGCGGTTATCTGCTTGGCGCCGGTTGTTTCTACAATGGCTGTCTGCCACCTGGGTGGAGTCTGTGTGATAGCCAGGTCGAATTTCCGGGCCGAACTACCTTCCCATTTCAGCTCAATGTCGTAAGTGAATGTGCTGCCGGATATAGCACTCAAACTGGGATAGCGGGCGCTGAGAGTAAGCTTCTCTGCTGCTTGGGCTTGTGCAGATTTTGTGTCCGCTAGACCGCTTACTACACCTCCCAATAAAATAAGACATAAAAGACCGTAAAGTAGTTTAGACCTGCTCAAATTTCCTCCCCTGATACGTTTTTGACCCTATGAAAATACTTTAGCTTAAACTAACGAGTGCGTCAAGTTCGAGGCGGATGTTTTCATACAGTATTCTACGTATTTAAGCAGATATTTGTTAAGAAAAAGTTAAGAGACTTTTTTCAATTGGTTCATTTTGAATGGTCCGGGTGATACAAGTGATGGTTGTCCGCAAGGTGGCGAACTCTTGTCTCGGCAACATATATGGCAGTTAGCCGTGCAATCGGTAATAGGTCTAAAGGTACCGTTAGGCTGTTTAATTGAAAACGGTAGCACGAAGCGCTCGCAGTGCGCTAAATTTGCCGAATCGGCCTTGCTTCCTAACTCCTGGCAAACGGAATAAGTCATTCCGCAGCTTTCTGCGATGTTCCTTATTTTATTGTGTATACCCACTCTCAAATCCCGCCTCAAGAACAGTCCCCTCCCTGCCCAACTATTTTCAAAAACATATTCCTTTATCATTTGCTCGGCAGCCTGCCCGGAAGAAGCCCTGACAACCTTGATTATTTTATCCCAGGAGCTCGACTGTCCATCCGGTAGTTTTCTCCTAGACAGGCGGCCGGTGCTTGCCACAATATGTTTCGCTCCAGCCAGGGAGAAACTGTGAATCAAATCTTCGAGCTTTTCCAACCATTCCTCTTCATAAACGGCATAAAACAGGTGAATGAAAAGGGGGTCGAGCCGTACCAGAGTATCCACTCCTGAAAGTGAAAGGCCTTTTACCACCTTCAGCCGCTCGTTAAGAGGCGGCGCTCCCGGCGAGATAGCCGATAAGATATCATCTGTCCCCTCTATGGTTACGGCTACAAACTTTAACTTGAATTCTGTAAAACCCGGCAATTCAAGAAGAAAACGGGCATCGCCTTTGGTAGTAATCGAGAAGGGGATTCCCCATCTCATAATGAGGTTTACCAGTTCTTTTACAATACTCCTGACCTCGGGGACGTTTTGGCAGGGGTCGGAGATGGTGGAGATAGATATCGGCGGTGTAAGGCGGATACGTTTGAGGTCGCTTTCAACCAATTGCGTTAGGTTAGAATATATAGCCATCTCCGGGGAAAAATCCGAATAGATGGCATCCCGGGCGTAACAGTAAAGGCAGTTGTGCACACAATGGGCTGGTCCCGGTGGGGTAATATTTATAATCCAGTAATGAGGGCACTTCCTCTGCGGAGAGGAATAGGGAAAATCATGCAGGGTAGAGCCTTTTTTAGGAATAAGCTTTACCATAAATAGTGAACCTTTGTCTTCATTATATCAACTTGCTTGACAGAAAGACTAACTTTAGGGTAACATAACATTCACGATTGCGGTTTAGGTCATTGCTAGCCTTCTGAAATTCATTGCATTGGATGACCGAACTCAAGCGAAATTTTAAAGGAGGAGGTCATCTAGTGAGTTTTCAAGACAAGACCATCCAGTGCGCGGATTGTGGGAGTACTTTTACTTTCAGCGCTCAGGAGCAGGAATTTTTTCAGTCGAAGGGCTATACCAATGAGCCTAAGCGCTGTCCTTCCTGCCGCCAGACTAGAAAAGCCCAGCGTTATGGGGATAGTGGTCCCGGTTACAAAAGTCAGCGGCAGATGTTTCCAGTAAAATGTGCCCAGTGTGGCAAAGATACCGAAGTCCCCTTCGAGCCGCGCGGGGACAAGCCGGTATATTGCAGCGATTGCTATCGAAAAGCCAGAGCCGGCAGCTAGTAAGTTGATTATAAAAACATAGAATAGGATCGAGGTGTAACGTAGTTGGAAGTCCACTTGCGTGAAGGCGAAACCCAGGATTCTTTATTGCGGCGTTTTCAAAGGACGGTGCAGATGAGCGGTGTTCTGCGCGAGGCGAAAGCTCATCGTCACTTTGTTCCGAGGGGGGATGCTGCCCGGTTAAAAGCCAAAAACAGCGCCCGAAGAAGACGCCGGGAAAGATTCTAGTCGTAGCCAGACGGAAAGAAATAAAAAGGGGGAGCTATGAAAATCTATGTAGGCAACCTGTCCTTCGATGTGACCGAAGAGGAACTGCGGACGGAATTCGCTGCTTTTGGCAAAGTCGAATCTGTGGCGCTTATCACCGACAAGTACAGTGGACGGCCGAAAGGCTTTGCTTTTGTTGAAATGCCTTCCGTATCCGAAGGCCAGGCAGCTATCAACGCTCTTAACGGGAAAACTTTAAAGGACCGGGCGCTTACCGTGAGTCCGGCTCGTCCCCGCACTGACGATAGAGGCGGCTCGTTTGGTGGCGGCAGGAGAGGTGGTGGATTCGGTGGTGGTGGTGGTGGCGGCAGGGGTGGCGGTGGCGGTAGAAGATATTAAACGCCTTTAAATCACACCGTCTTCCTTGAGTTTGGCTAACTGCTGGGACGTAAAACCAAGTCGTCCGCAGTATATCTCCTCGTTATGCTGTCCTATAGCAGGATAGGTTGTCTTTATTTTCCCTGGCGTGCGGGACATCTTTATCGGTATTCCTATCAGTGGAATTTTACCGATTCCGGGGTGTTCCACTTCAGGTAACATCTCACGTGCCTGGATGTGGGGGTCGGCGGCGACCTGAGGAATGGAATTTATCGGTGCACAAGGAACGCCGGCATTATTAAGCAAGTTCACTACCTCATCGAGTGTTTTGTCCGCTGCCCAATTATTGAACCAGTCAGTGAAGAACTGTCGGCCCCTGGGTTTAGCACGTTCGAAATCATTACGGAAACCGGGGTCGGTGAGGAGTTCTTCCTTACCCATAAACTTGACCAACCTCTTCCAGATTGAGCTCCCCGCCGTCTGAACATAAAAATAGCCGTCTTTAGCTTTGAAGGAATCTGAGGGCGCGGTATAGGGGTGTGCGTTGCCCATCCTCGGGCGGAAGTGCTTGGTCATCTTGTATTCGGCGATGTAAGTTTCCATAAAGAAGACAGCCGAATCTATCAGGCAGGCATCGACCAACTGTCCCTCACCGGTTTTATCACGGTGGTAAAGGGCAAGCATCGTTCCCAATGCGGCGAAAATGCCGGTAGTACTGTCCATACCAGAGACACCCAGTCTGGTCGGGGGGTTTTCCGG
>JAZDIU010000048.1:0-18701 GCA_043804635.1 Chloroflexota bacterium
ACGATGCAGACCTACCTTATGAACAGCACACCGGCACATATCCGGGCGACCGTTTTCGGAATATATTTCGGTATCGGCCAGGAAGGTTCGAGTCTGATGCAGCCGCTAGTCGGTTATTTTGCGGACATTATCGGAATTTACGGCGTTTTCGGAGTTCTGGCTTATGTGGGCATCGGGGTATCGGTGCTGGCGATTATTGTGGCATTGAGAAGGTCACGTTAAGTTTTTTAATAAATGCATTGACAGGAATCACTTAGATACCTAGAATTTGGCTCAAGCGCGTATAAACACAGAAGAGGTGTAGTTTTATGGCTGATAATAGATTTAAGAAACTATTGGAACCAGGTTACATCGGTAAGGTACGTACTAAAAACCGCATGGCAAAGATGGGTGCACACCATGGCTATTACCCTTATAACGAGGGCTATGTAGATGAGAAATGCTACGGCTTTTACGAGGCGCTTGCCCGTGGTGGCGTCGGCTTGATTGCCGTACAACACTCCGAAATCGACTTCCGAAAAGGCATGACCTTAAAAGTTGGTTTCCGTTTCGATGATGATAAGTACATCAAAGACCACGCCAAATTTGCTGACATAACCCATAAGTATAACTGCCCAGCTTTCCTGGAATTGATGCATTCCGGGCCACATTTCCGGGGACAACAATTCGGGCTACAACCATTGGCGGCTTCATCAATACCGAAAAATGAAATGCCTAAACCGACAATGGAAGTTGCCCACGAGATGACTATCGCCGAAGTCGAAGAGATGGTGGAGAAGTTCATTAACGCCGCATTGCGGGCAGAGAAGGCTGGATTTGATGGTATAGTGCTAAATGCTGGTTTTTCCCATTTTCTTAATAGTTTCTTATCCCGTGCCTGGAATAGACGCTAGGATGCTTACGGCGGCGCTCTAGAAAACAGGGCTAAAATAATGGTCGATATCATACAGGGGATTAAAAAACGGGCGGGGCAAGATTTTGCAATTATCGCCCTTTTTAACAGCGCTGAAATTCGACTGAAGAACGGTATAACTCCTGAGGAAGGTCAGAGTATTGCCCGGATAATGGAAAAGGCGGGAGCCGATGCCATACATACTCGAGCCGAGTACTATTTGAGACCGGGAGTCATTCAGTGCGAGAGCACTCATTTCCCGGATATCGCCTTTTATCCCGAGCCATTAAGTCATCCGGGTGAAAAAATCGATAGCAGCCAGCATGGAAAAGGAGCCTGGATACCCCTGGCGGCTGGCATCAAGCAGGCAGTATCAATACCAGTCATTGGTATCGGTAGATTGGACCCATTGCTCGGTGAAGAACAATTGCGCCGCGGTATGGTGGATTACATAGCCATGAACCGGCGCCTTTTTGCCGACCCTGAACTGCCTAACAAGGTTGCCTCGGGAAGACTGGATGACATCGTCCCGTGCACAGGCTGTATGACGTGCTGGGAGGCCGGGATGACGTATAAGGCGGCAACTTGCCAGGTAAATACTGCTTTTGGCATAGAAAAGGAATACGAAATCAAACCGGCAGCTCGGAAGAGAAGGGTGATGGTGGTAGGCGGAGGACCGGCCGGACTGGAAGCAGCTAGAGTAGCCGCCTTAAGAGGACACAGCGTGACTCTTTACGAGAAGGAACCTAAGTTGGGCGGTTCAATGAATGTGGCCACCGTAGTAAAAGGAGTCGGCAAGGAAGACCTTCCAAGCCTTGTCCGTTACTTTGAAACCCAACTTACCAAGTTGGGCGTGGACGTCAGGCTAGGTAAAGAAGTAAACCTATCGCTAATCGAAGAGATTAAACCGGACGTACTGGTCATTTCTGTCGGTGGAATACATAATGTTCCGAATATACCCGGCATAAACCAGCGTAACGTGGTCACGGGTAAAGACCTCCACCTCAGATTGAAAAAATACCTGAAATTCCTTGGGCCAACAGTAATAAGGAGACTTACTAATGTCTGGATGCCAATTGGGAAAAAGGTTGTGGTAATGGGGGGTAATATCCAAGGTTGCCAGGTGGCTGAGTTTCTGGTTAAGCGAGGCCGGCAAGTGACTATTGTGGAAACAAACGCAGAAGTCGGAGAAGGTTTGTTAACGGCATACATGAAACCGCTTCTGCTTAACTGGTTAATCGAAAAAGGTGTAAATATGATAGCGGGGGCTAAATTTGAAGAGGTGACCGGCAGAGGTCTGACCATAACCACCAAGGAAGGGAACAGCCAGACCATAGAAGCTGACACCATAGTAACGGCGTTGCCTTTACTGCCAAACAGCGAACTCACCAAAAGTCTGGACGGGAAAGTTAAAGAAATTTATTCGATAGGCGATTGCCAGGAACCGGGCTTAATAGTGAATGCTATTGCCACTGGTTCGCGCATAGCGAGGGCTATTTAGGACCAGTTATTACCACCGCAGACTCTTTGCATCGATGACGATTCTGGTGGGCGGGCAAGTCCATCCCATTGGGAAAAGTATCTCTTCCATACCAGTTTGAAAATCAACGGTTTTGTCCTGCAAAAGAGGACCACCAGGAGTCGTCGGACCAAGGTCAGGTATCCTCGCATCATCAATATATACCAGCCCTTTATCCGTGGTCTGAAAAGCATTCACGAAATACGGAGCACCATTCACCATTGCATTCACGACAGCACATCTCCATCCAGCGGCTTTAGCATTTTGTTGCAACATTTTTGCATAGTCATCAGACATAAAAGGAGGGGAATTAGGCGGATTCCAGACATCTTTCGGCGGATAATCGTAAACATACTGGTGCCTATCAGTATCATCTTCAGCTAAAAAGTCCAGCAGTTCATCCCAAGTTGGGTTTTTAAGAAGCACACCGGTATCGGAATATTCGGGTAAGGTGTCGGGAAATGAAACATCGCCGGTTCCTTTCTGTGTAATATTTTTGATTTTGCCGCTAAAAACATCAAGCTCGATGTCTACACGACTTTCGCCATCGAGTATTTTTATCGGTCCAAAAATCATAGTTTGATTACCGGCAACAGAGCCTAGAAAATAAAGCTCACCAGATTCGAGATTTTGAAAGCTATATGCTCCAATGGCATCCGTGGTAGCTCTTCTCTCGCTAATAGAGATAACAGCACCAACTACAGGTCGGCCGGACTCGGAATCAATGACCAGACCCTGGAGAGTAGCCGGAGCTGACGGAGCAGATGAAGGTGGAGAAGTAGGAGTCGACGTAGCTGTAGGAGCAACAGTATTAACCGGTGGTGCTGTTACCGATGGTAATCCGGGTGAAGCACAGGAAGCGAAAAGAGATATTAATATTATCAAACCGACTAATCCACTATAAAGATTAATAGTTTTCATTTTCATAAAACAGATTAACAATTTGCAGGGCCAAAATGAAGTACTAAACGAATAAATCGTCCTGTTTTTCGGTTAGTTTTGATTAGCCTCTCGGCTATCAAACAGCTTCATTTTTCCATTGCGTACCTGGCTGCGCTCCTGCCGGCGATACGCCCGGAGCCGAGAGCAAAGCACATCGATATACCACTAAAGCGGATACTATACGTGTCTCCCATCTGACCGCTAGTATCATCACCCGCCGAATATAACCCTCGTATAGGATTGTTTTCAAGGTCGAGGACTTGCAAGTGATGATTGACTTTGATGCCGCCGTGGGTAACGAGAAGTACTACCTGGCAGGGCACAGCGTAATAGGGCGGCGTGCGAAGGGGCACGAGGTATCTCCTGTCCTTAACTAAAAGTGAATCGTGGCCCCGGTCGCAAGCAGTGTTGTATTGGTCTAATGTATTCTCCAGAACCTGAGAGTCGGCTCCTATCCATTTTGCCATCTCCCGCCAGGAATCAGTTATCTTAATTTTACCCTCTTTAGCCTGTGATTTAAGCGCCCCATCCAGGCCGGTGCGAAAGGCATCTTTATCCATACGACGCAAAAGGAAAGGATTAAAGTCTTCTTTAAGGACCATATTTTTAATCCCTTCATCAAAAATGGCATAGGTCGTTTTCCCCGGCTGTTCGAATATGGCATTGGCGGTTTCGTTAACAGAAGTCGAACCTTCGTCCATAAACCGCTCTCCCCGTCTATTTACCCAGATTGCATAGGGGAGCCGGCTGATTAAATCCACATGACCTGACGACCCGATAAAGCTGGGACCTTCGGCTTCAGGCGTGAACGTGCCCCCGATAGCCGCACCGATTTCGGCTGCCATGAGCATTCCATCCCCATTGTGCGGTAAGCCTCTGAGATGAACCGCCTTTTCATCCCACCCAGGGAGATATTTCTTCAATAGCTCTTTATTTCCGGAAAAACCACCAGTAGAAACGATGACAGTCCTGGTTTCAATCCTTGATTCTTTACCATTGGCTTCAGCGAATACTCCATTCACATTACCCTTTCCAACCAATAGCTTCTTAGCGGCGGTCTCGCAGAGAATTCGAACCCCCACCTCCTCACATCTTTTGACCAAGGTTTTGATTACTACCGGACCGGTACGTTCCTGAGTAGCATGATAGGCAAGAAGAATCTGATTTGTATGGAGAGGGACTAACTTCACAAATTTAATACCCATAGTTTCCAACCAGCGAATATTGTCCCCAGATATGTCTACCAGCGCACGCACGAGTTGGGCATCAGTCTTCCAGTGGGTATAATCCATAAATCTGGTGAATATCTCATCCCGGCTAATATTGAGTCCGTGAAGCCTTTGCAGGGGCGTTTCCACCCCGAAGACACCTCCCGAAGCCGATGCGTTACCACCAGGAATATGCCTCGATTCAAGTACGATTACATCTTTTGCTCCAGCCTCCCGGGCAGTTACTGCTGCCGCCAGACCTGCCGCCCCGGCACCAATGATGACAACATCAGCCTTTAAATTTCCGCTTCTTCGATTTTTTGCAACCATTTAGATTCCTTCCGTAATTATTTAGCTTTCTTAGGAACTATCACAAGAAATCCTGCTGGACTACGTTTTGAACGGAACGTAAAGATTAGTCTAATAATTCAATCCAGTCACCAAGGACGTCAGTTAAGACGTTACCGACCAGTCTAATATTTCCGGGAAGTTTCGATAGAAGGTTCAACCGAGATAAGATTTGGACGTTATAGACATTATGTCCGCCCGAACTATGTCTGCTGACGACGATTCCCGGCACTTTGAAGAGTCCTTCGATTCCTACCGAACTGGTGAAAATTACCCTATCTCCAACCTTGAATACAGCCATCTAAACCTCTCACTGTGGTCAATTATAACAGTATTGAGCAAAGGTGAATAGAGGATATAGATTATTGCTAGCTACGCTCTATTTGTAGAAGGTTGACACTATGTCATTCTCCCTCTACAATTCTCTAAAAGTAATATACACGCCGACATAAAGTATAAAGAATCAGGAGGCATTTTTTAAATGAGAGAGGTTACTATCACTTCAGCCGTGCGGACGCCAATCGGAGCATATTGCGGAAGCATGCGGGAAGTCCCGGTAGAAAAACTGGGGGCGATAGTTTTAAACGAGGCTATTAAAAAGTCAAAGGTTAAGCCGGAAGAGGTTGACGATGTCGTTATGTCCCAATCGTATGCTAACGGCGAATCTCCCAACCTGGCACGCCTTTCGCTATTAAAAGCCGGATGGCCGGTGGAGGTCCCGGGTGTTACCCTCGACCGGCGCTGCTGCTCCGGCGTGCAGTCCGTATGGTCGGGCACGATGGAAATCCAGACAGAAAATTCCGATGTCGTCGTCAGTGCGGGAGCCGATAGTATGAGCCGAGCTGAATTCTATATCCCCGGTGAGTATATAAAATGGGGCGTCGGCGGTAAAACCGACCCTAAGTGGGGTTTCTTCCCCAAACAACACGGCAGCCTGGCTCTGTGGGGTATGCCGTTCTACGACCGGATTCAACGCGGTCGTCCGATGCACCAGCCTATCGAACGGTTCGGCGAATTGAACTCGATGATGACCTGGGCGGAAGCCGCTGCCAAGAAGGAGAATATCTCTCGATCGGAGGCTGATAAATGGTCGATAGGCTCGCATAAAAAAGCCATTGCCGCTATCGACTCGGGCAAATTTAAGCAGGAAATCGTTCCCGTACCCATCCCCGGACCAAAAGGCGGCGAGGCATTGTTCGAAGTTGATGAGACTCCCCGGCGGGACACTTCAATCGAGCAGCTGGCAAAATTGAGGCCGATTTATGCCGATGGTGTCTGCACCGCCGGTAACTCATCCAGCGAGAACGACGGTGCGGCAGCAGTCGTTTTAATGCCGCCGGAGAAGGCACAGTCCTATGGCATTCAACCCCTAGTTTATGTGCGAGCGTTCGGCATCGCCGGTGCCGACCCCACCCTGACCTATCCAGCCGTGCCGATAGCGGTCAACAAAGCCCTAAAGAGAGCCGGACTCACGATAAAACAGATAGACCTCATTGAAATTCAAGAAGCCTTCGCCGTCCAGACGCTGGCAGATGCCAAACTTATGGGACTCGCCGAATCCGAAATAGAGAATAAAGTAAACGTAAACGGTTCAGGTATTTCACTGGGTCATCCCATCGGAGCTACCGGAGTGATGCGATTGGTAACCCTGGTACACGAGATGAACCGGCGGAACGCGAGATACGGGCTACTGACTATCTGCGGCGGCGGCGGACTGGGCATCTGTATGATTGTGGAGAAAAAATAGGCTAGAATAGTAGTGCAGGGCCTACCATAACAGAAAACTCAAAAAGGTCACTACTCTCGTATCTGATATTCAGCCAGCGAATCACCTTCTAATGCTTAGCATTTATGCTAGCATATTGAGTAAGCGTTGCGGAGGACTTCTGAAGGTGTAGTTACGTTTTCCTTAGCCTTCAGCATTCCAGCTTTTATTAATGGTATCATCCCCTCCTTGATCGCCTGAGCTTGCAGATCGGGTGCAGAAGCTTGTTTTGCAATCATCGTCCTGATTTCATCGCTTATGCGCAGTGTTTCAAAAATTCCGGTGCGTCCCCGATATCCATCGGCGCACAAAGCACAGCCAGCTCCGCAAAGAAACCCAGACCGTTTCTCACCGGTTTCCTTAAAATATGCCATCTGCTCCAACAAGGAGGCCTTAACCTCTTGCGCACAATTGGTGCAGACTTTCCGTACCATGCGTTGAGAAACCACACCAACAAGGGCTGAGGATATCAAAAACGGTTCGATTCCCAAATCAAGCAGCCGTGTAACAACTCCCACAGCATCATTAGCATGGATTGAAGATAGCACCAGATGTCCGGTAAGAGCTGACTGGATGGCAATTTGTGCTGTTTCGGCATCACGTATTTCGCCAACTAATATCACATTAGGGTCGGAACGCAGTATAGACCTGAGTCCGGTTGCAAAAGTCAAGCCGGCCCGTACGTTAACCCGTATCTGAGTAATATGATTAAAATTGTACTCAACCGGGTCTTCGATAGTAATGATATTCTTGTGCATATAGTCAAGGCTCTTAAGCGAAGCATAAAGAGTGGTTGTTTTGCCAGCCCCAGTAGGCCCGCTAATCAATATCATCCCATGGGGGACCTGGAGCATTTCCCGGTATTGTATTAGACTCTCCGGGGGAAATCCCAACTCGGGTAAAGTTCTGAGAACCTTGGATGTATCCAAAAGCCGCAACGCTGCCATTTCTCCACGCGCTGAGGGCACGATGGCGACACGAATATCAGTTCTCTCTTTATTCCCGTTTCGTTCAACGGAGAATTGTCCGTCCTGAGTATGAATATGGTCGGCAATGTTCAAGTTAGCCAGGATTTTAATTCGAGAGATTAGTAGTGAGGCTGTTTCTAAGGGTAAGCTAAGCACGTCATTGAGAGTGCCATCAACACGAAATCGCACTAAAAGTTCTTTTTCCTGTGGCTGAAAATGAATGTCGGAAGCTCCTGTCTTCACCGCCTCGTTTATGATAAGTGAGAGACCCCTCACTACTGGTGAATCAGGTGCCTCCATAGCAATTGCTTTTTCTGAATCCGTGGGGGTGGCTGACTTGATCTTGGCAAACTGATTCTCAATGTCTTTGTGCGACTGGTAGTAGAAATCGATCGCCTCTCTAATCTTCTCAGCACTGACTGGTACAGTCTCGATATACATGTCAGTTTGTCCGCTTATTGTATCCAGGGCTGTAACGTCGTTCGTATTTGCCACGGCTAAATACAGAATGTTACCGGTGACATCCAGAGGTATGACATTATGCATTCTGGCCGTCGCCTCCGGGACTAGTTCCAAGACTTCACGTTTAATATTGCGCGTTCTTAAATCGGGATGAAAATTCTCCGAAGTTTTTGATTGTTCCACCATGCCTCTACCTCCTAGTTATTTTTCTCAGTAATAACCTTTGTCCAAGCTATTTTCGTAACCCTTCTGTCTTTAGCTCAGCTTACTCCCAGGCGTTAACAAACAAGATTAATGATTCTATCATAAAAGTTTCTGTTTTGGCTAATGACCCACTTGATGATATACGATAACTTATCAGGTCTGCATGAATCATTAGTACTATTTTTCTAATGCGTTAGATGTATACAAAAATTCACACAAGTCGCCGTCAAGATTATTAGTCAGATACCATATTGTTGTGAAGAACAGGGTATGCTAATCTTTACTTGACTGCAACATAGACCAGACAACTCACAGGGGGTCTTATGGTTATAGGGTATGGCGTCATCGGGATAGGTGCTCATGCAAACCGTTTTATGGCTCCAGCCATTACTAAAGCGGCTAACACCAAACTGGTTGCTATTTGCAGCCGCAGTGTAGAGCGGGCAAATAAATTTGCGGCCGAACATAATGTGGAACGGACTTACGTTTCATTTGAGAAGATGCTCAAAGACACAGAAATAGACGTTGTCTATGTGGCTACTCCTAACAATTTACATGCCGAGCATACGATACAGGCCGCTAAAGCAGGTAAGCATATACTGTGCGAAAAACCAATGGCATTGACCGAAGCAGATTGCGAGCGCATGATAGAAGCTTGCGAGAAAAACAGGGTCAAATTAGCCGTAGACTTCCAAAATCGTTATCATCCAGCTCATATCGAAGCTCACCGTCTTATCCGGGACGATAAGTTAGGTAAAATATACGTCGCTAAAGCTCAATATTGCCATGGCATCACGCAGGCTGTCTGGCAGAAGGGGTGGCGGGACGACCCGAGTATGGCTGGCGCTGGTGCGCTCGTCGGGACCGCAATTCATCCAATCGACCTGCTGCGTTTCTTGCTGGACAGCGAAGTTAATGAAGTTCAAGCTCTGTGTGTCACACAGACTCCGTATCACACCGTGGATGAAATGGTATACGCCATTCTCAAGTTCCAAAACGGGGTATGCGGCGTAGTAATCTCAGGCTTACTGGCTCCTCGCTCGGATGACGACGTGGTGTTGTATGGTTACACCGCCAAAATAACCTGTAAGGGGACAGTTGGCATGCCGCTGCGAGGTGAACTGCTGATAGAGGGTGATTCCATAAATATGAAGGCGTCATTTCCGACCAACGACCCGATTCCCGGCAACTATATACGTGTTGTAGAGGCATTCAACAAATGCATCAAGGAGAATACCGAGCCGGATATTTCGGGTTACAACGGATTGCAGATGGTCAGAATTACAAACGCTATCCTCGAATCTAGCCGAGAGGGAAAATCGATAAAAATAGAAATTTAAAGGAGGAAACGAGAAATGCCTGAATTCGGGACTATGGGTGTAGATTGGGAAGAACGTATCGATTTCGACCGGCTGCGCCGCGAGCGCTTACAGCGTGCAAAAGATGCTCTGAATAAATCAGACTTGAATGCTCTGTTTATATACCGTCCTGAAAATATACGTTACCTCACCGGTTTGCGCACTCATATGGGACCCGTATCTTTATTGCGGATGGGCGTTGTAGCCTTGCCAAAAGGTGGAGAGCCTATTCTCTCAACTTTGGACTACGTACACGCACGGCTGCGGATGCCCTGGTTAAAGAAGGAACAAATCATTCCGCAATCGCCCACCAGGACGTGGGCTGAAAAGATTAAGGCAGAGCTTGGAAAGCTGGTCGAAGGCAAAATTGGAATCGACATCTGGACACCTCGAACGGAAGAGTCCTTAAAGAGGGCTTTTCCGAAAGCTGAGTTCGTCGATGGTGAAGCAATTCTTTCAAAAGCACAGATGATAAAAACCAAGGACGAGCTTGAATGCCAGCGGGCAGTCACTATGATAACCGAGGCAGGTTTCCAGGCTCTTCTCGATAACCTGAAACCAGGCGCTAAAGAATGCGAACTCCTATCTTTTGCCTGGCAGAAATTCACCGCACTGGGAAGCGAGTGGAGCCAGTGTTCGAACATCGTCTGCTCCGGTCCGTATACTGCTCCTTACCGCCGATTTACTTCGGACCGTATCATTCGCGAAGGCGACCTGGTAATCGTGGATATCGGTGCCGGCTTCAACGGCTATTGGGGCGACTTTACCCGGACATACGTTTGCGGCGATATAATGCCAACGAAAGAACAGATAGAGTTGCATCAGGAATGTTATAACACTCTGTTCGCTTGTATGAACGATTCCAGAGTGGGCAAGACAAATGCTGATATTGCCAAACACTTAAATCACCAGGCATCGAATCCTCACTCAAACGACCTTTCGGGAGGGCATGGAGCGGGTGTGGGACCGTGGGAAGCGCCGTGGGTAGCCGACGCCAGACCGGCGACGGCTATTCCATTACAGCCAGGTATGTATTTCAGTGTCGAGCCCTACGCCGGTATTCCTGGAATCGGCGGTATAAGGTTGGAAAACCAGGTGCTGGTAACTAACAAAGAGCCCGATATATTTACCACGCTTTCGTTCGATGAACGTCTGCTAAAGGACGTTCATCCACTCGATAAGACTACGGGAAGGAAGATAAGGTCCCGGTAGAGCGCTTGCGCCGGAAGATACAACATAAGCGAGGGAATGCATGCCGTTTAACGTGATATCGGGAATAGGCAGTAACCAGGATTTAGTGGAAGAACTTTCCCGAATAGACGCCCGCCTGGTCAAGGCTCCGGTCTGGATAGAAGACGACATCATTAGCAACGCCAGGGACGCTGACGCGGTAATGGCGGCTAACATCGAGCCTTACACCCGGAGAGTAATACAAGCGCTCAAGAAATGTAAGGTTATCAGCCGAATGGGGGCTGGCTACGATAACATAGACGTGGCGGCGGCTACCGAAGAAGGCATACCCGTTGCTTACATTCCCGATGCCAGCATTGCTGAAGTTTCCGACCACGCTCTAGCTCTGCTTTTAGCGTTATCCCGAAAGATAATTACCGTAGACCGATTGGTCAAGCGTGGTGCGTGGCAGATGGGCAACCGTGAAATCTATGATGCCAGAATTCCGATGTACCGTCTGAGCGAGCAGACTGTCGGGGTAGTCGGCGCCGGAAAAATCGGATCAGCCTTCATCGGGAAGGCAAAAGCCCTAGGTCTGAAGGTAATTGTTTACGACCCTTACCTATCTGCGGAATCGGCAAAGAAATTAGGGGCAGCGCCGGTAGACTTCGAGCGATTATTGCATGAATCCGATTATGTCTCACTTCATGCACCATTAACTAATGAAACGAGGCATCTCTTCAATATCAAAGCATTCAAGAAGATGAAGCCGACCGCCTACATCATCAATACCAGTCGAGGCGAACTTATCAACGAAAAGGACCTTATCATTACACTCACCGAGCATGTCATTGCCGGGGCGGGTTTAGACGTTACCGAACCTGAGCCGCCGTCGCCGGATAATCCTTTAATCAAACTGGACAACGTTATCATTACCGCTCATTCGGGATTCTATTCGGAGCATGCCCTGAAGGAACTACGATTGCGCACGGCAGGAGCGGTAGTAATGGCACTTCGCGGAGAGTGGCCGCCCATAATAGCTAACCCCGAGGTCAAAGAAAGAAGCAATCGGCGGATAAGGTAGTTTCGCCAATTCATATCAAGTCCACGGAAAGGGAGGCATATCTTGAAAAATACACTAAAGGAAAAACTAAAGAAGGGACAGGCTGTAATCGGGACATTTGTCGGTCTGGGTCATCCGGACGTAACTGAAATGCTCTCAAAGCTAGGGTTCGATTGGTTGGTGATAGATGGCGAACACTCTCCTATCGGGTTCGAAACAATCCAAAAGATGATGCAGCCGATGGACGCCGGCAAATGTACTCCGGTCGTGAGACCGCAATGGAATGATATGGTTGTTATCAAACGTGTCCTGGATATCGGTGCCTATGGTGTGCTCGTCCCTTGGGTTAATACAAAAGAGGACGCTGAATACGCGGTCAGGGCATGCCGATATCCGCCTGCGGGACTCAGGGGAGTCGGGCCGAGAAGAGCAGCTCTATCAGACCCCAGCTATTTTGAAACAGCCAATGATGAGCTTCTGATTATCCCTCAGATAGAAACTGCAAAGGCGCTTAGTAACTTAGACGGCATATTTTCGGCGGAAGGGATTGATGCCTGCTTCGTTGGTCCCTGGGATTTGTCTTTCGATATGGGATTCGGGCCTCCAAGATGGGACAATCCCGCGTTTGTCGAGGCTTTTGATAAGGTATTAAATGCCGCCAGGAAATCGGGCAAGCCAGCCGGTATGTATTGTACCCAGGATAACATCGAATGGGCTATAGAAAAAGGCTTCAAGATTAACACGGTAGATAACGCCGACGCCTTTTTGATGCGAAGCGCGAGGCTGGCTTTGAAAAAAGCCCGCGGTCCTCGTTAGCGATGTTTTTGCGGTCTTGGCCCGTATCACTCTTCTTATTTATAAAAAATATACTATATTTGCCTTCTACTCCCAAATCGGAAGAAAAGAGTTAGAATCATACCACTAACGAAACCTCCGACGTGGGCGATATAAGCCACACCAACATCGGCGCCTATGGAACCAACGCTAAAGAAGAACTGCAAAACAATCCACACACCAATCACCAGTAACGCTGGAAGGGGAATGATAAAAAATCCCATCAATACGCTAACTCGCGCTCGGGGAAACATTATGATATATGCGCCCAATACTCCGGCAATTGCACCGGATGCTCCGAGTGTGGGCACATTAGAATTTGAGTTAAATGCCATTTGCACGAACATGGCGAGAATGCCGCATATTAAGTAAAAGACTATGAATCTGAAGTGACCAAACCGATCTTCAACGTTATCGCCAAAGATCCATAAATACAGCATGTTACCGATAATGTGCAGCCATCCGGCATGCATAAACATAGAAGTAAATAACGTAGGAAAGCCAGCTAAAGGATTTTGGAAAAAACGGCTAGCGACGAGTGACCATTTGATAATAAAAGACTCATCGTGGGTTAATTCGAGAAAGAAAATCGCAAAGTTTAGAAGTATTAAAAAATAGGTGAACCATGGGATAGTTCTGCGTGGATTTTTATCACTGATAGGTAACATACTGCTTTTCCTTTCATTTCAAGCCAACAATCTTTTGATTGTTACCAATTATACGCGAAAATGTATGTGGTTTAGTACAATAATCCTGGTTCTATACCAGCAGACATATCGGTTTCTTATTATAAGCGGCACTGAGGAACTACTCTTTGAAACTCTGTAGCAGGGCATTTCAGGATAGCTTACGGTTTTACAAAGCCCCTTTATCTGATGTGATTAATACATAGGTGAAGGATGCCAAGAAATCCAAAAGTCTGTATGATAAATATAGATGCGTACAACATTAAAGAAAAAGGTTCTAATCGGGGCAGGGACTTTATTCACAGGATTAGGAATTATCGGTGTTTTTATCCCGATTCTACCTACGACTCCATTTCTATTACTTGCTGCTGCCTGTTATTTGCGGAGTTCTGAACGGTTTTATCGATGGCTCATAAATAACAGGATATTTGGAGTCTATGTTCGGAACTACATTGAAGGCAGGGGAATGCCTATAAAACTTAGAATATCTACCATCCTTCTACTTTGGGTTTCTATCGGACTCACGATAACGTATGGAGTGCAGAACATAGCTTTAAGGATAGTCCTAATTTTTGTTGCCATTGGAGTTACAGCACATATTGCCTTAATCAGAAAAAGAGCAGATAGAAGATAAACAGAAATAAAACATAGTGGGCATCCACGAACTCCATAAGGGCAAGCACGATATATAAATAGCTGAGTACACTCCGAGGGGCTAAAAAGAGGGGTGGCGTCCCTGGCGCGATTCGAACGCGCGACTTTCTGCTTAGAAGGCGGACCAGGTTTTTTTCTTCGATTTAGCCTCGAAATAGCCGGAAAAACCGCCTTTTTAACAAGTAGGCATCGGTGCAACTTCCTGCCCTACTTTCAAGCGTGCTTTCCCGCTTCCCTTGCCCGATTATACCATACTTGTCTAGGGGACATCTAGGGTTATGCAATATGTGGTTCGAACTTACTGCACATAAGCCTCTTTTATTATTTCATTACACTGGCTGTGTCTGTGGTGGATGTGGAGGAGCCCCGAACTCCACCTGAAAACAACGATGGAGTGGCTCAGTGGCGTTTCTTTTACTTACCCGGCTCACGACTCAACATTTTCCAAACCCGCTCTACAGAGTTATCACTAGCCGATTGGGCTTGCTCGATAGCCTCATTGCGAGCTTTTAGAGCTTCCTTCACTTTTTCCTCATAGGCTCTTACCGACTGCCGCATCGCTTCTCGGTATACCTTTTCAGCCTGCTGTCCGACATCAAGCCGAGCAGCGGTAGCTTGCTCTAAAAGTTGTTCATAGGTGCGGTTGGCCTTTGTCTCGATTTCTTTGTATGATTTCTCAAGACCTATCTCATATTCCCGGTACTTTCTTAAAGACTCTCTCTGAGCTTCAAAATAGGCAGCTAGAGCCTTATCTGCTTGAGCCAAAACATCTGGCAGAGAAGTGAAAGAAGCCGGCTCCGTAATAGCCTCTTCAGCCTTTACGGTAGGCTCACCGACAGGTTCTTCTGCAATATGAGAAGTTAATACATTTAAATCTGGCATATTCTTTTTCCTCCGAGAATGTTTAGACATGACCTAAATATGGCACTAAAGCGATGATTTATAAAGCCCTGAATCAAGAAGTTTCATTTGGTTTTGGTTGTATTTAATGAAATCTTAGCTTCCGATAATATCAAGAACTACTAAATGCAAACAATACTTAAATAATACGCAACTATCAAGTCAAAAATTAATAAGAAAAATATGGCAAAAACTAATGAACAGGGTATAAGCCACTAATCAATTTTTCCTGTTCTTTTAAATCAGAAACATTCCGGCGAATTCGAGCCTTCTCTTTGCGAATAAATATTTTCCTTGATTTTGATATGTTTTTCGTATACATTTGTTAGACTCCTTTCTGCACTTTTTTATACTGCTACTTTGTAGACCCATTTGACATGAAAATGTCCTCTGTCAGTAGCTTCTTGCACTAGCTTCATTTTTCACTACCACGGACAGAATAGGAAGAATGCCTCTTTGTGTCCCAGTAGTAACCCTGGAGAGTAGACAATATATGACAAATATTCATATTGCCTACCCTTCTAAGGATACTTCGTTCTATGTGCGACACCAGGTATAGATACGCAGAAGGTTTAATACCGTGTCGCGTAGCTGTTACCGCTGTCGGAACGCCGTGCTTTGTTAGCTCGACGGCATGGGGGACAACGCTTAGGCTCATTGGTAAAGCCTTTAGTTTGGAAGAAATCTTGTTCCCCGGCAGTGAAAGTGAAGGTGGCTTTACAATCGGAACATTGGATAGACTTATCCTGAAAACTCATTGGATGACCTCCTCTCTTTACGAATTCATTTTGTCTACTAACAACTGCTAGGTGGAATCTAGCAGCTAAAACCCATTAAAAGGACCTACAATGTACTTCTTGTTCGATTCCACAAGTAGGCATATCTTTTCTCTTGACACATGAAAAGCCATCTAAGGCGAAAACGAATCTGAGCTATGTGATTAATTATTTTGTTCACCGGTCTTTCCTTTCACACTTACACGTGTATCCTTTATTCAAGTAATAACTAATAACGAATACCCCTACAAGAAGTTAGTCTTGTTATTGTTTCTTAGCCTTTAGCTTTTCTCGCCTCCTGAGCCTCGGCTATGGCCTGCTCCTTAGCGAACAAAGCTTGTCTTCTCGCCTGATCTTTAGATAATTGTTCAATTTCCTCGCGAGCACGCTTCTCAGCTCGTTTGGTTTCGTTTGCCTTCGAAGTCTTTTCAATTGCCTCTTCTCTAGCCAAATAGGCTTTCTTTCTAACCTGCTCCTTGGCTATTAGTTCAGCTTCAAATTCAATGCGCTTTTCCCTTCGCTCGGTCTCTTTTAGTGATTGTTTTTCTTGCTCTTCCATCTTTCTGCCTTTCACATGGATGATATTGAAACCGCTTTATCGTTTTTTCGGGGAAGTCGCATATGGCAGCTTTATTCCATTTATACTGGATGGCTTTCCCTAGTGCTGAAACATTCTGTCCGGTTTCGTATTAATTATTCTCAACGTCACTGCATTAAGAGAAAAACTAGGCTGACAACAACTAAGACGATGCCAACGCCGAGGATTGTGTACAAAATATGAAGATACCGTTCCTTTTTATGATTAACCTTTGACGTCGTTAACTCGTGTTCAGCAGTAAATCCCGCATGCGAATGTACATAGGTCTTCATATTTATCTACCCTCCTATAATTTGCTAGTTTCCAGCCGCCACCAGATTTTTCACTTTCCATTGTATGCGCCTGATTTTTACGTGAATCCTTACATCATCCCTTCCATACCACCCATGCCACCGCCAGGCATCGCTGGCATTTTTTCCTTCTCAGGTATATCGCTAACCAGTGCTTCAGTAATCAGGACCATAGCGGCTACACTAGCTGCATTTTGTAGAGCTGACCTCACGACTTTGGTTGGGTCAATAATACCCTTCTTTACCATATCGCCAAATTCGTCAGCTTCAGCATCATAGCCGACTCCAGGTGGGCCCTTCTTGACCATATCGGCTACCACTGAGCCATCCCTGCCAGCATTTATGGCAATCCACCGAATTGGCTCCTCTACCGCTTTCCTAACAATGTCAACGCCAGTAGCTTCGTCTCCACTAATCTTTAGCTTGTCCAGAGCCGGGAGGGAACCGAGTAAGCCAAGTCCGCCACCCGGCAGAATACCCTCTTCCACCGCTGCCCGGGTAGCTGATAATGCATCCTCAACCCGATGCTTTCTCTCTTTAAGTTCAACCTCGGTAGCTGCTCCTACCTTGATTATGGCTACTCCACCAGCCAGCTTTGCTTGCCTTTCCTGGAGTTTCTCGCGGTCATAATCAGATGTTGTTTCCTCTATCTGGGCCTTAATTTGCTTGATTCTAGCCTTAATCGCCTCTTCGGAGCCTTTACCCTCGACGATAGTGGTATTATCTTTATCTATAGTCGCTCGGCGAGCTCGACCCAGGTCCTCTACTATGACTGAGTCTAACTTGCGGCCTATCTCCTCGGAAATCACCTTTCCACCGGTAAGGACTGCCATATCGTTCAACATTTCTTTACGCCGGTCACCAAAACCGGGCGCCTTAACCGCTACCACATTAATGGTACCCCGCAGCTTGTTGACCACCAAGGTCGCCAAGGCTTCGCCATCTACATCTTCAGCAACAATAAGTAGGTTCTTCGACACCTGTAGGATCTTTTCCAGAGGTGGTAAAATGTCCGCTACCGCTGAGATTTTCTTATCAGTGATGAGAATATAAGGGTCCTCTATAGCCGCCTGCATTTTCTCGGTATTGGTGATAAAGTAGGGGCTTATGTAGCCACGATCAAACTGCATACCTTCAACATACTCAATTTCGTACTCTATACCCTTAGATTCCTCGACAGTGATAACCCCGTCCTTTCCAACCTTCTCCATCACTTCAGCGATCAGGTTGCCTATCTTCTTATCTTTGGCAGTGATAGTCGCTACCTGAGCAATCTGTTCCTTACCTTTTACATCGTTAGATTTCTTTTTGAGCTCTTCAACGATAGTCTGGGTCGCTTTCTCGATGCCCCTCTTTAATGCCATAGGCTCGGCTCCGGCAGCGATATTCTTGAAGCCACCGATCACAATCGCGTGAGCCAGGATGGTCGATGTAGTGGTACCATCGCCACAGGCATCATTGGTCTTAGTCGCGGCTTCCTTTACTAACTGCGCTCCCATGTTCTCAAAGGGGTCTGCCAGCTCGATATCCTTGGCGATGGTAACGCCATCGTCAATAACTGAGGGAGCTCCCCACTTCTTATCAAGTGCCACGCAATGACCTTTGGGACCCAGTGTGACCCTTACAGCATGAGCCAGGGTATCAACGCCCTTCTTGAGGGAATGTCTCGCCTCTTCACCAAAAATTATCTGTTTTGCCATATTTTCCTCCTCTAAACCTTCTTGGCCAGGATGTCGCTTTCCCGCATGATTACCAGCTCCTGGTCATCAATCTTGACTTCGGTACCGCCGTACTTGGTGTAGATGACTCTATCGCCCACGTTGAGGTCCATTGCAATGCGCTTACCATCATCGGTAAGACGTCCGGGGCCTACGGAGATGATGTCGCCTTCCTGGGGCCTCTCCTTGGCGGTGTCCGGGATATAGATACCGGACTTGGTCTTCTCTTCCTGTGCCGCGGGTTTCACCACTACGCGATCAGCCAGTGGTTGCAGTTTTCCTGCCATGTTATCTTTCTCCTTCTTCGGTTTACGTTTTTCTGTTGTCATATCTGTACCTCCTTCGA
>JAZDIU010000049.1:0-9890 GCA_043804635.1 Chloroflexota bacterium
CTGGAGGCGGCGGGCAGAAGTCCGTCTTACACGAATACCCAGCCTTGGGAAGTGGCTGTGGTCAGCGGTAAGAAGAAAGACGAACTTAGCCGTATCCTTACCGAGCTTGCCGAATCGGGAGCAGCGACGAATCCGGATATACCTATGCCTAAAGTCTGGCCTCCCGAGCTTGAGAAACGCGGCCGGGAACACGGTGCTCGGCGGTTCAAAGCGCTGGGCATAGAAAGGGAAAATGAACAGCAACGTAAAGAAATGCGTATGCTCAATTACAAATTCTACGGAGCACCTTCGGTCATTCTCCTCTTTATGGATAGCTCATTAACTCCGTGGTCGATATTCGATGCCGGGCTCTTCGCTCAGACCCTTTGTCTGGCGGCCCATTCCTTCGGGCTGGGAACATGCCTTCAGGCGATGCTGGCGGTCTATCCGGATGCGGTGCGTCAGTTGCTGGGGCTTCCCAAGACAAAACGGCTGATGATAGGAATTTCTATTGGTTATCCCGACCTCGATGCGAAGCTTAACTCCTACCAGAGCACCCGGATGGGTCTGGACGAGTTCGTGAAGCGGCTCGACTAGTTTAATCCATTCCGTGCTCGTTATGTTATAATTTATGAACACGGGGCCGTAGTTCACTTGGGAGAACGTTGCGTTCGCATCGCAAAGGTAGGGGGTTCGAATCCCCCCGGCTCCATATTCAACTTTTATTTCTTGCGGCTTCGAACCACAGGATCTAAGAAGAACAGAAAAAATACGAAGAACACGTAATAAAGGGGTTCATCTAATATAAACCCTAAAATACCCAATAGTCCTATAAATCCCCAAAACGAGTTCAATTTCATTATTTTAAACCGCTGAATGGTTATGAAGTTTGTATACTCTACGCTTAGCTATCTGAATTATTATACCGAGAGTAATTATAACGAGACCAATAATCGTAAATATCACCACGCTTTGGTCAGGGAGTGAATTCATAGCGAGTCTCTTTATTAATATGCCGAGAAATGCCCAATCGACAACAAGAGCGTAGAATATGTCTTTACGTTGAAAAAGTATTGCCAAGGTAATTAGTAATCCTGCAATAATGACAGCCGCTGTCCAGAATTGCTCTCCGAGTCCGAATCTATTCCAGTTAACGTCCACCAGCAAAGCGGTTGCATTGGCAATTGTGGCAATCGTAATCCACCCAAGGTATACACTAAACGGAAGATGCACAAGATACTTTTCTTTTGCTCCCGAATCTGATTTACCTACCGACAAACGTAAATATATTGGTATGAGACAACCAAGCAGCACCAGCATCAGGACCATAGACACGGGGATAATTTCATAATGCCAGGCAAAAATCCAACCGATGTTAGCGATACAAGTAACAAAAAACCATACGCCCACCTTATCCAGGAAAGATTGTTCCGTCTCATTTTTCAAGGCGCTCACTACCGAGTACACGACAAAAATAGCAAGTAAGATATAGATTACTCCCCAAATAGAAAAGGTCAGAGCCGCCGGGACAAAAAGGTTTGGATACTGGTCGGACAATGAACCTGTTGTCCTGTTGTTAATAGGAAGAGCATTGGCTAGTCCATTAATGACAACTGTACCAAGGAAACCAACTACGTTTAGAACTGCAAGGGCTAACCATATCCTTTTCCTGTCCATATTATCTCCTTCTGTATCTATTGCAGGAAGCAATTTAATCTCTAAAAATTCTGGCTAACGAAATCCCAATTGACCAACTTCCAGAAGGATTCCACATACTTTGCTCGTGCGTTCCTGTAGTCTATATAATATGCATGTTCCCAGACATCACAGGTAAGCAGTGGCTTCTTGTTGTCTTTTAACGGATTGCCCGCATTGCTCACCGGTACTATTTCTAGAGTACCGTCCGAATTCTTAACCAGCCACGCCCACCCGGAGCCAAACAACGTCACGGCAGCATTGGTGAACTTCTCTTTGAACTGAGTAAACGAACCGAAGTTCTTGGATATAGAACTAGCTAACATACCAGAAGGTTCACCACCACCTTTTGGCGATAGGCAATTCCAGTAGAAAGTATGGTTCCATACCTGAGCGGCGTTATTGAAGATTCCGCCGGACGCCTTTTTAACAATCTCTCCCAGCGACATCTTCTCGAATTCCGTGCCGGGTATCAGTTTATTGAGGTTATCAACGTAAGTCTTATGGTGTTTTCCATAATGGTATTCTAGTGTTTCAGCCGATATATTAGGGGCTAATGCTTCCTTGCTGTATGGGAGTTCTGGTAATTTGTGGTCCATTTGTTTCCTCCTTTCTACTTAATCCTTATCGTTATATGTAAATTATTCGATAAGTTTGAACATCTTTTTGGGCATGCCACAAACGGGACATCTTTCCGGTGCTTCTCCTTCGACTGTGTTTCCGCAATACTGGCAAACGTAGAAAGGCTTAAGCTCTGAAGCCTCTCTCTTTTCGAGTTTTCCAAGAGCATCGCGGTATAAAGTGTGGTGTATTTTCTCAACCTTATTTGCCAGGTCGAATCTGTCAGCAGCTTTCTGTTCACCCGCGGCATTCGCTTGTTTAATGAACTCGGGATACATTTCCATAAATTCATGGTTCTCACCATTGATAGCAACCTGCAGATTTTCTTTTGTAGATTTTATACCCTGCAACACTTTGAGGTGGTTTCGAGCATGGACAGTTTCAGCATCAGCGGCTGCTCGAAATAAGCGCGCAACCCGTTTGTAACCCTCTTGCTCAGCTTTATCAGCGAAAAAGAGGTACTTCCGATTCGCTTGCGACTCTCCAGCGAATGCCGATTCTAGATTTTCCTTTGTATTACTCAATGTCCACCTCCTGATTGACTTATTCAGCCATTATCATATGACAAATCTAGTAGCTTCACAACTTACATTCAATGTTTATCGGAATTAAAAAAG
Source organism: Chloroflexota bacterium (assembly GCA_043804635.1). GTDB lineage: Bacteria > Chloroflexota > Dehalococcoidia > Dehalococcoidales > UBA2162 > JAZDIU01. The sequence continues at coordinate 2,913 of JAZDIU010000049.1, forward strand.
TATTCCGTTGGACTCATTGAAGCTCGGAATAGAAATCAGAACTAATCTATCAAACTGAAACTTACTTCGAAGTCTTTGGTGGTTCTACCTATTGATACCCCAGCTCCACAGGTCCCGAATAGAGATTTCAAGCAATTACTAGTTCTATAAAGAAAATGGGATATTTTGAATATGCAGATGCTTTCAAATTTCCTTTCTTAACTCTGTGTTGTCACCCCTTGAGTTGCGAATGGTTCTAAGTATGCGCTATTATTAAGTTTTAGCAGTCTCAGGGCGGGACTGCTAAAAAATTAAAGGGAGGAGGTTTTAGAATGGCAGTTAAGCTACAGCCTTTAGCTGACCGATTGGTTGTTAAACCTATCGAAAGAGAAGAGGTACTCAAAAGCGGAATTGTGTTACCTGATACGGCTAAAGAGAAACCGCAAGAAGGGGAAGTGTTAGCTGTAGGTCCCGGGCGGTTATCCGAAGATGGAAAACGGATAGCGATGGACATTAAGGTTGGCGACATCGTGCTTTACGCAAAGTACGGCGGAACCGAAATTAAGATCGATGGCGAAGAAATGATGATTCTCCGCGAGAGCGATGTTCTAGCCAAGAAGACTAAATAATAAGAGGAGGGGAGAAAAATGGCTAAGCAGATTATATTTGGTGAAGAAGTTAGACACGCCCTGAAAAAGGGTATAGATGTTCTGGCTGATTCGGTTAAAGTAACTCTAGGACCTAGAGGACACGCAGTTGCACTCGACAAAAAATGGGGAGCGCCTTCGGTAATCGATGATGGCGTTACCATTGCCAAGGATATAGAGCTTCCCGACCCGTTTGAAAATATGGGTGCCCAGTTGGTTAAGGAAGCCGCCTCGAAGACCAACGACCAGTGCGGCGATGGTACCACCACCTCGACCATTCTGGCTCACGCGATTATTTCCGGCGGTTTTAAGAATATAGCCGCTGGTGCCGAGTCGATGGCTCTAAAGAGAGGCATCGAGAAAGCAACTAAGGCTATCGTCGACGAATTGAAGAAGATGTCGACCGAAGTAAAGGGCAAAGAGCAGGTCGCCCAGGTAGGCACTATAACTGCCAAAGATACCGAAATCGGTAACCTACTGGCTGAGGTTATGGAGAAGGTCGGCAAGGATGGTGTCATCACGGTCGAAGAATCCAAGGGGATAAAGTATGAAACTGAGTTCGTAGAAGGAATGCAGTTCGACCGCGGTTACGTCAGTGCCTATTTCGTCACGAATGCGGAAAAGATGGAAGCCGTCCTGGAAGACCCCTATATCCTGATTACCGATAAGAAAATATCGGCTGTTGCCGATTTACTGCCGGCTCTTGAGAAAATATTGCAGGTTTCGAAGAACTTGCTTATCATCGCCGAGGATGTCGATGGTGAAGCTCTGGCGACCTTGGTCGTCAACAAGCTGAGAGGCACGATCAACGTAGTTGCTGTGAAAGCCCCCGGCTTTGGCGACAGGCGCAAGGCAATGCTGGAAGACATTGGTATTCTTACCGGCGGCAAGGTAATTTCCGAAGAAATCGGCCGCAAACTAGACTCGGTTACTGTTGATGATTTGGGCAAGGCTCGCCGGGTAACCGTGGACAAGGATAATTCCACCATCGTCGAAGGTAAAGGCGATGATGCTACGATTCAGGCGAGAATCAAGCAGATTAGAGCCCAAATCGAAGAGACTACCTCCGATTTCGACCGTGAGAAACTTCAGGAAAGACTGGCTAAGCTGGCCGGCGGCGTCGCCGTGGTTAAAGTCGGTGCCGCTACTGAAGTCGAGCTTAAAGAAAGAAAGCACCGCGTTGAGGATGCGTTATCAGCCGTTAGAGCTGCCGTCGAAGAGGGTATTCTTCCCGGTGGCGGCGTGGCTTTGCTCAATGCCGTCAAGACTTTGAGCAAACTTGATGCCAGTGGTGATGAAGCTACCGGCGTCGATGTCGTCCGCAAGGCGGTCGAGGAACCGATTCGCTGGATTGCCCAGAATGCCGGCAAAGACGGAGCCGTGATTATAGATGCCGTCAAGAAGGCAAAGGTCGGATTTGGCTACGATGCCGAGAACGATGAGTTCGGCGATATGGTAAAGAAAGGCATTATCGACCCGACTAAGGTCGTCAGGTCGGCTTTACAAAATGCCGCCAGTATCGCCAGTATGGTGCTCATTACCGAATCGCTCGTTGCCGATATTCCGGAGAAGGAAAAAGCTCCGCCTATGCCGCCCGGCGGTGGTATGGGAGAGTATTAAACATACCCTGATTCAGGAAAAGACCGTCCTTCACGAGTGAAGGACGGTCTTTTTTATAATCTCAGCAGTTCGTCAAGATGTTCATCTGTAACGGGTCCGATTACTGCCAGACGGAGGCTATCGCCTATCAGCAGCTCCCTGGCAAGTTTTTTGATGCCGTCCGTGGTGACTTCATCGATGGCAGAGACCACTTCATCAAGGGTGAGAATACGCCCGGTGAGAATCTCCTGTCCTCCCATCCACCCGGCACCATTATAGGTATCCTCCATTCTGAGTAACAGGCGTCCCTTGGCTGATTCTTTAGCTCTCACCAGTTCGGCTTCAGGCACATCGTGTTTAAGGCTATCGAGCTGCTCCAGGACGGACTTGACGGCGGCTTGAACGTTTTTCGGCTCGACTCCGGCGTAAATAATCATCGAACCCGAATCGTGGAAATAGCTGACGTAGCTGCTGATGCTGTAAGCCAGGCCGAGTTTATCACGGATTTCAGTGAATAACCGACTGCTCATACCCTCTCCCAGGATTACGTTAAGCAGGTCGAAGGTGAAGCGTTTGGGATGGAGCAGGGGCAGTCCGCGCAAAGCCAGGCAGAGGTGGGCTTCGCCGGTGTCCCGCTTCTCAATTAAAAGCCGGGGATTTTTCACATCTTTATAGGGCAGGTACAAGCGATGTGGCTGCCTGGTTTTCCAGTCGCCCAGCGCCTTGACTACTACATCTACGGCTTCTTCGTGCTGGATATTGCCGGCAATGGCAACGACCATATTGTCCGGCTGGTACTGACTCTGTAGAAAATCGAGCATCATCTCCCGGGTGATTTTAGTCACCGATTCTTTTGTGCCAGCAGTGTCCAACCCTAAAGGATGGTCCGGCCAGAGCAACTCGTCGATGAGCATATTGACCCAGTGCGAAGGAGCGTCTTTGCTCATATTAATCTCTTCGATGATGACCGGCCGCTCTCGCTCTATTTCGGTTGGGTCGAACTTGGAGTTGAGGAGCATATCGACCAGCACGTCAATGGCCAGAGAGAAGTGAGGGAGCGTTACCTTGCACCAGTAGATGGTTAGCTCTTTATCGGTGCCGCCGTTGAGGATGCCGCCGACCCCTTCAATCGCCGCGGCAATGTCCCGTGATGTCTCTCTTTTCGTTGTGCCTTTGAAGCAGATGTGCTCGATGAAGTGGCAAATACCCGATTCGGCGGCGGTCTCATATCTCGAGCCGATACCGAGAAAGAAGCCGATGGATACCGAGCGGGTCTGGGGCATATTCATCGTGGTGATTCTAAGTCCGTTATCCAGGATGGTCTTTTGATACATATTCACCTCTTTTAGATAGTAACTCAGATTATGCTTATGTTCAACCCTGATAGCGGTCAGCTATCAGCCCTTCGACACCTTCGATAAACTCAGGGTAAACTAGCTCAGGACAGGCTAGCGTCTTCGAGGATGTGGAGTATTCAGACGCTTCCAGAATGACAAAAAGAGGTTTAATTACCTTTCAAGGAGCTCAATGAATTCATCAACGGTGATGTCGGCGGTTTTGATAATCTTGCGGAGAATTCCGCGGCCAAGTTCGTGATGTTTAGGGACGGGGACAGGCGCTTTGCCAGGGCAAACCAGCCACACGTGACTGCCTCTAGTACGGTCTACCCGGTAGCCTAGCCTCTGAAGTGCCTTTATGCACTCGGCGCCAGATACTACGGGTAGTTTGGTCATGAAACAGCAACCTCGACCTCTTCCAAAGCATACTTATCGGGCACCGGGGCACCTTCTTCAGCCATCTGTTCAAGACATAACTGAATAACTTCTTTGATATTTACAAGGGCTTCGGCTTTGGTCTTTCCCTGTGTGAAGCAACTTGTCAGGACAGGGACTTCCGCCAGAAAGTAGCCATCTTCATCCTGCGTGATTACCACTGGAAACTTAACGGTTTTCATCGTGCACCTCCCCGGATGCTACTGTCATTATAACATATAGTGGGTCCCGCTTCCGCCAGAATGGATTTATAGAGATTGCCACGCCTTCGACACTTCGGCGAATGGCTCGCAAAGACAGCAGGGGTGAGATTGCCACCGACACGGATTGCTTCGCCGCCGCCTGCCTAAAGCTGCGGCGGATGGTCTCGCAAAGACAGTGGGAGGAGATTGCCGTACTTCGCTCGCAATGACAGTAGAGAATTTGGTTTGCCCGTTTTTAAGACATTGGTGTATATTTAGCTTAAGGAAGATTGATAGAGATTGCCACCCTTCGGCAAGCTCAGGGTAAACTATCCGAGCAATGACAGTTGAAAGGATTCTGAGATGGCGAAGATAAATTCTGTTCTGGGACCAATCGATACTTCGGAGCTGGGTTTCACCCTGATACACGAGCACCTTATCCTGTCTCCGGCGGGCTTTTCCTCGAATTACCCCGAGCTTTTCGGCGATAACTATATGGAGAACATCGTCAGCCGTTTGAAGGAAGCTAAGAAGGCGGGGATAGATACCATCTTAGATGCGACTACCCTAGACCTGGGACGGGATGTAAATTTCATGGCTGAGGCTTCCCGGAGAAGCGGCGTCAATATCATTGCCTGCGCCGGATGGTGGCTGGAAGCACCCCGCTTCCTGGCCGGAATCTCCGCCAATCAGTTCGCTGAAGTTTTTAGCCGTGAAATCGAAGAGGGAATCGCCGGCACCGGAATCAAGGCGGGGATTCTCAAGGCATCGAGCGATATGGCCGGTGTAACGATGGGAGAACTGGAAGTCCTGCGTGGTGTCGCCCGCGCTCATCTAAAAACTAATGTCCCGATAATGCTTCACTCTTATGCTGCTCTTCAGGTAGCCAGACAGCAGTTAGCGATTCTCAAAGAGGAGGGCGTCGACCTGACCCGGGTCAAAGTAGACCACGCTAACGACACTACCGATATAGAGTATCTTGTCTGGATTCTGGAGCAGGGCTGTTACCTCGGGATGGACCGCAACCCGGGGCGCAACGTCAGTCCGCTCGCCCGCACAATGACGCTGAAAACATTAATCGATGTCGGGTACGCCGAACGGCTGCTTCCTTCCCACGATTGGACCCTGGGGTGGCCTAAAACAGAGAATATGGCGGACGACCACGAGGAACGCAATCCCTACTACTTTCTCTTCATAAAGAAGGTAGTATTTCCACAGCTCCGGGAGATGGGAGTTTCTAAGAAGGTTATCGACAGCCTTTTTGTAGATAATCCAAGGAAGTTTTTTGAGGGCGGTAACTAAAAACATACATATCCGTTTTACTTAATACAGGAGGTCGGTTGAAATGGGGCTGGATAAAGAAAAAGAATTCGAGCAAGGCATCTGGGAAACATATCGCAATGAATGGGAGACTGCTGGTCGTGAGAGGCGCCAGGAACTGGATAGACGAACGAGTCGCTGGCAGGAGCTTATGGCTGGCGGATTAGCTCCTTCTCTGGCGTATGACAAGGCGATGGAAATCGATGTCAGAAAAGAAATTACTCAAGTTGTTACACCGGTTCCTGTCCATCGGTCACGCCGGCCCTGGGCACTTATCGCCACTGCGGTTATTTTAGCCTGGGTGGCGATTGCCGGTGCCGTTTATGGTCTCATCGTTACGCAGGAGAGAGATTCGCTAAGAACAGAACTGGTAGCCACTAGAAGCGCTCTGGCGACTGCACAATCGGAACTTAACGCTACTAAACTAAGTGTGGCGGCGAAGCAATCGGAGTTAGATTCCACCAAGCACGTACTGGCTTCTACGCAATCGGAGCTTAAGACTACCCGGCAGACCCTCGATTCTTTTCAGAAAGACTCAACTAATCTTCAAGCCACATTAACGAAAGCACAGCAGCAATTGGCTGTAGCTCGAGAAACGCTGAGCGGATTGGGCATTACGCTTTCGGCGAGTCCGGAATGTTACGATGTCGACCTGGTGGATAATCCGGCGGCAAAAAATCCTACTTTAAGCCAGCTGATGGATTTTCTCGCTAAAGATTATACTGAAAACCATTCTTATATTGCCCGTTTATACGATTGTTCGCAGTTCTCCCGGGACGTTCATAACAATGCCGAAGCGGCTGGAATCAGGGCGGCAGAAGTCCAGATTATGTTCAAGAATGAGTTTGTGGGTCATGCCCTGAATGCGTTTCTGACCACCGACTATGGGCTGGTCTATGTCGATTGTACCAAAGCTCCGGACAAATTTGCTCGGGTGGTAAACAAAAAGGAGTACCGGGCGGTGGGGGTGAATGAAGTTTCGGGTGAAAACCTCAGGAATGACTACTGGTGGGACTCTCTGGGTTCGTATTTCTACTTTCCGAGCGCGTGGGAGAGCGGTCATAGCGTGACTTCGAGTATCAATATCTATTGGTAGAGTTTCGAGTGACCATACCTTGGTTTCTCTTCATAGATAAAATAAGGGATGGAATTTTTATCCCGTGAGACTTAATTCCATCCCTATTTTATTAAGGTTGATTGCTTCATCACTATTTTGCAACTGTCTCTAAACCTTCCGCTTCAGCGGCCTTTCTGGCCCGGGCTTCCTTGACTGCGGCAGCGATGCCACCGATGTTGAGATACCAGACGAATGCGGCCGGGAAGAGTACGAACGGGACTACTACTGCTAGAGCTAATACAATCTGTCCTTCCATTTTAGTCCTCCTTTTTCAAAATTTTCTTGCTACTCTTATTTAACCTTAGATTGCTGTCTTCGCAGCTTTCTCGGTGACTTTCCTCTCGTGAGCTTTCTGGAGGGCG
>JAZDIU010000050.1:0-34957 GCA_043804635.1 Chloroflexota bacterium
TATATCGAGATATTCTATAAGAGGCAGCGTTTGCAGCCAGGGCTCGGTTTCCTGTCACCTGCGGTTTTTGAGCAAAGATACTACGTGGGTCTAGTGGCAGCATGAGAGGTTTCGTGTCCGTTATTGACATCCGACGTCAAATATAGCTTGATGACTTACCTGCTGCAATTACACCTTCAAACACTCGTTTCATTCTCAGGCTGGACAAAGACGCTACCCTATCGATGCTCTCTAGAGCCAAAGTACTGCTGCCTCCTCCGCTAGTGAATGCGCCGTAGGGCTTGTTATTTACCTTTCCACGCACGTCATAATATACACGATCAAAGTAGTCTTTAAGAACTCCAGCCATGTAGCTGTAGTAATTGGGAGAGCCAAAAGCAGCAACATCACAATTAAGCAGATCATCAGCTGTTGCATCGGGTGCCTTCTTTAAGGTTACAGTAGCTCCGGCTGAACTCGCTCCCTCACAAACGGCTTTTGCCATAGCTTCAGTATTGCCTTGGTAAGAGTGGTAAACGATCAATAACTTAACCATAAAATCTTATAATTCTCCCTAATTATATTTTTCGGGCTGTCGCAACTCTACCATTACTCCATGGGCATCTCGAGGATGCACCCAAGCTATTTTTTCACCGGGATGAAACTCTGAATCAGTCTCTGTTACGCTGGCTCCTTTTTCTCTCAATTTCCGTACACTGCTGCTAACGTCTTTCACATCAAATCCTACTAAATATACTCCCTCACCTCGATTTTTTAAGAAACGGGCAGCTGCGCTAGAAGGATCTACAGGCTGAAGCAACTCAATATGACCTTTGCCGAGGGGTAAGACTGCATTTTTAAATCCAAACTGCTTCGATTCCTTTTTGTAATGTACCTTCAAACTAAAAAGCCGTTCAAAATCATTTATTGCAGCATCCAGATCTTTTACTACTATGGTCAATTCAATCACATCGCCGAGCATAAAACCTCCTTAATTAATACTTAACAACAATGGTATTATATAAAATATACCGAATTTCGTCTCTTATCGAGCTAAATTCTCGATGCATCTCCGAAGTAGCCTAAACATAGAAACTGGCTTCTTGCAAGCGCTTTCCTTCCACAAGGAAAATCGAAAAAGGTACGGGTTGGGATAATCATAAGTATCTAATTCATGTCATAAAAAAGGAAGCGTTGTCCGTTGATCTTTTCTCTAATAAAGACGATTCGCTCTTTTCTAACATTTCAATTATTGATACAATCAGTTTCATTATAATTTTATTGTTGGCATTTTAGGATTAGGTTCTGTGGTTAAGAGATTAAAGGTTCCGAAAGTATTCTTTGGTTGGTGGACTGTCTTGGCCAGCGGCATCTTAGCTTTCTTGGGAACTGGATTTGTAAATTATGGATTTTCTGCGTTATTCAAACCCATAGCCTCGGAATTAGGTTTGAGCCGTGCTCTAACATCAACCGCGAATAGTGTCCAAAACTTGGGAAACGGTTTGGAAGGCATCCTATCTGGGTGGGGTAGCGACAAATATGGTCCAAAGAAGGTAATACTTTTTGGGATTGTTTGTCTAACTTTTGGATCTATCATAATGTACTTCGTAGATTCACTCTGGGCTTTCTTAGCAGTCTGGGGGTTGGTATTAGGCGCTGGATTGTCTTTGGGCTGTGAAATACCCACGGATAAGGCGATAGTAAACTGGTTCGTTAAAAGAAGGGGAGTAGCCTTAAGCATTAAGTTTACTCTTGAATCGCTTTCAGGATTGTTGATGCTACCCATCCTTGCTTGGTTGCTTACTAACCAAGGTTGGCGAATGACTTGTGTTGTTGCCGGCTTGGCAATTGCATTGATCGGTTTTCCTCTAACTTGGTTCTGTATAAAGCCACATCGCCCTGAGTATTACGGACTCTTGCCAGATGGTGCTGCCGTAGTAGGTAAAATCACAAATGTAAAGAAGCCTCTTGCCCAAGGAACGAATACTGGCAAGCTTTCCGAAGAGGTTGAGTTTACCGTCGGGCAGACGATGAAGACGGTCTCATTCTGGTTGATGGTCGTAATAGGATATATCTCTGGTTTAACAATGCCAATTATGAGGATACATTGCATACCCTTTCTAACTGATATAGGGTATGATCCAATAGTAGCCGCCACAATGATGTCGCTCTTGGTTACGTCAAGCATCCCAGCGAGGTTGGTTACTGGCTTCGTAGTTGACCGTGTAAAGATTAGTCATTTGAGATTAATACTTGTAACGGGATATCTTATGCAGGCAATTGGCATTACTGTTTTCCTTTTCAATAAAGGAACAGCTACAATTTACCTCTGGTTTCTTCTCGCTGGTTTGGGACAAGGAGCCAGTTTTACTGTACAGCTCCCGATGATTGCGCGTTATTATGGACGTAAAGCTTACGGTTCCATTGATGGATTCAGGAATTTGATAACTATGCCGATAAGATTGATTGCCCCGGTATATTGCGGTTGGGTATATGACACTACTGGCAGCTATATGAGTGTGTTTGGATTATTTGCATTATTGCTTGCCGTTTCGGTAATCATAGCGTATTTTATCTTACCACCAAAACCACCAGGACTAAGTGTTAATGGCTTAACGAAATTGGTCTAATCGTTGCACTCTTATCTTCTCTTTAGAGCCAGTATTGTTGTGCTTTAAAGATTGTTATGATATCCTTCTAGCAAATGATGGTGTCAATTCTCTGAATATTAATCAGTCACAATTCATACTTTTCACGGCCGTTTTTATCAATTAGCTTATTTTCGCGTAACAGGAAATTGAAAACACCGAGGCATATATTTTACGGCTGGTTTATCGTAGGTATCACATTCCTCATCATGTCTGTTTCCTATGCCATCTGGTATTCATTTTCTATCTTCTATGTTCCAATCTTAAATAAATTCGGTTGGACTAGGGCCGAAACGGCTCTGATCTTTTCAATTGGTTCTCTTGTGTATGGTTTTGGTTCGGCAATAGCCGGCACTCTTCTTGATAGATTCGGTCCAAGAAAAACTTTTACGTGTGCGGCATTGATCATGACTATAGGACTAGTCGGATGCAGCCGGGTCTCGGAAATTTGGCAGTTCTTCCTCTTCTGGAGTGTGTTTGTCGCATTCGGTGTCTGCACCGCTGGTTATGTTCCCTGCGTAGCTCTTGTGTCTAATTGGTTCACTAAGAGACGTGCCATGGCGGTCGGTATTGCTCAAGCAGGCGGCAGGGAAAGTTTTATCATGACACCGATAATACAGTCTATTATTTTGGCTGTAGGCTGGCAGAATGCATATCTACTACTCGGTGGTGTAGTCGCACTATTAATCATTATTCCCAGCCAGTTTTTAAAGCATTCGCCAAATGATATAGGACTTCTACCGGATGGTCAATGTTTGACTCGGGAATCAGAAAAGAAAGAAGGTCAACGCTTAGATAAAGCTATTATCAATGTACAATGGGCGGCCACCGATTGGACCTTGCATAAAGCATTAAAAGAATACCGGTTCTGGGCGCTTTTTGGCATAATGTTTTCTTTAGGCACAGGCTATGGAATTGTGATGACGCACCAAGTCGCATTTATGGTAGATATCGGATTTACCGCCCTGTTCGCTTCTTTCACACTTCTTATTTATGGAATTGCCAGTATGTTGGGACGATTTTGCGGTTTTGCCTCAGATATTTTCGGAAGAGAGGTTGCTTTCACCTGGGGTTGTGTGGGGATTATTGCTGGGTTTCTTTTGATATCATTTACCAAAAATAGTTCACAAGCTTGGATATTGTACTTATACGCGGTTTGTTTTGGATTTTTTAGCGGTTTTAATTCACCAACTTATGCAGCAAGTGTGGCAGATATGTTCTCTGGTAAGCATTTTGGTGCTATCCTAGGTTTTGCTAATATTGGGTACGGACTGGGTAATTCCTTAGGGTCATGGATAGCCGGCTACATATTTGATATAACCAGAAGCTATTCTTTAGCTTTTTCATTGGCAATACTTGTGCTGATTTTGTCTGGTGTGTTTATATGGATTTCTTCGCCACGGAAGATACGACAAGTAAGCGGCAAAGTGCCTAAAATAACTGTAGCCTAAAAGCGTTAGCAGCAGTGGCTATGTATTTCATTGACATGGTTGATACTGTGTTACCTGGGGCGATCTCCAACGCATTAATCGGGCTATACTCTCTATGCATATATCGAATCGCCCTAGCATTGACTTGGGGATTTGTCGGGCCATTGATGATCGGAACTCTTGTAGATTATACAGAAAGTTTTATGGTTGGAGTAAGCGTTCTCGATAGTGCCAAAAAATATGCCCGGTAGTTATTCGACTAATATTGTCTCCAAATATGAGTGGCACCTTCGTTCAATCCTTTGGCCTCAGTCGATAAGCCACAACAGCCAACATTTTACCAACCAACTTGAAAACAGTAAAAACTAACATGAGTAACGTATAGCATAAATTGTGGCTGTACCTCTGAATATCTGATATCGGATCACTCTGTAAAATACTTGAGGGAGTAGAACAAATGTGCCTCTTAATCAGCAGGTTCAGGGTTCGAGACCCTGGCGGCTCACCATGAGACCTCATCGAAATAATAACGTCACCAGAATATCAGTCGGGGCATAATCGTCAGTTAACAGGATAGCCTTTCTCTCAGCCAGATAATTATTTAGAGATATTTCATCGAGAGGATTACTAATGGCTTTCTTCTGCCCATTCTCGGTAATAAAATTTTTGTACTCGGTAAGGTCAACGGGGTTGTCAGTGGCCGCCAAAATATATCTGCCGGCTCCGGCATCGCTCCAGCTCTCCTTGACACTAAACAAATAGACATAGCTAAAAACTTGCCTTAGCGTATAAATAACAGATGGCATATATCTACCGCGCCTGTAATCATCAACAATGTTGATTAGGTAAACGCCGTCCTCTTTCATATTAGCTTTTACTAGTTGGTCGAACTCAAGCGTTGTAAGATGATAGGGAGTTGAACGTTCACTGAAGACATCACCGACAACAATATCGTAAATATTTCCCTTCTTTTGCCTGATTAAAAACCGCCGAGCGTCTTCATTATAAGTCTTGATACTTGTGTCCGCTGGCAGCCCAAGCTCCTCATAAACTACCTGTGTTACTGCGGGGTCGATTTCCACCACATCATTCACGCTTTTAGGGTAGACAGCTTCCAAATACCGCGGGAAACAATAGCCACCTCCACCCAAATGTAAAGTTTTCGGTTCCGGATTTTCTCTCGCTAGGTACGCTGTCATCTCTGCTAGAATCTTGAGATAATCATACTGAAGGTTAAGCGGTTGGTCCGGGATAACGAATGCATGCATTATGTAGTCCAGCCTTAATCCTTTAACCTCGCCCCATTCCCACACTTTTATTGAATAGTAATTAGACTCTTTGGTGAAGTCTTCTTGCCAGGAGTTTCTAAGCTGAAACATAGAAGTTGAAATTATGATTACCTCGATTGCAGTAGTCCATGTTATGAAGTTTTTTAAGGAAAACTTCCACCTTCCCGGGATTTTCCAGGAGAACCAGGCGAGTATTCCCGTAAGTATCAAGACCGCAGCTACCAGGAAGAATATCGTTCTCACACCAAACCAGAGGATGAAATAAAAACCGGTAAGGAAAGTCCCCAAGATAGAGCCGGTGGTGGACATGGCATATATTGTGCCCACGATACCGCCGGTGCGCCCCAGGTCTCCAAGGGTCAATTTTATGACTATTGGAGTCACCATACTGAGGATAATGGCGGGTAAAAGAAATATCATTGAGACTTTAAATGTAAATTCTAACAATACGGGCAAATTGGCGAACCAGTTGATATTGGCAAAAAGTTTAGTCATCGGAAGAACTGCAATCGTAAGCAATCCACCGATAAAGAAAATCCCTACCAGCACTAATGGAGACGGATATTTATCGGCGATTCTGCCTCCAAGATAATTTCCCAGAGCAATACCGGCAAGTATAACCCCGATGATACTGGTCCATGTATAGAGCGAGACCCCGATATAAGGTGCAAGGAGTCTACCGGCGAGGAGTTCAATCACCATTACACAGAAACTACTGATAAAAACAATTATACTTGCTCTCCAGAATTTAGAAGCACGCTGCATGGTAACCTCCATGACTTTTGACAAGATATTACCATTAATAAACTATAATCTACAATCTTCAACTTTTACCCACTAATGGATTTCTATGATGCTGGTTCAAAATCCGTCCAAAATATACGCAAAATACGTAAGTCTACGTATTTCCTTATTGGCTACTTGATGATATAAAAAGGAAAGGGCGGGTAGGAACGCTTATGTCGACTATTGAAATTTACGATGCTAAACAGAATAAAGTAATCAGCGTTGAGAAAATAGAAAAATCGGACGTTGAATGGAAAAAACTGCTGACCAAAAAGCAGTATGAAATCACCACTCGTAAGGGGACAGAGGCTCCCGGCTCTTGCCCGTTCTCTGAAGTCCACGAGCCAGGTATTTTCAAATGCGTTCGCTGCGGTACCGACCTCTTTCGCAGTTCCACTAAATTCGAATCGGGGACCGGCTGGCCCAGCTTTTACGAGCCGGTCTCGACGCTGAATGTCGTGGAGCAGCCTGATAATAGTCTGGGGATGATGAGGACTGAGGTTCTGTGTGCACGGTGCGGCTCTCACCTGGGGCATGTCTTCGATGATGGCCCGCCGCCGACAGGTAAACGATACTGTATGAACGGCTTCGCCCTTAAATTCGTCCCCGAGAGTAGTAAGGTATGACAGAGAATGTCCAGCCTGAAGTTGCTACGCTCGCTGGTGGCTGCTTCTGGTGCATTGAGGCAGTCTTCCGTGAAGTTGACGGCGTGGAAAGCGTCCAGTCGGGTTACACCGGAGGCACCACGGCAAATCCTACCTATGAACAGGTAAGCTCCGGAAAGACTGGCCACGCTGAGGCCGTCCAAATAACGTTCGATTCTCGGAAGGTTTCGTATCGGGAAATCCTGGATATTTTCTTTTCCGTCCACGACCCGACCACGCTGAACCGGCAGGGTGCCGATGTAGGTACGCAGTACCGTTCTGCTATCTATTATCACACCGAGCAGCAAAAAGCTGTTGCGGAAGAAGTTATTAACGAACTCACTAAAGCTCGTGTCTGGAAAAAGCCCATTGTCATGGAAATTACTGCCGCTGGTGAATTTTATCCGGCTGAAGACTATCACCGGGACTATTACATAAAGCATCCAGAACAAGCTTACTGCCAGATAGTAATTGCACCCAAAGTCGATAAGTTCCGCAAGCAGCAGGCAGTCCGGCTCAAGTCATAACCGATGGCGGAGAAAATGAAAAGGTGGATTATTCCGTCGCTCCTGGTTTTACTTCTGCTTGGGGTCGCGTTTAACGGTTTTCTTTATTATAAACAGTCCGCTCTCATCCGAAACAATGAAACTCAGATTACCAGCCTTCAAACCGATATTAGCTCTGTAAAAGAAAATCTAGCAGACTTATCCAGTTCGCTTAGCGTCCTGCAGTCTGAAGTGACCGGTACCAAGGATGATATTGCTTTGTTAAACCGGGCAACGCAAAACCTCACCGCTACCCTCTCTATCCTGTCAGACTTGGTAAATATTATCAGCAATCGTCAAATTGCGGATTTCACCCGTGCCACCGATATCGTCAAACCGTCTGTTGTTGCCATTAACGTCCAGGTTATCACGACATTCTTTCCCGGCTTTAGAATTCCGCAGCAAGCGGCCGCTTCCGGGTGGATAATTCGGAGTGACGGTGTTATTGTCACCAATAGCCATGTGGTAGATGATGCGATCTCTATCACGGTAACTTTGGCTGACGGTCGTACCTTTACTCCTGTTGCCATACAATCAGATAAACCTACCGACCTTGCAGTAATAAAAATAGATGCTACTGATCTTCCAACAGCTAAAATCGGCGACTCGGATGCTCTTAAGGTAGGCCAGCCTGTGGCCGCTATCGGCAACGCCTTAGGATTAGGCATTAATTTGTCCGGCGGTTGGGTGAGTCGTTTGAACGCCGCGGTTTCTTTTAGCGATGGCAGCAGTCTATCCAACCTGATTGGAACGGACGCTGCAATTAACCCGGGAAATTCCGGAGGGCCCCTCATTAACGTCGATGGCGAGGTCATCGGTATTACCAATATCAAGTGGGTGGAGACTGGTGTAGAAGGTATCGGTTATGCCATAAGTATTAACGATGCGATAACAACCATCGCCAGTTTATACTCTAAATTCTAGCTATGAAGCTGGTAATTTGCTAAATCTGTTCTAATAAATATTCGGTCAGGTTGTGAATCGTGATGCCTTCTTCCAACTTGACGGAATACATACGGAGTGTTGTCACCCGGTCTATAATTGACTCAGTCGACGGGCGCAAATAATAGGCGACAACCGACTTTGAATTAAGTATAACTCCAGACTGATTTTCATACCTCTCAAATTCACGGTACACAAGCTGTCCTCTGGTATCCTTTGTTTTAATCCTGACTTTAGTCCCATCAGAAAATTTTGGGGTTACCATAAACCTCCCAGCTTTCTGTCCTTCTCTATTTATTATTGCTTTTATTCTAATTTCTTCACGTTTTGAAATATGTGACTTTTGTCTCTCTGCCCTGACGCAAAGTTGACAGCACTGAATATCAACAGCTAGAATTCAAAACACAAATTACTTGAAAAAAGACACTCGCTCGAAAGTCTTCTACGGTTACATTGTAGTCGCCGCCTCTTTCTTTATTCTCATCGTTATGCACGGCATCTTTGCTACCTATGGCGTCTTCTTCAGTTCGTTACAAAATGGGTTAGGTTTGAGCCGGGCGGCGGTTTCCGGCGGCCATTCGGTTGCATTCTTTCTGGAAGGACTGTTCGCCATTATCGTCGGCAGGCTGACCGATAAGTTCGGACCCAGACTGGTAATGAGTGCCTGCGGCGTTATCTTTGCCTTGGGCTATATTCTTACATCACAAGTCGAAAATATGTGGCAGTTATATATTGTTTATCCAATACTGGTCGGCATCGGTGTCAGTGCTGGGAATGTAACGCTATTATCGACGGTTACCCGCTGGTTCGCCAGGCGCCGGGGGCTTATGACCGGCGTCATCAAAGCCGGCACGGGTGCCGGTATTTTTATTTTACCGGTCGTCGCCAGCTGGCTTATCACGACCTACGATTGGCGCACGGCTTACGTGGTGCTAAGCATTATCGGTCTGATAGGTATCGTCGCCACCGCTCAATTTCTAAAACGCGACCCCGCTCAAATGGGCCTTCAGCCTTATGGTATGTACGATGCTAACGGCAATACTTCGAAAGTTAATGAGAGTGTTCAATTATCTCTCGGCGAAGCGATGCACACTTACCAATTCTGGGCAGCGTGTGCCGCCTATTTCATTATCTGGTATACCACCCAATCGATTATGGTGCACATCGTAACCTATGGTACAGACGGAGGGATATCAGTAACGCAGGCGTCCAGCATAATGTCCGTCCTGGGTGCGGTTAGTATCGCCGGTCGGCTGGCGATGGGCAGTACTGGCGATAGGCTCGGCAACCGGCGAGCCTTGATAATTTGCTTCATAATATTGCTCGTCTCTATGGCTTGGCTTCAGGTGGCAAAAGGGCTTCCAATGCTGCTCATTTTTGCCATCGTGTACGGATTTGCTCACGGCGGGTTCTTTGCCTTGATGTCCCCGCTGGTAGCTGAGCTATTCGGTACTAAATCGCACGGGGTTAATTTTGGTATGCTGCTTTTTATTGCCGGCATTGGTGGTGGTGTCGGACCGGCAGTAACGGGTTATATATTCGATGTTACCCATAGCTACCAGCTCGCATTCTTTATCCTGATGATTGTTACCGCCGGAGCCCTTTTGTTGAGCATTATGAAAATAAAGCCGGTCAAAGTAAGTGAGTTGACGGCTGCTACCCGATATAATACACTTACATAGCCGTTAGTTATGCGTGGCGCATTCGTCTAGAGGCTTAGGACGCGTCCCTCTCAAGGACGAGATCACCGGTTCGAATCCGGTATGCGCTACCAAACTTCCTGATTACAGATAAGTCCAGCCCGTTATCTGAGCCAGATTCTCTGTTGAGGGTGTTTAACAGGATAATTATAGTTGAAGAAGTAATGAGGGGCATCGCTTAAGCGATGCCCCTCATAAATTGCTTTTGCTCTATAACTCTACTTTGAACGTGCCGGTTTCTTAGCACCAATCCGGGTGTAGTACTCTTCGGGGACATCATCCAGGTCTTTGTAGAAGAACCAGCGGCAATTCGGGTCTGTATTGTTCGCCGGTCGCTCCACTACTGTGGTGAGATATCCGTGCTTGGCTACTGCTGCCATCTCGAAATGAACGTTGCATCTTAAACAGGAATGGGGAACACCCACTTTGCTCCAACCTACAGAATGGGCTATCGTGGTTGATTTACAATTCATCGGAGGTTGGGTGAGGGCGGGTCTTTCGAGCTTGCGGATTATCTTGCCGCTTAATTCCTTATTCACTTCTTGAATGAAAGGATCCACTTTTTCTACTGGCAACAACCGGGCACCGGTACAGCCGCAGGGGTTAAGCTCCATCACTATTCTCTTCGGCTCATCTATAATAGTGACTGAGCTGCCGTCCGGACCACTCCGTACACCCCTCGCCCAGAGAGCACCTTTTCGAACGCGCTCCTCGACGCTGGGAAGTTGAGCTTTGGTCGGCTTAGGCTCATCGGGAGCCAGCGGCATCTCCATCCGGGAGCAAATCGACCTTAGAATATGGAGAAAATCATCGTAACCCCACTTGTCTATGATGACATCCGGCCAGGTCCAGATCCACGGGAAGGGATATTCGTGAATCACCCTTTCTGCGTTCATAACATCTACCAGCCTGACGGCTTCTTTCTTGTCTCCGGCATCGATAGCTTTCTTTAACTTCGGCAACGTATGCACCAGTCTGGGGTCGCCGAACTGGTCCGAGTGCACTTCTCTAATCAATTTCGGATTCTTAGGCGGTGGTTCTTTTGTTGTTACCGGTGGTTTTTTCCTGCCCATCCTGGTGTAGTATACCTCAGGAGTCCAGTCAACGTTTTTGTAAGCAATATAGGGACATGACCCCCATGGGTTTTCCGGGTAGCCAACCACCCACTGTCCAAGATGTCCGGTTGCTTCGATATCAAAGAGCTCGTGAATCAGGTGGCAGTGAATGCAGTATCCGGTTAGCCCGATTTGACCGGCCGTCCACGGATGCGGCGCCTTGGTGACAGGAAAGTTAAAGGGTGGTGCCGTGTGGGGTGGCATACAGGTCATCGGGTCGCCCCGCCTCGTCCGGCCGCCCGTATAGCACGGGTCCCAGAGGAATTCAAATCTATCGTCGTATTCCCTGATAACCATTCCGCCAGCCCCATCGTTATATCCCATCCGGTGGAGTCTTATCATCCTGACTACATGGTCTTCCAGGGCAAATTCGGCGGGTTCCATATCGCGCTTCTTAACCGGCCCCGGCGGCCATTTGGTCAACCCTTTGTTCCGCACCATCGCATCCCAGTAGACATCGAAGAGCGACTCCTCACCATGGTAAGCCATAATGTATGCCGGGAATCCGCCGTTCAAATCGATGCCCGTATCGAGGGCGAATTTGATTTCCCAGAAGTAGAGATAATCGGCGAGGTCTTTGGCTAATTCGTTTTTCCCCTCCTGTATGGCGTCTTTCAGGAGGGCGTAGGTAGAGACCCCGATGTTATCCAGCGGGTCCTGTCTCTGCCATTCTCGACCCTTGACTAGTTTGACTTTGTCCAGTCGTTTGCTCAATTTTCACCTCCTATATTTGTTATTGACTGCCGTCTGGCACGTATTATATTCCGATATTTTATAATAGTAAAGACCACTTTTCAGTCCAATTTCATGCCGGAGTTACTACTTTTGGAATGTGAGCGGTTTTTAAGAATAACGCAATGACGGACATCGCCAGTGACATACCCGCGAGCAAAATTACCCCGACCATAAAACTTCCGGTAAAATCGACAAGGGTTCCAATCATCAATGGCCCGGCAAATCCACCGATATGAGCGATACAAAAATACAGACCGCCGGCCGACCCCATGTATCTTGAACCTACTTCCGGCATATCCATTAACATCAGTATTAGAAAAGGCAT
Organism: Chloroflexota bacterium; assembly: GCA_043804635.1. Classification (GTDB taxonomy): domain Bacteria; phylum Chloroflexota; class Dehalococcoidia; order Dehalococcoidales; family UBA2162; genus JAZDIU01. The sequence goes on from JAZDIU010000050.1 coordinate 12,139, forward strand.
CCCGAATATATGGGCAATTCCATATAAAACTAATCCGATAACCAGGGAGACTCCTGAAGTTGTTACTACCATCACTAAAGCGATGATGAGCAATAAAGCTCCCAGAGCTACACTGAGCCCTCTTAAATTTGGCGGAATCAAACGGAGGGCGACTAAGGAAAGCGGCATGCCAACCAGGATGGGGACGGAGGCGGCATAGCCGGCTACTACCGGAGGCAGACCGCCGTTTTCCAATATTTTGGGAAGCCAATCGTTGATACTATGTCCGATGGCAAGGGATAAAAATCCCATGATAAAGATGAGCTGTACACTTCGCATGCCGATAAGGTTTCTAAATACCTTAATCATGCTGGTTTTTGCCGTAGCTGCTTTAGCTTCCGTAGCTGTTGATTTGGCATCTCTGCCAAGCACCAACCATACTAATGCAATGACTAATACCACCAAGCCATAGTAAACAAAAGTAAGTCTCCAGCTATTTCCGGTGAGCGGCATAATAACAGAATTTGTCAGCGAATAAGCGGTTATTTCTCCTATCCGGGCCCCCGTCATGTAGATAGCAACGCCAGTCCCACGCTCTTTTCCGGTGAACCAAAGAGCTACCGTTTTCGGGGAGCCTATGGTTATCATCGGACCGCCTAAACCAAACAATGCTACAAAAAGAAACATAGCGATGAACCCGTTAGCAAAATAACGGAGGATTTCTGATATGCCAACGATTACGATACCGATAAAAAGGCATTTGCGTATGCCCCACTTATCGATAAAGGCGCCACCCATTACAGAAACAACTATGTATACCAGCGACCAGGCACCCAGGATGAATCCCATCTGGGAATAGGAAACGTTGATATCCTTTATGATTGGAGTGACAAGAGGCGCCATCGAGCGCGAGACTAAGGTACAGGCAAAATACAAAAACCATATCAGGGCTAAAATGACCCATCTATATCCAGTCTGGGAAGGCTGTTTGTTTCCTTCGGTAATCGGCTTCTCTTGCTTGTGGACAGTTTGTTCTTTAATCATCTCGACTTGTTTAAAAGTGGAGCACGATGCTTTACTGACTCTTTGAGATGCGTTCTACCATACTTACGATATTCCTGCCTACGGCTTGAGCTTCTTCCAAAGCCGAAGAGGAAAAACCACCTGCTCCTTGTTTCACCTCTCCTACCTTTCTGCCGTAGCCGATACCGCCTCCAGCTACCATCATCCTTTGACCGACGAAGTAAGTGTAGATCATACTGAGAACTTGCCCGGCACCAACTCTTCTGGCAGCCACAATGGCAGCGCCTACTTTTCCTCTCAATTTCCTGGCTCTGAGGAGAGCGTAAGTCCTGTCCATAATAGCTTTTGCCTGAGCGCTGACATTCGCGAAATATACCGGTGTTCCGAGTATAATTCCATCTGCCGTTTCCATCTGCCGGTATATCGTCTGCATATCATCGTCAATTTTGCAGATACCGTCCTTCTCGCATGCTCCACAGCCATCACACGGAGAAATATTTTTACCAGCTACCGACACCAATTCGATTTGAGCTCCGGCATTGCGGGCGGTTTCGAGAGCTTCCTTGACTAATATCTCTGTGTTGCCTCCCTTGCGCGCACTACATACTATACCCAATATCCTCATTCAAACATTCTCCATACAATTTGATACTGCGTGCTAGTTTAACGGGTCGACATAATCGCGTCAAGGTGTTTTCAATAATCGTTGGATGCTATACTAAGCGAAATATGGCTGTAATGGGAGGCTCAAATTGGTAAAAATATACTACGAGAAAGATGCGAACCTTTCCATCCTTAAAGATGAAACTATCGCTATTATCGGTTATGGAAATCAGGGTGGCGCTCAAGCGCAGAATATGCGCGATTCCGGATTAAACGTTATCGTCGGCAGCCGGAAAGATAAAGACTGGGACCGTGCGGTACAGGATGGTTTCAAAGTCTACCCAATTAGCGATGCGGTTAAACGTGCCGACATAATCTTTTTTCTCGTTCCGGATGAAATGCAATCAACCGTATTCGAGCGAGAGGTGAAAAATAATCTAACCGCCGGTAAAGCTCTGGTTTTTGCCCATGGATATAGCATTCGCTATGGTCTGTTAGTTCCGCCACAAAACGTAGATGTATTACTGTTAGCGCCGAGGGTGACTGGCATAGACGTGAGAGAGCGTTTCGTAAAAGGACACGGAGCACCCGCCTTCGTCTACGTTAAGCAAGATGCATCCGGAAAAGCGAAACAAAGAGTCTTGGCTTTGGCAAAGGCAATAGGAGCAACCCGTGCCGGAGCGATGGAAATCAGTTTCGATGAAGAGACTGAGCTTGACCACTTCAACGAACACTGGGTGGCTCCGATGATGAAGCGCATTATCCTGCTCGCCTTTGAAGTACTGGTTGGTGAATTCGGGTACACTCCTGAAGCCGTACTTATGGAACTCTATGTTTCGGGTGAACGATCCGACTTTCTCCGCGAGTTTGGCAAAACGGGTTTCTATGAAGAAATTAAACATCACTCAACGACCAGTCAGTATGGGACGTTATCTCGTGAACCTCGCGTGTTGCCTGATGAAGCCAAGAAAATAATTAGAGGAATTGTTGAGGATATTAAGGCTGGAGTTTTCGCTCGTGAGTGGCAGCTAGAACAGGAGCGAGGTTACCCCGCTTTTAATAAGCTTAAAGAGGCAGCCTTTAAGCATCCAATAAATAAGGCTGAAAAGAAGGTAAAAGAACTGGTTAAAATCGAAAATTCTTAATAAAGAAAATCGCCTCACTCAATGCGTAACAACTGCTAATCACGAAGGAGAAATTCGGTCATGTGCGGGCACAATTGCACTTATATTGACGTAATAAAGGACAACTACGAAAAAGGCGAGATTGATGAATACCGCTTTATAGGTCTAATATGGGAAGAAATCGATAAACACTCTCGCGACGAAGACGTCAAAAAGGCAACAATTTCGTTTATGAAGGTATGCTCTCCCAATCCTCGGTTCCCGGTGAGTAGTAGAGACATTTACCAAAAAACCGGATTTCAAGTTGAAAGTGACGGAGGAAGCCACAATCTCTTACCCTGGATAAAAGCTGGCGTAATAGAAAAACAAAAACACGGGGAAAATGCCACCTACATCCTGAACAGTAAATTCTACGAAGCTATGCTTAACGTGGTTTTAGGCATAATCGATGAGTTTTAAATTTGAAAAGTTGAACGTTTTTAATTTTATTGAAGTTTGCCGGCCAAGCTAGCTAGAGTGCTCAAGTCCCCCACTCAAGATGTGCCCCGACGAAACAAAAAGCCCGGTCTTACGTTATATATATTGTGAATGTGATGCAGAAGATAAAAAATAGCATTTATGCTCGACAAGCAAGAAATCCGCGTAAGCCCTCATTCCGGAGCCCTTTCTCCAGGGGTTTAATCAGCAAAAGGCACTGGCACCAGATAACACTGGCAAGACCGGTTATCGGTCGGCTTAGTTTGACCGGGCTTCTGGCTCTGGCTGGCATTGCCGCTCCCTTTTTATTGCTCGCCGCCGACTTTGCAGTTGCTCAGTCGGCGCCGAACTACAATTTAATTAGAGATTCAATTAGTAGTTTAGCCTGGACGCGGATGGGTTGGATATTAACCGTCGCTTTTCTAATCACTGGCTTGCTCGTTGAAGTGTTCACCGCGGGACTATTCCTCGGAATACACCGAGAACAAGGCTTCGGACTGGGACTTATTCTGCTTGCCTGTTTTGGTTTCGGTCTGCTCCTGATTGGAGCTTTCCGCACCGATGTCCCCGGCCTGCCGCCGACAGTCGATGGTAAGATTCACGGAATCGTTGCGAATACCGTGTTCCTGCTTCTTCCTGTAGCTAACTTGCTATTTGCCCCAAGCTTGAAGGCGAAGTATTGGAGACCCCTGTTCGTGTACTCCATTATAGCGGCTCTATTTGCGATTATCTGGATTGCCATATATCGGTTGTTGCTGCCTGTGGAACTCAGTTGGTTCGGCCTGTACGAGAGGATTCTTGTAGTTGCCGAGGTCGTCTGGGTTGAAGTGATGGCGATATGGCTCTTGCGTCTGTCCCTAAGGTTGGTTCGAACAACTCATCCAGCCTTTGCTATACCGGCTTATCAAGCGGTAGATGACAGACTGAGCTTAGAAGTTTAACTGAAGGCAATAGCTTCCGCCTCAAACACTATTATCCAGTTGCATTTTTCTTTCCGATAGCGCTATACTCCTAGCGGACATTTCCGAAAAGCTGCTGTGGTATGCCTACTGCCGCCCCTGTATATTTATAAATTAATGGTGAAATCTGTTAAAATAGAGGATAAATAGTCGCAGGAAGCGAATTTTACAGTACTAAATAAACAGGAGGAAAATATGGCGAAATCGGTTGTCTCAATTGCTAAGGGAACAGACCCTGAAAAGATGATTGAGGAAGCTCTCAACCTTCTCGGGGGAGTTAGTTCTCTTATCAAGGCTGGCTCGACGGTAGTAATCAAACCCAACATCATCGGTATGTATCCGGCGGAACGCAGTATCACCACCAGTCCGCCATTCGTTGCTGCTGCTATCAAAGTCCTGCGCAAAGCCAACCCGAAACAGATTATCCTGGCTGAGTCCTCAGCAATGAGGCGTGATACGGACAAGTGTCTTGATATCAGCGGTATCCGTGCCGCTGCTGAAAAGGCGGGTGTTGACAAAATCGTCGATATCAAAAAAGAGCAAGACCTCGTCAAGCTTCCCATCCGGGACCATCGGTCTGATTTAACGTCCATCCTTATGCCCCGGTTTATGGTCGAGGCGGAACATATCGTCAACCTGCCTATTTATAAATGCCATGTCAGTGCCGTATTTAGCTGTTGTATGAAAAATATCAAGGGCACTGTCCAGGACAAGGTGCACTATCAGATGCACCAAACCGACTTGGCGGCCGCAATGATGGATGTATGGTCTGTTTTAAGAATGGACCTGAATATAGTCGATATGATTAATCCGCTGGAGGGCTTCGGGCCCCTGGGTGGAATTCCTCATACCGGCTTTGGCTGTGTTATCGCGGGTAAGGACCCGGTGGCAACGGATGCCACAGCTTGTCGGATGGTGGGTTTACCAGTCGTAAAAGCACCGTTCTTCCCATACGCAGCGGAACGGGGCCTTGGCGTTTATGACGAGAAGGATATCGAGATTCGCGGCAAGAAAATAAAAGAGGTTTTCAAACAGCTCTGGATACCCTACCTGACGGGTGGCTGGGAGCAATGGCCCGAATACAAGATTATTAATGAAGGCGCTTGCAGCTCTTGCCAGGGCTTATTAGCCTATGGTCTGGAGCGACTAAAATCGCTGGATGCGTACGATAAAAATGCCGGGATGACAGTCTGCCTCGGTCGTATCAAAGAGGTCCCCAAGGGTGTCAAAAAAGAAGACCTTATTCTGATGGGTGATTGCATTCCCAAGAAGTTACGTGACCAGGGATTATTTGTAGAAGGGTGTCCGCCGTTGGAATTTCAGCCCACTTGGACGATGATTGATAAAAAGTATGAGCCACCGGGTGTGTATACCAGAAATTATATGGACGAGATTGCTAAATTTTTTGAGTACTCCAAGAAAGTGAGAGACCAGTGGCAGAAATCTCAAGCTAAGGCACCCAAAGCAAAAGGAAAAACCAAAAAGTAAAACGCAACTCTAGCTAAGGCTTTGTTAGCGCAAGCAGGCGCCTAAACCTAATTTGGAAGGCGCCTGTTCTGACTTTAGGATGGCTCGGAAGGAGAAGCATGGAGAAGGTAAGGCTGGGTAAGACCGAAATGATGGTGTCGAAATTGGCTTTCGGCGGCATCCCTATTCAGCGATGCCCCGGAGACGAAGCCGTATCTGTGGTCAGAAGATGCATTGAAAAGGGCGTTACCTACTTCGATACTGCTAACGGTTATACCAACAGTGAGGGAGACATCGGAAAAGCCATCGTCGGATGTAGAAAAGATTTGATTCTTGCCTCCAAGACACGCGGCCGGAACCGTAAAGAAGTGGAAAACCATCTTAAACTGAGTTTGGAACGGCTTGGCGTCGATTATATCGACCTCTATCAATTCCACGATGTCAGCAAATTCGAGACCCTCGAGCAGATTCTAGCGCCCAATGGTCCGCTGGATACTTTGAAGGATGCTAAAAAAGCCGGCAAGATAAGGCATATCGGTGTTACCTGCCACTCGATGGACGTCGCTAAAGAGGCAGTGAAATCAGACCGCTTCGAGACCATAATGTTCCCTTTCAACTTCATTACCTGCGAACCGGCCGACGAACTTCTGCCTTTAGCCAAAAAACACGACGTTGGTTTCTTGGCGATGAAGCCGCTGAATGGCGGAGTCATTGAAAATGTAACCATTGCTTTCAAGTATCTTCTTAAATTTCCGGATATAGTGCCGGTAGTGGGTATAGAAAAAACCCGTGAGATAGATGAGATTGTTAATATATTGGAAGGATCTCGTAAGATTACCCGGGCAGAACAGAAAGAAATGCAACGGCTCAAAGATGAGCTCGGCACCAGGTTCTGCCGCCGCTGCGATTATTGCCAGCCCTGCACTGAAGAAATACCTATATCGACAGTGCTGGGCGTCCCGGCCTTATTCAAGCGCGTCCCGCCGGAGGTCGCTTTCTCCCCGATGTTCTCCGCACCTATGGATAAAGCGACAAATTGCGCCAAGTGCGGTAACTGTGAAGCCAGGTGCCCCTTCGGTCTGCCGATTATGGAAATGATTGAAAAGAATAGCAACTTCTATCAGGCAGAGAAAAAGAAATACCTGAAAGCGAAAGCCAAGTAAAAATACCAATTCCGAATTAAAAACCGCTCCCCTTGAGACTTGCGAAGGGTGAGCGGTTTTCTTTAGCTAATTGCTTGTAGCCTCTTTACGTCATCCCGGCTTGAAAAGATAGGGTAACCAGTAAGCAATCGGGGGGACTAGACACAGTAAGATTATACCCGCTATGTTTGCGTAGATGAATGGGAAACAACCGCGGAAGATAGTCCACATTGGAATATCTCTAGCTACGCCACGGATAGCAAACACGATGATGCCATAGGGTGGGGTAATCGCACCCAGCCCGGCGAGCAAGCATATCATAACACCGAACCAGATCGGGTCGAAACCCATTTTTATAACCAGGGGATACAGGATAGGTACGGTTACAAAAACGACAGCCATACAATCCATAAAGAAACCGGCAATCACATACATCAAAATGATTAAACCCATAATACCCCAGGGCGGTAGTCCGGTCCCGGCTATCGTGTCCCCTAGCAAATATGGAATTCTGGTGAGGGTAGTAAAGGCATTAAAAACGTATACCCCGATGAAAAGCATTATTATCGTCCCCGTCGTCCGACCCGTCGAAAGCAGGGAACGATAAAAATCCTGCCCGCTCAGCTTCCTTCGGATTAGAGCTACGGCTAGCACGGCAACGACTCCTATCGATGCAGCTTCAGTCGGAGTAAAAATCCCCGCGTAGATGCCGCCGATGACAGCCAGGAACACCAGCCCTATCCCCCAGATGGCGGGGAATCCTGTTATCCTCTCCTTCCAGTTCGAATGCGGTCCCGCAGTCGCTATAGATGGGGAAACTCTGACCCAGATGGCAATGGTTACCATATAGATAATCGAAAGCACTATTCCCGGCACGATACCGCCGATGAGAAGGTCGCCCAGGTTGGTTTCGGTGAGAAAAGCGTAAATAATAAAGATAGTGCTGGGGGGAATCATCGGTCCTAGTATGGCACCGGTGGCGATAGTGCCGGTACTTAGCCGGTCGTCATATCCGGCCGCTTTCATTTCAGGTAGACTGATGTTAGTCATAGTTAGGGCGCAAGCTATAGAGCTGCCGGTTATAGCGGAAAACATTGCCGAGGCGGCGATAGTCGTTATTGCCAGACCGCCACGGAAATGACCCAGCCATCTCTTTGCCATCCCGTAGGCATCGGCGCTAAGCCCGGAACGGAACCCGATTTCGCCCATAAGGACAAAAGGCGGCAGACAGGTAAAAACATAAGTCGTAGCTAACCTGTAGGGAACCGTACTCAAAGTAGACATCGCCGTGTCAAACCCATCCAGGTACCAGTATCCGGCAATACCAGCTAAGAACAAAGCAAAGCCAACCGGCATACGTAGAAAGATAAGTACTAAGAAAATTACCAGGGCTATTACGAAAACCGTAGTGCCGCTCATTTGCTTGTTGCCTCCACTAACGCCTGGCTAACCGTGAGTGCCAAGGTCACTACAAATAACAACATTCCTATACCTCCGGCAATCGCTAGAAAAGGCCATTCCGGTAAAAGTAGCTCTATTGTTTGCACCCCACGCCCTTTCAGATACATCGCTTGTACCAGTAGTCGCCAGAGCAGAAGGCTATAACCGGCGAAGGCAACTGATATGAGAATAGTATCAATCCATGCCATCACTCTTCTCGGTAACTTCTCAGCTATAAAGTCTATGGTAATGTTCTGTCGGGCCATCTGGCAGGTAGCCAGGGTAAAAAAAGCCACTATCATCAGAGAAAACTGTTGCAACTCGTGTGCACCGTAAAGGGAATGGTTAAAAAACCGTCGACCTATCACATCGACCGTGGTAAGCAGCACCATAATTATGATGAAACCCAGGCCGATAGTGCTTAACAGGTTAGCCAGAGGAGACAGACGGCGTTCAACTGCTGAATTTACCTCTTTTAAACTCAACCTAATCCTCCTTCGGTCTTATTAAAGTCAAAGGGGAATAGTCTTAGATTAAAAAGGGGAAGAAGTACTATCTTTCTTCTTCCCCTTTAGAACCTTTTGCAGTCCCTTACCTCGGCGGCATTATGAAATCTGCCGGTAATCCAGGGAAGACAGATCCCTGTCCGAAATCCTTCCACAGTTTGTATTCAGCATCGGAGCCTGGCGGATACATCGCAGCATATTTAGCGGATAGTTCCTGGATTTTAGCTAGGGTAGCTTTGGCCGGTAGCCCTTTAGCTTCCCTATCGTTAACGATTTTATCGTACAGCGGTTTCATCATCGCAATCCAGTTGTCTCTTTCTGCCTTAGGCAGAACGTATACCGGTTCAAGGCCTCTCTTCTTATCACTCTCGACTATCTGCGTGTAACGTAAATAACACTCGCGGTCCATGTTAGCTGTGGCAAGTTTAGTCATCCACTCGCCAGTATACTTATCGATAATCGCCTTAAGGTCTGGCGGCAGATTACCATATGCCTTCTGGCTCATGGCATACCACATTGCCGCGGTTATTGTCATATCGGCAGCGGTAGTTCGGTATTTGGTTACCTCGTAAAACTTCCAGGCGAATTGCCCTTCCCATTCGATAGCGGTCATATCTATCATTCCCTTTTGCAGGCCATCATACCGCTCGGCTGAGCCCAGACCGACAAAAGTAGCTCCCATAATATCGCAAATTCCTTGCACAACCACGCCCGAGCCACCAAACTTCTGTCCTTTCCAATCCGCAGCGGTTTTTATGGGCTTGGTGCGGTTGGTAATATTGGACGGAGCGTTAGGTCGGAATGCAAGAAGTTGTACGTCGGTAAGGTCTTTCCCGAAGGCTCCTTGCTTATAGGCATCAAAGAGCGTCAAACCGCAGATCGCACTTCCCTGGTACAGGAATGGCAAATCAGCGACTTCAAGTAGAGGGAACCGCCCCGGACCCGAACTGGCAGAAAAGAGAGTAATATCAGCGATTCCGTTGAGCAGAGCGTCATAAAGGTCCGGACGCTTGACCAGACTCTCCGTGCCGAAGTAACTTATCTTGATCCTTCCCCCGGATTCCTTTTCTATCAACTGAATCCAGGGTAGAGTGGTGTTCCTGACATAGACGCTTACCGGTGGGTCCCAGTCAGCCCACTTCAAATATACCAGTTTGGCCGCAGTTGTCGGTGTTGTCGTCGCGGTTGGAGTTGTCGGTGTCGTCGATGTCGGCGGGATGGTCGGTGTCGTCGGGGTTGTTGGTTTGGTCGGAGTGGTTGGGGCAGTCGGTCCGCATCCAATCAGACCGGGGATGAAGGTTGCGAGGACGAGTAATGCCACGATGATTCCCAGTTTCTTCATTTAACACCTCCTAAGAATTTGGTAAGTGAATTTATGTAACCGGTTAGATAAATTATACACCACCTTGTCAATACCCCTTTTACAAAAAACAAACTTCTGCTATTATATGGCTAATTTTTAAGCCGCAGAGGAAGGGAGCAATATAGTGGAACTTAGTCAAATCCTCGCCATTGTTATCTTTGCCGTGATGTTTATTGCTATCATCGTCGGCAAAGTACACCGCGTTATTCCTGCCCTTATCGGTGCCGCCCTCGTTATCGTCCTTGTCTTTCTCGTTGCTATGAAAAGTCCGTCGACCATTATTTCTACTTTGAACTTCGCCCAGCTCGGAGAATTAAGATTCTGGATACCCGGGCAGCAGCATATAGAGTCCGGCGGCGTAAACTGGCAGACTATCATTTTTATCGGCGGAATGATGATTATGGTGGAAGGTCTGGAGAGCGGCGGTTTTTTCCGGTGGCTTTGCCTTTTTGTAGCTAAACTGGTCCATTATAAAGTCGTTCCCATTCTGGTAGCTTTTACGCTTCTGGCCGGCTTTCTTGCTATGTTCATCGATAGTATTACGGTTCTACTGTTTATGGCTACCGTAACCATCGAACTGGCTCGCCTGCTTAAGTTCGACCCGGTTCCAATCATAATCGCTGAGATTTTTGCCGCTAATACCGGTGGCAGCGCCACAATGAGTGGCGACCCCCCCAACATAATTATCGGCACTGCCTTGGGTTATACATTTACCGATTTCGTCGTGAATACCGGTGTGATTGCCTGGGCGGGAATGATTGTTTGCCTAATCTTTTTCTATCTGGTCTTCCGTAAAAGTCTTTCCAAGAGTGTTTCCTCATCCGGAGCACAGCCCCAAAATTCTTACCCCGAGCCTAGAGAAGCCATCACCAATCTCCGCCTCTTCTATTTGAATACGGCTATCTTCCTTTTGATGATAGTTCTGTTGATTACCCATGCCCAGACGGGACTATCCGTAGCTCTGATTGGTACTGTTACCGCTATCCTCAGTTTGATTGTTGCCGGTAAAAGGGCCGGACATCTTCTTAAACGAGTGGACTGGCGCACTTTGCTTTTCTTCATTGGTTTGTTCATTTGTGTGGGGGGGCTGGAAGCGACCGGAGTATTAAAATTACTGGCTGAATTTATCGGAAATATTTCTGGAGGTAACATTGTCCTGGTGATTCCCTTAATCTTGTGGTTTTCTACCTTCGCATCGGCGATTGTGGATAACATCCCGTTCGCCGCAACAATGGTGCCGGTAATTTCTAGCCTGGCTCAGACTACTGGTGTCCCTCTGCCACCGCTGGCGTGGACGCTAGCTCTGGGGACAGATATCGGAGGTAATGGCACTCCTATCGGAGCTTCAGCTAATGTTGTCGGCACGGCAATCGCCGAAAGAGAAGGTTTTAAAGTTAGCTGGGGAAGGTTCTGTAAATATGCCATCCCGGCGACGATAATTGTGGTCGGCTTGGTACACTTACTACTTATATTAAGATATGCCTAGTTTCATAAATCAAGGTTAGTCTTGATTCTGCCCTGTGCGATAGGTTATCATATAGCTGTAGAGCAAACTAAGGAGGCGGAGATTTGTTTATAAAAGATATTATGACTAAAAAGGTAATCACCGCGCCGAGCGATACTCCTATTGGCGAGGCTCAAAAAATTTTGCGGGATGGGTGCTTCCGCCGCTTGCCCGTAGTGGATGATGGTAAACTGGTGGGCGTAGTTACCGAAGGTAGACTCGAAAAGGCAGCTTTATCCAGCACAGCGCCCCTTCTTTGGCAAATCGGACAGCTCATCGCCCATACAACTCTCCGTGATGTTATGGCTAAAAAAGTCATCACTATCAGCCCGGACGCAACCGTTGAAGAAGGTGCTGCCCTCGCTCAAAAAAGCGGGGTCGGCTCTCTCGTGGTAGTGGAAGATAGAGACAAGGTGGTCGGAATAGTTACCACTAACGACTTTTTCTATAGACTCTTAAACCCGGTCTTAGGTATCGGCGAGCCGGGCATCAGAATTTTTATCAGCGGGGCTGGCGATGGCAAGACCGCTGAGAAAGTGCTTTCCACCATTAATCAACTGGGAATCGAAATAAAAGTAATCTGGACGCTGCGCTCGACTAAAGGAAATAAAAAGGACATTATCGTCCACCTGAATACTAGCGATCCAGCCCCGGTCCTCAAAGCTCTGGAAAAGCTCGGCTGTAGGGCTAACGTAAGGGCACATTAATTTGTTGTCTGCCCCTGTAGCTCAGGTGGATAGAGCACCGGCCTCCGAAGCCGGTTGCGGGCGTTCGAGTCGCCCCAGGGGTACTTTTTAACGAAGGCAGAAAAATGAATAAGACAGGTATAATCGGAATCAGATGGCACGGCCGAGGCGGTCAGGGTGCCGTTACCTCGGCTGAATTGCTGGCAAGAGCGGCAATCGATGAGGGAAAATACGCCCAGGCTTTTCCCGCTTTTGGCCCCGAAAGAAGAGGCGCGCCGGTCGTCGCTTTCAATCGCATCAGCGAAAAGGAGCCAATCAGAATTCGAACGGAAGTCGATGATCCTGACGTAGTTGTGGTGCTCGATGCCAGTCTGACCCGCGTCGTCAACGTTACCTCCGGGTTAAAAGACGACGGAGTCCTAATTGTTAACACAAAAAGCTCGCTTCAAGATATCGAACCTGAATTCAAAATAAAGTCCCGGATAGCCGTCGTCGATGCTACTAAAATCGCCCGTGAAGTCCTGGGAGTCAACATCGTCAATACTGCAATGCTCGGAGCTTTGCTAAAGGCAACCGGTCTGGTCAAAATGGAGTCGCTCTTGGAACCGCTGAAACACCGCTTCGAGCGGTTGGCCGATAGAAACCTCCAGGCGATGAAAAGAGCCTTCGACGAAACCATAATAAGGAGCAAGGTAGTTGGCTAAGGCTAAAACAAAAAAAGAGTCCGAGTTTACCCCCAAAGACTTCGAAATCGGTGCAATATGTGTTGAGCCAGGCAGTACCACACAATACTTAACCGGTAGTTGGCGCTCACAAAGGCCCGTCTCCGACCTGAGTAAATGTAACCAGTGCGGATTCTGCTATATCTTTTGTCCCGAGGGCTGTATCGAACAGCAGGCAGACGGCTTTTTCAAACCTGATCTTGACTATTGCAAAGGCTGTGGTATCTGTGCCGTCGAATGTCCCAGGGACGTAATAAAGATGGTGGAGGAATAGGTGAAAAAAGTTGGTATGGAGGTCTCGCTGGCGGTAGCTGAAGCCGCCAAGTTAGCCGATGCCGATGTCATTTCTGCCTATCCTATTACTCCACAGACTCACATCGTCGAGCGCCTTGCCGATATCGTTGCCAGTGGAGAATTAAAAGCCTCTTATATTCCGGCTGAGTCCGAGCATTCGGCTTTGAGCGCCTGCCTCGGTGCGGCGGCAGTCGGTGCCCGTGTTTTTACCGCTACTTCCAGTCAAGGATTAGAATTGATGCACGAGGTTCTTTACGTTGCCTCGGGGATGCGCCTGCCGGTGGTTATGGCAGTGGCTAACCGGGCAATATCGGCACCGCTCAGCATCTGGGGCGACCATTCCGATGCTATGGCTGTTCGCGATACCGGCTGGATTCAAATCTTCGTCGAAAACGGTCAGGAGGCTTTCGATAATACTGTTTGCGCCTTCCGCATCGCCGAAGACCCTAATGTTTTGCTGCCGGTAATGGTCCACATGGACGGCTTTCACCTGACCCATATGGTCGAGCCGATTGAGCTTCTTGAACAGAGCCAGGTCGCCGATTTTATTCCTCCTTATCACTACCCCCTCCCCCTCGACCCCGATAAACCGGTGACTATGGGCGGCTTCGCCCCTCCCCTGATATACACCGAGGCGAAGAAAATGCAGGAGGTTAATTTTAAAGCTTCTAAAGCCCGCGTCCAGGCTTGCTGGGATGAGTTCGGCAAGCGTTTCGGTCGTTATTATAAGCCGATAGAGGCGTATAAGACCGAAGGTGCCCGCGTCCTTCTGATGACTATGGGCAGCTTCAGTGAAACCGCCAGCAGTGCTATAGATAAGATGAAGGCAGATGGCAGGGATGTGGGATTGTTGAAGCTCAAACTCTGGCGTCCCTTCCCATTCGAGGAGTTTCGTGAATTAGTGAAAAATGCCGAAGTTGTTATTGTGCTGGATAGGGCGATGTCCACCGGCGGACCTGGGGGTCCCGTCTGCTCCGAGGTTAAGTCGGCGCTATACAACGAACCGAAGCGACCCAAAGTGATTGGCTTTATCGGCGGTCTGGGTGGCCGCGATATTACCGTTGCTGGATTCGAGCAAATGGTTAACCGCGGTATCGAGCTGGCTGCAAAAGGCGTCCAGATTGAATCTGAAATGTTCGGGGTGAGGGAGTGATGGAAAACGTTATTACTTACGGCGAACAAAAAGCAACTAAAGAGGAATTTTTTGCTTCAGGCCATCGGGCTTGCCTCGGCTGTGCCGAAGCCTTGGCCGTCCGGCTGACCTGCAAAGCACTCGGACGCAATATCATCATCGTTAACGCCACCGGCTGTATGGAAGTTATTTCTTCCCAGCTTCCCCGCACCGCCTGGCGCGTCCCCTGGATTCACACCCTTTTTGAAAATACCGCCGCCGTGGCTTCCGGTGTCGAGTCTGGTCTGATTGCGATGATTGCTAAAGGCAAGCGTGAGGACAAGGGCACAAAAGTGGTGGCGATGGGTGGTGACGGCGGTACCAGCGATATCGGTTTCCAGGCATTATCCGGAGCCTTAGAGAGGGGGCACAACTTTGCCTATTTCTGCTTCGATAACGAAGCTTATATGAACACTGGCATCCAGCGGTCTTCCGCCACACCTTTCGGTGCCTCTACGACTACCACTCCGGCAAGCAAAGACAGCATCGGGCAGGTTACCTGGAAGAAAAATATGACGGAGATTGCCGTCGCTCACAATATCCCCTATGTCACCACGGCTTGCCCCAGCTACCCCTTCGACTTAATGAATAAAGTCAAAAAAGCCGTAGCCGTCAAAGGTCCGGCTTACGTTCACGTGCTATCTCCCTGCCCCACCGGCTGGAGATGCGCTCCCGACCAGGCTATTGAAATCGGCCGTCTGGCAGTTCAGACCCGGGTTTTCCCTCTATACGAAGTAGAAAACGGACGCTATAAGTTCGAGCCGCCGCCTGTAGAGCCGCGTCCGGTCAAAGATTACTTCAAAGGACAGGGCCGGTTCCGCCATCTCTCCGAAGCCACCATCGCCCAGATTCAAGAACGGGTAGACCGGGAATACTTCAAACTCGTCGAAAAGACCGAAATGGCTGATTTAAGCTAGCCCCCATACTGTCATTATTAGTCACCGTTCGCCCTGAGCCTGTTTACAATGAGCATATCGAAGTGTCGAAGGGTCAATCTCTACGGTCATTGCGAGCTAAGTGTGGCAATCTCCTTCCTCTTTTATCATTGCGAGGATAGTTTACCCTGAGCCTGCCGAAGGGTGACAATCTCTAAGAATCTGCTCTCCTAGAGGAGAGAGGGGTAAGGTGAGGGTGGCGCTCTCACTTTCATTGCGATTCAAAATGTTATAGTTTCGTAATATTTCCCATCCGATTTTTATGACTATTACACAAAATCATGATTAAACTATTTTGGGGTATTTTTATCCAATAGGACAAAAATTTAAATAAAGGAGGAAACCTTATGAATGGAAATAGCAATGGCTCGGTAACCGGCGGAGCAAATAAACCCGCTGCCGGAGGTGGTACGACGAACCAAGACTGGTGGCCGAACCAGTTGAAGCTCGATATTCTGCACCAGCATTCATCCAAGTCCAATCCGATGGGCGATGGTTTCAACTACGCTAAAGAGTTCAAGAGCCTCGACCTCGCGGCTGTGAAGAAGGACCTCCGGGAACTGATGACGAAATCGCAGGACTGGTGGCCGGCCGATTTTGGCCACTACGGACCTTTGTTTATCCGTATGGCGTGGCACAGCGCCGGTACCTACCGCACCGGCGACGGCCGCGGCGGTGGTGGCAGTGGCCAGCAGCGTTTCGCGCCGCTCAACAGTTGGCCGGACAACGTCAGCCTGGATAAGGCGCGCCGACTGCTATGGCCGGTTAAGCAGAAGTACGGCCGGAAGATTTCATGGGCTGACCTTATGATCCTCACGGGCAACGTCGCTCTGGAGTCGATGGGGTTCAAGACCTTCGGTTTCGGTGGCGGGCGCGAGGACGTCTGGGAGCCGGATCAGGATGTTTATTGGGGTGCCGAGAAGACCTGGAAGGGTGGTGACAAGCGCTACACCGGCGACCGGGATCTCGAGAATCCGCTCGCTGCTGTGCAAATGGGTCTTATTTACGTCAACCCGGAAGGCCCGAACGGTAACCCGGATCCGATCGCGGCAGCCAAGGATATCCGCGAGGTCTTTGCCCGCATGGCTATGAACGACGAGGAGACGGTAGCCCTCATCGCGGGCGGGCATGCGTTCGGCAAGGCCCACGGTGCCGGTGATGCGAAACATGTCGGGCCTGAGCCCGAAGCGGCTGGTATCGAGGAACAGGGTCTGGGCTGGAAGAGCAGCTTTGGCACAGGAAAAGGCGGCGATACGATCACCAGTGGCCTAGAAGTCACTTGGACTAACACACCAACGAAATGGAGCAACAACTTCTTCAGGATACTATTTGGCTTTGAGTGGGAACTGACGAAGAGTCCGGCCGGTGCGCACCAGTGGAAGCCAAAGGGTGGCGCGGGTGCCGGTACCATACCGGATGCCCACGATCCGTCCAAAAGTCATGCACCATCCATGCTGACCACAGACCTTGCCCTGCGGTTCGACCCTGTTTACGAAAAAATATCAAGGCGCTTCTACGAAAATCCGGATCAGCTAGCAGATGCGTTCGCCCGGGCGTGGTTCAAACTGACACACCGCGATATGGGCCCGCGCTCACGCTATCTCGGCCCGGAGGTTCCGACAGAAGAGCTCATCTGGCAAGACCCCATCCCCGCGGTCAATCACAAACTGATTGGTGCAAAGGATATCGCCTCCCTCAAGGGTAAGATCCTGGCTTCTGGCTTGTCTGTGTCGGAACTGGTTTCTACCGCCTGGGCGTCGGCGTCCACCTTCCGTGGCTCCGACAAGCGCGGCGGTGCCAACGGTGCCCGCATTCGCCTGGCACCACAGAAAGATTGGGAAGTCAACCAGCCTGCCCGGTTGGCGAAGGTGCTCGAGACGTTAGAGGGCATCCAGAGTGCGTTCAACAGCACGCAGTCCGGCGGCAAGAAGGTATCACTCGCTGACCTGATCGTTCTGGCCGGTTGTGCAGGCGTTGAGCAGGCGGCGAAGAATGCCGGTCACGATGTGACGGTTCCCTTCACGCCGGGACGCATGGACGCCTTGCAGGAACAAACCGATGTAAACTCCTTCGCCGTGCTCGAACCAGTCGCAGACGGCTTCCGCAATTACCAAAAAGCCCGATACTCCGTATCGGCCGAGGAGTTGTTGGTCGATAAGGCACAATTGTTGACGTTGACGGCGCCTGAGATGACGGTTCTCGTTGGCGGTATGCGAGTCCTGAATACCAATTTCGGCCAGACCCAACACGGCGTCTTCACCAAGCGGCTAGAGACGCTCACCAACGACTTCTTCGTGAACCTGCTCGACATGAGCACGGCGTGGAAGGCAACCTCGGAAGATAAAAACGTGTTCGAGGGCCGTGATCGCGCAACAGGCGAACTTAAGTGGACTGGCACTCGTGTCGACCTCATCTTTGGTTCAAACTCCCAGCTCCGGGCATTGGCGGAAGTCTACGGATGTGAGGACTCACAGGAGAAGTTCGTGAACGACTTTGTAGCGGTGTGGAACAAAGTTATGAACCTTGACCGCTTCGACCTTGCCTGATCGTAGCATACACGTTTTTTGGGGAGTCCGAAGGGTGCTCTGAACTGCAAGTCAGATGATTGGGAAATGATAACCGTCACGAACTGACGCGCATTTTGAACGCTAAATTCAGCCACCTATTACGCTGCTTTGTTTCAATTTTCACCCCAGAAAACAAATCATTTAGCTTCATTTGTTTATTGGACATTGGTAGTATTTAACTTGACCTCCGCCATCCCTTCCCTTTATACTTCCTACCTGCGGGGCGTAGCGCAGTTGGTTTAGCGCGCAGCGTTTGGGACGCTGAGGTCGGAGGTTCAAATCCTCTCGCCCCGACCATAAAATTCTGTTAAGCCCGTTAAAGCTTTTTAAAAAGGAGGATTGAATGGAGAAGACATCAAATAACTCAAAAAGTTCAGACTCCTCTTTTATTAGTCTATCACTCAAACCAAAGATAGATTGGTTTCATTTACTTCAAGGAGTTTTTCTTTTGGCGATTGGTTTATCAGGTGTCGTTGTATTAGTAATAATATGGCTGTTTAATACCTTGATAAGACTAAAATTATTGCCTTCGGCTAGTGGAATAGAGATTGACTTTTGGGTGGTGATTATCCCACTATTTACACTTTGTTGGGTAATAAATGAGATTACCCAAACTAGAAAATTTGTCTGGCTAACAAAGAACGTGCAGAAGGACATCGATACTAAAGATGTTATAATCTTGAAACCAATATCTAAGTCAGATTTGGCAAAAGCTAGTTCAACTAAGTAGTTTACGAACGGGTCGGAGGTCAAATCCTCTCGCCCCGACCATCCTTTCTCACCCTGTCTGAGAATTCAGAAGCAGGAGGGAAATATAATGAAAACCGGGACTATCGATAAAGAAACCGAAGTCAAGAGAGTAGTGTGCTACGCTTCACCGGGCTGCCACAACAACTGCAGCCTGCTGGTAAGCGTTAAAGACGGACAGATTGTCAAAATCCGGGGCAACCGGGAGCGGATACACGGCAGACGCGGCTTCCAGAGCTGCCCGGATAGGATGCCTCACCTGATTCAGTGGCTCTACCACCCCGACCAGCTTATGCACCCCTTGAAGAGAGTCGGCGAGCGCGGCGAGAACAAATGGCAGCAAATTTCCTACGGCCAGGCCCTGGATGAAATCGCTGAGAAACTGAAGCAAATCAAGGCGAAATACGGAGCCGAAAGCCTGACCGTAATCGAAGGTACGGAGCGGAATGACATCTATGCCATTCGCACTCGCTTCTTGAACGTCTTCGGTAATCCCCGCAATGTCGGCGACCCGGGTGTAATCTGCGCCTGTAATAAGTCCGCTCTGAGGCGGGCTTTACTCGGCACGCCGATTATGAGCGATAAGAATAACGTTAAATGTGTCGTCGTCGCCGGCTACAACATTACGGAATCCCGCCGCCGGAAATGGCTGGATATCGGAGAGCGGCTTGAAAAAGGCGAGCAGGTAAAGTTCATCGTCGTCGACCCCCGCCAGACCGAGGCGGCTAAGAAAGCCGACATCTGGCTCCAGCTCAGGCCCGGTACAGACACCGCCCTCTTTATGGGCTGGATAAACGTGATTATCGAGGAGCATCTCTACGATGAAGACTTTGTTAACAAATGGACTTACGGTTTCGACCAGTTGAAACAGCGGGCAGCGGAGTATACGCCGGAAAAGGTCGCTGAAATCACCTGGGTCCCCGCCGATAAAATAAGAGCCGCCGCCAGGATATATGCTACTAACAAGCCAGCCACTATGGGTGGCGGCGTCGCCCCCGATGAAATCGGGCTGAACGGCATTCGCGTCGAGCACGCTAAAATCTGCCTGCGGGCTATTACCGGTAATCTCAGCGTCGATGGCGGCGAAACGCCGCTAGGTCCGGGTCCAATCGTCGATGGCAAGATGGCTATCCGCGATTCTCTCCTTCAGCTCGAAGAAAAGTGCACCCCTGAAATCAGAAAAAAGCAGCTTGGTGCCGACCGCTTTAAGCTGATGACCTGGCCCGCTTATGAACTGACCAACAAACATTATAAAGAACGCTACGGTATCTCGTTAAGTATGAGCGGCCACGATTTCGTTTGTCCCCAGCCTTTAATCTGGCGCGCCATCCTCACCGAAAAACCTTATCCCATCAAGGCGATGCTCACCTGGACGTCCAATCCGATGCTCAACGCCGGCAATACCAAGCTGGTCTATAAAGCAATGAAAAGTCCCAATCTGGACCTGCACGTCGTCCTGGAACATTTTATGACACCGACGGCTATGCTCGCCGACTATGTTCTGCCCGCCGCCAGCAAACTGGAAAGGCTGATGTGCACTCCGCACCAGGACTTTCAGCCGGTATTCCAGTGCGGCGAACGCGCTGTCGAGCCTCTGGGAGAACGCCATTCTGACTACGATTTCTGGCGCGGGCTTGCTGTCCGACTGGGACTCGGCGAGTATTTTCCCTGGAAGACCGAAAACGAATTAGCCGATTACCGGTTGAAACCGCTCGGCATCACGTTTAAGGAAGCGACTGAAAAATGTTTGATAGTCAGCAGCGAACCCTGGACTTACGAGACCATCAGTCCGAAGACCGGAAAGCCGACCGGTTTTGCCACGCCTTCCGGCAAAGCCGAACTTTCCTCGAACGTGCTTAAAGAGCTTGGCTACGACCCCCTTCCCTTCTATGAAGAGCCGCCGGAAAGCCCCCTCCGGACTCCCGATGTGGTTAAAGAATATCCTTTTATCCTGACTACAGGAGGCAGGCATAGACCTTTCTTCCATTCCGACCACCGTCAGCTAGGTATGGGTCTGCGTGAGCAGCATCCCGACCCCCTTATGGATATTCACCCCGATACCGCCAAAAAGCTGGGAATCGCCGACGGCGATTGGGCTTATATCGAAACACGCAGGGGAGTAATAAAGCAGAAGGCGAACATCACTACTGGTATCGACCTCCGGGTGATAAATATCGAAAGTCACTGGTGGTTCCCGGAACAGCCGGCACAGGAGCCGTGGCTGCACGGGATGTGGCAGTCGAATGCTAACGTCCTTACCTTGGACGACCCGGATGCCTGCGACCCGGTCACGGGCGGCTGGGCTTTGCGGGCGCTCTTGTGTAAAGTCTATAAAGTTCAAAGTCCGGGTGTGGTTAAGAAGAAAGTAGAATAGTTAATGACTCCTAATCCCCAAAGTCCGACTTTCCAGCGCGATAGGGTTATCAACGTTTGTTTAATAATCCTCTGCCAGAGTTTCCAAGCTCTCACCGCAGGCGGAATCGCTCTCTTTCTGCCCCTGATACGCTCCGATTTGCACCTGACCTTTTCCCAGGGGGGGACTTTATCGGCAATCGGCACCCTGTTTTATGCTCTGGCACAGATTCCCGCCGGCTACCTCTCTGACCGGTTCGGGGCAAAGCGAACCCTTGTCGTCGGTGCAATTGGCACTACTCTCCTGGCGTTTTCTTTCGGGTTGATAACTAATTATTGGCAGGCAGTGGCAAACCAGAGCCTGTCAGGAATCTTCAGGGCTTTCCTTTTTGCACCGGGAATGTCGCTTATAACCGGGTGGTTTCCGCCGCAGAAACGCGCCACAGCTATGGCTCTCTACCTCCTTGGCGGGTTCTCAGGCAATCTCGCTATGGACCTCCTGGGACCCCTGCTGGTAACTAAGTTTGATTGGCGTTTCCCGTTTCTCTTCTTCGCCGCTATAGGTATCGTCACCGCCCTGGTTACTTTGTATTTGGGAAAAGAACCGGTGGTAACCGGCCCGAAACAAGAGGTGAACATAATTGCGGTTTTCCGTCTCTTCCGCAGCCGCTTGATGTGGGTCTGCGGTGTTATTCAGTATGTCAGACTGGCTGTGATGATGGGGACTGCTTTCTGGCTGCCCAGCCTGCTTGTCGATGAAAAAGGTATGTCTCTACAAATTGCCGGGCTGATTGTAGCTTTACGGGCAGCTTTAACCGCACCTTCGGGCATAGTCGGCGGTTATGTCTCCGACCGTCTAAAGAGTCCAGTCGTTGTTATTGTCGGCTCGCTCGTCGTCCTCGCTATCACTACCGCTCTAATGGTGCCGCTTAATAATATGGTATTACTGGTAGTGGTTATTGCTATCAACTCGTTCTTCGTGCAGATGTATTTCGGACCCCTCTTTTCTGTCCCCGTCGAAATCATGGGAAGCCGTAGTGCCGGAACGTCCACCGGCTTTAGCAACCTCTTTGCCTGCGCCGGCGCCTTTACTTTTACCTATCTTCTTGGTAGATTGAAAGACGCTACCGGCTCTTTTCTAACCGGTTTTGTCGCTTTAGGCATCGCCTGTGTCGTGGGTTTGGGTTTCACCTGGTTACTGGCGAGAATGAGACGCGCTGCTCTAGCTCAAAAACAAGCATAACCCTAATCTATTTATTGCTCTTTTTGTACAATTCCGGAAGAAATTTGGTGAATTGTCCCATCTCCTCTATGTTATGCTGGCGCATCGCTTTAAGGAAACGCTCCGGCGTTTTTGCTGGAAATCTGAACGTCGAGCGCACCTTAGTTCCGTAAGGTGCCGTTTTATAGTCGTGCAGCAGCCATCCAAAAGGTGTCTTTTTATCTGACATCAACCAGGTGGAGGCGCGGCTATTACCATAAACTGTGGGGATGGGATAGCCACGTGTATCATCGCCCCTTAAAAGTATCTCTGTTGCCGGAAATTCACCGATTGCCTCGACAACATGACTGATTCTAATGGGAGCGCCGCCTTTTTCATTGGGTATGAATTCCCGTGTAATCGAAACGTGGTCTTTAGGATGCCATAATTTGTAGTTCTCTGCCGAATGCAGCCACCACCAGTCGATCATCTCCGGCGTAACTCCACGAAGTTCATGTTCAACGACAATATCAACTGTCTTGGAATTAGATTCGGCA
>JAZDIU010000051.1:0-47317 GCA_043804635.1 Chloroflexota bacterium
ACAAAACTGTATCGAACTATATCACCGTGAATTTATTATGTCAAATTTTAAAGCGGTGGAGGAGAGTCATCGCCTCCCTAATTTTGTGCCTCCAGTTCAGAGATAGCCGCTTCCGTACGATTGAGTAAACGCTGTAAATCGGCAGCATCATAGGTACGGTCACCTGCCGCATTCGCCGCTATTTTCGTTCCATCCACAGCTTGCACCGCTAAGTCAATTAAGTCCAACTCGACCGCGGTGGCCACTGTGTATTTCAGTAGTCTCCGCATCGCATCACGGTGAGCTTGATAGAATCGCCATAGGGTATTGTGATCAGGGTGCTGCCATCCCGTTAGCCACAGATATGGCACCTGGTCTCGGCATGCCGCTTCAAGTTTTCGTGAGGAACGAATCCCGGTCATGAAACCATGCAACCAGACACACAGCAGTACCTTTGGATGATAAGCTGGGGCACCAAGTGGTTCCCCGTCGATCCCAATTCCCAATTCTATCCATGCCGTACGGTCAAGTGTATCCACAAACTCTGCTACGAACCGAGCAGGATGATCATTGGGAATCAGTTCTCCAAGGGTCGGGGGTAGCATCCAGACTTGTTCGCGATTCGATGGTCTCAGTGGCATTGGGTTCACCTCCTACTGATTGACCCAATTTTACCACATCGATTGAATTTTGAGACAGGCTCTCTCCCCCGCCTCCACCATACCCTACTACCGGACGAGGTTATGCATTTAGTCAGGTCAATCCAGTACCTTATTCATTCTTTCCTTTGTTATAAAGTGCCTGCTATAATAGAACAACAGTAAATAGGACTCGTATTCCTGAGAGATTGAACACAAAAACTAGAACTCTATTACGCCGGTCAGCGTCCGAATTAGCAATTAACATAGAAATATGAATTATTTCTATATCTTTCTAGCTATCATTAGTGCCTATTTTATCGGCTCCTTTCCCTCTGCTTACCTTGCTGGTCGCCTGAGACGAGGGGTCGACATCCGCAGAGAAGGCAGCCGGAATATGGGAGCTATGAACGTCTTCTACAACGTAGGACTTGTCGAAGGCCTTCTGGTCTTAGCGGCAGATATAGGCAAAGGAGCAGCCTCCGTTGCCTTAGCCCATTACCTTGGAGTTCCTCAGATAGTCCAACTCTCAGCCGGAGTAGTCACGGTATTGGGCCACAACTTTCCTTTATTTCTAAACTTTCGCGGCGGTAAAGGAGGAGCCACTTGCATCGGTATTCTTATATACCTGATGCCATGGGGTATCCCTTTTTATGCGGCACTTTTCGGAATTGGTTTACTGCTCACTCGCAATCCTACCCTTAGCTACAGTCTTGCTTTCATCTGCTTCCCATTTGTTGGCTGGTTGCTCTATCACAAATGGGAACTGGCAATCTACACCATAGTGTTGTTGCTATTTGTCCTGGTGAGATATATCCCTAGGATAATAGAAATGCGAGCCAGAGGAGGCAGTTGGCGGCATGTTGTTCAACGGAAGGGTCTACAGGATAGACTATAATTTACCCCGCCTCAGGTAATCAACCGGCGGAGCAGATGCCAGACCCGCGATACCGATGATAGTTATAACAATCGAGGCAAACCAGGCACCCCGATAACTACCGAAGTTATCATACATCCATCCTGCCAGA
This sequence comes from Chloroflexota bacterium, assembly GCA_043804635.1. Taxonomy (GTDB): domain Bacteria; phylum Chloroflexota; class Dehalococcoidia; order Dehalococcoidales; family UBA2162; genus JAZDIU01. Next base: position 1,646 of record JAZDIU010000051.1, read on the forward strand.
GGGGGTCCAAGTATATTACCTATCAAAATTATTCCCATAGAGAAACCGAGAATGGAGCCTAATTTAAGCCTGCCGTAATATTCTACCAGCAGAGCCGGCAATAAAGGAATACATCCACCCCAACCCACGCCAAAAAAGATAAAGAACGGCACAATCAGCCACGTTCCGACATTTGGAACGTAGATGAAAAACAACAAACCTAAAATAGATAGGATAAATCCTATCACCGTTATCCATCTCTTATCGTGCCTGTCCCCGAGCCAACCAAAGCTTAGCCGGCCGAGAATACCGGCTAAGGCTACACCGCTCGCTACAAGGCTAGAAATCGACCTGGAAATCTCAATGCTACTTAAATAAGGCATTACGTGGGTTACTACTGCCGCAGCCACCAGACCGAGACACATCGACCCCAGCGATATATGCCAAAAAGCCCGGCTCTTTAAAGCTTGCCTGACTCCGATATCTATACCAACGCTTTTTACTGGAATTGCATCTTCGATTGATATCGATTTTTCATTGACATCGCCATCCGGCAGATAACCGTATTGTTCAGGTTTATGTCGAAGCAAAAGCGATAGCGGCCAGATAATAACCCAGGCACCTAAACCGAAGATAACCATTGCCGTTCGCCATTCGAATACGTCAATAATTCTGGTTACTAAAGGAACCAGAATTCCTCCGAAAGCCCCACCACAAACTGCGATGCTGATAGCCAGAGACAGCTTTCTCCGAAACCAGTGTCCTACAATAGTCGTTAATATCAAACCACCGGAAGCACTTATGCCTACCGAAATTAGAACGAAAGCTCCGTATAATGTCAGCAGAGAGTTAGTGCGACTTAAAAACAACAGGCCGATACCAGTGATAGCAGCTCCGACGAAAACCAGTTTTCGGGCACCCCAGCGATCTATAAGCACTCCGACGAGGGGAGCCAAAAGGCTTGTCTCCAACCCTCGAATGGAGGCAGCGAGAGAAATTTGCGTGTAACTCCAGCCAAACTGCTTGCTTATCGGTTCAAAGAGAGCGGTTAAGCCATATACAACAATCCCGGAGGTATATGCTGAAATGATAAAGACGGCACTGACAACCCACCACCCATAGAAAATTTTAAATTTTTTCAAGGTATTTTAGAGAATAAATTCTTGCTGCTAATTAGACAGCTATAGTTAGCATACCGGGCAGTATTGAAAAGTGAGCGGGAGTCTCACCTAAAAGCTCACCGTCGGCTTGAATTGACATCTTTTGAGCCGGCCGTATTTCCACTTCTCTAGCTCTTTTCGTGGTGACTCTCGGATGAGTGAGATGGGTGCCTTTGTAAATTTGAGGTAATGAGCGGAGAAGGTCTAATTTGCTTATCTCATCTATTATCATAACATCCAGAAGGCCATCCGTAGGGTCGGCATTCGGAGCAACAAACATACCTCCGCCTCCATATTTGCCGTGACTCATAACGACCGTGCAGACCTTCCCGTTTCTTGCTCTGCCGTCCAGCTTTAAAGACACTTCTCTATTCCTGTAGCTCAAGAACGTTGTCAAAACTCCCAGGAGATAGGAAGAAATACTGCCCAAGGCTTTGAATTTCAGGTTAGTGGCTTTAACTATTTCGGCATCGAAACCGATACCGGCAAAGTTGACGAATAGTCGCTTAACCATCCCTCCATTTTTCATATACTCCACGACTCCAAGGTCGACTACAAGTTTCCCCGGCTTCACCAGACACTGGCAGGCTTGTTCATAGTGACGCGGTATGCCGATGGTGCGAATATAATCGGCACCTGTTCCCGTGTTTATGATACCCAGCGTAATATCTCTAAGACCGCCGGATTCGTGCAAACCATTCACAATTTCATTTAACGTGCCATCGCCGCCTACGGAGACCACAAACTCATAGCCCTTTTTAGCTGCCGACCTGGCAAGCTCGATTGCATGCCCCGGTGCCTCGGTTAAATCGGATTCAAAACCTAATCCAATACTTCTCAGCTTAGTCATTATCCTCGGCCATTGCCTAGCAGTCCGCCCGGCACCAGCCATCGGATTAACTATAACTCTTGCGTGTGTCAACTACATCCTCCCTGACAACGACCAATGCAAAATTCGTAAATAGTATAGCACGTTACACTCGAATTCGATGCTCTATTTATCTTTAGGCATGCTATATAAGCAGCCACAATAATGCTGCCGGTAAATGCCGAACCTGTCACCCAGTTCGTTAGCTCTCTTAAATCCATCCTTTTTCTTGAAATCTCTCGCCAGGAACATCTCCCCCCCAATCTCCAAGCCTGTTTGATTAATTACCGATGCCGATTTGTGGGGACTTAATGTCAAAGTGGTGGTAAAAGCCTCCGACCCGCAGCCTTTCATATACAGGTACGTCTTCTTTAACCGGTGTCTGAAACAAACTTGACACCTTTTACCACCTTCAGGTTCGTTTTCCAGACCGGCGACTTCTTTGAACCATTCCTCTGGTTTATAAGGGAGAGCTTCCAATTTGAAATTCAAATTACTGGCTACTTTGAGAGTTTCTTCCAGCCTTCTATAATACTCTTGAGATGGGTAAATATTCGGATTATAGAATAAGCCCAAAACCTGGTGACCTTCTTCAGCCAGTCTCTCGGCCACCGTAGTAGCGCACACCCCGCAGCATATATGTAAGACTACCTTCATATTTTTAATTTAAAACGCACCAAATTTTCTCAAATGATAAACATTGCATCGCCAAAGCTATAAAAACGATACGTCTGTTCCATAGCTTCACAATAAGCTCTGGTTATCATTTCTCTGCCGGCAAAGGCAGTAACCATCATCAAAAGAGTCGACCGCGGCAAGTGGAAATTGGTTATAAGACCGTCGACCATCTGGAACCGGTATCCCGGTAAGATAAACAGGCTTACCCAGCCCTCGAATGGCTTTAAGCCGAGTAGGTCGCTCGCTTGAGCTGCCGCCTCTAGCAACCTGGTTGTACTCGTGCCGACAGAAATTATGCGTCGTCCGTCCCGCCTAGCTTGCGATAACTGGGCTGCTGCTTCCCGACCAATTATGCCGTATTCTTGGTGTATCGGGTGCTTATCTGAATTATTTACTCGGACCGGCCGGAAGGTATCGAGCCCGATATGAAGAGTGACAAAGGTACAGTGGACTCCCTTGCTCTTTATCTTATCGATTAGTTCATTGGTAAAGTGAAGCCCGGCCGTCGGTGCGGCGGCACTGCCTAACATACTGGCATAGACTGTTTGATACCGCTCTGGGTCTTTCAATGGGATGCGAATGTATGGCGGCAACGGAATTTCACCTAGTTCTAGCAAATCCGCTCCATCCGGAAAGCTGATTATTCTTTTGCCCCCTTTCTTAGTAAAGCCGGTGACTTCGCCTATGAAGATGGAATTCTGTTTACCATTGTTCGAAGGATTACCAGTTATCTCGATTCGAGTGCCAATATTAACACGTTTATCGCATTTGACCAGTGTCTCCCAGACATTCGGTGTGAGCTGTCGTAACAGAAGAAGTTCTACGGAGTCCTGACTATCGGCTCTTTTCCCTCTGAGACGAGATGGCATAACCTGGCTGTTATTAAGTACTAAAACATCTCCCGACTCTAAATAATCCACCAATTCAATAAACTTATGGTGCTCTAGTGAACTGTCCCGGCGGTTTATAACCAGTAGCCTGGACTGGTCTCTCGGCTCTAGAGGAGTCTGAGCGATAAGCTCTTGAGGTAATTGATAATCGAAATCGCTGGTCTTCACTGTTCTTTCCCAAAGCAGAATCTTTGTATTTGAATGATGAGAATATTATACGCCACTCTATACCAAAGTGACAGGAATCTTAGCTTCTATTACTCAATATATTACTTCTTCATCTTTTAGTTCCAGATGCAATAACCACAGTGTCGCCATGCGATGAAGGATACCTCGCCTCATTGTATTCATCGCATCTCTTCCTGAGAGGTTCCCAGACCCGGCGAGAATTATCGGCTTTCGCCAAAATATTAACTATCCGGGTTCTCAAGGTAACCTCGTTATTGTAAATGTCCATAATACAATAGCGCCCGCCGTTTTTCAGTAAGTCGAACGACCTCTCAAAAACCGCTTGCCAATCAGGGAATACCGAGAATCCGAGTGTGCATATAATACTATCGATTGATATTCTGCTCACGGTAAGAGATTTAAAATCGCTATCATCTAGCTTACGAGCATCTTGTTGAAAAAGGTGAACATTCTTCCAGCCTTGCTGTTCTACTTTCTTACGCGCTCGTGCAAGCATTTTCACCGATGAGTCGATGCCGATTAGTGTGCCGCTGGTTCCAATCGAATTCAGGATTAGCTCGAAGTTCAATCCCGTCCCGCAGCCGATATCCAGAACGGTTTTACCAGGTTGAAGGTGAAGTGCCTGAACTGCTATTCGACTGTAAGGCAGGTATGTTCTGCGAATAGCTCTATCGTAAACAGGAGCAACAATGTCATACCATTTCATAAAGGTTAATTATAGCCGAATTACACGTTCTTCCGATAATCGAAGGGAAAATAAATATGCTATAATGCAAACTACGTTCCACCGATAACTGTCTGATACAGAAAGGAGCAACAACAATGGCTTTCGAATCAGTGATTAACGTCGGCTCGAGCAATCTCAAATATGGTTTCGGCGCCACGCGTGAAGTGGGTTTCGATATGAAGGAACTCGGCGCTAAAAAAGTGCTGATAGTCACCGACCCCAACCTCGCTGGTAAGGAGCCGGTTAAAGTCACCCTGAAAGCATTGAAAGACGAGGGCTTGGAGTCTGTCCTTTACAGCAATGCCCGTGTCGAACCTACCGACGTTTCCTTAAAGGAAGCCATCGCCTTTGCCCAAAAAGGCAAATTCGATGGGTTCGTCGGTGTTGGCGGCGGCTCCAGTATGGATACCGTAAAGGTGGCTAATCTCTTTTCCACCTATCCGGCAGACTTTTTTACCTATGTCAACGCACCGGTGGGAAAAGGGACGCCAGTCCCAGGTCCTTTGAAACCAATGATTTGCATCCCCACTACAGCCGGCACCGGCAGTGAAACTACGGGAGTTGCCATCTTCGATTTCCTGGAAATGCACGCTAAGACAGGCTTTTCCCACAGGTTCTTGCGCCCGGTCTTGGGCATAGTCGACCCGAATAATACAAGAACGTTACCAAAAATGGCTGCGGCCAGTACTGGCTTCGATATTCTGGTCCACGCCCTGGAGTCTTACACGGCGATTCCTTTTAACCAACGACAAGCACCCACTAGCCCAAAACTCAGGCCGACTTATCAAGGAGCTAATCCTATCAGCGATATCTGGGCGTTAAAAGCTATCGAGATGGTGACCCGGAATATCGTCAAAGTGGCGACAGGCTCTGGTGATGACGAAGCCCGCAGCCAGATGTTACTCGCCGCCAGCTTTGCCGGCATCGGATTCGGGAACGCCGGCTGTCACTTACCGCACGGAATGTCTTACCCTGTTTCCGGAATGGTGAGGAGCTACATTCCCGAAGGTTATCCTAAAGACCACCCGATAGTACCGCATGGTATGGCGGTAATTTTGAACGCGCCCGCCGTATTCCGTTTCACGGCACCGGCTAATCCCGCACGGCACCTTGAGGCAGCCAGGCTTATGGGTGTCGATGTCTCACGGGCTAAGGAAGAGAATGCCGGGGAAATTCTTGCTCAGGCAATTATCGCTCTAATGAAGAAAACGGGTATGCCCAACGGACTGGCCGCAGTCGGTTATAAAGAAGCCGATGCAGACAAGCTTGTGCAGGGAACACTACCCCAGCAGCGTGTTATCAGTCTGTCTCCCAGACCGTTCACCCCTGACGATTTGAAAAAGTTGTTCCTTAATTCGTTAACGTGCTGGTGAGAGTCCCAAAAGTAGTCTGGTTAACGCCAGATTATTACGTCCCGGCTTTTATCGCGCCGACCAGACTAATCACATCGCGTTTTATTTTATCTAAATCGTCCCTGTTAGGCCGGCCGCGTATGTCTCCCAGCCTTCCTTTGGTGCTGGCATCATCTATCCCGTGGAACTCACCAACTACACACCATTCTCCCAGAATTTTGAAACCCAGGTGCTCAAAGAACTGGCCCGCAATTAGAACTGCCGGAGTCGCCTCTCGAATGCCCGTATGTGGACCGGAATAAGTACAAAAGATTAAGGCGTTCTTTCCTGGCACTACCGGAGCTGCTACCTTGACTCGCCCCTGTTTGCGATATTCTGCAAAACGGCTATTCAGGAATTCATCCATCGGTTTAGGCAGCCTCCATTGATATGACGGAAAGCCGATACACACAAGGTCGAAAGAGAAAAAGTCTACGTCTCCTGCCTCTTCTACCTTCTTTAAAAAGACATTGACTCCAGACTCTTTCAGACCATCCTGGATAGCCAGTGCTACTTTTTCCGTGTTGCCGGTCTTCGACCAGTAAATTATCATTGCATCCATTCGGCTATCCTCCTGCTGAGTCGTGGTGAGCCAACTCTCCCCATTATACGATAATTTTCTCTCGTCCGCTCGGCGGTTGAAACTCTAATAAAAGTTAGCCTCGTTTTCTGGGTAGAAATTTTTTTGACACGAAAGCGCCAAGAAAACCACTGAAGAGTGACGGACTAAGCGATAGAACCACCATCAATATTGAGCGACTAATGTCTTCCTCTAGCTAAGCCAACGAGACCCAGCATCACACCTCCCCAGCTTACCAACCCCGCCAGCAGCCACACGCGGGGGTTGAAAAAGCCAGTGATTAGACCCACGGTAAAATAAAGAACAACCGCTATTACAAACCGACTTAACAGGGTCTCACCCGGACCCGGATCTGAGAAAAAGAGGCTCAACCCAAATAAACCAAGAAGTAGCTCACCTATTGCAAAACAGACTATTCTGACCACGCCCCAGCTTTTTTCCACCAGGTCTATCACCTCATTCCTGAAAGGGTACACTCCACTGTTGCGTCTTTTATTGAACTATTTGTAGTATTTGACATCGGTAGTATTTGTAGTATTTGTCAATAGCGCCTGCCCAATTTGGCAATACCGATAATCAACAGACCAATCAAAAGAATCGCTCCAAAAGCAATCAGGGCAGTCTTTAGTTCGTCTGAACCGAGACCGATGTCGGTAAGGAACGATGAAGTGGTCGGCTGTTCTTTAACGGGAACGGGTACGCCATTGTCCACTGTAAATGAAGAAAGCAGCCCGTTGACATTGATAGTGTAAGTACCGGCGGTTTCTTGGCTGGTGCTAAAATCGACTGTCTGCCGTCCTCCGCCACCCAGAGTTACTTCTTTCCTGCCTTTTTCTACTCCGTTTACGCTCAAGCTGACAGTATATTTATCCCCCCGGCTGCCGCTATTGCTAACAGTGGCAGATATTATAACCGTATCACCGGGCTCACAACTCTCCGGCGACACCTTCAAATCGGATATACTAAAATTCGCTGGCTGCTCAACCGGAGTGAGCGGCGGGGATACCGGCGGCGCCTGGCTACTGCCCGATTGCGCATTACCAATGATAGAGAACTTGGAGAAATGCTGGACTTTAGCGCTGACGGTCTTAGCAGTAGTATTAAGAGTGCTGTCCAACTGCTGCCAGGCTGAACCATCCCAGAAAGCCATCTGGAGAGTATTTTCACTAACCCCATTCACGCTCTGTGAGGCATATTTCAAGGTGATGGTCAATGCTGGGGTGAACTTAGCGCCGTCAGGCCCGAATTCACGCGCCATAACAATGACTTTGTCGGCCGACGTCGGGTAAGCTGAAGTATCTATCACTGTTTGAGTTATAGTGTTTAGCGGGCTTCCTGCCGAATCGACAAGGTTCGTTCCGGCAGCAACATCGATGTTGACGCTGGCATCCGTAGCCGTCAGACGAACGGTATCGGTAGCGGTCCCGGCGGCATCGACTTTTAGCACCTTGCTGGCGTTAAATCCGGTAAGACTTACCTGCGTAGATGAACTACCGCTACCACCACCTCCACCTCCACCAGACGAGGATGCCGGTGTGGTTACATTTACTACGTTGGAAGAACCGGAAATACCCACGGTATTTACGGCATACACGCGATAATAGTAGGTAGTCGAGGCAACAGTAGTGGTATCCACATAGGTAATAACGTTAGCCAATACCTGAAATTCTACTTTTACCGGGGACGCAGACGTAAAGGTAGAATTGATGTCACGCTCGATACGAAAACCAGCTTCGTTCGTGGAGCTATCCATCCAGGTTAAATCCACCCGGTTGGCACTGGTAGCAGTTGCCGCCAATGTAGTTGGAGTGGAAGGTGCCACTGCCGCACCTGCTGGCGTTACTACTGTAGCCGCATTAGAAGCTGGAGAAGAACCGATAGCATTAACCGCAAAAATACAATAATAATATGTGGTACTTTCAGTTACGGAACTATCCGTGTAATTGGTAACATTCACTGCAATCGTAAAAGTCACGTTATTAGTGAAAGCACTATCAGTTGCCCTCACCAAACGGAACTCTGTTTCAGTAATAGAAGTATCTATCCAGGTCAGATTTATTGTGTTAGAGTTGGCCGCTACTGCCGCTAACGAGGTTGGTGCTGACGGGGCTGACGGCGCCGAACCGGGAGTAGTCAAAGTAGCTAAGTTAGATTCCGTGGAAGAACCCAGCGCATTGAAACTTTCCACCCGATAGTAATAAGTTGTCCCACCGACCACCGTTTGGTCACTATAAATCATTATATTCGGACCTACGGTAAACGATGCCGGTTCGGAACTAAAGCCACTATCTTTAGCACGTTCGATTAAAAAACCGACTTCACTAGGATTAGTAGAATTGTCAATCCAGGCGAGGTTGACCTGCATGGCACTGACCGCCGTTGCCGTGAGTCCGCTTGGAGCCGCAGGAATGCCTTGAGTCGGCGGCGCAATGTAAACGTTGGCTACATTAGATGGTGCTGAATCACCGCTGGTATCGAATGAAGTAACCCGGTAATAGAAAGTTGCACCGGCATATACTGTAGTATCGCTATAGGTGGTAACATTCGGCGCAACCGTAATGGTTAGGGTACCGTTAGCCGAGAAAGCAGGGTCGGTAGCAGTATCGATATGAAAGCCGGTTTCACCTGAAGAATTATCTTGCCAGGCAAGGTCGATTCTATTATCGTTAATCTTGGTAGCAATAAGGTTGGTGGGTGCTGCCGGCGCTGCCTGGACCGCTACGGACTGCCCAAAAATAACAGAGATGCTGACCAGCAATACGATTGCAAGGAGAAATATCTTCTTCATTAACCCCCCTGCGAAAATTATGGCAGAGGGGCTGGTTTTCTAAAATTAGTAAAACTACTTAATTTGAACGAAAACAACTACGTAATCGGAAATCATGAATCTAATCGTAAATCTTAAATCAGTCCCTATCTGGAGGGCACTTTCAAGACAAGTGACTATTCTCTTTTCGCAGCATCAGCAGCAATGTTCCTGGCAAACGTTACTTCTTCCGCTTTTTTAGCCGCTTGCTCGGCAGAGGTTCGGGCAGCTTCGGCAGCATCCGCTGCCCGGGCAGCCACTCTAGACGCTTCTTGAGCAGCTTTGGTTGCTTTCGTTGGTGCCTCGCGAGCTATCTCTACCGCCTCTTCCGCTTTTTTCATTGCCGATTCAGCTTTAGCAATGGCTTCGTCAGCTTTTTGAGTTGACGCTCTGGCTTGCTGCCTGGCTTCTTTCGCCATCGTCTGAGCACCTACGACCGATTCATTAGCTGCCTGAGTAGCACTGGTAGATGCTTTCGTTGCCGATTCAGCGGCTTCCATAGATTTTTTGGCTGCGTCCTGCGATGCCTTTACTGCATTCTCGGCAGCGGCCGCAGCACCTGCAGCGGCTTTCTCGGCTTTTTCAAGCACTGTCTTACTGGCGTTCGTAATTGCGGCTATTGCCTCCTCGACTTTCCTGAGTGCCTCCTTGACCGCTTTGTTAGCTGACAAATCCGCTTCTTCAGCTCTTTTTCTGGCAGCTTCGGCAGCATTTTTAGCATCTTTAGCGGATTCGGTGGCTTTAACGGCGGCTTCCTCGGCTTTTGCGGCAACATCTTGAGCTACTTGCTTCGCAGTATTAGCCGTCTCTTTGGCTGAGGCAAACTCCTCATCGGCTTTTTTCACCACCTGGGCGGTCACTTCCCGGGAAACCTTAACAGCTTCCTGAGCAGACTGGATAGCTTTAGCACTAGCATCTTCCGCTTTTTTAACCGCTTCTTTAGATACATCGCTGGATGATTTCACGGCATCTTGAGCAATCTTTGTAGTTTTTACCACCGCTTCGTCGGCTTTTCTTGCCGCTTCGGCTGACGCTTCCTTAGAAACTTTCGTTGCCGCTTCTGCAGCTTGTATCGCCTTCGCACTGGCTTCTTCACCGGCTTTGGTAGCTTTGGAGCTGGCTTCTTCGCCTACCCGGATAGTTTTAGTACTGATTTCTTGAATCGACTGGACAGCTTTATTGTGAGTCTCTTGAGATTTCTTAACTGCCTCTTCAGCCGCTCTACTGGCTGTCCTAGCCGCTTCTTCGGCTTTGGTGGCGGCTTCTACGGCCGTTTGTATGGCGGCATTTAACGCCGATTCAATAGCAGCCGCCGCTTGAGCATCGGCTTCATCAGCTTTTTTCGTTGCTGTTTTAGCAGCTTCCTTAGCCTCTTTCGCTGAAGCCTGTGCCTTAGCCGCACTCTGGGCAGCATCCCGGGCGTTATCCGTAGCCTTCTTTTTCATTTGAAAGCCACCAAAAAGCTTCTTATCTTTATTCGAATTTTCTTCAGCCATTTTAATCTCCTATTCTTTTGGTTCAGCGATCGTCGGACGTAGAGTCTCCAACGAACCAAAGTAACCGCCATCGACGACGATGGTTTGTCCCGTTACGTAATCGGAAGCATCGGAAGCCAGGTACAGAGCCGCACCCACCAAATCCCCGACTTCACCGATACGGCCGAGGGCACTGCTATCCAGGGTCGTGTCACGGATTACCGGATTTTCCCACAACGCTGTAGAAAGGCGGGTCTTGATGACCCCCGGAGCGATAGCGTTTACCCTGATATGATACTTCCCCAGTTCCTGAGCCAGCACCTGCGTCAGCATAAGCACGCCCGCTTTGCTGATGCCGTAGATGCCGGTCCCGAGCCGCGGTCTGATACCATCCACCGAGGCGATGTTCACAATATTGCCACCGCCCTGTTTCCTCATTAGTTTAGCTACCGACTGTGCCGTAAAGAAATAACCTTTAAGGTTCAATTCCAGTGTTACATCCCAGGCTTTTTCCTCGACATCCAGCACTGAGCCGAAGACAGGATTAGTAGCGGCGTTATTAACCAGGATATCTATATGCCCTAACTCATCTACCGCCCTTTTTACCAGTGCCTCGATATCAGGAAGCTGGCGTAAATTCGCCGGTACGGGTAACGCCTTCCGTCCCTTCTGGGTTATTTCACTAGCCACCGCTTCGAGGTCGGGTAGTTTGCGGCTTGCCAGGATAATATCGGCACCTGCCTCAGCCAGTCCTAAAGCAATCGCCCGCCCGATTCCCCGGCTCCCACCCGTCACCAGTGCCACTTTCCCCTTGAGGTTGAACTTTGACTTTATGCCTGGACTCATATTCTTCCTTCTTATTTACTTACATTATTATAATTATAGTGCAATATTATTATTGTGCAATAAGGCTTTTGTTAAAGGCGGTGCTTTCGCTTATAGCTAATGTTCCCGGGAAGAGTTTGGGGATAGGTTGCCTTCAACCTAACTAAAGCGACAAAACTTCCTTGACAAGTATAGAACTTATGTGCTATTATTGATCCTGAACGTAGTTGAAGGATAACAGCACTTCAAGGGAAACGCACGGGAGCACCTTAAAAATAGAGTAAATAGACGTTCATAAAAGTAAAACGATTACTTATAATGAAAGTGAAAACAACTACGCTCAATTCAACCACCTATTACGTTGCTTCGTTTCAATTTTCAGGCTATTGAATCGAGATTTATTAGCTTCATTTCGCCTTTGTTTTTTATTTGTTTCTTCTGTCATTCTGGCGTAGGCCAGAATCCAGGAGGGGAGGTAATGAAATATTAGACATTGGTAGTATTGGTATGTATTTGTAGTATTTTCCGTAGAAAGCTGACCGCTGGCAGCTAATTGCCAACCACCATAATATTGACGAAGTATAGTATACTTAATATATTCACCCCAATACAGATTCCTCAATTAAACAAACCCAGATTAATTCTTTAAAAGCCGGCGGATAAGTTGGGAGAAGGATTAAAATTAGCTGAAGAGTAGGGGCGGAACAAGTGGTAAGGAAATCGAAGCCGAGCGAAATACGCAAGCGTTCGGAAAAAATCACTGGGAAGAACCTGGAAGAACGGTTTAAAGGCATGACCATCGATGATTTTGCCAACCTCGTTCATGAGCTAGAGACAAACAAGGTGGAACTTGAGCTACAAAACGAGAAATTACACTCCATCGAGGTAGAGCTAGCCAGACAGAACGCCGATTTAATAAGCGTCCAGGAAGAGTTAAGAGAATCGAGAGACCGTTACACCGACCTGTTCGACTATTCACCTGTTGGCTATTTCACCATAAATGAGCGGACCCAGCAGATTACCCAGGTCAACCTGACCGCTTGCACTCTTATCGGTAGACAACGCGAAAAAGTGCTTCACACCCCGTTCGCCAGATATGTGGACCCTGAATTCGCCGATCACTTCCATACCTGTAGCCGAAAGGCGATTACCAGAGAAAAGGAAACGTGCGAGCTCAAGATGCTCCGCAAAGATGGCTCTGCCTTCTGGGCATCATTAGAAGTAACTTAGTTACCAGAGAAAAAACAACTGCGCATCGTAGCTACGGATGTCACCGAACGGAAGAAGATGGAAGAAGAGCTTGAGAAAAGTCACCATGACCTGAATCGTGCCCAAACAGTGGCAAAAACCGGAAGCTGGCACCTGGATGTCCAGAAGAATGAACTAACATGGTCGGACGAGAGCTACCGAATCTTCGGCATCTCGAAAGGAACACCGCTGACTTACGACACGTTTCTTGCCGCCGTGCACCCTGAAGACAGGAAATACGTGGACGAAAAATGGAATGCCGCTACGTGCGGCGAGCCTTACGATATCGAGCACCGCATCATTACCGGCGCCGAGATTAAATGGATTCGTGAAAAAGCCGAGCTTGAGTTCGACGAACAGGGTAAATTGCTGGGCGGATTCGGCACCTGCCAGGACATCACCGACCGTAAGCAGGCGGAAGCTAAAATAACGCATCTGGCTTCGTTCCCGGAACTTAACCCCAGCCCTATCCTGGAACTCGATGCAGAGGGCAATATAAAATACATGAATCCAGCAACTAGGGCACTCTTCCCCGACTTGCGAATTCATGGGAATAAGCACCCGTTTCTAGCAGGCTGGAAAACTCTGGCAAATAAAATACAAAGTGAAAAACTGCCTTTCCTTAGAAGGGAAATCGAAGCCGGCAACCAATGGTACGGGCAAACGTTCACCCGGGTGCCCTCGAGTCAAAACTTAAGGCTTTATTCAAGAGACATCACCGAACGCAAAAGACAAGAAAAAATAAGGATGAGTTCATCGGTATGGTCTCCCACGAGCTTAAGACTCCGTTGACCATCATCATCGGGGCACTGAGTGTTGCCGTGGAAAAAGGCGTTACGGCAGCGGAGTCAATCGAACTTTTAGCCGATGCCGTAAGTTCCGCCGATTATCTGGCGGCAATCGTGGAGAACCTGCTGGAGCTATCCCGGTACCAGTCCAACCGGCTGACCATAAGTAAAGAAATAGCGGATATCCGCCAAATTGCCGAGACAGTGGCTGGCAAACTATGCGATAAGTCTCCCCTGCACCGGATTATCGTCGATACTCCGGAGGCTCTACCACCGTTATCCGCCGACCCCCTCAGGTTAGAGCGCATTCTTTATAATCTGGTCGATAATGCCATCAAGTACTCGCCTAAGGGTGGAGAAGTCCGGATATTTGCTCGGCACGTCGACGGCAGCACAGTCATCGGCGTCCGCGACCAGGGAACCGGCATCCCAGCTAAAGACCAGGCACGGCTTTTCCAGAGTTTCGAGCGGCTAAATATGTATGATAAGTCCAATACTCCCGGTATCGGGCTGGGGCTGAGGGTATGCCGTATCCTGGTCGAAGCCCATAACGGGCGAATCTGGGTAGAATCGGAACCGGATAAAGGGTCGACGTTTTATTTCAGCTTGCCGGTAGATAAGAGATAGCGATTAGCTATCAGCTTTCAGATGGTCTTCCCCAACACTTCGCCGACCTTCCTAACCAGCTCTTCTGGTCGGAAGGGCTTGGCAAGGACGCCATTTGCTCCCAGCTTCATAGCTTCTTCGGCAATAAGACTGCGGGCGGTAAAGACAATCACCGGCACCTGAGAAAAGGTGCGCAGCTTTTCGAGGACATCGAACCCGCTCAGGGGAGTCATTAGAACATCGAGAAGCATAATATCGGGCTTCTCCTCCCGGGCTAAACGCAGAGAGTCTTCTCCGCTAGTTGTGGTAATAACCAAGTAACCGGCCGCGGTCAAGGCAATGCGGGAAAACCGCAGCATCTTCGGCTCATCATCAACAATCAACACCCGCTTCTGCGCTTCCACTTATTCAATAATATCATCCTTGAAAGGCAGATTTCAAAAGGAAGGATGATTGAAGATTTATGAGATAAGATTTGAGATTTGATTTTTGAGTTTTTCAAATGTCATACTTTTGTAACTTTTTCCCCCGACATTTTATGACTTTGCCATAGAAACTCTTTAAAATACTTAAGTATAATCAGCAATCACGTAAAAGGAGAATGAATGCCTGAACGGATGAAGGTGCCCACTCTCTTTCCGACTACGGAATGTATCGATGATAATGATTATACGGAGGGAGAGAAACTGGCTCGCCGGGTACACGACTCGATAGGCCAGCCTCTAACAGCACTGAAGCTGATTATGGAGAGAGTAGCTACCTCTCCTGAAAAATATAGCCATCTTTTAAAAGAGACACAACCGCTCGTCACCGAATTGCAGACAGAAGCCCGGCAATTGCAACAAACTTTGAGCCAGTCTGGTTTAGAGCCAGAATCCCGTTCTCCAAACGGAAAGAAGCGCAAACCGACCCTATCGCACATCAAATTTCAGCATATGGGGCTGGCGGAATCCATTACTATACCGTTAGGGGTAAGCCAGGCACTCATCAACATTCTTCAGGAAGCGTTGACCAATGTAGACCTTCACGCCAGTGTCGAGGAGGCTACCGTTAAATTATGGAACACAAGCGGTGAGATACTAGTGCAGATAAAAGACCATGGCACCGGCTTCGACCCGCAAGCTGTTAAGAACGCTCCAGGACTAACCAATATGCAAAAGACGGCTTACTTCGCTTCGGGCAAGCTGACTATCGAAAGTGCTCCGGGTGCTGGGACCGTAATCAATGCCGCATTCCCAGCTTCCAAGCGCAGGAGACAAACCCGATGATAACCGTAATGCTCGTCGACGACCATCCGGTAATCAGACAGGGCTTACGGGCGCTGCTGGAAACAGAAACGGAAATAAAAGTGGTTGGCGAGGCAACCGAGGGACTGGAAGCACTCAGGATGGCGGAGGAGCTTAGCCCCAACGTCATCGTTCTTGACATGATGATGAAGGGAATCAGCGGCATAGAGGTCACCAGACAACTCAGCAAAAATTCAACAAACAGTGCGATTGTCATATTTTCTATGCTCGGCAGCGAACACCACGTCCTGGAAGCCCTGCGTGCCGGAGCCAGAGGCTACATTTTAAAAGAATCGCCCTCAGACGAACTGATAAAAGCCGTCCGTGAGGTAGCCGCCGGACATCGTTACCTTAGCTCAGGAATATTGGACAGGACTATCGATGGTTTCCTACAAATCGCTGAGACAAGCGAACCGGACCCCCTCCATACATTAACCCGGCGCGAGCGCGAAGTTCTGTACGCATCAGCACAGGGAAAGACCTGTGCGGAAATCGCCAAGCAGCTTTTTGTCAGCCGGCGGACCGTAGAATCCCAGCGTGCCAGCCTGATGCGTAAGCTCGGTCTGCGGAATCAACACGAACTGGTTAGCTACGCCATACAGAAAGGGATAGTGGCACCAGAATCTCCGCAATAGCTTTCAGCAAACGGCTACCTTTCAGAGAAAACCTGATATCGTGCTACTTTCGCTAGTCCCATGTAAAAACTTCGCTCTAACACACCCATTTTTAAGTAATTTCACGGATATAACTATGCCTGCATAGCCCTTATACTTAAAGTAATGTTAACTTGGAATACGTCTAACCGCTATAGCGCACGCTTCCCGGGTGCGCTGTGTACGGAATGTATATGCAGGAGAACGTAAAATGATAAGCGTGATGCTGGTTGACGACCACCCGGTAATCAGACAGGGCTTGCGAGCATTGTTGGAAGCAGAGCCGGATATACAAGTGATTGGAGAAGCTGGAGACGGTCTGGAAGCATTGAGAATGGTAGCAGAACTCAGCCCAAGAGTTATCGTTCTCGACCTTATGATGAAGGGCATAAGCGGCATCGAGGTCGCCCGCCAACTCAACAGAAGCTCAACCACAACCGCTATAGTTATCTTTTCCATGCTCGGCAGCGAGCACCACGTTCTGGAAGCGCTGCGTGCCGGGGTCAGAGGCTACGTTCTCAAAGAGTCACCTTCGGACGAGTTGGTAAAAGCCATCCGCGAAGTTGCTGCCGGGAACAGATATCTCTCGGCGGTATTGTCAGAACAGCCTTACTTACAAAGTCTGACAGGGAGCAACTCTTCATATATATATAGCAGACTGACGTCTCGCGAGCAGCAGATACTGGAGCTTTCGGCGCAGGGGAGTACGTGCGCTGAAATCGCTCAACAGCTTAGCATCAGCCGGAGGACAGTCGAAGCTCACCGGGCTAATATGATGCGTAAACTCGGAATGTCTAACCCGGCGGCCCTGCACTATTACGCTTTTCAGCAAGGAATCCCCTTTAAGGCTTAACAGTGCCGGAAAAAAACGGGGAAAGGGGAAGCGGATGAAGATAATTGGATATGCCAGGAGATGGCTTAGTTTAATAGCAGGATTAATCTTACTTCTAGGAATACCGGCTTCTCCGGTTGTTGCTGCCGGTGCGATAACATTGAATCCGACCAGCGGGACGGTGGGCACGACAGTCACTGTTACTGGTTCCAGTTTCCCGGCGGGCGACAATTATACAATCCAGTTCGCCGGGCTGGCCGCGGGTGCCGGGGCAATAAATACTTCAGGCGAATTAACGATAAATATAACGGTCCCAACCTATCCGAGAGGACAATATACCATTACCACAACCACAACATCTAACGCCACAGCTAGTCAGAGCTTTACTATAACACCGACTATAACATTAAATCCGTCATCGGCCCGTCCCGGAAGTCAAATATTGGTTAGCGGTACAGGATTCCAAGCCAGCTCGATTATATCCATTGTCTTCGACACGAGTAATATCGGTAACGTCATTACCAACAGCATTGGTAGTTTCACTAACCTTTCGATTACTATCCCATCAACTGCCAGCGGGTCACATGCCATAACCGGGAGAGATGATACTGGTTCCTCCCCGGCCGTCACCTTTAGCACCCAGCAAGCGGTGATAACACTCAGTAAGTCTTCCGGAAATGTCGGCGACCAGATTACAGTCAGCGGCTCTGGGTTCAGGGCGAGTTCCAGCGTGTCTATCCTGTTCGATAGTACCAGTCTCGGGGCAGCCACTACCGATATCGCCGGAGCCTTCACTAACTTCACGATTACCATACCAGGCAGTTCTAAAGGCAGTCATGTGATAACCGGGCAAGACTCCACCGGTGCTTCTCTCGGCGTTACCTTCGAAATACAACAACCAACAATTTCTATTAGCCAAACATCAGGACGCGTCGGCGACCAGATTACGGTCAGTGGTGCCGGATTTAAACCCAGTTCGAGCGTATCAATTCTGTTCGATGGCTCCAGCGTCGGGAGTGTGACTACCGACACCACAGGCTCTTTTACCGGCTTCGCCATTACCATACCATCCGGTTCTCAGGGAACCCATACTATAACCGGTAAAGACGCCAATAATACTTCTCTAGGTAAAGAGTTCATAATCTCTCAAAGCTTGAGCGTTAGCCCCCTCTCGGCAACCGTCGGTGGAGCAGTCACGGTTAAAGGTTCAGGTTTCGATAAGAAAGCAACGATTACAATCGATTTCGACGGGGCGCCGCTTCAGACAACTGCGACCACAGATGCGGCAGGTGCTTTCACCGCCAGTTTCACTGTTCCGGAGGCGGCGGGCGGAACACACCTTATCGATATCCGCGATAACAGCAACAACGGAGACACCGTTTCCTTCGCCGTGACCCAGAAACTAAGCATTACCCCTGATACCGGACCTTCCGGCACGATGATTAAAGTCGACGGCGCCGGATTTGCGGCTAATCAGCCAGTTACAATTAAATTCAACGGAACGCCGGTTTCCCTCGTGCCATCATCGGTTAGTACCGGCTCTCAGGGCAGTTTCAGTGCCACTTTCGAGGTGCCAGCGTGTCTGCCGGGCAGTTATGGGGTAGAAGCTACTATCGGCAGCCAAACGGCAAGTGCCAAGTTCAGTTCAGCCCTGGCAGCAACTATCAGTCAGACTACAAGCGAAGCATCGCCGGGACACGTTGGTATGCAACTTACTATCAGCGGGGTCGGCTTTAAACCCAACGTAACCGTTACCATTACCAGAGCCACTATACAACAACCGATGGGGACGGCAAAAACCACCGCTCAGGGCGCTTTCTCAATCGACTTTACCCTTCCACCATCACCAGCGGGTCACCACACACTAATCGTGACCGATGGTGAAAATACAAGACAGTTCGATTTGTTTATTGAGAAAGAAGCACCATCATCACCCTTGTTACTTAAACCGGATTCCGGCAAGAAATCAAAAGAGCCGGTGGTTTTCCATTGGAAAGGCATTACCGATATCAGCGGAGTTACCTACATGCTTCAGGTTTCCAAAAATGAGAACTTCGCTTCAGTAATTCTGGAACAGGACGGCCTGAAACAGAACGAATTTACAGTACCCGAGGGCGAATTAGAAGCCGTAACTAAAGAGAATCCATACTACTGGAGAGTTAAAACCGTCGACGGCGCCTCTAACGAAAGCGACTGGTCTGAAACCAGGTCTTTCTCTACGGGCTTAATGTTTACTCTACCTAACGGTGAACCCGAATTGACTTTATCTGCGTGGATGACTTACCTGGCCGGTGCCGGTATCATCCTGCTGATTGTATTGAGTTTCTTGATAGGCAGGAAAACCAATTCTTATTAGATTTATTTTCTAAATGCCACGGTATAAAGCTCAAAATCTCTTTGATTAGTAACGAACCCTATACCCTGACTCCCCTTCACCTTTGAAAAGGTGAAGGGGAAGAGCTTTTATCTGAGAGTGTCTTCGCCCCCTCAGATTTTCCTACGTTAACCTAACAAGAAACGAATTCCTAAGCAACCGTTATGCCCGACACTATTCTCCATTCTTACCGTGTAAGTGACCCATTTTGACTGGTTAAATTTGACCCTTAGGTAATTGCGCTCTATTTGTGGCTGTTATACATTAATAAAAAGGGGTAACCCCTGTGTAGAGATTACCCTTGAGAAGGAAACATTAAACTGAGTGTGGTGACCAGTTTTGTTGCCCTTCTGGTGATTATTATGACACGAATGCTTATGAGTGTCAATAAGATTAGATGATTATGGCAGTTGCCCAGGGGTGGAGGTGAGTAGGACAATGGTAAAACGGGTGATATTAACTTTAGTGCTTATGCTTATAGCGGCGGTTATTTCAGCCGCAGCAATTAATCCTACCGCCGCACAAATGACTCTGGTCGATGCGAAAATGCAGCTAGGAAAACAAGACATCGAAACCGGAAGCCTGACAGCAGTACTGGAAGGCGATAATCTTAAAGTAACTTATAATACTATCAACGGCTGGACTATAAACGATACGCACCTTTATATAGGCAGCAGTGCCCCGAATGTCAGCCTGTTGGGGGCATTCCCATTCAAACACGAAGGATTAAACGGCGTTACATCAGACAACTATGTCGTCTCCCTGAGTGAATTTGGCCTAACTGGCGGCGATACCGTCTTTATTGCCGCAGAGGCCAGCGTTCAAAAACCGGCCCTTCCAGGTCTCTTAAAGGAGAGCGTCTGGGCAAACATATCCCCTGCTCCGTCGGAGGAAAACTCGAAGTTCTTCTCGGTAATAATTTCCTATCCCGGTATCTTCGATAAAATAATTAAATGGTTCCCTTTCAAAATCCAGAAAAGGGCCGCTTAAAGGATTATCCTCCCGGCAAATATTGAATCGTCCCGTCCGGGATTACGGCGACTTTAGCTTTTCCGGGATAGTCCTTAGTCAGGTGTTTAAGCGCTTCATTCCATGTCTTCGCCCAGATAATCGAGTCCAACGGAGCAATACGGTCGGCCTGGGCTAGATCAATATACTCGGTTACCAGAATGAGCTTCTTAACACGGGAGAGCAGGTGGGAGCGCCGCTGCCAGTACCGGCCGCCGATATTCTTTCCCCAGCTACCACCAAGATAATGGGTGATGAGTCCATCCGGAGCGTTGATTATCAAAACCATGTCTCCACCGGCTTCGCCGAGCATCCGTACTCCAAGAGGAGAGGCATGAAATGGCTCTGTGCTCTTTGCATAGGCATTGGCAATAACGATATCCATATCACTCACAGGCTCGGTAATATAGACTTCTTTTGCAAGCTTAACCCCTTCCAGATGCTCCGCCAATGGTTCTCCGACAAATAAGGCACTTATTTCTCGTTTAGCATTGATTATTGCATCCACCTTTATATCCAGACCGGCCATCTTTGCGGCTTCGGCAATATCCAATCTCAGCTCATTTTCTTCGAATCCATTGCCATAGGTCATCGAACCACTTCTTCCCTTCTGGTGTGCCCTCGATGCCAAAGAATGGTTGGCGGCAATGGTATCCATAGAAGCCACACCGGGCAAGACAATTTTGCCGCCACCACCAAAGGAGGCTGCGGCGTGGGGAACAATACACCCGATACCTATCTTCAAATCGCAGGCCATCACTTCGCTGTTGATAGAAACGTTCGTTCCCCGGCTGGTTTTACCTACGAATGTACAATTCTCATAAGGATTGTGATTGTAAACCGGGAACCTATTTAAAACAGCTTCGCCCAATTTCTTGACGAAGTCCACGCGCGTAAGTCCCCGGTGTGCTCCAAGAGCGACGATGAACCTGATATGCCCATCCGTAATACCGCCAGCCGCCAGTTCCTCAAGGACATAAGGCACAATCTCAGCTATGGGCGTAGGTCGAGTAGTGTCATCGAAAATTATTACTACTTCTTTTTTACCTTTGGCAAGCTCTCTTATGGTTGGCGAACCGATAGGATTCGAAAATGCCTTTTTCATCTGAGACGGAGTGAGCCGCGGTCGGTCACAGCCACGCATCGGACAGACAGCCACATCCCAGGAAGTCGGCAGTTCAAGAGTAAACTCAGTGTCTCCATACCAGGCTAACTGCAAGACTTTTACGATTTTAGAATTAGGCATCATTCTCTCCTTCGTTATCGATTATTTGTAGTATTTTATATCGAACCCAGGTCATCTTCAGCCTGCTTCAACAGCTCGTCCCAGTTCGGCGGTAGTTGTATCGGTGCACTGGTTAATTTCTGCGGACAACAGCCGACCTGCAGCCACACCATATGGCCTGACTGTAATCCACCGGCAACCACGATCTTTATTCCTTTAGGACTCATCGTTATGGGCATCGGGTCCCGGGCGATTCGCTTGCCCGGTACCCACCAGGCAGAAACGGCAGGTCCCAGTTTAGACGACGGGATTTTTGAATTCTCCCACAAATAAGTCTTGACTTTTTCTTTAGACCAATCGGATTTAGACAATCCCTGAGCAGAGCCTCTCGCCATAATAAAGATTCCAGCCGCTCCTTCCGGATTGTAAGGCTGTATCCAATAATTTCCATTCGGAACTGCCATTGCCCCGGCCGCCCGGTTTAGAGTAGCCAGAGCCGTCTCTTTGTCACCGACTTCTCCACCGGGAACATTAACGACGCCAGACACGGCATAGGCAGTGACGGTATTGCTACCCGCCGGGAAGCCCTGTTCGACGCTTAGTTGCGGCCAATCGGAAGGAAGTCCTTCCTCATCTTCAGCGAAGACGACGTTAGTGAACCGGGCCGGCCCACCGTGTATGGACATTGTTCCCGTTCCGGGAATAGCTCCCCCCACGTTCTGTAACAGCAGTCTGATGGCACGTCCGATAGAAGCACCGGCGGGGTGAAGCGGGTCGGGTCCCAGACAACCATAGCCCGAACTAAGGCGAATTTGTCTGGCAACAGGTCCGTTTATGATAACCACCGGGCATACGTTACAGGTAGTGGCGTTCATAAGCTCATGGCTGAAAGGAGCATCGCCGATAGCCGCCAGAGCGGCGAGCAGGACGGGCATATATTCCGGTCGTCCGCCAGCCATCGCCAGATTGACCGCAACTGTTTCTACCGTGGCAATTCTACCTCTGGGGCGGATTTTCATCACAACTTTGTCCGCAGATAAATCTGTGCCTGTCAAAATCCATTTGACCCGTTTTTCGGTGGGCGGCATCAACGGTAGTCCATCGCTCCATAGATTTCTCAAAAATAGCTTGTTAACATTGGCAACGGCTTCTTCGTAGTCTTTACCTTCGACTGTAATCCGCGGCGGAATAACCTCTTCTTTAGCTCCTTTTTGGGGCTTCCAATTGGTAAGTCCGGCAACCAGCTCGTCCAATCTATCCTCGATAGGGGTCAAGTTGCTGTTGGGCACAAACATCTCTACCGGGAATACGACCTGAGATGCCTCGGCAGGAAGTCCGCCGGCGGCAAATGAATTCTCCACTACATTAGAAAATCCGCCTTCGCGGGTAACCATCACCGTGGGGATGCCTATCTTCTCGACTATAGCGGCAGCACGGCCGCTTTCGGCTGAGCACGACCCTCAGGCCGCATTACCAACAATCGCACCATCGCACCCTTTGTCTTTTACTATCTTGGAGAGGGTCTCAGCACTAACAAGATACGTCCCTGGGAATTCGGTGTAAGGAATGATCTTCATATCGGGGAACCGCTTTTGCAGTTGCTTCCTGATTTCGGGGAAGGTCCGGAAGTCTTCCCAGACACGGTCGGACAGCTCACAAATGGTCTTACCCTTCAGGTTAGTCAGGCGAGGGGCATGGCGTTGAATCGCTTCAGGAGTCCCGGCAGGCTGATAAACTTCTAAAGATACTTTTGATTTCTGTCCCTTCATAATTTGCCTCCTCTATCTTAATTCCGGTCGCGAGCTTAACCTGGACACCACACCCCTCCTGGATTCCAGCCTTCGCTGGAATGACAGTTATGGGTATCACGTCAGACCCAGCAATTTGGCAGGATTGCTCTTTACCATAAACTCTATTTCTTCCACAGCCAGTTTACATCTTAGCATAGTGGCAATCATCATTCTCATTCCCTCGGCTGGCGGAGGGTTATGGTTTTGACCGAAGTCTGTAGTTAAGATACAATGTTCCGCTCCCACCGCTCTAACCGACTCGGTTATTTTCATAGGGTCGAGCCTTTCTCCGAGCGGCATAGTATCGACAAAACAGTGTTCGATATAAGCCCCTTTCTTGACCATTTGCTGCTGTTCCTCATTACTAAGCGTGGCACCGACCATCTTCGTCAAAGGGTGGGTAGCTATTATCTTGGTGATTCCTTTCTCTCTAGCTTCGTCAACCAGAGCAAATGCTTCCTGTGCAGAGACATGACCGGTGGCTAGCACCATATCATATTTTTTCACGATGTCCAGAATTTGCTGAACCACCGGTAAAATCTTCCCTTTTTCATCAACAATCTTAATGCCTTCACCGCTGAGGCGGAGTTTCTGATGGTCGTTTGCCGAGGAAAGAGTCGGCATCCAGACTACCTTGGCGCCTAACATAGCTGAGATTTCAACTGCTGCCGGATTTAAGCCGCCGACACCAAAATCAAGGCTGATACTGCCAAAGACAGTGATATTGTGGACTTGCTGGCTTACCAAATAAGCTATTGGTGCTGTGGGATAATCATGACTTTTGAGAACGATGGCTCTCATTCCGGCGGCTTCTGCCTGTGACACCGTCTCTAACGCATCCAAACGCCGTCGGATGTGGGCATCGGGACCGTGGTGCACGTGCATATCAATCGAGCCTTGCAACAGCTTATCCAGGGTACTCATTTCTTCGCTCCTTTATCCCATAAAACTCGACCCCATTAGCATACAATATCTCTGGGAGAAATTAAAATAGGTAGTCCATTCCGTTGGAAAACGGAATCCAGTAAAGATTTTAGAGACTTCTGAATTCCGACTTTCGTCGGAATGGAGCTTTTGTTTGGTTATTGGAATTTGGTTATTTTATTTTAGCTTTTCTGGGTGCAGCCATAAAGTAAGTGAAACAGGCAAAGACTAAACCCACCATTACCACAATGAAAGCCGCTTTATAACTGCCGGAAACATCATAAATATAGCCGCCTAACCAGGGACCGATAGCTCCACCCATTCCCATCCCGGCAATAAGAATACCGGCTATCGCGCCGAAGTGACGACCGTGAAATATATCGGCGGCACCGGAGAAGGCAGTCGGCGAGTAAAGTCCACTCCCATAGCCGAAACAGATACCGTAAACATATAGCAGCCACGGCTGAGAAGTATCCCGGACAGAAATCAAAGCAATTAAGCCGATAATAGCTAGAGTCGCGGCAATAGCGACCGTCGCCTCCCGGCCGATTCTGTCAGATATCGATGAGGAAAGCTGTCCGGCAGCCACGAAGATTCCGAATAGTGCCAGGATACCCGCGCCAAACGTGCTGCTGTAACCGACGTCCTCGGTGAACTTGACCTGGTGAGCTAACACCAGATAAACGCCCAGTCCCCAGTAGAGAAAGTGAGTCAACGCCAGAAGCCACAATTCATATCTCCTGATAGCATAGCTCAAGGTCGGTTCGCTCTTGACGGCTATTTGCTGTAGTTTAATATCTGTGGCAGGCAACTCTTCCACAGTTCCGTAAGCCTTCAAACCTTTGCTCTCAGGACGGTAATGGAAAAACAGACACAGGGGCGATAAGACCACTACCAATATGCCCGCTAGAGTAAAGTAAGCCTGGCGCCAGCCAATTTGCGATATGATTAACTCAGCCAGCATACCGTAGACGAAACTGAGGCCGCCGCCCATCTGCCCCAAACCCATCGCCAACCCGACCCTCCTGGCGAACCAGTTGGCTATAGCCGGAGCCAGAATAGGCCAGGAACTGAAAGCAGTTCCCACCGGAATCAAAACACCGAAAAGCAAATACAAGTGCCATAACTCACGGGCAAAGCCACACGCCGCCGTTGCCAGGCCCATGATGACGATTCCGATAAGAAAAACCAACCTCGGTTTCCAGCGGTCGACAAGAATGCCGGCGACCGGAGATAATAAGCCAAAGACAACTATATTTAAAGAGAACATTATGGCAGTGCTGGCGCGGTTCTGGCCGAACTCATCGAGAATAGCCGGGAAGAAGACGCCAAAGGAATGTCTAACGCCAGCCACCAGAATCATAGCAGCGATGGCAATACCGACGATAATCCATCCGTAGAAGAAGCGCGGCGGTCTGTTTATTTTCAACCTTTCTGGCTCAGGTCAACATAAAAGGCGTTGCGAGAGTTAGACCAAAGTCTAGCCTGAAAATATATTCCTGTCAACGAGACGAGCTATCAGCGGTCAGCTATAAATGAGAAAACTGATTTACAATTTATGAATTGAATACTGAAAGCTCAAACAAAATTTGACAACAAAATAGTAGCGGGTTATCATTTGTCCGGAAATGGCTTAAAAACTGAATGGACCTCGGGCACAATAAAAAAGGAGGAAAAGTGGGTAAAGCGGGATACTCCGGAGCAATTCTGAAAGTAGATTTATCTACAGGTAAGACGAACACCATTCCGTCAGATGAATATGTCGACCGTTTCATCGGTGGCAGAGGCCTCGCCGCAAAGCTTTACTGGGATAATGTTCCTCCAAATACTCAGGCTTTCGCCCCGGAAAATATGATGATATTTTCCACCGGACCACTAGCGGGGTTCCCCAGGCTGGCCGGCTCGAGGTGGCAGGTCTGCGGCAAATCGCCGGCGACCGACCCCCAATGGTTTTCCTACTGTAATATCGGAGGAAGCTGGGGAGCCTGGATGAAATTCGCCGGCTACGATGCCATCACAGTCCAAGGCAAATCAGATAAGCCCGTTTATCTATTCATCCACGATGGCAAAACCGAAATAAAAGATGCTTCCGCCCTCAAGGGAAAGAACGGCGCTGAAGCCCGGCAAATCATTCAAGACGAACTGGGCAAAGATGTGAGGGTGCTGTCTACCGGCGTCGCCGGTGAGAACCTGGTCTCCTTTGCCGGCATCCTGAGTAATGAAGACTCCCACGGCGATAGCGGTTTCGGGGCAGTGATGGGCTCTAAAAACTTAAAGGCAATTGCAGTCATCGGCGACAAAAGACCGGCCGCCGCCGACCCGGCAAGGCTGAGCAAAGTTTCCGACTATATTTTCCAGCTGAGAAAAGCACAGGGGTCACGCAAGCATAAATGGATACACGAAGGAAAAACCAAGCAAAAAGCTTGCTATGGCTGCATCGCCGGGTGTATCCGGCAATACTATGAGACGGCGGATGGCAGACAGGTCAAGTTCTTCTGTCACTTCGGAGATATGTATGAAAACTCCGCCGTCAAATATTACGGTAAATGGAACGAAGTCGTAGTAGATGCTGCCGACCTCTGTCATCATTATACTCTGGACAGCTTTGTTATGGAGCCGATGATTTTATGGCTGGGCAAATGTTATGAAGCAGGCATATTAACCGAAAAGGAAACCGGACTTCCCCTATCTAAAATTGGCAGTCCTGAATTTCTCCAAAAACTGGTCGATATAATATCTTTGCGGCAGGGTTTCGGCGATGTTCTCGCCCGGGGCACTTTCAAAGCAGCGGAAATAGTCGGCAAAAACTCCGCTGACCTGATTGGCGATACTATTATCACCCGGTCAAATGACTTCGCAATGTACGACCCCAGGTTATACCTCGTCACCGGCATTCTCTATGCTACTGAACCGAGAAAACCCATTCAGCAGCTCCACGAAGTAACCACCATTATGCACCAGTGGGTTAATCAACAAGAAGGTCAGCCGGTTATGATTTCTAATGAAGCCATCGCGAAAATTGCTGAGCTATTCTGGGGCGGCCGCCTTTCCGCTGATTTCTCCACTTATGAAGGCAAGGCACTCATGGCCAAGAAAATTCAGGACCGCACCTATGCCAAGGAAAGCCTGATTCTCTGCGACTTCAACTGGCCGATTATGTGGATTAGACCTGAAAAGGACCACATCGGCGACCCCACCATCGAGAGCCAGGTCTATTCCGCCATTACCGGAGACGAGAAGGATGAAGACGGACTTAACCAGCTGGGAGAAAGGGTCTTTAACCTGCAGAGAGCCATCCGTTTGAGAGATGGCTGGGGGAAGATACAAAAAGACAGACTGTTCGACATTTTCTACAATACACCAATGCAGACCGCCCGGTTTAACGAACACTGTATTGTCCCGGATAAGAACGGGAACCCGGTCTCTCGAAAAGGCAAAGTAGTTGAGACAGATAAATTCGAGAAAATGATGAGCGAGTATTATCAACTGCGCGGCTGGGATGCCAAGAGCGGCTTACCCACCGAAGCCAGATTCAAAGAGCTTGAAATATCCGATATTTACGCCGATTTGAAGAAAAGAAAACTGGTAAAGTAAGAGCTAGCTGCCTATCACCCGCCAGTCGTTGGCGTAGACAGTCATCCTGCGGTTGCCTCTGACCGCTCCTATTAAAGTGATAGCCAGGTCGTTGGCTAACTTGATGCCCATATCGGTCGGCACGGAGACAGAGACCACTATAGGAATACCTCTTTTCGCCGCCTTATGTACTATCTCCGAGGTGATTCTACCGCTGCTAATCAACATCTTGTCATCAACAGGAATGTCTTCTAAGAGGCATCTGCCCAGGATTTTATCGATGGCATTATGCCGTCCGATATCTTCGCTGAAGACCAGGATTTTTTTGCCATCGGCGAGGGCAGCGCTATGGACGCCGTGCGTCGTTAAATAAACCTCTGAGCCGTGCTGAAATTCGTTCACCAGAGCATAGATGTTATTAGTGGATATTTTTACGTCGGACTTCACTTTCTGGCTAGCGGTATCAGTGGCATTATAAAAAGAAGCTCCCCTGCCGCACCCGGAGGTAATCATCCGCTTGAACAGAACGTCCTGAGCGATTTCACGTCCGCCCTCTGTGTCTACCCTGACTACTCCCCTCTGCTCATCGACGGTAATCTTTTTAACTTCAGACTTACTATTAATTAGCCCTTCGGAGGCAAGATGGCCGACAGCCAAGTAATCCAGCTCCTTCGGGGTACAAAGCAAAGTGACCAATTCCTGATTATTCATAATTATAGTAACGGGAAACTCGCGGACGATACTTTCCTCCAGACTGCTTTTGCCTTCCGGAGTAAAACGCAAGACCTGGATTTTCTCGACTTCGCTGCTCATTTCCTCACTATTTTACCACAGCTACCGCCAAAGTCCTAAGTTTGACAAACCTCAATTAAGCCAATTAATATGAAGCTAGTATATAGTGTTTTTCAATATCTTCGAACTGGATTCCGGCTTTCGCCGGAATGGAATAGAAGTACACAGAAGGGAAACTATGAATAAAGAAATTGCCGAACAATTCCAACCAATTTTCTACCCGGAATCGGTAGCCGTTATCGGAGCTTCAAGCTCCCTCCACAAGTGGGGAGCACAGACAATACGCCGGCTCAAAGAAGCTGGCTACACAGGAACCATCCTGCCTATCAATCCCCGTGAAAATGTAATACAGGGACTTCCGGCATATCACAGTCTTAGTGATGTACCCGGCAAAGTGGACCTCGCTATTATTACTGTCCCCGCCGAAGCCGTCCCCCAATCGATGCGCGAGTGCGTTCAGAAAGGAATAAAGGGCGCCGTCGTAATAACGGCGGATTTTGCTGAGACCGGCAACCACGGACAAGAACTGCAGGACGAGATAGTCAACATTGCCCGGCAAGGCGGAATGAGGTTCGTAGGCCCTAACTGCTTTGGTGTGTGGAGCGCTACTCCCAAGCTGAACACACTGCCCACGACCCCTCGCAAAGGCGGGATAGGACTAATCTCACAGAGCGGCTCTCTCAGCCACGTGTTAGCCAGGGCTGCTGCCTCCCGAGGCTATGGAATGAGTAAAATCGTCAGCATCGGCAACCAGGCGGATATTAATGTGGTAGACTGTTTAGAATATCTCGCCAACGACCCTGAGACAGAAGCAATAGCCCTCTATCTGGAAGGCTATCGTGACGGGCGAAAACTCTTCCAGTTAGCTAGAGAAATGGCAGCTAAAAAGCCGGTGGTTGTTTACAAGGCAGGCCGCAATCCTGGTGCCGCCAGGGTAGCACTCTCCCATACTGCATCTATATCCGGCGAAGACAAAATATTCGATGCAATGTGCCGGCAAGTTGGCTTTATCCGGTCATACGACGTCCTCGGCACTATGGATATGGCCGGCATCCTGACCCGTCAGCCGCTGCCAAAAGGAAACCGGATGGGTATCCAGGGAACCGGCGGTCAATGTATGGTCCTTGCCGATGGCTGTTTATCGGCCGGGATGGAAATTCCTGTCTTGAAAGACGAAGATATTTCGTTTATCATAGCAGGGATAGATTTCCCCAGCCATGCCCCGGCGCCTAGAAATCCAATTGATTTCGGCGGCGGTCATACTGCCCTGAAAGATGCCACAGTGTTAAACAGGCTGGCGCAACTTGACTACATCGATGGTATCATCGCTAACCGACCGACAACTTTCCACGCCGATTCCGGGGGTGATTCAGAAAAACTCGATTTAGAAGTCGGTGCACTTCTGGCCGAAATTCCGCAAAAATATGGGAAGCCGATTGTTCTTATCTCCCTGACTACCATCACCGGCGATGGCAAGGTCGCCATTAACAAAACTATGGAGACTGCTTTAGCTAATGCCGGGATACCTCATTACGCATCCATAGAGGAAGCGGTCAGAGCGATGAGTACCTTAATGAAATACGCTGAAATCAGGAGGAAATTTGCCTGAATTTAAGAGGCTTTTCGAACCGGGGAAAATAGGCAAACTGGAACTCAAAAACCGGATTTTGTTCGCCCCGATGGTAACACGTTACATCAGCAATGACGGCGGCGTAACCGACCGGCTGTTAGCTTATTATGTCGAACGGGCGCAGGGAGGCGCCGGAGCGATAGTCACCGAAGCCGCTTATCCCCGTTCCAGCGGATATGTGGGACGCATTCTGCTTAACGATGATAAATGCCTGCCCGGACTGAAAAAACTGGTGGATGCTATCCACAAAGAGCAAGCCAAAATAATCTGCGAGGTGAATGTTCACCGGGGACGAGTCGATGAATTCGACCCGGCTTCGGCTTCTCCAGTCCCTCATCCCTTAACCAAGATAATCCCCAGGCAATTGAGCATTGAAGATATCCATAAACTGATAGAAGATTTCGGTAATGGTATCAGGAGAGTTAATGAAGCCGGATTCGATGGGATGATGATTCATGGCGCCACCGGCTATCTCATCACCGAGTTTTTATCTCCACTGGTTAATAGAAGGACCGACCAATACGGTGTGGACTTAAAAGGCAGAGCCAGGTTTCTACTCGAGCTGGTTGCTGCTGCCAAAAAAAGTGCTGGCCCCGATTTTCCCATCATCGCCCGGATTACGGCCGATGATAAATTACCCGGAGGGTTTGGTATTGCCGAAGGCGTCAAACTGTGCCAGATGCTGGAAGCACAGGGCGTCGATGCCATCGACGTTACTGCCGGTTCGCAGGAAACCACGCAATGGACTTTCCCGCCAACGTATATGCCCCCCGGGACTAATGCCGGAATCGCTGAAATCATAAAAAAACAGATACGAATACCGGTCTCTGTGGCAGGCAAAGTTAACGACCCTTATGTAGCCGAAGAAATTCTAAAAGCTAACCAGGCTGATTTTGTGGATATGGGACGGGCATTATTAGCCGACCCATTCTTGCCTCGAAAAGCTATGGAAGGCCGGGCGGATGAAATCCGACGGTGCATCGCCTGCCAGAGATGTATGGACCTGATAGCCGTTCGGATGATACCCCTTGCATGTACGGTAAATCCGGCCGCCGGTAGAGAAAGAGAGTTTGAATCAGGACTCAAGCCAGCTACGAAGAAGAAAAAGGTGCTGGTGATAGGGGGAGGTCCCGGAGGAATGCAAGCGGCAGTATTCGCCGCACAAAGAGGTCACAATGTAACCCTGTGGGAAGCCAGCGACACACTAGGCGGACAGCTTAACCTGGCAGTTATTCCTCCGGGTAAGACAGACCTTAATAGCTTAAAAGAGCGTCTGGAAAAACAGCTAAAGCTCCTTAAAGTAGACGTAAAGTTAAGGAAGAAAGCGACCGCCTCCGCCGTCCAGAAATTCGCACCCGATGCCGTGGTTATTGCCGTCGGCTCGAAACCGTTTATTCCCGATATCCCGGGCAGGTCTAAAGAAATTGTTAC
Source organism: Chloroflexota bacterium (assembly GCA_043804635.1). Classification (GTDB taxonomy): domain Bacteria; phylum Chloroflexota; class Dehalococcoidia; order Dehalococcoidales; family UBA2162; genus JAZDIU01. The sequence continues at coordinate 33,374 of JAZDIU010000051.1, forward strand.
CGATTGCCGGCAGGTGTTATCAGGAGAGAAGCCAACGGGGAATTCAGTAGTCGTCATCGGTGGCGGGCTTATCGGCTGCGAGACCGCCGATTTCCTAGCGGATAAAGGCAAAAAAGTAACGCTGGCTTTTCGTTCTAAGTCACCGATGGCTAAGGAGATTGTGGTTGCGTCTATCTGGAATGTAGTAATGGAGAGACTGGAAGCCGGTAAAGTTAAAATAATGGCGGAAATAAAACGTTACCAAGAAATCACCGACGAAGGTATCAAGCTAATCGATAAAGACGGAAAAGAAGTCTTATTGAAGGCGGACACCATCGTCTTTGCCAGCGGCTCCCGCCCGAATAAAACTTTAGCAAAATCGCTTAAGGGAAAAGCCCCTGAGCTTTATGAAATCGGTGATAGTGTTGAGGCGCGTCATTTGATGGAAGCTGTCCACGAAGGCGCCGATGCTGCATTAAAAATTTAAGGAGGAAAACAATGGCACAACCAGAGTTCAAACGACCATCGAGAATAGGCGGCTACCGGATAGCCGGCGGGGCGGACACAGTCGCCTCAACCAATTCGGGCAATTATCACTGGCCCTTTCTGGAGAGACCCCCGCAAGAAAAGCGAAGCGAGGTTGCCATCGTCAAATGCCCGGTGTATGCTCTTGCTGAGCCAGCAGTAAGAGAAGCCATCGCTTTGCTCGGCGGCATCGAGCGGTTTTGTAAGAAAGGCGATGTCGTCATTCTCAAAGTCAACGGGGGCGGCGCTTTTCCCGTAGAGATAGCCGATACCACGCATCCCGCAGTAGTCGCGGCAATGGTTAAAATGTGTAAGGAAGTTGGGGCGACCGTCAAGGTTATGGAGCAGCCCGGATTTAACGATAAGGCGGATAAGATATACACGGTCACCGGTATTAAAGCCGCTGCACTCGCCGCCGGAGTTGATGAACTATGGGACTGGTCAACAGCCGAATACGTCGAGGTAGATGTCCCCGATGCTCGGAGCTTCGCCAAAGTTAAACTACCCAAAGCGCTGATGGAAGCGGACGTATTTATCGACCTGCCCAAGCTGAAGAACAACTATATGATTGGGGGGCTGACGTTAGCCATCAAGAGCAAGCTGGGTCTTATACCCTGCGATGACCGCCAGTTGATTCACCGGACGCCGGTCGATATGGCTGCCGGCTGCTGTGATATCGCCAAAGCCATCAATCATCTGCACCGCCTAACCCTGGTTGACGCTGTGCAGGCGGTAGAGGGCCGCGTCCACCAAGGACTGGTCTGTTCCCCTGGCTTCCTCGCCGCTTCGCCGGACCTGGTAGCGGTCGAGGCTGTCTGCCACGAAATCGTGGGTTATCATCCTCTGGAGAGTCCTGCCGTCCAGCTTGCGATGAAGGACGGACTGGGCACCGGCGACCTGGAAGAAATGGATATACTGGGCACACGAATTCAGGACGTCCGCTACCCCTTTATGAGGTCGCACGCCCGCTTTGTACAGCGGTTTATGAATGTTAAGGAGTATTTCGGCGGCACCTGTGGCGCCTGTCTGCTGGCAATGCAAGGCGTACCGCCAGTGGTCGACCCGGATAAGAAATATGCCGTGGTCAGCGGCACCAGAGCACTGGTGGCGAATCCATTGACCGACGTTGACGAAGTTTACCTGGTAGGTGAATGTGCCTGCCGTGGCGACCACCAGTTCCCCGGTTTTATGGATAAAATCAATGCGGCGAAAAAGGTCATCAAGATGGGCACCTGCCCCGGACACACATCGATAGAGGAATGGAATAAGCGGAAGACGGGCGGTCTCTACGACCACTTTATGCTGCTGTCATTGGATATGCGTGCCGGTGCCACCCTGCCCGATGGAGTAAGACCAGCCATTGTTAAAGCCGCCATCGAGAGAAGAAGCGGTAGAGTTAAGGAACTGAAGTAACGAATTTTGTCCGGGCGAGACCGTTGTGCCACGGGGGCGGGTTTATAAACCCGCCCTCTCTGTTCGTAGTTAGCTTGCAAGAGGATTTGCTATCAGGGTCATTTGATTTCCCACGTGACAAAACTGTGAAAATTGAAACAAAGCAACGTAAAATGTGGTTGAAGCGAGCGTAGTTGTTTCCGGCTACATTTTAAGTAATCTTTTTTTCTGACTAAACGACACGCCTGTTTAGCCGTGTCGTTTTACATTCTGGTAGTCCTTTTTTACTATATTTTTAAGGTGCTCCCGTGCGTTTCCCTTGAAGTGCTATTATAATAGAACATAAGTTCTATACTTGTCAAGTAAGTTTTGTCGCTCCCTCAACACAGCTCGGGACAAGTTTTTGAGAAAATGGTGACCTCACCCCCTGACCCCCTCTCCGCTGCGGAGAGGGGGAATAGAAAGGAAAGAGAAGGGGCGAAGCCCCTTCTCTTAAACTCTTCCTGGTATTTAGCTATCTGTGGTCAGCTATCAGGGAGAAACACTACAAATAAATACTAATGCTGCTAATATTCAATAATTCAGGTTTAGGTTGTGTTAGAATAGGGGCATGGAATTTCTCAAGTCTATTGGACTTCTCTTTTTACTGACCCGTTTGATTTCATGGAGAGGCAAGGTGGAATGACTGGATTCTGGCCTTCGCCAGAATGACATTCTTGTGACAATAGTACAGGAAGCTAAGCGGATATGAAAATGAGCAAACGACGCTTAATCTTACCCGCACTGGTTCTGCTTCTGGTCTTTACCACTACCTTTTTCACTTTAGGTTGTGAACCAGGGGACCGGCTAGTAATAGATAACCAGCGTAATCATGAAGTTAGAATTGACGTAACACGGGTAAGAAGCGATGGTACCCTTGATAACCAAGTAAGGAATTATGGTTTAATCCCAACTAAAAGCACGAAGGAATTAGGTAGCATTACTTTTACCAACATGAAGAACATATTCAGAGTTGAAGCAATAGATCCTTTGGGGAAAGCTGTGTTTTCACATGATTACAATTACTATGATTTAGAAAAGATACAATGGAAGATTACTATACCGCCGTAATCGGTCTTCGTTAAACCAATCCCTCCCCCACCCTCTTCCTCACTATCTCCATAATCTCTCTAAGCGGTCTCTTTGTTTTTCCCGCCAGGTTTTTGACCTGGTCGTATTCCGGCTTAACCTGAATAATTTCTCCATTAGCATCTCTGGCAATTTTTATGTCAACTCGTTCTTTGATGTCCCCTACTTCCACTTCAATGGAGGTAGATTCCCGGGCAAGGATGCGCCGTTCGCAGGGGTAAATGCGCACACCTAGCGTCCCCGTTTCATCCACCAGCACGCGGGATAAGTCTTCCACGCTCGCCCTGTCCGCCATTACTTTAATAATCTGACCGGGACGGTTTTTCTTGGTAAACATCGGGATTATGCAGACATCTCTGGCACCAGCCTGAAAGAGCTTATCCATAGTGTGACCGATGATTTCACCGGTGGTATCATCGAGGTTGGTCTCGATGACGTATATCTGGTCGTTCACCAGGCCGGTGGTGAGGGGTTCGCCCAACACGAGACGCAGGACATTAGGCATCACGGGGAAGTCCTTGCTGCCGCAGCCATAGCCGATTTTAGCCGGTTTCATCGGCGGATAAAAGCGGACGAATTCGTCTGCCAGGTTGGCGAGAATGGAGGCGCCGGTCGGGGTAGCTAGCTCAAATTCCACCGGTCCGCCGACTATAGGTGCTCCCTTTGAACGCAGGATTTCGATAGTTGCCGGTGCCGGACTGGATACCATGCCGTGGGAGAACTTGAGCAGTCCCCCACCGACTGCGACTGGCGTAGAATAGACTTTGGTCTGAGTGAAAACACCCAAATCTTCGAGAGCCACCGCCGTTCCAATAATGTCGGCAAGGGTATCTACAGAGCCGGCTTCGTGCAGGTGCACTTCGTCGGTTGAGTTGCCGTGAATTTTGGCTTCGGCATTTATCAAAGTGTTGAGAGCACTCAGGACGAACTCCCCGGCTTTTTCCGAGATTTTCAATTTGCTCAGGGTGCTGATTGCGGCTTCGATAAGCTCGGTACCGTGCCTTTCGTGACCTTCTTCTTCAGCATTAACTTCAACTCTCTTAGCACGAATCCTCCGCCTAGTGGTATCGCCGACTTTAATTTCCAGATTTTTACAGCCCCTCAAGAAACTCTGAGGAATTTTCATTGCTTCGGTAACACGAGCGGGATTTGCCCCGAGGTCGAGAAGAGCACCCACGAACATATCGCCAGACACTCCGGCGACTTGGGCATCTACTATCATTATCTGCTTTATAGTTTTTGGCATGTTATCCTCCGGCAAAATCAAAAGTCAAAATTCAAATCTCAAAAACACAGATTAAATCTCAAACCTTGCCAACCCCACCCAGATTGCTTCGCCTTCCGCCTGCGGCGGAATGGTCTCGCAATGACAATAGAGGAAGTGCTTGATTATGATTCCTCTACTTGACTCACCTATCTCGCCAACATTATACTACACACAAATTACGTTTCCAACAGGAGTGAGTGTGAGAGAGGTACTTCGCAGGCTGGAAAAAGGCAAAATCTCATGTGATGAAGCCGAAAAAGCAATTAAACTTTTAGCCCTTGAAGAAGTCGGCACGTTAGCTAAACTGGATATCGGTCGTGATATGAGGCGAGGCATCCCGGAGATAGTCATTGCCGAAGGGAAGACCCCCCAAGGCGTGGCTGAAATTACACTGGCGGCGTTAGCCAGACAAAACCGCGCCATAATCAGCCGGGTCAACCAGCAACATGTTAAAGCCGTCCAGAAGGCTCTTCGAAAAGACACCGTTTGCTCCTGGAATGAGAAAGCACAAATGCTAGTGGTCAAGAGCAAAGGTTTTACGACGGCAAAGACAGGTGGGAAAGTAGGCATATTGACAGCAGGGACTTCGGATATCCCTGTTGCCGAGGAAGCAAAAGTAATCGCCGAGGAAATGGGCTGCGAGGTCATCACCGCCTATGATGTGGGCGTTGCCGGTATCCACCGGCTTTTCAAGCCTCTTAAAGATATGTTGGAAAAAGACGTCGATGCCATCATTGTCGTCGCTGGCAGAGAAGGGGCTTTAGCCTCGGTAGTGGCTGGGCTGGTGGACGTAGCAATCATCGCCGTTCCGGTCTCTTCCGGCTATGGTTTTGGCGGCGATGGCGTTACGGCTTTGATGGCAATGCTGCAGGCTTGTCCTTTAGGACTGGCGGTGGTAAATGTCGATGGCGGGGTTCCTGCCGGAAGTATGGCGGCTCTTATCGCTAACAGAGTCGCTAAATTCAGAGCGGCCACTAAAAAACAGAAGAAGCTTAGTCCCTAATTTTATGCATTTTAGGTGACCTCACCCCCACCTATGCTAACCCGCCTGCCATAGTTCAGAAGGAACAGCGGGCAGGAACTACGGTGGGCAAATCTGACCCATTTTCCAGTTGACAACTGGGGGCTTTTGGTGATATAAAGCCTAGTGGTCGTGTAGCTGAAAAGCCCATTAATTCCGGCTAACACGGTCAAAGCAGATTTCAAAATTTTCTGGAGGTAAATGTGAGACCGGAAGATATCAAGCGCGTGTCAATTGTCGGGGCGGGGTTGATGGGCCTGGGAATCGGCGTAGAGTTCGCTCGTTTCGGCTACGATGTTGTTCTATACAACACGAGAGAAGCCACCAGCAAGAAGGCGATGGAAAATGCTCAGTATGAGCTCGACCTGATGGTGGAAACACAGCTAATCACACCGGAAGAGGCTAGAGAAAGTTATAAGCGCCTCTGTCCGACGACTAACCTGGCAGATGCCACCAAGAACGCTGATTTCATTGTCGAATCGGTACTCGATGTCCTTGCCCTGAAACAGGATGTCTTCGCTAAGCTTGATGAAATGACCAATCCGAAAGTCGTCCTGGCGACGAATACCACCGCCCTTAAAGTTACCGATATTGCAGCTAAAGCTACCAAGCATCCGGAGCGCATCCTGCTAACGCATTACTTCGAACCGGCACACCTCTGTCCGCTGGTGGAAGTCGGTAAGGGAGAAAAGACCGACCCCAAACTAATCGAGCCGGTAACCCAGCTATTAAGGAAGATGCACAAGAAAGTGGTCGTCGTTAATGTGGACGTCGCCGGCGGGGTGGGTGGGACCAAAATGCAGGGAATCTTAGGTGGCGAAGTCCGGAGAATGTTTGATGAGTGGAAATACACGCCGGAGATGGTAGACGATATAGTAACTTATGGCTTCGGGCGCCGCCTGGCATTTGGTGGGCCCTTCCTGCGCCAGGACTTGATTGGGCTGGACTTCATCTACAACGCCGCCAAAGAACGGGGCGCCAAACCCTGGCCGCCAATTGCTGAGAGAGTGGAGAAAGGCGACCTTGGTATGAAATCCGGCAAAGGCTGGTTCGACTGGCCGCCTGAAGAAGTAAAGGAATTCGACCGCCGGTATAAAAAGGGTCTTATCTGGCTGTTGAAGCAAGATTTGGACCGCGGCGTTATTTAAAAAGTGTATTCAGAGCGATTGGAAATCTTGTCTGAATCTCTATCATATATTAAAAAAGAGCAATGTTCGGGCAGAAGACTGCCGAGATGCGGAGGTGTTTATCGAGAAAATTAGGCTAATTCCATAATACGAATTAATAAAATTAGATTATATATTAGAAAAGGAGAAAAAATAATGACAAAAGAGAGAGAGTATTTCCCCGGAAGTGATGAGAGAGTCCTTCGCAAAGTAATTCTAACCGCCGCTGTTACCGGTGCCGTGCACACGCCAAGTATGTCCGATTATTTGCCGTTAACTCCAAAACAGATAATCGCCGATGCTGTAGCGGCACATAAAGCCGGAGCCGCGTGTATTCACGTACACGCACGTGTTCCCGCAACGGGTGAGCCTTCACCTGATTTAAAGGTTTTCCGTGAGATAGCTGAAGGCATTAAAAAGCAATGCGATGCCGTCTTGATTATCACCACCGGCGGCGCTGGCACTCCAGACCAGCGGATTGCCGTAGTCCCCGAGTTAAAACCGGAAATGGCAACATTAAATCTAGGCTCGATGAACACCGGCGGCGCCCTCGCCGAGCGCCGCGCCGAGCGGTCGAAGCAGTTCAAATATGACTGGGAAGCCGAGCGGCTGCAGAGAGCCTTGCAGGGAGATGCCATCTGGCAGAATACGTTCCGGATGATGCGGGAATATGCCACCAAAGATAAAGAAGCTGGCACTAAGCCCGAATTAGAAATTTGGGACCTCGGGCAAATCGGCTCTATACCCTGGTTACTAGCTCAGGATTTGATTAAGACGCCCCTCCGCATCCAATTCGTTATGGGTGCCATTACCGGCATGCCGGCAACACCGAGTACGCTGTTCACCTGTTTGGAAGAAATTAGACGGCACGTTGGTAACGATTTCACCTGGTCGGCTTGTGTGGCTGGTCGAGAGCAGTTCCCTCTAGCGGCTATCTGTTTAGCGATTGGCGGCGATGTCAGGGTAGGTCTTGAGGACAACCTGTTCTGCGGCTACGGCAAATTAGCCAAGAGCAGTGCCGAGCAGGTAGAGAGAGTAGTCACTATGGCACGCCAGCTCAGTATCAAACCGGCAACTTCGGCAGAAGCCAGACAGATACTGGGTCTAAAGGGATCGGATAAAGTAAACTTCTAAAACTTACCTTAGTTAAACCAGGTAAAGTTGGCTCTTAAAAGAGCCAACTTTACTGATGGACGTCAACATAATACTGCACAGTGAGGTGTCTATGGGAAAGTTATTGTGGCAGCCTTCTAATAAAATCCAGGAACAAGCTAATATGACGAAGTTTATCAGCTTCGTCAACAAAAAATATAACTTAAAGTTCAAGTCCTATGATGAGTTGTATGACTGGTCCGTTACCAAGATACCCGATTTCTGGGCGGCAACGTGGGAATATGTGGCAATCAAGGCTTCCCGCAAATACGACAAAGTTGTCGAGGATTTAAAGGTATTTCCCGGCACTAAATGGTTCCCCGGCGCAAAGCTGAATTTTGCCGAGAACCAGTTGAGATATAGAGACGACCGCCTAGCTTTCGTCTTCAGAGGAGAAACTCAGAAAGCGGCTAAAATGACCTACGCCGAACTTTATAATACTGTAGCCCGCGTGGCAAAATCTCTGCGCGATATGGGAATAAAACCCGGAGACAGAGTAGCGGCTTATATGCCCAATATGATGGAGACGGTTATTGCGATGCTGGCGGCGACAAGCGTCGGGGCTACCTGGGCTTCCTGCGCCACCGACCTCGGCTCACAGGCCGTGTTAGACCGGCTTACTCAAATCGAGCCAAAGGTTTTGTTCACCGTCGACGGCTACTATTACAAAGCAAAGCCGTTCAGTTCATTACCTAACGTAGAGCAAATCGTTCAGGGAATGCCTTCTCTGCAAAAAATCATCGTAGCCAGCTATCCGAACGAAAAACCCGATATCAGCCGTATTCCTAAAGCTGTCCTGTGGCGCGACTTTTTGTCCAAGGAAGAGAAACCCGAACTTAAGTTCGAACAACTGCCCTTCGACCATCCTGTGTTCATTATGTTTTCCTCAGGGACTACCGGCAAGCCGAAGTGTATGGTTCAGGGAGCCGGCGGCATTCTCATCAACCATATGAAGGAACTGATACTCCATAGCGACCTGAGACGAGAGGATGTAATCTTCTATATAACCACCTGCAGCTGGATGATGTGGAACTGGCTGATGAGCTCGCTATCGGTGGGCGCCACCATCGTTCTGTATGACGGTAATCCCAGCTTTCCGGACATCGGGGCGATGTGGAAATTGATACAGGATGAGAAGGTGACCGTTTTCGGTACCTCCGCCAGCTACATCAATTATCTGAGAGGCGAAGGGTACAAGCCCGGCGAGAACTTCGATTTATCCAAATTGCGGGAAATATCCCAGACCGGGTCGGCACTTTCTGCGGAAGGTTTCGAATACGCATATCAAGCCATTAAAAAAGATTTGCACTTCAATTCTATTGCCGGCGGCACCGATATCAACGGCTGTTTTGCTATCGGCAGCCCTACCCTCCCCGTGTATGCCGGCGAACTACAGAGGGCAGGCTTGGGAATGAAGTCGAATTGTTACGATGAAAAAGGCAAGCCCGTACTCGACCAGATGGGCGAGCTTGTCTGTGAAGCCCCGGCACCATCAATGCCGCTTTACTTCTGGAACGACCCGAACGGCGCCAAATATAGAGACGCTTATTTTATGGTCTATCCCGGCATATGGCGGCACGGAGATTACGTGATGATTCACAGCGATACGAAGGGCTTTACCTTTTTCGGGCGCTCCGATGCTATCCTGAAACCTTCGGGAGTCCGCATCGGCACGGCTGAGATATACAACCAGGTAGAAAAAATAGAAGGTATTGCCGATAGCTTAGCCATCGGTCAGGAGTTCAAAGGCGACCAGCGCGTCCTGCTATTTGTTAAAATGACTGAGGGACACAACCTAACGGACGAACTGAAGGATAAGATTTGCAAGACCCTGCGTAGTCAGGCATCCCCACGGCACGTCCCTTCCAAGATTATAGCCGTCCCGGACATCCCGTATACGCTCAATATGAAAAAGGTGGAGACTGCCATTACGAATATAATACACGGTCGTCCGGTGACGAATAAGGATGCCCTGATTAATCCACAGTCGCTAGATTTCTACGAGAAAATCCTGCCCGACCTTCAAAAGGACTAAATCGTATTATTGCGGAAAAGTACGTCAAACTGGCTAACTGGCGATTTGCCAGTTAGCCAGTTTTTATGATAAATTAGGTATCTCGGGGCTGTAGCTCAATTGGGAGAGCGTCTCAATGGCATTGAGAAGGTAAGGGGTTCGAATCCCCTCAGCTCCACTTGAGGTAACAGTAGGTAGAACTTCTTCACTTTCTTCGGTGTCCCCGGTTCGTTGCGGTAGTTTATAGGTTACCTTGGCTTGTGCTCCATCAACCTCTATTCGTTTAACGAAAGAACGGAGAAAACCTTTCTTTTCAACAAAGTCAGCATTTTCGAGCAGGCTGCGCAAATCGTTAGCATAGGCTTTTATCTCGACCAGATCTACATCCTTAACACCACAAACAATAGTCTCTGCTTCTAACTGTAACCTGACTTTGCTTAGTTCGTTCTGACGGTTCCTTAGCTCTTTAATTCTCGGTGCCAGTTCCTCCAGCCCAAGCTTTCCGGTTTCCAGTACATCGTAGAGACGGGCAAGTCTCGCCTGGACATCATTTAGTTCGGCATCTATTGCGTCTACCCGGTTTTTTAAACCGCCAGAAGCCGCTCTCAACTCCTCATTTACCAGTTTTACCAGTTCTTCCAGATTGTTATCGGTGAGTACCTTGCTCTTCAGTTGCTCGATAACCTGCCGTTCGAATTTCTCTTTGGGTAACATCCTGGCATGACAAGCTTCTTTACCCTGTTTTGAGCTTCTTGAGCATAGATAATAAAAATGCCTCTTTGACTTGGCACTATGTCCTGTCATCGCCCGGCCGCAAGAACAGAACAAGACGCCGCTAAGAAGGTAGAAACTCGGTACCGTTCTCGGGTGAACTACCTTAGGATTCTTCGAGGCCAGTTTCCTTTGTACTATTTGGAATGTATTGCGGTCTACGATGGCTGGCCAAGCATTCTCGACTCTTACCGACGGCTCACCGCCATGCAATACTGGATGACCAGGTCTACCTCCATAAACCAGGGTACCACAGTATGCCTCATTAGTGAGAATTTTGTGCACTGTAGTTCTGCCCCACCGCTCACCTTTACCGGTACGGAATCCTTCCCGATTCAGCGTCACGGCTATTTGCTTGCAACCCTGGTCTTTCAGTGACATATCGAACATGCGGCGAACCGTCTTCACCGCGACAGAGTTTTCTGCTTCCGGTTCGAGCTTATGCCTGACTTTGGTAGCGTCGTGGATCTCTATTTTGCGAAGACCGTATGGGGCTCGACTGCCGTTAAAGTTGCCGCGCGAAGCGTTTTCCCTCAGACCACGCTTGATGTCCTGTCCCATATTGGCACTGTAGAACTCATCCAAGGTCTCGATAATGCCTTCAAACAGATGTCCCGAAGGAGTATCCTCAAAAGGCTCATTAATGGAGATAACCTCTATTCCCTTAGCTTTGAGCAGTGCCTTGTAGGTTATGGAATCCGTCCGGCTGCGGGCGAACCGGTTCAGTTTCCATACCAGAATAGCCTCGAATGGAGGTTGTTTTGCTTTGGCTAAAGCAATCATCTCCCGGAAGGCAGGCCTGGCGGCCGTACGACCGCTCAGGCCTTCATCAATGAATTCCCTGACTACTTCGTTTCCATTCTTGGCGGCGTATTCCTTTAAGGCTCTCACCTGTGCTGATATAGAGAGGTCGATGTCCTGCTTGTCAGATGATACCCGGGCATAAAGAGCAACTTTCATTCCAGTACCCCCTTATAATCTATCTATCTACCTAATCGAGCACAGACACGGCACTTTCCAGTCACCATACCCAACAACAAGATTTCATCGACATGTCTTCTTGCTAATCTAGTAACCGTGGCTAACTCAGCGTATGTACTTTTAACTTTAAATCCAGCGGGCGTTTCAGATAGAGAGAGGAATACCGAGATAATCCTGTCCCTGCACTTAGCCGCGTCCTTGCAATGGGCTAGTTCTGTGGTCCCGTGTCTTACAGATTCATCACTTCCCGCCTTTATGTTCTCTTCAAGGTTGGTAGCATCTTTTACGCCAAGTATCCGGTTTGTGGCGACGCCATAAAGAAGATCCACTGTTATTGGTAATAGGTATTCAGTCTTTTCTTTGCCCTGTCTTTCAAACCGGAGCTTGGTCTTATTCTCCAAAGATGACTTAATCGCTTGCTTAAAGTCCCTTCTTGTCCCGATATAGTCGATCATAGCCTGTCGCCACCGTTTAAGATAGTTCCACAGCTTATCTGACTTAAGGTGTTCCTGCAACAATTCCCATTCTAGCTTATCTTCATCATGGGTTCTTAATGTTATTTCCTTTTCCGGTGTCTCCTCTATCAGTGAACCCGATAATGGTATCGGCAAGAGCAGGCTGTTTTCTTCACGTAGCTCCAAATGCGCAGGCGGTAATACCAGCATGTTGGAAATATTCCTCAGCACGTTCATGAGCTGATTTTGATGGTTAAGCAGGGCATTACGTAACATCTCAGCCTCGGCATTCGCCAGGTGCCGGTCTCTACTGGCTTCCTGTAACCCGCTAACAATAGTACGTAAATCCCTCTTCACTTTTTTTGCGACCTGATTTTCGGTCATACCCAGTTCGAACATCTCCAACCACCTTTTCTTTTCCTGAATGGAAATTTTTCTAGACATTTCTTTCACCTCTTGACAAGCTTATCCGTCAGACGTTATTAACTACTTAGAGTATTATAATGTAATAATTCATGCGCTGTCAATAGTCTAATATACAATTTAATGATTTTAGCCATTTGCTAAAATATAATTGTGGAACCTGAATCGCATGAAAAGTTCTTAGAGCCTCAGCGTATTGCTTCCGAAGAGGAGCATGAAGGCCTACGCATTTTGGCACGAATCATTGCTAAAGCCATTCTCAGAGACACCCAGAGAAAACGCCAGGTACCGATCCAGCCGGATAATCCACCGGCTTAATGAGTCTATAATTCTTACGAAGTTAAATTGAATAGGGGGCTAAAATGGACAATTAAAAACTTGAACACTTGCACGGTTTTGAACGGTAATCCGTTCAATTTCGTATCTGTTGAACTAATAGAAAGGAGGTAAAAACATGGTACAGGAACCACAAGAAAGCGCGGACAAAAAGATTGAAACATTTGACGACTTAAAAGCGCTTATAAGGAGCCCAATAATCCTGAACATAGAAAAAGCCAGGATTGGAATGTCAAATTCACTGCAGAAGGTAACGTCCCGAGACAACAAAACGAGCACAGACTTCCTAGAAATTGGCCAGTGGCTTAATGTTATCAAACACCCTTCGGTTATCGCGATAATCGGGAGCCGAGGGTCTGGGAAAAGTGCTCTGGGCTACAAACTACTTGAATATTTGCGATGGACGGCCAAAGCGTACGTAGTCGGCATACCGGAGAAATCGAGGAAACTATTACCGGATGGGATCGGGAGTGTACCGTTACTCGAGGACGTGCCACCGGATTCCGTTGCGTTGGTAGATGAGGCCTACATGATGCTGCACTCCAGGTCGTCCGCCTCGCAGTTTGCCAGGGAGATTTCTAAGCTTATCAACCTATCCAGGCAAAGAGGACTGACCCTAATCTTTGTTACCCAGGAAGCCCGCCAGTTGGATAAGAATGTCGCCTCTTCGGCAAATCTAATCATCATCAAGAACCCGGGCATCCTTCAGCTGGAGTTTGAGCGTCCGCAATTTAGGAAGATTTTGGCCGAAGCTCAAAAGATGTTTGCTACCATTGACAAAGATAAGACCAAATGGGCATATGTTTACGCTCCCGAAAGCAATTTCACCGGGATGATGCCGAATTCTCTACCGAGCTTCTGGACTCCGGGTTTGAGCAAGGCGTATGCTGATGCCCACCTCATTAGCGAAGTAAAACAACCCAAGAAGATGACCAAAGAAGAGAAAATCAAAATGGCAAAGGAACTACATGTACAAAGGTTTACCTTGGGTGAGATTCACGTAATTCTGGGCGTTTCAAAGTCAACCGTTAAGAATTACGTAGATGACTACCCCTACCGTAAGAATAAGAAGTGGAAATTCTAGGCGGCAAAAAGCTAATATTCTGGTTTTTGTTTAGCGAGGATGCGCGAAAAACAATTTATCGTAATAGCTGCGCGGACAGTGGGTTCTTAATGTAACATTCTGACGAAAAATCTAGATCACAGCAGCGAGTCCAAACCGGAAGAAGGTCAATCACGTGTGTTTCTGGTGGAGGCAGGGCAGAGAGCCTGTCTCAGAATTCAGCCAATGTGGTAAAATTGGGCCAATCAGTAGGAGGTGAACCCAATGCCAC
>JAZDIU010000052.1:0-31571 GCA_043804635.1 Chloroflexota bacterium
CAGTCCAACATTCCTGTGATCATGGTTAGCGGCGCAGGCGGAGTAAATCCGGCAGCTAGGTCTATTGATATTGGTGCGGATGATTACATCAGGAAACCGTTCAGTTCAGGCGAGTTGCTAGCTCGTATAAAAGCGAAATTAAGACGTAGTGCGCCGAGACCCATACAGCCTGAATCCTGAAAGTCTGATGAATGACCTACGAAAATTTTGCTACCAGACCAAAGAGATATATCATCAGATATTTACGTACAATATTTAACTCTAAAGGATTTGAACGAGTTATAACCAGCTAGCATCCTGTATAAAGAGCCCTGCACAAAAGAGGCAATTGTACACAAGCTATTAGAAAACACTTTGTTATGTTTGTTAATCAACAGATTTATAAATTCTGCTTCGGTTAACTGTAAATGAATCTTCCAACGCTTAACGGCTTTATTTTATACGGGATTCCTTTAAGAAATTGATAGCCCCGAGGGTGGGTAAATAATTAAGAAGTTGATAAATTAAAACCTCATATCGTTCTATTGACTCTCTTCCCTTGCAAGGGAAGAGAGTTAGGGTTTTAAGATGTTTGGCTCGCACCGCTCGCCAAACATCTAGTTAAAGAACCCCGCACGAGAACGAAAACTAAAGCTCGGACAGATTAGTAAAATTAAACCCATCCTCTTAATCGAAAAAGGGATATCCAGGATTTCTTCTAAGATTATAACTTTGCTAAATCTCTAGAATCATTTCAATCTCCACGGGCATTTGGTTCGGTAGAGCCGACACCCCGACAGCCGAGCGGGCGTGTTTCCCAAGTTCTCCGAATACGGCAACCAGCAAATCCGAACATCCGTTAATGACTTTGGGCTGGTCTTTGAAGTCCTCCGTGCAATTTACCATACCCAAGACTTTCACTACCCGCTTGACTTTATCGAGGCTGCCGATTGCTACTTTCACGGATGCCAGACAATTCAAGGCTACATTACGAGCGGTCTGGTAGCCTTCTTCAACGGTCAATTCCCGTCCCAACTTTCCTGAGATTTTGATTTTTCCATCATTGAAAGGACCGTGTCCTGAGATAAAAAGAAGGTTACCGGTTTTAACGGTAGGAACGTAGTTCGCCACCGGTTTCGGCGATTGCGGAAGAACCAGTCCTAACTCCTTTAGTTTATCTTCGGCACTCATTTTGCCTCCTTTATTTTGATTGCCATCTATGTTCGTTTATTTTATGCTATCATCGTTTGCCCGTATCCTGTCCCGTACTTGATACGGGATTGATACTGATAAGAGGGTGCTCCTCTTTTAGCCAGTTGGGGATGAGTGAGCTGATTAGTCCGATAACACTTCGCCTTTAACCCCGATGGTTATTTCCTTAAGGGGAATATCCCTACCGCTCAATTCAATTGCCCTTTGAGCCATATGCACCAGTCCTGAACAACAGGGCACTTCCATATGCACTACGGTCAAACTCTTCAATTGTGCACGACTCAGAATTTCAGTCAGTTTCTTTAGATGGGCTTGGAAATCGTCCAGTTTGGGACAAGCTACTAACAAACTATGGTTCTTCAAAAAGTCGCGGTGAAAGCCAGCGTAAGCAAAAGGGACACAATCTGCCGCCAGTACCACGTCAGCCCCTTGAAGGAAGGGCGCCGTCGGCGGAACTAAAGTAAGTTGAACCGGCCAGTGCCGGAGCATCGATGGTTGTTTCTCCGCTTCTTCGAGAATCGCTTCTGGTGTTTCCGGTCTCTCGAACCGTCTAACGGTAGCCGAAGGACAACCACAGGGCAGATTATCAGTAACTTTCTTTAAGTCCATATGAAGTTTTGCGGCTTCCTCGTCGAACTCTTCAGAGGCTCTCTCCTCGATGGTGATGGCTCCCTGCGGGCATTCTCCGAGGCAAGCTCCCAGGCCGTCGCAATAAGTCTCGCTCACAAGCTTTGCCTTGCCATCGATAATTTTCAAAGCCCCCTCGACACAGCCCGGGACACATACACCGCAGCCGTTGCACTTCTCCTCATCGATTTTTACAATTTTTCTTATCGTCTTCGCTTTCATTTTAGCCTCCAGATTTTTTATCCATAATGCCCTTCAATTCTTTCCATCTCTCCTCACCCAGGCACTGGCGGGCGGCTGCACACCAGTCGATGCAGGAAGGCACTTTATCCTTGTAAACCATCGTGCCGCACTTCTGGCATTTTATCCTCAATTCGTCGGAGAAAATTTCAACGTCTGCTCCACAGTTCGGGCATTTATGCAATGAAACACGTAGATTTCTAAAATCCTGTCCCGGACACTTACCCGCCATTTCTGTCACCTCCTCTCGGATTTCTAACTTCTAAAATAATAATAAAGCTTATCACCAATCTCTACTATGATTTGAATCATATAGGGGGAAACTGAAGAAGATTTAAGATTTATGAATACAAACTAAGCTCGTAAATCATAAATCAAAGTCTAGGTGGTCCTTCGCTCAACAGCCTGAGCTTCCGTTCATCTAGGATGGTAATTTTACCACGAGTGGAGCGAATAATGCCTCTGTCTTTTAGTTGGCTCATTACCCGGATAGCGGTCTCGGTAGTCGTCCCGGCCATATCGGCGATTTCCTGGCGAGTGAAAGGCAGAGTATTGCCCAGCTTTGTCGAAAGCATCACCAGTATGCTGGCAAGACGCTGTTCGACTCTTTCTCCAGCGAAGTCTCTGAGGCGGCTCTGAGCGTCTCTAAGCCGTTCTCCCAGGATATTTATAACTCTAAGCGCTACCTGGGGACGATTAGCTAGGAAAGATAAGAATTCTCTTTTCTTAATGGCAAGTACTTTAGTGTCAGTAACCGACTGGGCGGAAGCCGGGTAGGGCTTGTTTTCAAAGACCGCCACCTCACCCACCGTTTCGCCGGGACCAAAGAAAGCGATAATGAATTCCTTTCCTGAAGAGGAATGTTTGAGCGCTTTCACCTTACCTTCAGTAATAATGTAGAACCAGTCAGCCGAGTCTCCTTCCCAAAAGAGGAATTCGTTTGACATAATGTTGCGTTCAGTAAACAGGTTAGCCAATTCGCCGAGTTCGTCATCGCTTAGACTGGCGAAAATAAAGGATTGCTTTAAAATCTGGACTTTGTTACTTTGTGGCAACGATATCCCTTAAAAATTTTTACTTGGTAGTCCCGTACACTCTTATCATCCAGTTAGTGTTGCTCTGGTCCAAATATGAACCTCCAGAAAAGCTGAAGAGCCACTGGTACCGGACTCTAAAAGTCCCACTAATATTCTCCGAAGCATACGAGTGTTGATTACTAGTGCTGTTGTCGGCACTCATGACGCCGGATGGAGAGAAGAAGTGAATGTAGAATTTATCACTTACTTCAACATTTGGGATGTCTATCTCCCTCCATGGAGTAGTACCTGCTTTGGATGAATAACTGGATTCGTAAAGTGGTTTCATGTCTTTATTCCAAATGGCTATACTCCCGTTAGTCATACCTACTAATTGCACCTGTTTAATGATGAAAGGTTTAGACGGTGGTGAGAAATCAACGAGATAACCCATGTTCTGTGTATTCCACCGTAAAGAGAAATCTGCTTTACCGTCATCGTATTTAAGCTCGATTATCTTTTCTTTCACCAGCAGAGATGATGAACGGTTTCCAACGCTAATGTTGTAAGTCCCGGGTCTATCCTTAGATAACGCAAAAGTTATCGTTTGTGATCCACCCGCTTCTATGGTAACCTCTTTTGTCTCCACCTTGACCCCCTCTAATGTTAATGTTACGGGGTAAATGCCCTCACTACCACCAATGTTTCTAATTACGGCTTTGACGCTGACATTTTCCCCAGCCATCACCGTAAAAGGTTCAAAAGATAGTGAAGTTACTTCAAATTCAGCGGGTTTAGGAGCTGGGGTGGTTTCTGCAGGAGGTGAAGTAGGAGCTTGGGTTGGAGCGGCCGTTGGACTTGTTTCGGAGATGGGCGTTAGAGGTGGCGCCGGTGTGCCGGTACATCCTTCAAGAACAAGCCATAAAGATACTAGTAAAGCCACTACAATAATCCGTATTCTACGCATTATTGCACCTCCTGTTTATTTATTCCCACTCTATGGTCGAGGGTGGTTTGGAGGTTATATCGTAGACAACACGGTTGACTCCGGGCACTTCGTTAACGATACGGTTTGAAATTCGTGCCAGGACATCATAGGGGAGGCGAGCCCAGTCGGCGGTCATCGCATCTTCACTGGTTACGGCGCGGATAGCCACCAGATTACCGTAAGTGCGGTAATCGCCCATCACACCGACGCTTCTGACATCGGTCAGCACGGTAAAGGTCTGCCAGAGCTGGCGATAAAGCTTAGCTCTCTTAATCTCGTTCATCAGAATATAGTCAGCCGAGCGCAAAATTTCAAGCCGCTCTCTGGTAACTTCACCGATGACGCGGATGGCAAGCCCGGGACCCGGAAAAGGCTGGCGCCAGACCATCTCTTCCGGCATACCCAGCTCAAGTCCTACCTTGCGCACCTCGTCTTTAAAAAGATAGCGTAAAGGTTCGATTAAGCTGAGCCGCATCTTTGCCGGCAATCCGCCGACGTTATGATGGGTTTTTATCTTGGCTGAGGCAGTACTGCCCGAAGACGCGCTCTCGATGACATCGGGATAGAGTGTCCCTTGAGCAAGGAAGTCGACCTTGCCTATTTTGTTAGCTTCTTCTTCGAATACGTTGATAAATTCTTCGCCGATGACTTTGCGCTTCTTCTCCGGGTCGATAACTCCCTTTAGCCGGTCGAGGAATCTATCGGTAGCATCGACGTGAATAATGTTCATCCCCATATTCTGGCGGAAGACTTTCATTGTCCTTTCGACTTCCTCACGGCGCAGCAGCCCGTTGTTGACGAAGATACACGTAAGCTGGTCGCCGATTGCCCGGTGAATTAAAGTAGCCACCACCGCCGAGTCCACTCCTCCGGAAAGGGCATTGATAACCTTGCCTCGGCATACCTGCTCCTGGATGCGGGCGATACTTTCATTGATAAAACTGCCGATGGTCCAGTTTCCCTTGCAGCCGCATACCTTGTAGGCGAAATTCTTCAGTATGGTCGTCCCTTGGGGCGTATGGGCAACCTCGGGGTGAAACTGGAGGCCGAACATTCCTTTATCGTTACCCATCGCTGCAATCGGCGAATTCTCGGTATAAGCGAGGACTCGGAAACCGGCTGGCATTTCCTCGATTCTATCGCCGTGACTCATCCAGACCGTTATGGGACTATCCATGCCGGCGAATAAAGGCGAATTGGCGTCGCTAAGATGAAGGATGGCGTGGCCGTACTCTTGCTTTTCTCCCGGCGCCACTCGGCCACCCAGTTGTTGAGTGATTGCCTGCATACCGTAGCAAATTCCCAATACCGGCAAATGGCTCTCATAAATATAAGGCGCGGCTAGCGGTGCGTTAGGTTGATAAACACTGGCCGGTCCGCCGGACAGGATAAAACCCTTGGGTTTTAGTGCCGCTATTTTTTCCCACGGAGCATCATAAGAGACTAGCCCACAGTATACTTTGCATTCCCTGATTCGCCGGGCGATAAGCAGACTGTATTGGGAACCGAAGTCGATGACAACTATCGTCTCACGCTCACCGCTCAAAGCCTCCTCGGCTGTAGCTGGCTGCTCGCCGCTTTTCTCTTTGGCAATCTCCAGATAGGTAGAGACTTCAATGTCGCCGCTGGTGGTTACCCGGCGGGTATCTGGAATTTGTTTGGGTTGTTTTTCTGCTGTCATAAAAACCGGCTCCTGATTTTGCTACATTATACCACTATTGAATCAAAGCTCAAATCTCAAAGGCTTGCCCCTGCTACCTTATCTTGAACAGGGGTCAAAGCCACAAACCAAAAATTTAAATCTGAGAGAGGAAGATTTAGGAGATAAGAGTTCACTCGCTTGTCATGCTGGAGGAGTCCCGATGAAATCGGGACGACGGCCTGTCCTGAGCCTGTCGAAGGAAAGCATCTGGTGGGGTGGTTCACAAATCTTAAATCAAATATCATAAATCGTAGTATGCTATACTAATCTCAGTTAAAGGAAGCTGAATGCCAGGCAAATCTACAACCGCGATTAAGTCCCAGATTGAGAAGGGAATTTCTATTTTGAAGAGAGGTGGACTGGTTGCCTTCCCTACCGACACTGTCTACGGGTTAGGGGCTTGTGCAACACTTCCTAAGGCTGTAGAAAAAGTCTATAAAGTGAAGAACCGGCCAAAAACTATGGCGTTGCCGGTACTTGTGGCTAACGAGTCTCAAATAAGCAAATTCGCTGAACGAGTTCCGCCGGTTGCATGGCTTCTCATCCGCCGCTTTATGCCCGGCGCCCTGACCATAGTCTTACCAAAATCGTCTTTAATTCCCGATATCGTTACTGCCGGCGGTACCACGGTTGCTATTCGTATTCCGGCTCATCCTGTTCCAATTGCTTTGATTGAAGGTCTTGGGACACCTGTTATCGGTACGAGCGCCAATCTCAGCGGTAAGCCGAGCCCGCTGACTGCTGAAGGAGTTTATGCCCAGCTTGGCGATAACGTAGGCTTGATTATCGATGGCGGTCGCTGCTCGGGTGGCAAAGAATCTACGGTGGTTGATGTGACCGGAGAGGCTCCAATAATTATGCGAGAAGGTGCTATCTCAAAAAAAGAAATCGAAGAAATATTAAGGAGTAAAGAATAATGCGTATTGCTATCGGCTGTGACCACAGAGGACTGGAGCTTAAGAAATCGGTCATTAAATTAATTACTGCCGCCGGGCATAGCTATGAAGACTTCGGCTGTAAAACCACTGATCCAGTCGATTATCCGGACATTGCGGTGAAAGTAGCAAAAGCAGTGGCTAAGGGTGATTTTGACAAAGGTATCCTGATATGCAATACAGGCATCGGTATGTGTATTGCCGCTAATAAAATAAAGGGAATAAGAGCTGCTCTGTGTCATAACGATTTTTGTGCTCGGATGGCTCGACAGCATAACGATGCCAATATTCTCTGTTTAGGAGCAGCAGAATCAAAAGAAATAGCCGGAATCGTTAATACCTTTCTTTCCGAAGAATTCGAGGGCGGAAGACACCAGCGGCGATTGGACAAGATAAAAGATTTAGGGAGTTAGTCGCTTTCGTGTAAACCAGACCAGCAAACCGGTTCCTATAATTCCCATACCGGCCGCCATATAAAAGACTGAATTGACGTCAGCTATATCGGCGACAACCCCGCTCAAAATCGGCCCTATTGCGGTGCCGATTCCCATTGCCATGAAGAATACCGATAAGGTCGCGCCCATTCCGAATTTTCTGCCTTCCTCTACAACCCACGCTGAAGCCGCCGGCATGCAAATTGCTCCGCTGATGCCCATAACGAATAAAGCCGTTAATAGTTGCCCGAAGTTATTGCTTAAAGGAATCAATATCATTGAGACGATAAAGACAATTTCGCCGACGACAACCAGGCCCCTCTTATTGAGTCTATCGGCAAGTCTACCGCCGAATGGTGATAGAATTGTCACTGATAATATACTAACGGTCAACAGCATCCCCACCAGAGTTATGCTTAAACCGAGTGCACTGGCGAAGAGCGGGAGAAAGACCATATTACCACCCCTGCCGATTGCCTCGGTCAGCCTGAAGCTGAAGAGCCCCTTGATGACACCGCTTCTACTAATTTCTTTGAAGGACGGACTGGCTCCCGCCATCCTCTTTTTGTGTGTGCTGACTTCGGGGAGAGAGAAAATAGTGATAAAGAACGCTATTAGGTTAAGCCCCCCCATTGTCAAGAAGGGTACTGCCATGCTGAAATTTTCTGTAAGCGTCCCCCCGATGAGCGGGCCCAGCCCAAAGCCGCTGAAAAACGCAGCATTGGCATAACCCATCCACTTCCCCTCCTCACCTTCCGGGGACAGGTCGCCGACGTAAGCCGTAGCAATTGGTAGAGTTGTTGCTGCCGCTACACCCTGGACCAGTCGGACCAGAGCGAGGAGGGCAACATTACTTGCCCATATATAGCCTAACGAAATAATGGAATAACCTAAAAGTCCGACGGCTAGAAATATTTTTCGACCCCTCCGGTCGGAAAGTCTGCCGGCGATTGGCGTGAGAAATCCGTAGGAAATGGAATAAGCGGCAACGATAATCCCCAACCAGATTCCGTTAGCCCCCATTTTTTGGGCATAGATGGGTAAAAGCGGGGAGACTATTCCCATCCCTAGTGTAGATGAAAATACGCAGAGGGCTAGAACGGGGAAGACCTTTTTTATCATGGGTAGAATATCAAATTATAAGTCTTGAGGATAAAGGTTAGCAAATTGACCAACGTAACAGGTTTGATAGTAGGAGGTTACGGCCGGATAATACGCTTAACTGCATTATAAGCGATTATCGACCCGGTTACCAACACTACTACTCCCAGCAAAGCGAATGGGTCGCGGAATAATCTTGCAATGCCATCTATAATCATAGACCAAACGTCGATGAAACCTTGCCAGCTGACCTGAGGGTTCCGCCACATGCTAAGACCTAGAACAACCAGCATCAGACCGCCGATAAAAATAGCCAATCCCAATAACCGTTTCATTATTTTCTCTCCTGTCGGTGCGGCCTGCCGTTTTTGTTTTTGTTATTATTTTGCATATTCTTAGAGAAGTTTTTCAGATTAGACAAGATGCCGAGAACGGCACGCTGTATCTCAATTGGTTCCTGTGTCAATACCTTGGCAACATAAGGGTCGAGTCGGTGGTTATTATAAGTCGGCCTGTTTTCGGCTATCGATGGCGTCTGTGGAGATAAGAACCCGGCTAGTGTAAAAAGCTCATCCTCTTCGAAATTAAGAGGTTTGGAGAGTTTTCTTAAGGTATGCGCCGAGGGAAAGCGCTCCCCCCTCTCGATGCGGCCTAGATGCGAAATAGATACGCCCGATTTAGCTGCCAACTCCTGAAGCGTCAGCGTAAGTAAGACCCTTTGATGCTTAAGCATAGCACCCAAATTGTTATTGACCACAGCGAGATTTTAATTCGCTAGATAGCAGATGTCAATAGCTCGTTAGTTGGATTTCTCACCCTTGACGCTCACGACTATGGATTATACAATTTATTATTGTGACTAAAAATTATGATGTCATCATAGTCGGCGGTGGTCCGGCGGGTATTTTTGCCGCTTTGGAGTTGACCGCTTCATCCAAATTAAGCGTCCTGCTTATAGAAAAGGGTAGGGACATCGATGGACGGCAGTGTCCGACCAGCGATAGCGGTAAGTCCTGTATTTCTTGCTCGCCCTGTCATCTGGTATGCGGCTTGGGTGGAGCCGGAGCGGCCAGTGATGGCAAATTGACCCTGTCGTCCAATGTTGGCGGACATCTGGTTGAATACGTGGGA
Organism: Chloroflexota bacterium; assembly: GCA_043804635.1. Classification (GTDB taxonomy): domain Bacteria; phylum Chloroflexota; class Dehalococcoidia; order Dehalococcoidales; family UBA2162; genus JAZDIU01. Next base: position 9,366 of record JAZDIU010000052.1, read on the forward strand.
GTCGAAAATACCGAAGCTCTGATTAAGCACGTCGATGGACTCTACCTGAAGTTCGGCGCTTCCGATAAATTGTATGGTATGGGAGATGAGGTCGAACGTCTGCGACGCCAGGCTTCGCTGGCCGGACTTCGTCTTATCCCTGTCCCGGTCCGTCACCTCGGCACCGAGCATTGCCGGCAGGTGCTCAGGTCTATCCGCGACCATCTTCTTTCACGTATCGACCTAAGACTCGAGACAATGGTCTCTAATATTCAAGTTGATAATGGTACTGTCAATGGCATCGTAACTGAGACGGGAGAGAAGTTCGGCTGCCGTTATTTAATACTGGCTCCGGGCAGGGAAGGTGCTGATTGGCTCTCCCAGGAAGCCAGGCGACTCAAACTGTCTACTCACATCAATCCTATCGATGTTGGCGTCAGGGTGGAAGTGCCGGTAGCGGTAATGGAGTGTTTGAGTGACGTTCTATATGAAGCGAAATTGGAATTTATGTCGCCTACCTTCGACGATCGTATCCGGACCTTCTGTATGTGCCCGGCCGGTGAGGTTATTATGGAATCGACCGGCGGCAGCGACCCGGTAGTCACGGTTAACGGGCACAGCTACGCTGAACGCAAAAGCAATAACACGAACTTCGCCCTGCTGGTCAGTACTACCTTTACCGAGCCTTTCCACGAGCCGATTGCCTACGGAAAATATATTGCCAGGTTAGCCAATATTCTCAGTGGCTGCGTGCTGGTTCAACGCCTCGGCGACCTGACGCGAGGTCATCGCTCGACTCCAGCCCGTATCAGTCGTGGTTTAGTTAAACCTAGTTTAAAGAGTGCCATTCCCGGTGACCTCAGTTTCGTCTTGCCCTACCGTCACCTTACCGGAATTATGGAGATGCTTCAAGCAATGGACAAACTGGTGCCTGGTGTGGCTTCTCCACATACCCTGCTTTATGGGGTTGAGGTCAAGTTTTATTCTAACCGGCTTCAGTTAAGCTCCAGTTTAGAATCTGGGGTTCACAATCTTTTTGCGGTTGGTGACGGCGCCGGTGTTACTCGCGGATTAGTGCAGGCATCGGCTTCAGGGGTAATCGCCGCCCGCGAGATACTTAAAAGAAAATCTTCTTGACAGTATGGCTGAAGCTGACTAGAATAGATAAAAAGGTTCGAGGCTAAAATGGACTTAAAACAAAAATTAGAAGACGACCTCAAACAAGCCCTGAAAAGCGGTAACACTGTTAAGCGCTCGGTAATCCGCTTGGTTCTTTCAGCCGCACATTATGTTGAAATTAACAAACAAGTTCCACTTGGTGATAGCGATATCCTGGGTGTCATTGCCAAAGAAGCCAGACAGCGCCAGGAGAGCATCGAAGCCTTTAAGAAAGGGAACCGTCCCGACCTCGTTGCTCAAGAGGAAGCTGAACTGGCTGTCATTAATGAATACCTGCCGAAGCAGATGACACGGGATGAGATTGTCGCCGAAGCTCGCAAAATCATCGCTGAGATTGGGGCTGCCGGCCCTGGCGATAAAGGTAAAGTTATGCCTAAGCTGGTTGCCCAGCTAAAAGGTAAAGCCGACGGGCGTGAAATAAATACCGTCGTCACCGAACTACTCAGTAAATCATCCTAGAGGCAAAGATAATGCCTAATCCAGAACAACTCGCGTTAATCGCTCCTTGCGGTCTGTATTGCGGTAACTGTCCTCTTTATCTTGCCCGCACAGATGAATCCCTGCGTCAAAAGATTGCCGAAAGTCAGGGAATTCCTGCAGAACAGGTACGTGTTTGTGCTGGTTGCCGTCCGATGAAAGGCGTGCTCCATTTACCGTCGGCGGGAACGCCTGTGAGAACGATGTCTGTGCGGTAGAAAATAAAAGGGTAAAGTATTGTTACGAGTGTGAAAACTTCCCTTGCCTTAAACTAGCCCCCTGCGTCGACCGGGCATCGGAGATTCCCCACAATACCAAAATTTATAATCTTCTCCTTTTGAAAAAAGAGGGTGCCGATGCTCTTATTAAGAACGACCGTAATCGCCGCAGGCAATACTTCCGGGGTAAGAAACCTAAAGCCGGCAGCGATATTCAGATTTAGGTATTTAAATATTCGGGGGAGTATATGGGGCGGTAGCCCCCCTCATTGCTACTTTGTCATTCCGTACTTGATACGGAATCCAGGGGGGTATAAAGGGGCTGCTCCCAATCAACACTACCTAATTTTCAAATAGCTTTTTACCCGATTTTCTGCTAACATTATCTTTGCCCATGCAACGAGTGGAAGTCTACCTGAAAAGCCATCTGCCCGATGCCCGGGGTCTCGGACTGGTCAAGGACATTCATGACCTCGGTATCGGCACCGTCTCTAATGCTAGGGTAACCGACGTCTATTCTCTGGATGCCAATCTGTCCTCTGATGAATTGGAGTTAATTTGTAGCCGCCTTCTGGCTGACCCGGTCACTCAAGAATACCGCTTTTTTGCCTCAACAACCGATACTAGCGACGACGTTAAAGGAGCCACTTATGTAGTTGAGGTTGCCTATAACGCCGGTGTCACCGACCCGGTTGAAGAAACGGTGATGAAGGCGATCCGTGACCTTGGTATTAGCAGCGTCAGGGTAATCAGGACTGCCAAACGTTATCTGATTGAAGGCAAGTTGACCCCTGACCAGTTGGAAATTATATGTAGCCGCCTGCTTATTAATCCGATTATCCAGCACATCATTAAAGAGAAACAAATTACCTTTCCGAAGAATCCGGAATATAGATTCGAGCTAAAGAAGGTCGACCTTCTGGAGCTTGATCGCGCCGGCTCTTCCGAGATAAAAAAGCAGTTCGGTTTCAATGATGAAGAGCTGAACGCAATCGTTACTTATTTCAGGAAACAAGGACGCAATCCCACTGACGCCGAGCTTGAGACGCTGGCACAAACCTGGTCGGAGCACTGCGGCCACAAGACTTTTAAAGGCAAAATCACCCTCGGTGAAACGACCATCGATAACCTGCTCAAAAGCACTATCATTAAAGCAACTACTGAACTGGCTAAACCTTGGTGCCTTTCCGTTTTTGAGGACAATGCCGGAGTCATTGACTTCGATGGTAAATGGGCACTCTGCTTCAAGGTCGAGACTCACAATCATCCCTCGGCAGTCGAACCTTACGGTGGGGCCGCCACCGGTGTTGGTGGGGTCGTCCGCGACCCGCTCGGCACCGGCCTGGGTGCCAAACCAATTCTGAATACAGATGTCTTCTGCTTCGCCCCTCCGGACTTTCCCGATGATAAATTACCGAAAGGAGTTTTACATCCCCGCCGCGTTTTCAAAGGAGTCCGGGCGGGAGTTGCTGATTATGGTAACCGTCTGGGCATCCCCACCCTGAATGGTGCCATTCTCTTCGACGAAAGATACTTGGCTAATCCCCTTGTCTTTTGCGGAACGCTGGGACTGATGCCTAAAGAGGTCAGTCGTCGAGGGAAACAAAACCCCGGCGACCTCGTGGTGGTCGTTGGGGGTAGGACGGGACGTGATGGCATTCACGGTGTTACCTTCGCATCGGAGCGGCTTACCGAGGAATCGAGCACTCTCTCTTACAGCGCCGTTCAGATTGGCAACGCCATAGTCGAAAAGAAGATGATTGATGTTCTCCTTCAAGCGAGAGACCGCCGGCTTTACCGGCGTATCACCGATTGTGGCGGCGGCGGGCTTTCTTCGGCGGTGGGTGAAATGGCTGAAGAAACCGGCGTGCGTGTTAATCTGGAAAAAGTCCCGCTGAAATATAGCGGTCTCAATTACTCGGAAATCTGGATATCGGAATCTCAGGAAAGAATGGTTTTGGCGGTCCCGCCTGAATGCATTTATGAGCTTTTAAAACTTTTCGCCAGCCAGGATGTGGAAGCCGCGGTCATCGGCGAGTTCACCAACGACCGCAAACTCAGCCTGTTTTATCAGGGCAAGCCGGTGTGCGACCTTGATATGCAATTCCTGCACAAGGGTCATCCCCAGGTAGTGAGAAAGGCAGTGTGGCAAAAATCGCAGTATCTTGAACCTAATTTTGCCTGCCCTCAGGATTTGGGTGAACCCCTACTTGCTATTCTCGGCTCCTGGAACACGTGCAGTAAGGAATGGGTCATTCGGCAATATGACCATGAAGTGCAAGGGGGTAACGTGCTTAAACCCCTTGTCGGTAAAACTAACGATGGTCCCGGTGATGCCGCCATCATCCGTCCGATATTGAAATCTAAAAAAGGCGCCATCGTAGCTAACGGTATTAACTCACGATATGGGGAAATCGACCCCTACTGGATGGCCGCTTCAGTCATCGATGAAGCTTTAAGACAGGTAATCGCTGTTGGCGGCAACCTTCGAAGGACAGCCTTGCTTGATAATTTCTGCTGGGGTGATACCGATAATCCGGAAATTCTTGGTGCTCTGGTTCGGGCAACACAAGCCTGCTACGATATGGCAGTAGCCTACGGCACCCCATTTATTTCAGGTAAAGACAGCCTCCACAACAAGTTTGAATCCGAAGGAAAAATGGTTTCTATTCCCCATACCCTGCTCATCTCCGCCATCAGCGTAATGGCGGATGTCAGCCAGGCTATTTCGATGGATTTCAAGAAAGCCGGCGACCTCATTTATATTGTCGGCACTACTTATAACGAACTGGGCGGTTCGGAATATTTTGCTCTTGAAGGTTTCGTTGGCAACAATGTGCCTCGGGTGAATCCTAAGCAGGCTAAGAAACTTATGCGGAAGTTAAGCCAGGCTATAGAAAAAGGCTTGGTTAAAGCCTGCCACGACTGCAGCGAAGGGGGCATCGGCGTTGCCCTTGCCGAGATGGCTTTCGCCGGCGGACTGGGAGCAATTACCAATCTGAAAGCTGTTCCGCTCGGAGAGAAGATTAACCGTGATGATTTCATCCTGTTTTCTGAATCGAACAGCCGCTTTCTGGTAGAAGTCCCGCCGGAGAAGAAAGCTGAGTTTGAAGAAATAATGAGCGGCACCAATTTCGCCGCTATCGGCCAGGTTACTGATTCCGAATCAATAGAAATCTTCGGAGTTAAAGGTAAAAAAGTCGTTGATAAGCCTATCAATGAACTCAAAGAAGCCTGGCAGAGACCGCTGAGGTGGTAGAGTGGCTAAAGTAAAAACGCTAATACTCCGGGCACCGGGAACAAACTGTGATGAAGAAGCCGCTTTTGCCTTTGAACAGGCTGGCTCACTTACCGAACTGGTCCATATCAACAGGCTAATCCGTGGTGAAAAAAAGCTCTCAGAGTATCAAATAATGGTTATCCCCGGTGGCTTCACCTATGGTGATGATATCGCCGCCGGTAAAGTCTTGGCTAATGAGCTAAAACTGAAGCTCGGCGAAGAAATATCTCGGTTCATTGAAGACGGCAAACTTATCCTCGGGGTATGTAACGGCTTTCAGGTCCTGGTCAAAGCCGGCTTCCTTCCTGAATCTAAGAATGGCTCATCGCCTGTTACGCTGGTGAACAATGATTCCGGCAGATTTGAGTGTCGCTGGATTCACCTCAGTGTTAATAAGCAGAGTACCTGTGTCTTTACTTGCGGAATAGATGCTCTCTATTTACCGGTCGCCCACGGAGAAGGTAAGCTGGTGACTGAGCCGAGCATCTTACCGAAACTTAATGTTGCTCTCTATTATACCGATGAACACGGTAACAGAAACGCCGGCTATCCCCACAATCCCAACGGTTCTATGGCTGATATCGCCGGCATCTGTGATAGCTCAGGTCGCGTTTTCGGCTTGATGCCCCACCCCGAACGCCACCTGAGGGGCACTCAGCACCCGCAATGGACAAGGCTTGGCGCTAAACAATACGGCGACGGCTTCCCCATTTTTCTTAACGCCGTCAAATGGGCGAAGAGTCTGTAATTATTAACTTTACATAACACTAAAAACAACTGGAGGCTAATTGGAAGGGTCTTAGCTTCCAGTTGTTTCTGAAAAGAAAATTTGCAAGCCTGAGATCGCCTAAAACAACTACCCACTGATTTGCTTTGCCATCACCAGATGCCTTACACTTAAGATAGTGAATATCGGTGTCTGCCAGATTAAACTCCGCATTCCTGAGAACTCATCCCTTAAAGGCAAGAGACAGGTATTACGCTCCATTACCACTCGCGTAAGAAACAAGTTCAATGTTTCGATAGCGGAGATAGATGATAACGACTTATGGCAACTGGCGACTCTAGGTATCTCCTGCACTGGTAATGACACCCGGCATATCAACGAAGTCCTATCGAAAGTGGTAGATTTAATTACTGGCAGCAGCTTTGACATAGAGATACTCGACTACTCAATCGAAATTGTGTCTGTTTTCTAGCGGAATCAAAAATGGATGCCAAAACCTTCCTCGATTTCCTCACTGCTCAGCCTACCTACGATGGTCAGATTGCTCACGTCGAACATATTCCACCTCGTGAGCCGGGCTTTGCCGACCTCGACCAACCGCTAGAAGCCGAGCTACAGAAACGTCTTGAGGAATGCGGCATTCTCTTCTTTTATACCCACCAGGCTGAAGCCATAAATAGTGCCCGCCAGGGTAAAAACGTGATGGTTGCTACGCCCAGTGCCAGTGGGAAGACCCTATGCTATAACGTTCCTGTCCTCGAGTCCCTCTTAACCGAACCGGAGGCTTGTGCTATTTACCTATTTCCCACCAAAGCCCTTGCTCAAGACCAATTGCGTGTCTTAAAAGAATTATGCCTGCCCGATTTATTAAAATTAGAGGAACTTACCACATTCGATGGTGATACTTCGCAGGCAGACCGGGGAGACATAAGAAAAAAAGCCAGGCTCATACTCACCAACCCCGATATGCTTCACGTCGGCATTCTTCCCAATCACCAGTCGTGGTCGAGGTTTCTAAGAAACCTCGAGTATGTGGTGGTGGACGAAGCCCACATTTATCGCGGTGTTTTCGGTTCACACGTAGCTGGTGTCCTGCGACGCCTGCGTCGACTCTGCCAGTCCTACGGTTCAAGTCCTCAGTTCGTTTGCTCCTCAGCGACTATCGCCAATCCTGGTGAGCACGCCGAAAAACTGACTGGCTTGCCTTTCACCGTGGTTGATAATGACGGCTCTCCCTATGGAGGCAAGGAGTTCGTTTTCTGGAATCCACCGATTATAGACGAATCTAAGAGCACTCGCGGCAGTGCCAATAGCGAGGCAACCAACTTATTCACCGAGTTAGTTAGCCAAGGCATTCGTACGCTGACTTTTGCCCGCACTCGTAGAGTCACCGAGCTTATTTACGGCTACTCGCGGGATAAACTAGCCAGGATAGACAGGGAACTTTCAAAGCGAATCAAGCCGTATCGGGCTGGCTATCTCCCCGAGGAGCGGCGTCAGATAGAGCGGGAGTTATTTAGCGGACAGCTTCTTGGTGCTGTGGCTACCGTCGCCTTAGAGTTGGGTATTGATATCGGCGGTCTCGATGCCACGGTGCTAACCGGATATCCGGGCAGTATCGCCAGTACCTGGCAGCAAGCTGGCAGAAGCGGACGCCGCCGTGAAGAGTCGCTCACTTTTCTTATCGGTCTGGATAATCCCCTCGACCAATATTTTATGCGGCACCCCGAATTTTTCTTCCGGAAAAGTGTTGAGAATGCCCTGGTTAATCCGGGTAACCCGTATATTTTGAGAGCGCACCTGCTTTGTGCTGCCTGGGAATTACCCATGACTAATGGGGACGAAAGATTCTTCGGCGAGCATTACGTCCAAGCGAGGACGGAGCTGGAAAATGAAGGCTTTATCAGAGAACGCCGGGGAAGATGGTATCTGGTGCCGTCGATTTCCTACCCGGCTCAGGCAATCGGGATTCGCTCCACTTCCGGTGAAAATTATGCTCTTATCGATTCCGCTTCAGGCACACTTTTAGAGACTATCGAAGCCAGCACAGCGTTTTTCCAGATACATCCCGGGGCTGTTTATCTGCATCAAGGCGAACCTTATATAGTCACTAGCCTAGACCTGATTAGTCATACTGCTTCCACCGAACCGACTAAAGTCCCTTACTATACTCAGACCAAGGAACTTACCGACCTTCGTATTATCAAAACAATTCGAGAAAAAGATTGCGGCCGGGTGAAAGTATGCCTGGGTGAGGTAGAAGTGACCACAACGGTAGTCGGCTTCAAAAAGAAGTCGCATTTTACCGAGGAGGTCATCGGAGAAGAACTGCTCGACTTACCGGCGCAGCACTTTCCTTCGATTGCCCTCTGGTTCGACCTGCCTCCAGAAGCCGTTGCTCGTGTGGATAGAGAGCAACTGGACTTCGCCGGTGGCTTACACGCCGCCGAGCACGCAGCGATTGCCGTACTCCCTCTTTTCGCCCTGTGCGACCGCAATGACATCGGCGGTGTGTCTACTCCTTTACGCCCCGATACCGGAAAAGCCCAGATATTTATCTATGATGGTTACCCCGGCGGAATCGGTATCTCCGAAAAAGGATTCGAGCTTATTGAGCAGCTATGGGAAGCTACGCTGAGGGCAATCAGAGAGTGCCCCTGCCAGGACGGGTGTCCCAGTTGTATCCAGTCCCCAAAGTGCGGCAATAACAATAAACCGCTTGATAAAAAAGCCGCCGCGATTTTGCTGGAAGGGCTCTTAACATCGAGACCTTAGCCTCGTAGGTTTGATTTTGTTCTGGCTATCCCTTTATAATAGAAGTTAGAGGTGTTTACCCAGGGGATTTAAGGGGGGGAAATTGATAAACATAAATATAGACCCGATATTATTTTTGAATGTTAGATGGTATGGCATCTTTATATCTCTGGCGATAGTATTGCTAATCCTGTGGCTGGTGTGGCAGGTTAGGAAAGGCGCCAGAATAACCTATGATACCCTTTTCACTGCCGCAATTGTTGGCATTCCGTCAGGGGTTGTTATATCGAGGCTTCTCCATGTGCTCGACCAGTGGAGCTATTACTGGCGTAATCCCGGAGAAATAATCGGTGGTGGTGGTTTAACTATTTACGGTGCTATTCTGGGTGGTGCTCTTGGCATCTGGGTGTATAGCCGGTTTAGCAAAATTAATTTTGGCTATTTCGCCGATGTTCTGGTCCCGGGTCTGCCCTTAGCTCAAGCCGTCGGTCGGGTAGGCTGTACTATTAACGGCTGCTGCTATGGGACGGAGGCACCATTTGTGCCGTGGAGCATCGTTTATACTCACCCCGATAGCTTTGCTCCGTTAGGTGTTGCCACTTATCCGACAACGGTCTTCGAAATATTCTTCCTCTTAATAGCGTTCGGTATCATGTTAAAGTTAAAGGGCCGTTTGAAACCGGATGGTTCCCTTTTCGTTGCCTATCTGGCTCTATATTCGTTGTGGCGTCTCGGCAGCGATTTCTTGAGGTCTGGAACGCCCATCGTCTTCGGTCTCCATCAGGCTCAGATAGTAGCCATTATCGTCCTGGCAGTGACCATTTCCTGGCTTGGCTATCGAACTCGCTGGGCAAAAGCGGGGTCGCTAACAACTATTCCTGAAATGCCGGAAGTAAAAGTGGAAGAATCCTTAGTTACTGAACCAGTAGAAGTCAAAGAGGATAAGGCTACAACAACTGAGCCACCAGCTCAGCCAGATCCTTAGCCTTTATTTGTTCTTCGGCGCCTTTGGTCTTAAGCCCGTCCTCGAACATTGCCAGGCAGTAAGGGCAGGCAGTTGCTACCATTTCAGCCTTTGCCTCAATTATTTGCTCTGTCCGCTTAACGTTCACCCGCTTATCCGGAGGTTCCTCCATCCATAAGTGGCCGCCGCCAGCACCGCAGCAGAAGCTTCTTGAATGAGAGCGGGCTAGCTCTATTCTGTTGGTCGCTCCGATTGCCTGTAATATGTCTCTGGGCGGCTGGTAAATATCGTTGTAGCGTCCCAGATAACACGAATCGTGATAAGCAATTGCTTTGGTATCGTTTAGTTTGCCCAGCTTCAGCTTACCGTGGTGGATTAAGCCAGCAATGAATTGGGTATGGTGCACAACTTCGAAATTACCGCCGAACTGGGGATACTCATGCGTTAGAGTATTGAAGCAGTGTGGACAGGCAGTCACTATTTTCTTTATGTTGTACGACTTAAAGGTCTCGATATTCTTCTGGCAGAGAGTCTGGAATAAATATTCGTCACCCATTCTCCGGGCGGGGTCACCGCAACAGGCTTCTTGATTACCCAGAATTCCGAAGTTTATACCAGCCGCTTTTAGAATCTTGGCAAAGGCGGCGCTTACCTTCATATTCCTTTCTTCTAATGCGGCTGTGCAGCCTACCCAGTAAAGAATATCAATATTGCTGTCTTCCGAGAGTACCTTTATTCCCAGTCCGTTAGCCCAGTCGGTCCTGGTGGCAGTGGTACCCCGCCATGGATGCTCTCTCGTTCCAAGAGACTTTAGCGTTTCTTGTGCGTCTTCTGGAAAGCGGCTTTGTTCCATTGCCAGGTTACGCCGCATATCGACTATCTTATCGACATGTTCGATGTAGACCGGGCAGGACTCCTGGCAGGCACGGCAGGTAGTGCAGTCCCAGATTACCTCATCGGTTATTGCCTCGGAAATCATATCTTTTCTGGACTCCGCCGGCTTTTTGACTAGGGGCACCGGATACACTTCGTAAAGGTGCGTCTTGAGATCTTGTATCACTTTCTTGGGATTCAGTGCCTTACCGCTGAAGTATGCCGGGCAGGCATCTTGGCACCGGCCACACCGGGTGCAGGCGTCGAGGTCTAAAAGTTGCTTCCATGTAAAGTTCTCGATTTTGGATACGCCGACTATCTCTGTTTTCTCAAGGTCGATGGGGTTTAATGCTCCTTTTGGTTTCAGGGAGCGGAAAAATACGTTTAACGGTGATCGGACTATGTGCTGTAAACGAGAGCGATTTACCCAGACGTAGCCGAGTAAAATAAAGGACGGTATGCCGTGAATTAGAACTCGGTGCCATACCAGTATTTCATTCTTAGCTGATGTCATAAACGTTGGGAAGATGTGCGAAACGAGGTAACCTACCGGCGACCACATTGCCCAGTCGGGTGGTGGGACTTCGCTTATAGCAATGCGGTATCCTTTTATCATAAAGCCGGTAAGGACCAGGACGAATGCCCAGATAAAGACGAGGGTGTCATCAGGCTTGGTATCGAGGCGAGTTGGTTTTCTCACATATCGGCGATATACTGCCAGCGTACCGCCAATCAAGATTAAAACGCCGCCAATCTCGGAAACCAGCGAAGCATATAGATAAATGCTTTGCGGAGGTAATGTTAGTCCGGTAAAAGAAAATAGCCTGACTATCTTACCTAAAAACAATAGAGCCGTCCCGCTGAAAATAAGGAGGTGCATCAATCCCGGGTATAGCTCCTTTTGTCTGATTATTCTGATATTGGCGAAGGCTACTCCCAGAGTGGTAATGAGCCTGTTTAACCACTTTTCAGAGCGCTTATCCGGCTGCCCTACCATCCATGCCCTGAAGCGTCGTCCGAAACCGAAAGCGAAAAGAGCGATAAGGACAGGCAGAAAGATTGCCATACCTATCAGGATAGGCATGAAAATATATTTTATATAGACTTCTTGGGCTGCCCAGAATTCCAAATCGCTCTCCTTTAACCCGTCCCTATCGTCGGATAAAAGCTGGTCAGATGAGAAATGAAAAAGACTACTATCAAGATGCCGGCGATAGTTAATGCCACGGTAATCATCTTCCTATATCGGTCGCTTATTCCCAGGTCGAAAATGATAAGAAAGACACCCTTAAGCAAGCAATATATAATCGCTGCCAGTATGCTGACTTCTATTACGATGGCTATAGTTCTAATAAGTATGTCCATTTAAGTTTTCATTTTACAAACCGGACAAAGCTCAAGACGGGAGCTCAAACTCTGCGGCACTTTATTCCTCAGACGCTCGATCATTGCCTTCGATCCTATATTACTCCCGCACTCGCGGCATCGGGCGATTTCATCTTCAAAAAGAACCGTTGACGGACTATCCATTCTTTCTAGCTCAGAGATGTGCTCCAATTGGAGACATTTCTCCGGGCAGACGTTGGTACATTTGCCGCAGGCATCGCATAATTCCAGACGGAACGCTAGTCGGTTAGTATCCTTTATCTCATCTAACGAGTGAGCCAATGCTCCGGTCGGGCATTCAGTTGCGCAGAGCCAGCAGCCGCTGCATCGCGAGTCATCTATGCTCAATTTGCCGAAAGGCACTGCTGCATAGCTGGGCAATACCAGGTTCAGCAGCTCCCTTCGACTAATCTCGCCTTCAGGTTTTTGGAAGTTCAGCTTGATTCTGTGTCTCATGTTTCTCACCAGCCGGTAATATCGCCAGGTATTTCAAGCCCATCATAAAAAGGAATACTACTAAGGCGATGATACCCAAACTCAATAATGTTTCCCAGGGTTTTATCGGGAAGACGCCAGTGGTTCCCCACACCCCCTGAATTTCTCCCGGGTAAAACTCTTGCACTTGAGCCGTTCCCGGAATAACTATCGCTGCTCTTTCCCCCAGCACACCCAGTACCACCGATATCGAAGCTATAATCACACCTTTTATACTCTTGCCTGCTTTCGGATGAAACAAAATAACCAGAGGTATGACTATTCCCATACCTATCTGGAATACCCAGAAAAGCCACCACCAGGGACCAGTAAACAGGAATAAAGCCCCCTCACGCTCTGGAAAGTAGATGTGGGTCAACTTGTCGAAGAAGACCAGGACTAACAGAACTATGATTATGGCAGACAGTAATCTCCCCAGAGAAAGTATTACTTTTTTATCTAGACTGCGGTTAGTGAATTTGAAGGTTGCCACCACAGCGATAGTAAGCAGCGCTGTTCCAGATGTCAGCGCCGCCGTAATGAATTCGAAAGGTTTTATCGGTGATGAAAAGATTTCCCTCGTGCCGATGAGACCGAAAATGGCTCCCGTAAAACTATGAACGCCCACTGCCCAGAGAACATCGATGGTACCGATAATCCTGGCCAGCTTCGTCTTGTTTTCCAACGCCAGCCATAAGTAGGCGAGCATAAGCAGTATGTAGCCCCCGTACCAGATACTGTTGAGAGCGAACATAGAAGTCATATTATTCAAGTAGCCATACATAAATAGCCGCCAGAACTTCTCTGGCCGCCCTAGGTCAACCAGTACGCACACCATTGCGCCGGCAAAGAGCAAGAGTCCCATCATCACTGCCATCCGGCCGATTGGTTTATATTCCTCACGACCCAGTACATAGCTCAATCCGGAAACAACGATAGCACCCGCGCTAAGTCCGATGAAATAGATATCCAGAGTGATAAGCTGTCCCCAGGGAATGATGTTACTGATACCCCAGACCTGCAGACCGCTCAGATAAGTAACCAGGTAGCTGATAAGTAAACCAGCAACGAATATAGCCAGGACGGCTATCGTTATGCGATAGCCTTTTGATTTACCTTCTATTGGCGCAAAACTTAAATCCACTGCATATCCTTATCGGAGATAATATACTTTAGGATGAGTTTGTAACTCTTCTCTCAACCTGAAACTACCTCTAGCCGCCAGTAGCCGTGACACATTACTTTCGGGGTCGTCCAAATCGCCGAAAATTCTGCCTTGGCTCGGGCAAGCCTCAACACAGGCTGGCACTACGTCTGTCCCTATCTTCTTACCTTCTCTTAGTCCTTGGTCGATGCGGTGGAAGCAGAAAGTGCATTTCTCGACTACGCCGCGGACTCTCTGCGGGAATGGCCAGAATCCTATATCGCTCCGCTCAGTTGGTAAGTCGGGACGGTGATATTCTTCCTTAGCTTGGTCTTTAAAGTTAAAGCTTCTCGCTCCATAAGGGCAAGCCACGATACAATACCGACAACCGATACATCGTCGGAAGTCTTGAACGATGATACCGTCTTCCCGCCGCCAGGTTGCTTTTGCGGGACAGACGATTACACAGGGGGCGTCATCGCAGTGCATACAGGGCATTGGGATAACCTCGGTCTTGCCTGTCGGGTATTCGCCCTGAGAGACAGCAATTACCTTGTGCCAGTAAATCTCCCGTCGCTGTGTTTGCTCTAAGGGTGAGCCATGAGGAACGTTATTCTCCTCTTTGCAGGCAATGCGGCAAGCTTGACAGCCTACGCATTTATCTAAGTCGATTACCATTGCCCATCTAGCCATTTATCAATTACACCCGATAGATTTTAACTCTGGTATTAAGATGTGCGGACTGTCCACTTAGTCCGTCGTAATCTATCCCAATTATTTCGTTTGGATTCACCCCGATATCCTTTTGCCATTTGCCACCGGTCCAGTGTCCCTGTCCGGAGGCTATGGACACGATTTGCGGGTGGATTCCCTCGGTGACTCTGGCTTTTGCTTCGATACGGCCAACCTGAGACTCTACCCAGACTAAGTCGCCATCTTTAATGCCAAGAGAATGGGCAGTCTCTCTATTTATTTCAGCAAAGTTCGTCCAACCGACTCCCTGCAGTATTAGATAATTCTCCTGTGCCCACGGATAATTCTGACCCCCGTTTTCTACATCCAGCAACGGCTGATACGTAGACAAAATAAGCGGATAAGTATTCTTATCACCGATAAATTTCATATCTTCATAATGGGGGAGATTGGATAGTCGTCCATTTCTCATACCAGTTTTTTCCAGATTTCCCGAATAGAATTCAAATTTCCCCGATGGGGTGTGGAAAATACTGTCGTATTTCCGGTACTGATAGGCCGAACCTACCCAGACTCCTTTACCACGAAATTCGTCCCAGGGTAATAACGTTTCCGTGCGGTATTTAGCGAAGCCTTCGGCACTATCACCGATTCCAGTAAAGGCACTGGTTACAGTTCCACCCAGCTCACGGGCTATTTCAAAAATAATATCTACAGTACTTTTAGCTTCAAATTGAGGTTTGACTGCCGGTTGTTTCAGTTTTACTTCAGCAAAACCGGAGCCGGGCGGACTGTGGTCGTAGCCCCATTCTTCCAGAAAGGTAGTCGCCGGCAGTATTATATCGGCATACTCCGCCATTTCACTGGTAAACGAAGCTATATGAACATAGTAAGGTAACTTTTTCATTGCCCTGTCCCACCGTTCCGTATCCGGTGCCGACATATTGAAATTAGAACTAAAACCAATCGCCATTTCTGCAAGATAAGGCTCGTTATTCAGAATGGCATCCGCTACTTTGTTGACTGAAGCTCCAGCACCAGAAATTGAGGTGGCATTATCCAGTCCTAACTTAGGTTTGGTATTACCCTGTCTGGCAGTTTCATCTACTACCGGCTCAGGCATATTCTTGTATTCAGGAGTTTCCTGATAAATTATCCCGCCCGGAACATCTATGTTTCCAGTAAGGGCATTAAGACAAAAGATAGCATAGCTATTATAAGAACCATTGGGCCAGCCGCAGACTCCCCTGCCTGTCCAGGCAATCGCCGGCTTGGTTTGGGCAAATTCTCTGGCTATCTGCCGGATAGCCTGGGCTTCGATACCAGTGATAGCGGCGACTCTTTCCGGCCTATATTCGTTCGACACTAGGTCTTTATATTCTTGAAAGCCGGCTGTTCGTGTTTGAACAAAATCGTCATCGTAAAGGTTTTCGTTTATTATCACATTAGCGATTCCCATAGCCAGAGCGCCATCAGTGCCCGGATTAATCGGTAGCCATTGGTCTGATTTGGCGGCGGTAACCGAATAGCGCGGGTCGATAACGACTACCTTTGCCCGATTTGGTCTTTCCCGGCGTATCTGCCCCACATCCTCAAGTTTCGGGCGAACGGTTTTTCCGATTCCAGGATGCCGGCTCCGAAGGCAAGTATATAGTTGGTTTGCCCCATATCATAAGCTATATGCTTGTAATTACCGTCAGCCAGCCACCGACCAACTATCTCAGCTTGCTTTTCCAAACTGTCACCAGAAATAAAATTAGGAGTCCCATAAGCTTGAGCAAAACGGTGCATCATATCCTGGGTACTTATCGTATTCAGTCCTTCGAAGAGCAACAGTCCGTTCGGTTGTCCTTTTTCTCTAAGCATTTTAAGGTGAGTGCTCACCTCACTCACAGCTTGATTCCAGGAAATGGGAGTCCAGGCAGGGTCGATTCCTCTGCCCTTCTCCGTGTTGGTTCTTTTAAGCGGGGTTGTGACCCGGCTGGGGTCGTATAATACCTGCAGCCCGATATGTCCGCGCGGGCATATCTTCCCCTCGGATACCTTCGATAGCGAATTACCCTCTATTCTGACTGCCTTACCATTCACCACTCTGACGTGGGTAGCACAGCGAGTGGCACAGTTGAGACACGAGGTTGGAACCCATTCCTCACTAAGCACGCCTTCGGTGACTTTAGCAGAAGAAAAAATGGGTAACTTCGGTAATTTTATAGAACGGTTGAGGAATAATACTAATCCGGAAAAAGCAGACGCCTTAAGGAAAGTCCTCCGGTTCATACCGGAGTGGTAATCCATTTTCTTTATAAAATAACTCATAAAAAGGTCATTAAAAAAGGTGGCTTACTCAGGGAATATATCCTTCGTTTACCACCCCTCGACTTCTGTTATTTACTATTTCCAATTTCCAGAAATCTAAAACGGCCCTCGAAAATATCAGCCGTGCTCTAGCCTTTCTTCTCAGTATTTTCCGAAGTAGTAGTCTTACTCTTAGATTTGTCTTCTACATCATCCTCGCCGCTCTGGCCTTTGCGAAAAGCTCGTATTCCCTTACCAATAGCTCCACCCACCTGCGGCAGCCTTCCTACGCCGAAGATGATTAAGACAATTACTAAAACAATAACAAGTTCCTGCCATCCGAGACTACGAAACATGTTTCTTAATAACCCCCTTGTCAGAACACCTATTGCCGATATATTCCGACACAGCGTGTCACCGCTCTATCGTTTATATACTACTCTCTTTGAACAACCTAGTCAAGAAAAATTGAGCTGCTACCCTTTTGCCTCGTTTTGAAGATTATGTTAAAATAGGTAACCCGATAACGAGGAGGCACGTTGTGAAAGAGAATATCAACAGCTTTTTAACCTATCTTACAGTGGAGAAAGGCTTTCCTAATAATACGATACTTGCTTACCAGAACGACCTCTCCGACCTCGCTGAATTTATAGATAAGGGTAAAACCAAGGCAATATCTTCTCGCTGGTGGGATAATTTCAATCGTCAAGATATGTTGCGTTATCTCTTAAATCTTAAAGAAAGGGCACTTGCCCCCACTACTGTAGCTCGTAGAGTAGCTGCTGCTAGGTCGTTCTTCAAGTTTATGGTAGCAGAAGGCAAACTTAAGAATAATCCCATTCCAAAGGACATTAAAGCACCGGTGCGAAGGTCTTTGCCCAAAGCGATTTCGGTCAGTCAGGTTCGCCGTTTGTTGGAACAGCCTAAGACTAGTACCGCTGAAGGGAGAAGGGACCGAGCGATGCTAGAATTGTTATATGCCAGTGGTATGAGAGTAAGCGAACTTGTCTCTCTTAACCTGGACGATGTCATAAATGATGGCTACATACGCTGCTTCGGTAAAGGCCACAAAGAGCGAATTATTCCCATTCATCAGCGCGCTGTCTTAGCTGTGGAAGATTATATCAAAGCAGCTCGTCCTGAGTTAGTCGATAATAATGAGGAAAAGGCTTTGTTCTTGAACCGAAGAGGCACAAGGCTAACCAGGCAGGGTTTCTGGCAGATATTAAAAGGCTATGCCAAATCGGCTGACCTTGGTGTAGAAATTACCCCGCATACTTTACGACATAGTTTCGCCACTCACATGTTGACTGGTGGGGCTGATTTAAGGGCTCTCCAGGAGTTGCTGGGGCACGTTAACATTTCCACTACTCAGATTTATACTCGCCTCACTAGCGAACATGTTAAGCGGACCTACGATAAGTCCCATCCCAGGGCTAAATAGAGCGATAAAGGAGTTTATGAATGCCAGCTAAATCACATAGGAAGGCGAAAAGAAAAGAAAAACAGCAGCTGCAAGCTAGAACCGCTCGCCAGGATGTTACCCAGAGTAATCAGACTGTTTCTACTATTGCCTCGTCAACTGTATCGCAGTCACAGGCGGCTAGTGTTACCCATAACTATATAGGTACTGAGCTAAGGTCAATTATTATCCTTAGCGCAATAATGTTGATTATTATTGTTGTTTTGGCTTTAGCTTTATAATTGGCTCGATGTTGGTATCTACTTCAGATAAGTATACACAATTGTAATCTAGAGTGGTGCGGGGAACTCAAGACTCCGCTCCGTATCTGATACGGGACGACTCCAACGTTTTCACAAAGCTTTTACAAGATAGAAAGGAGCAATTATGGAAGTCCTGGAAGCAATTAAGGCAAGAAGAAGTATTCGACGCTATAAGGCTGACCCTGTAGATGATAAAACGATTGAGCTTGTATTAGAAGCCGCCCGTTTGGCGCCTTCGTGGGGTAATACCCAGTGCTGCCGGTTCATCATAGTCCGGGACCATAACGTAAAATCTCAACTGGCTGATACCCTTCTTCAAGTGGAAGGACGTGAAGCTCCGGCTCCTAATCCAGCTATTGATGCTATTAGAAATGCTCCGGTGGTAATTGTCGCCTGTGCCGAGCTGAAAAGGGCGGGTTTTTACTTTGGGAAGCCTGCCACTGATAAGGGTGAGCATTGGTTTATGTTTGATGTCGCTCTGGCGATGCAAAACCTGGTTCTGGCAGCTCATTCCCTTGGATTAGGCACGGTAATGGTTGGAGCGGCGGATGCCGGGAAGATAGGCGGCATTCTCAATGTCCCTGCTGGTTTTGTGCAGTAGCGATGACACCGCTCGGTTTTCCCGACCAGGACCCAAAGCCCCGACCACGAAAAGAGCTTGCCGAAATCGTTTATCAAGGCAAATTCGGAACTAAATGAATTTCAAACGCTGGCTTTTAGTTACTGTTTTTTTATTTGTTGCCGGTCTATTGTTAGGTTTTATTACGCCTCCTAATGCCACTATTGGTATCATATCGGAACAGGTTACTGCTCTAGGGAAGTTTGCCGAAATACTAGCGCCCCTCCCCAAGCCAGCCATTGCTATCTTTATCTTCCTCAAGAATGTTTCGGCGGTGTTATTGAGTATTGTCTTTAGTCCCGTTTTCTGCCTGCTACCCATATTCGTGCTTATTAGTAACGGCTGGGTTATCGGATTAATATCGGAGACGGTAATCGCAGAGAAGTCCGCTGTATATCTTCTAGCTGGTTTACTTCCTCATGGCATCTTCGAAATTCCGGCTTTGATTATAGGAGAGGCAACAGCTTTGAGCTTTGGCACTGCCGTCCTTGTTGCCCTATTCAAAAGAAGGAAGAGCGGCATACTCAATAACATTAAGCAGAATTTAAAATATCTAGTTCTGTCCGTTCTCCTGTTCTTACCAGCTGCTATCATCGAGACATACATCACCCCTCTCCTTCTAGGGTAGAGTTTTAGACAAATTGGATTTTTCGCCTTTCTCGGAATCTGTAACGCGTTTGCATGGATCTGGCTTCGATGCTTGCCGAATCAAGTCAACATTGATTATAATAGGTGAGGATTAAAGAAAAGGGAGCAAAAAATTAGATGGAATACGGACTCGAAAATATCCGAAATACTGTTTTGCTCTCCCATTCCGGGGCTGGCAAGACGTCTCTTTCCGAGGCAATTTTATTTATAAGTGGGGCAATCAATCGACTCGGGAAAGTGGATGAAGGAACTACTACCTCGGACTATGATCCGTCTGAAATAAAACGCAAGATTAGCCTTAACGTATCTGTCCTTCCCTGTAATTGGAAAGGAAATAAGATAAACTTTCTCGATACCCCTGGTTATTCCGATTTTGTTGGCGAAGTGAAAGCCGGGATGCGAGTCAGTGAAGGAGCGGTAATTCTGGTAGACGCTACCTCTGGGGTTCAGGTTGGCACAGAGCAGGTCTGGGAATATTGCCGGGATAGTAACCTTCCTCATATTATCTTCGTCAATAAGATGGATAGAGAGAATGCCGACTTCTTCCGTACGGTAAAAGACCTTCAATCAAGGTTCGGTTCAAGATGCTTACCAATCCAGTTACCCATAGGTTCCCAGAGTGACTTTAAGGGTCTGGTCGATATATTAGCCAAAAAAGCTTATACCGGCACGGAATCAAAGGAAACTGATGTTCCGGGTGATTTACAAAAAGACGTTGATTCTTTCCGTGAAAAACTTATAGAAGCAGTAGCTGAACTTGATGATAAACTCTTGGAAAAGTATCTGGGGGGCGAGGCTCTCAGTTCGGAAGAGTTGGAAACGGGCCTGCGTAAGGCAGTCCACAACGGAAAGATTATGCCAGTTCTTGTAGGTTCAGCTCTCAAAAATATCGGGGCAAACCTGTTACTGGATGCTATCGGTCGCTTTTTGCCGTCACCTAAAGAACGGGCGGCAGCTATAATCGGTGATGGCGGTAAGCCGGCAGCCATGGAAATAAGTCAGGATGCTCCTTTGGCGGCTCTTGTATTCAAAACTGCTGCCGACCCTTATGTGGGTAAGCTCACTTATTTCCGGGTCTACCATGGTGCCATCGACTCTAACTCTCAGGTTTGGAATGTAACTAAGAATGAAGCAGAGCGCATTGGTCAGCTGTTTATTTTGAGAGGTAAGAGCCAGGAGACAACAGCTCACATTAAGACTGGGGATATCGGGGCTGTAGCTAAGTTGAATGTGACTGCTACAGGGGATACACTTGGGAGTCGTGAAAAGCCAATTAAGATTGTCTCCATCTCTTTCCCCGAGCCGGTCTTGAGCAAGGCAGTCTACCCGAAGACCAAGGTTGATCTTGATAAACTGGGACCGGCTTTAGCCCGGTTGGTAGAAGAAGACCTTACCCTTAAGATGCGACGGGACTTTGATACTAATGAAACTATTCTCTCCGGATTGGGTGAAACTCAGCTTGATGCTGCCGCCGAGAAGATGCAGCGTAAGTTCGGCGTCGGCGTTGATATGGCAGTCCCCAAAGTGCCATATAAAGAGACTATAACTATCTCAGCAAAAGCTGAGTATAAGCATAAAAAGCAAAGCGGAGGACACGGGCAATACGGGCACGTCATTATGGAATTAGAACCGTTACCTCGCAATACTGGTCTTGAATTCGTCGATAAGGTAGTCGGCGGGCGTGTCCCCAACAACTACATACCAGCAGTTGAGAAAGGTGTTAAAGAAGCCGCTCAGGAGGGAGTCTTAGCCCGATACCCGGTGGTAGATGTCCGGGCAACTCTTTACGATGGTAGTTTTCATCCGGTTGATTCATCCGAAATCTGTTTCAAGATTGCGGGAGCCGGTGCTTTGAAGAAAGGTATGACTGATGCCCAACCTGTCCTTCTTGAACCGGTAATGAACATAAAAGTCAGGGTGCCGGAAAGCTATACCGGTGATATTATCGGGGACCTCAATACCAAACGAGCACAGTTACAGGGTATGAATCCCGAAGATGGAATGAATGTTATTCAAGCTCAGGCACCACTGGCTGAAATTCAGCGTTATGCCATCGACCTGAAGTCCATAACTCAGGGTAGAGGAAGTTTTACTCTGGAGTTCAGCCACTATCAGGAAGTTCCCGCCAATGTCGCCCAGAAAATTATCGCCGAAAGGCAGGCTGAAAAAGCGGCTGCTTAGTATCCCGTTTTCTTGCTAAAAGTAAGAGGCAACTTCTTGAGAAGTTGCCTCTTTTGCTTCTATAAGAATTTCCCGATTATGCTTACGCACTCAGTAGCTCTTTAACCTTCTGAGTGAAGGCGGGTAGGACTTTTTTCCAGTCGCCGACCACACCGTAACGGGCTTCCTTAAAGATATTTGCCTCCGGGTCTTTATTGATAGCGATGATTACTTTAGAACCGGAGCAGCCAGCAAGGTGCTGACTTGAACCAGATAAGGCAACGGCAATATAGAGGTCCGGGGTAACCATCTTACCAGTGAGGCCCACCTGCTGAGTATCTGGCATCCAGCCGTTATCGCAAGCCGGCCGTGAAGCACCGACTGCACCTTTTAGCAGTTTAGCCAACTCATCGAGTTGTTTAAAGCCTTCGGCATTGCCGATTCCCCTGCCGCCGCTGATGACTACAGGCGCATCTTCCAGCTTAACGCCAACCTGGGCTTCTTTCTTCTTTTCCAGGACTTTAGTCCTGATTGCTCCTAACCCGGCAGCAACAGTTACTACGTCGCCCTTCCTTGAGGCATTTCGCTCTAAGGGTGACATTACTTTGGCT
>JAZDIU010000053.1:0-2600 GCA_043804635.1 Chloroflexota bacterium
TGCTTCAATCTCTTTACCAGAAGTCTCTGAAATCCGCCCAGCCAATTCCTTCGCTCCAGCTACTCGCCGGTTCAGAATAACTAGATGAGCGCCCTTATCCGCCAGGACAAAAGAAATTGCTCTCGAAGCCCCACCCGCCCCAAGAACCACCACACTCTTGTCCCTCGGGTTAATCCCCTTTTCTAATAACGGCTGGAGAAACCCGCTTGCATCTGTATTATAGCCTTTAAGTTTCCCGTCATTGTTGACTATGGTATTAACCGCGCCTATCTTCTTAGCGAGTCCATCTAACTCATCCAGAAATTCGATTACAACAACCTTGTGGGGAATAGTGACGTTCAGTCCCCGGATACCCAGAGCTCTCATCCCTTCGATAGCTTTACCCAGGTCTTCTTTCTTAACTCTGAAAGGAAAGTATAAATAATCTAAACCCATTTCTTTGAAGGCGGCGTTGTGCATCGCCGGCGACATCGAATGTTCCACCGGGTTGCCGATGAGACCGCAGAGCTTAGTTTTCCCTGAAATGTTCGGCATACTCATTCTTTTATCATCCCATAAATCTGGGCTAACTCAGCTACAGTCAACTGACCTTCCGCTGATTCCCTGCCTCGCTCAATCGAAGCATAGGTGAAATCGCCTCCAACCAGCGGACAAAGAATCCGGCTCACCACACCACTAGCCCCCATCCCAAATGAAACCAGCCTTACCCCTGAAAACTCCGATATCAGTTTCAGAGCCGTTATATTATCATCGAAAGTCTGAGCGGTGGAAATTACCTTGCATATATCGGCACCGGCTTTTAACTGCCTCTCGACGATTTCTTTCATCTCACTCAGGGTAGGTGTTTTCTTCAAATTATGATAAGAGAGCAGGCATTTGGCTCTTTTCTTAATTACCGGGATGATTCCACCCAGGCTTTTAGTTCTAATTTCCAGGTCTACTATCGCCGCCCCCAGCTCGATGGCTTGGAAAAGTTTTTCTATCCTCCTGGCTTCAGTACCCTGCCACCTGCCTCCCTCCTCAACCATCCGGTTGCAGGCTATCCAGGGCTTACTAAGCTGTTTGGGGACTTGGGTCCACTCATCTCCCAGGAGGTCTATCCTTACCTCGAAAAGGTCGACCAGACCTTCAACTTTATTAATTGTTTCCGGGTCATAGGAGGTAATGGCGGCACAGATTTTAGGCTTCTTCATTTCAACCGGATAACGCCTCTTCGATTATTGTCAGACCTACATCGTCTTTAATCAAGACCTCTCCGATTGACTTGGGCAAAACAAAATTGAGTTTCCCCTGCGAGACCTTTTTATCGTGCTTCATCGCTTTGATTAATCCATCCTGGTCGAATCCTTGCATATCTACCGGCAAGCCGGCTTTAACGATAACATTCTTCAACCGGGCTAGGGATTTTTTATCGAGCATACCCAGTTTATTAGAGATTCGAGCGGCAATCATCATCCCGACGGCAACTGCCTGGCCGTGGCGCATCTTGAAGCCCGATACCGTTTCTATCGCGTGACCCACAGTATGCCCGTAATTCAAAATCTGCCTTAACCCAAAATCCTTTTCGTCTTTTTCCACTACTTCCGCTTTAATCTTCGCCGACCTGTAGACAATCGTCTCGAGAGCTTTGTCATCGAGCGACTTTATCTGGTCGAGGTTCTGCTCGATATAATTAAAAAGTTCGCTGTCCTTAATCACCCCGTATTTTATAACTTCGGCTAAGCCATCGCTAAGCTCGGCAGCAGGCAGGGTTTTTAACGTAGCCATATCCGAAATCACCAGCCTCGGCTGGTAGAATGCCCCGATTCTATTCTTCAACCGGCCGTAGTTTACCGCCACCTTCCCCCCGATACTACTGTCGACCTGTGCCAGCAGGGTAGTCGGTATCTGAACAAGGGGCACCCCCCGCAGGTAGGTAGCCGCCACAAATCCCGCCAGGTCGCCAATCACTCCCCCGCCCACAGCTATAATCGGCGTGGTTCTTTCTGCATAGAGGTCGGTTAGCTCGTTATATAGCCGTCCAGCCGATTCCAGCGACTTCTGTTCTTCCCCTTCCGGGACTTCCAGTATAGATACCTTGAAACCGCCCCGGGTGAGGCTCTGTTTCAGGCTATTACCATACAGGCTTTTGACGGTGGGGTCGGTAACGATAACCAGCTTATCGCTGAAGCCGAGTTCCTTTAGCCAGAGTCCCGCTTTTTTGAGCGCACCCGAGCCGATACGAATGTCATAGCTGTTGCTGTCGAACCCGACCCTTATTTTCTTCATCGGCGGGCGTTCCGTCCCATCGCCTTACGGATTCTTTGGCAGGCTTCTATTGTATTCTTGAGCTCTTCCGGTGTAATCATTTGCTGTCCGTCCACCAGTGCTTCCGCTGGGTTATAATGTGACTCAATCATCAGTCCGCTGGCACCTACGGCAACTGCGGCACAACTCATATTATACACGAGGTCCCTGCGGCCTGCTGCGTGGCTGGGGTCGACGATTATCGGCAAATAGGTCTCCTTCTGAATCGCCGGCACCGCTCCCAGGTCGAGGGTATATCGGGTGAAATTCTTACCCCGCCCCACCGGCACGATGCCCCGCTCACACAGGATTAT
>JAZDIU010000054.1:0-4314 GCA_043804635.1 Chloroflexota bacterium
GGTTAGTGCCTCCCAATATCATATGGTGTCGTTTAGTTCTAAACAGTTAGTTAGCAAAAATGTTGGCAAAACAGTGTCACGATACATTGCGTGCTTCACATTATCAGCCCAGTGGACAATAAGTCGGATCAGCGGTTAAACTTCAAATATGGTTAATAAAAGACTTACCCTGTTGACAACGGAAGACAAAATAACCCTCAACGACCGCATCATTTCATACAAAGTGAAGCGTAGCACCAGGGCAAAACGGGTTCGGCTTGAGATGAGGCCAGAGTCAGGTCTTACAGTAGTCATCCCGAAAGTATTCGGTATCAGACGAGTGCCAAACATGCTAAGGGAAAAACAGAACTGGATCTTGGGCAATTTCGCTAATTATAATAAGGTGCAGTCTAGGTTCGACAGAACGGAAGTCGAAGCTAACATTGCTATTCGGTACCTTGGTCGAAAACTGATTGTAATAACAGAAGAAAGCAAAGGTAAAACTGACTGTGTGAGGCTGGAGCAGGACAGGCTGATAGTGAGTATTATGTCGGCTAGTAAGAAATTAAATGTGATATTAGAGCAGTGGTACCGGATTCAAGCAGCCATATTGATCGAGGAAAAAGTACAGAAGTGGAGTGTCAAACTAAATGTCAGTCACAACGGAGTTACCATACGAGGCCAGAAGACTCGTTGGGGCAGTTGTTCCCGCAAAGGTAGCCTTAGTTTCAACTGGAAATTGTTAATGGTGCCGGAGCCGGTTATCGACTATGTTGTCATCCATGAACTCGCTCACCTAAGAGAGATGAATCACTCAAAGAGGTTCTGGCAGCTAGTCGCTGAGAATTGCTCGAGATGGCGCGAGTTGAGAAAACGGCTCAAGACCCATGAAGTCGAACTTGCCTTATCAAAAGGGACATTATGGCAATGATAGGCAGTTGCCCCTTGTTACTTCTTTTTTGGGCCCTTTCGCAGATATTCAGATGATTTCCTGTGTTCACCCTTCCCCGTCTTCTTTGCTTGCTTCTTCTGAGCCATTATACGTTCTCCTTATGTGCGCAATATCTCTCACAATTGTACCACGTAGAGTCGTAAAGGATAACGAAGATTGCCTGAGCCCACGTCCAAATATGCTGGCTTGCGGAGCCCCATTGGCTTTATCCTCAGCAGGATCCGCACTAATAACTGCCGGGAATAACGCCAGTGCTGAGGCGAGAAATATTGAAGTTAATACAAGGATACGTGAGATGACTCTACTTGCTAAGTGTACTGTTTTCATTCTATCCCCCGGATAAGGCAAGAGATGGAACTGTTAAACCGGGATTTCCCATATCAACTCATGTTGCGTTGATCTCGTTCCGTTTTCATCTTGGCACCGATGATATATCCCTCTCGTCCGAGTATTACGCCTTCAGTATCTCCTTGTGCCTTAATGTTCTCTCCAGTGAAGGCTACTTCTTCATATCCCGGAACTCAGCGATAACGAAGTCAAGATGTGACTATCGTCCTTTAAATTGAGGCTCCCGTTTTTCTCCCAAAGCCTTCATCGCCTCGGCAAAGTCTTCACTGCCAACCAGCAAACGGAAAAGACTGTAGGCATGGTCATTCAAAGAATTGAAATCGGAGTTAAGTCCGTCTCTCATTGCGCGCTTGCTCAGTTGTATACCTAGCGGTGGTTTGCTGGCAATGGTATTTGCCATCTCACGTGTAGCTATCTCCAGCCTATCCGGAGCTACTGCTTTGTTCACCAGTCCGATGCGTTCGGCCTCTTTGCCATCTATGGTCTGTGCGGTGAAGATCAGTTCACAAGCCTTAGCCCAACCAACGATACGTGGCATGGTATAAAGCCCACCATGGTCGGCGATAATCGAAAAGTTAAGGTGCCGGTCACCGAGCGGAGCGTTCTCCGCTGCGATTCTGATATCGCATAGAAGTGCCAGTTCCAGACCCCAGCCAATGGCCGCGCCGTTGATGGAGGCAATAATCGGTTTGTCAATGCTCATGAAGACACCGGGCAATTGTGGCGTGCGGACAGCTGCGCTTGTTGTGGACCGTCCACGAAAATCTGGCGGCTCTTTTAAATCCAGACCAGCGCTAAACCCGCGTCCGGCACCTGTAATCACAATCACACGTATTTGTTCATCCTCATTGGCATCCTGAAGCGCCTGGCGAATGCTATTAATCATGGCACCGGTGAAAGCATTCATGCGTTCCGGACGGTTCAGAGTGATAGTAGCGATATATCCTTCTTTGTTGTAAATGATATCCTTGTACTCCATAGTTCCTCCTTTTTATCACTTTCGAAATACTATTATACGGCTCTTTGGCAAAGAGCATCCAACATCTTTGTGAAGATTGCGGTGATTTACGCCTTTAGTATCTCCTTATGCCTGAGCGCTCTCGCCAATGACTGAAAGTAATAAAGTATATCTCTTTCCCAAACCATGCCTTGTTAGGATTTCTTCCTGAATGGTCCCTTTTCTGGTACCTTAATGCTAGAATCTGCGGTAGAAGCGAAAACTGATAATAATCTTTTACCTTTAACTTTGCATTTGGGACAATAGGCTGGCTTATCAACTTCGCTAAACGAACGCATTAATTCAAAATCCACTCTGCATTTCGTGCAGTTATATTCGTAGATTGGCATGTTATCCCTCCTTCTTCATTAATAGGTCGCTGGCGACATGGCTATTTTCATCAAAGTTAGTGACACATAACAGTTATACCACTTTTAGTGTAAAGATGTATCTACTGCCAAATCATCTCTGAAGGGAGAGTCCGTCCCTTGTTGATCTCCCAAACTGCCTCATCAAACTTGTCTTGTATGTAATAACACAATGTGTCAGTGTCCCACCGTTGCGAACTAGAGTTCTGAGCACTGAATATTGAATAAACGATAATTGTAAGTCGTGATAAAAGCGGTATTCCATGTATTTTACTGTCGCACCGGCTAGTTGAGTGAAAAGCATAAAAGTTTGAACGTAGATATTCCTGTGGGTTAGCGATACCATTTTGGTCATATCTTGCTTCAACTAAATAATCTATGAACAAATAATAACGTAATTATATATCTGTGTCTACAGTGTGGCTTATTTGAAGAAGATGTTAGTTGTATCTGATAGCGAAAATGTAGTGAATCTGACAATAACACATATGAATTTCTGTTAGGTATTTCTGTTACGGCTTGTAGACCGCTATAACCATAACTCCCAAACAGGTTTTTGTCCCTGTATTATTCATATCGAGTTATTGATAGAGCAATAGAGTAGGGAATTGGAATGCACCCCGTTTTAACCGGAGGGCTGTATAAGCTATAGTCAAGCCACTGGAAAGGAAACCAAGTGGTATGAAACGGAGAGTCTGGTCCAACGAAGAAAAGGTAACGATTGTCATGGAGATGATCCAGGGGAAGGAGTCGATGGCGGCCATCTGCGTCCGCCACGGGGTGAGCGCCACCCAGTCCTACCGCTGGCAGGGGCAGTTCTTGGCGGGGGGCCGTACCGCCCTGGCAGACAAGCGCACCAGTGGAGGCCGCGACCCGGTAGCAGATGAAAACCGCTGCCTCAAGGAATTGGCAGGGCAGCAAGCGCTGATCATCGAGGCCCAAAAAAAACTGGCGGGCATCTCACCACGCCGATGAAACGGAAGCTGGTGGATAGATTGACCGCGGAAGGCATTTCGCGCCCGGCCGCCCTGGCAGCGACAGGTTTGGCCAACTCAAGCTACTACTACCGCCCGGTCTCAAAACGGAAACCGCGCGCTCTGGACGGCGAACTGGTGGCAGCTATTAATACCGTGCGCAAGGGGTACAACGAGGTTTACGGCTATCGTAAGATTACTAATGCACTGCGGGCGAAGCAGATGACGGTCAATGGCAAAAAGGTACTGCGCCACCTGCGCGCTTTAGGATTAACGCGACCGAGGAAAGTGAAGGGTCAGCAGTGGACGCACCCGGTGCTAGTCAAACCGGATGCCCCCAACACCTACTGGGAAGCCGATTTCACCTATGTCTGGACGGGTCAGGGCAATGCGTATCTTTGCGCGGTGATTGACGCCTGGGACCGCGACATCGTGGGGGACTTTTTCTCCGACCGTTGCCGCGCGGTGGAGGCGACGCAAGCACTGGAAATGGCCGTACTCAACCGCTTTGGGGGCAAGGTACCGGAATGGCATCACCTGACCCTGAGGGTGGACCGTGGTTCACAGTTCCGGGCGTACCGGTTTAGGGAAACCGCCCGCCTTCTGAATGTCACCTTGGAATACGCGGGGGTCAAGTGCCCTGAGGATAAACCCTACATCGAGTCCTTTTTCGGCAGTTACAAAACAGAGGAACTG
>JAZDIU010000055.1:0-8914 GCA_043804635.1 Chloroflexota bacterium
CAGAAGAAGTACAATCAGAAGATGGGAAAGTGGTAATACCAACCGTGAAATTCCAGATACCAGTAAAAGTGAAATTATCTCATATACACCGTTTTAAGAAGACGTATTTTTGGCTTATTATCATATCTGGAACATTGTTCGGAAATGTATGGGTTGGTCAACAGCTAAGTAAAAATCCTGACGCCAAATTAATCTTTGTTTCTGGTTTATTAGCTGTGTTATCTGCATTAGGAATTTATTTTCTTCAACAAAGTGCAAGTAACAGATAGTATAAGTCGTTAAAGCACAGAAGATATAGATGTCTTTGCTAACAAATTGCTAACACAAAAGAAACGACGGTTCAATATAGTATAAGACTTTACGCTTAAAAAAGGATATAGGGTTGACGGGTAAAACACGGAATTGATATTAAAAACACATAATGGCATATTCTTTTACAGACTTGAAAACCGTTGTCCCGCAAGGGACCGTGGGTTCGAATCCCACCTCCTCCGCCAGCTAAATTTTTAATCAATGAACCAAAAAACTTCTGTACAAGAAAACTATAACGAACTTACCTATTACACGATGAATCACCCCGACCCCTCGTTTATTCATCAACACGTGGTAGATGCCTTTTGTGCTCAATATGCTGATGAACGCACCAAACCCATCGCTATCACCTTCGCTCTAATCGGACTTTACTTATATTTAGAGAAAAATTCCTCCGGCAAACAGGTGCAGCAAGCACATGTAATACTAGCCAGACACCGAAAGCAATGGCCGAAATTCAATCTACCGGCTTATAGCGGCAATATCACTGCTTCAGACGTATTAAAAGCCCCACCGGGCCCGGAACGTGATAAAATGATTCGCAAATGGTGTGACTCCGTCTGGGATGCATATAAGGGAAATCACCAAAAAGTCGCCGCTCTCGTCCAGTCTGAATTACTGGAAAAGAAGAAATGAAAAAACAGTCAGAGACAACGAAGTTCAGCCCTGATTTGATTGCCCCTTGCGGAATGAACTGCGGCATCTGCGGCGCCTACCTCGCGTATCGCAAGGACATTCCCCTGAAGCCCGGCAACAACGTCCACTGTAAAGGGTGCCGGCCCCGTAATAAGCAGTGCGCTTTCATTAAGGGACGTTGCACCAACCCAAAGCTGGCCAATAACCAGATTACCTTTTGCTTTGAGTGCGCTGATTTCCCCTGTTACAGTCTCAGACGCCTTGATGAACGTTACCGCAAGAACTACCAGATGAGTATGATTGAAAATCTCAAAAATATCGAACGGAACGGTCTAACCGTTTTTCTCAGAGAACAGAGAGAGAAGTATCGCTGTCCGAATTGTGGTGGAGTCATCAGCGTCCATAACCGGAAGTGTTATGATTGCCAGACTATCGAGAGCTGGCGAGGCTGACCAAACTACGCGGGGCCCGTTCATGGTGAGCTTGTCGAACCATCGGTGCGCCCTTCGACAGGCTCAGGGCGAACGGATTAAATAGACCTCGTCTTAATGAGGTTCGATAGTTACCTGATTCAGCGTAGCAAAACCCAGTGGATTTATCGTATAACCTTTAACGTATGGCTTCACCAGGATATAATTCCGTCCGAACCATAAAGGTATACAGGCCGCATCGTTAACCAGCTTTTGCTCAGCTTCCTGATACAATGCGAAGCTCTTATTCCTATCCTGCTCGACGCCGGCTCTATCCAGCAGAGTATCAACTTCAGTATTGCCATAATCGCCATAATTAATACTACCTGAACGGCGAAAGAGAATATCGACGAAATCCTGGGGGTGCGGGTAATCGGCAATCCAGCCCATATCGAACATTTCATCTTTTTCTTCTTTAAGATGATAATAATACCTCTGCGGCTCCAGTTGTCTTACTTTGACTTCCACACCCAGATTCTGACGCCATTGGTCGATAACAGCCTCTAACCCGGATGATATAAAACCGCCATAACCGGCAGTCGTCACAGTAATCGGCGGTAATTTAGATACATCGCCGTATCTCGACTGCCTTATTGATTCTTTAGCCTTATTTATATCGAAATCGAGTCCACGTAAATTTTCATTGTAACCGGGAAGACCGGCAGGCAGGATTCCTTCCGCTACCTGCACGGTGTCTTTAAATACCAGCGAGACCAGCTTCTTCTTATCTATAGCTTGTGTAAAAGCACGGCGGACGTTGGCATCATAGAAAGGTGGCTTACTGCAATTAAAGCCGATATAGGAGAAGCTCAGCTCCGGGACTTCCGACATTTCTTTATAAAAAGGGCCATTTTTATCGGTCGCCCGGTCGATATAATCTAGCGAAACATCGGTGGCATCGATTTCACCAGTCTCATACATGTTCATCGGCACACCGCTTAAAATTTTGAAAACCACCGCATTTACATTAGCTACCTTGCCATAGTAAGCCGAATTCTTTTCCAGAGTAAGCAGGCTATTTTCCTGCCATTCCTTGAGCTTAAACGGCCCCGTCCCGTTAGGTTTATGCCACCAGTTACTTCCCGTTTTTACATTCTCTTCATCCACGACAAAGGCAGTAGGATAAGTAAGTTTAGACAGAAAATAAGATTTTGGAGAGTCTATTGTTACCTGCAGAGTCCGATCGTTGATTACTTTGATACCGCTGATATCTTTTTTTTGACCGCTTAAAACGTCGGCAGCACCGACGATATCATTAAGATAAGTACCGGCAGTCAGCGAACCGGTAGCCGGGTCGCAGGCACGCTCCCAGGAGTATTTGAAGTCCTGGGCTTTTACGTCGCGTCCGTTATGGAATTTGGCATTGCTTCTCAGGTAGAAAGTATAAGTCTTACCGTCCGGACTAATATCCCACTTTTCGGCTATATCGGCGGCCGGTTCCAGTTTATCGTCGAGTCTAAGCAGACCATTGAATATCTGCATTATGTACTGGTGAGAGGTCATTTCCCCGGAAACCGCCGGGTCCAAAGTATTGGGGTCGCTGCCGTAAAGATTAAGGACCCCTGCCCCGCTTGGTGCCGTTGCCGTCGGCAATGGCAAACAGCTAGCAGCCAGCAGGTTGCTTACTACTAGCAAAGTAAAGACCAGAGAACGTAATGTTTTTAACATCTGATTTTAGATAATAACACAAAGCACGCTATTATTGTAGTATTTGCAGTATTGGTATTTATTTGTAGTATTTTACTTGCTTTTCCCTTACTTTACGCTCATAATATCTGATAAATGAAAAAACTGACTATCGGTAAAATAAGGGGCTTACAACAGATTGCCACACGTGATGGCATCTTTACAATGTGCGCGATGGACCACCGGGGCTCATTACAGAGTATGATTAATGAGAAAGCACCGGAATCAGTCAGTCACGAAGAAATGGTCGAGCGCAAGCTGGAACTGTGCGCCATTCTGGGTAAATACGCCAGCGCCGTCCTTCTCGACCCTCTTTACGGTGCCGCTCAGGCAGTGAGCCGGGGTGCCCTGCCCAGAAATACCGGCCTCCTGGTAAGTGTCGAAGCTTCCGGCTACGGTGGGGGAAAAGAAAACCGCTTGACCCGATTACTGGATGGCTGGAGTGTGGAAAAGATTAAGCGGATGGGCGCTTCAGCAGTTAAAATCCTCGTCTATTACCGTCCGGACTTGACCGACTTAGCCAGACAGCAACTGGATACGGTAAGTAAAGTAGCCCGGGACTGTATCAAGTATGATATCCCTTTCCTGGTGGAACCGGTAAGCTATCCGGTGGACAGCGAAATCAAAAATCCGCAGCAATTTGCCGAGCAAAGAGGTGCCATAGTTATACAAACCGCCCGAGATTTCACTGCCCTACAGATTGACGTCCTTAAGGCTGAGTTCCCGGCCGATTTACGCTTTGAAACCAACCGCACCAAACTAACCGAACTTTGCCACGAACTTGACGCCGCTTCCGAGGTCCCCTGGGTCATTCTCAGCGCTGGCGTTGATTTCGAAATGTTCTCGAAGCAAGTGGAAATTGCCTGCCGGGC
The DNA here is from genome assembly GCA_043804635.1 of Chloroflexota bacterium. Taxonomy (GTDB): domain Bacteria; phylum Chloroflexota; class Dehalococcoidia; order Dehalococcoidales; family UBA2162; genus JAZDIU01. The sequence goes on from JAZDIU010000055.1 coordinate 3,977, forward strand.
CGGGGCATCCGGCTTCCTGGGAGGTCGCGCTATCTGGCAGGAAGCGATGCATATCGGCGATACCAAAGAAAGAATCAAGTATCTGGAAACAGTGTGTGCCGATAGACTAAAGAAACTTATTGAAACAGCCGTCAAATATGCCACACCCTGGTATAAAAAGTCGGGCTTGCCCGCCGCTAACCTAGCTGAAGTATCGCCAGACTGGTACCGGGAATATTGAAGTTACTATGATTGCTACGATTACTCTCAATCCTTCGCTGGACGACCACATTACCGTTGACGGACTAAAAGTCGAGGAAGCCAACCGTTGGGTTAGGCAGGACCGCTACGCCGGCGGCAAGGGCATCAATGTTTCACGGGCTATCTACGAAATGGGCGGCATCACGGTCGCTTACGGTTTTATCGGCGGCATTAATGGACGGGCTCTGGAAATATTGCTGGATGAAGAGGGCGTTCTTTTCAGCTTCACACCCATCCAGCATGAGACACGCGTTAATCTTTTTATCAACGATAGCCGGACCGATCAGCAGACCAGAATCGACGCCCCCGGTCCCCATATCACCAAAAGAGACATGGACCGCTTCTTCAAAAAAATCAGGGGAATACGCCCCAGACCCGATATGATGGTGACGAGCGGCAGCGCCCCACCCGGTGTTCCGGCTAAGATTTATTACGACATAATTAAGGAAGGTCAGGCGTCCGGAGTAAGGACTATACTCGACGCCGCCGGTCGTTGGCTCGCCGAGGGGATAAAAGCGAAACCATATCTTATTAAACCCAACGTCCACGAAGCCGAAGAGCTGCTTAAAAGGGAACTCCCCACCGAAGAGACAATCATTCAAGCTGCCCTCGACCTGGTTGAAACGGGTATCGAGGTAGTTGCTATCTCCCGTGGAGAAACCGGACTCATTGCGGCTGATAAGAAAAGTATCATCAAAGCGGTGCCCCCTCCCGTAAAAGTGCGGAGTAAAGTAGGTGCCGGCGACTGCACCGTTGCCGGACTAGCTTTAAAATTAGCCTATGGAGATTCGCTGCCGGAAGCCTGCCGGTTAGCCGTAGCAATGGGCACTGCCTGCGTCCTTACCTCCGGCACTGAGTTGTGCCATCGAGAAGATGTGGAAAAGCTACTACCGAAAATTAAAGTCTGGGAAATACCGCTGGAACAGCGACCAAAATCCCCGGATGCCGGCAACCCTATGGATACCAAGTCTCTTCCCAGAGCCATCTAGGGACAAAATCTGAAATTAGAATCCTTCGGCAAACTCAGGACAGGTATCGAAGCTCGAAACAATACTTAAATTCAAAACCCTAATGACCAAAACGTTTAAAATATTTGGATTTGATTATTTTGAATTTGTTTCGGATTTCGTATTTCGTGCCTCGGATTTAATATTATGAGTATCCGTGAAAACATAAGTCGAATATTGCGCGAGCTGCCAGCCGGAGTCCAGCTTTTAACCGTGGCTAAAGCAAGAACACTGCCGGAAATTCTGGAAGCCATTGAAGCCGGTACTAAAATCATCGGTGAAAACTATGTCCAGGAAGCCGAAAAAATCTATCAAATAATCGGCAACCGGGTGGAGTGGCATTTCATCGGTCACCTGCAAAGCAACAAAGTTAAGAAAGCGGTAAAGCTCTTCGATATGATTCAGACGGTCGACTCGCTGGCAATCGCTGGAGAAATCGACGCCAGGTGTGCCCAAATAAGCAAAGTAATGCCGGTTTTGATTGAAGTAAACAGCGGACGCGAAAAGCAAAAAGCGGGAGTCTTCCCGGAAAATGTCGAGTCGCTCGCTAAAGAGCTTTCAATCCTGCCTAATATCAAACTACTGGGACTGATGACTATGGGACCTGATTCTGACAACCCGGAAGACTCAAGACCTTATTTCAGAACGACCCGGCAAATCTTCGAACAAATCAAACAATCGAACTTACCGAATACCGAGATGCGATATCTTTCTATGGGTATGAGCAGCAACTATAAGGTCGCCATCCAAGAAGGTGCCGATATGGTACGGATAGGTCGGCTAATATTCGAATGAAAGAACGGAATAACCAAATCACAAGATACAAGCACCAAACAATACTCAATAATCAAATTCGAATAACCAAACGTAATAGGAAAAATTGGTTATTGAATATTGGAATTTGAGATTTACTTGGTTATTGTATCTTGGTTATTAGGATTTCGATTGAATTCGGATTTGTGTTGCCTATATAATTATGCAACCACATAGCTCAGCTTAGAAAGGGGTATAAATGCCAGCCATCATATCAATAGTCGGTCACTCTAAATCAGGCAAGACTACCTTCCTGGAAAAGCTAATCCCGGAATTAAAGCGGAGAGGCTATAGGGTCGCCACCATCAAGCATACCCAGCATATCGACTTCGGCAACCCTGATAAGGACAGCGAGCGCCATCTCAAAGCCGGCAGCCAGGCTACCGCTATCAGCTCCCACGACCGCCTGGCATTTATCAAAAAGCTTGACCGGGAAGCTACCCTCGACGAGATAGTCCCCCTCTTCGGTAACGACTACGATATTATTCTTGCCGAGGGCTTCAAACAGGGTAACGCCCCCAAAATAGAAGTCCACCGCAAAGAAAGCGGTCCTCTCTTGACCAACCTCAAAAAATTAGTCGCCATCGCCACTAATGAACCCCTTGATACTAAAATCCGGCAGTTCTCTCTGGACGACATCAAAGGTATCGCCGACTTCCTGGAGAAAGAGTTTATTAAAGCCAACTAAGCTTATGAGGATTTAGTGTTTGAGAAATATATGTTCAAACAAATAAGCAAAGCCAATAAGCTTTACATATTCGTGGCGATATCGTTACCGTTTTTTGTTTCAGCGATCATGTCAGCCTGGCTGAAGGTGCTCTAAAAAATACAGTAAATTTTATCATTGTGTCAGTAAGTTGGAGCATTTTTATCCTATTCTCAGCTTGGAGAGAATCCAGACGTCAAAAGAATAATAAATACAGCGTCACCCAGGAAACTCCTTGGCACAGACGCTTGAAAATTTTTGAAACAATAGCTAGTCTGATCGTTCTACTAATAGCTATTGCAATGTTTGTTGGAACAATAATCTACGATAGAGAGCTACATTTTGCCCTGAAAGCTCTTTGGTACATAATAGTCAGCGGAGGACTACTTATTTACGTCAGTATTATACCAGATGAGTAGATGGCGGACTATATATCCTGGGATCTACCGGAACGTTACAATTCTTGCCTTTAAAATCTTAGATAAGAGCAATATTTAGCTCCTCCCGAACTCCCTCTCCAACTGCCCCGAACTCAAGCGAATCATAGTCGGCCGACCGTGCGGGCAGGTGTTGGGCAGGGCGGTCTGCTCCAGGTCTCGCACGAGACGCCGCATCTCATCGTCACTCAGCACCTGTCCGGCTCTCACCGCACTATGGCAGGCAATGGAAATAGTCGCTCTTTCCTTCCAGTCAATCCGCTCGCCCTGAGCCTGTCGAAGGGCCAGCGGCGAATCCAGTAATTCCTTCAACGCCCCCATCCAGTCCTGTCCGTTAAGCACTAACGGCACCGTCCTCACCAGATACGTCCGTTCGCCAAAAGGTTCTATATTAAAACCGAAGTCGGATAGCTGCTCGTAGCCCGACTTCAATATCTCGTCCTGCCCGGGACTGACCTCCACCGTCACCGGCTCGAGCAGTCCCTGCACTTCTACTTCTTTATTCTCGACCTGACGCTGGAACTTCTCAAAAAGAATCCGCTCGTGGGCAGCATGCTGGTCGATTAGGTACAGTCCGTCTGGACCCTCTGCCACGATATAGCTCCCCGAAATCTGTCCCAGTAGTCTCAGCGCCGGCAGAGAAAAGGCTGGAGTCGACTGCACCACCGGACCTGCCGGAATGGGCAACTTTAGCTCCAGGGATGGTTTTGTCCATCCCCGATAAGCCGTCGCTACCTCCTCGATTTTCGGTACCGGGGCTTGCTCGACCAGCGCCCTCCGCACCGCTCTCTGGACCGCAGTAAATACCGCCGACTCATTTCTAAACTTTATCTCGGACTTGGTCGGGTGGATATTCACATCCACCTCCGCCGGCGGCACCGCTATATTGATAATCGCCACCGGGTGCTTATCCACCATTAAAAGTCCGTGATAGGCTTCTTCCACGGCACGGGTTAAGAGTCGACTATTTATCCAGCGCCGATTTACAAAAAAGATCAGGTATTCCCGACTCGCCCTCCCTGTTTCCGGCGAGCCCGTCATCCCGCTGACTTTTATCGAGCCTGAACCGCCCTCCCATTGTTTGTCTTCACCCACCTCCAGCATATTCCGGACTAATTCGACTCCATACACCTGGATAATAGCGTCGATTAACTTCCCGCTGCCGGCCGTCCGCAACGCCACCCGACCCTCGATAATAAGCGTAAATTTGACCTCGGGATAAGCCAGGGCATAATGACTGACCACGCTAGCAATATGGCTGTTCTCGGTCGCCGTCGACTTCAAGAATTTCAACCTTGCCGGCAGACTCTGGAAAAGGTTCCGCACGGTGATGGTGGTGCCTGTCGACCTCCCCTCTTTCCGGTGGTCGACCACCTCCCCATCCCTCAACCTGAGATACGTCCCCGCCGAATCGTCCCCGGTACAGGTAACTAGTTCCACCTCGGCGACGGCTGCAATGCTGGGCAATGCCTCACCCCGGAAACCTAAACTGGAAAGAGAATCGAGGTCGTCCAGACGGCTTATCTTGCTGGTGGCGTATCGACGGAAAGCAACCTCCACCTCTCCCGCCGGCACGCCGCATCCGTTATCTGTCACCCGGATGAGACTGACTCCGCCACCCCTCGCCTCCACGGCGATGTCGGTCGACCCCGCGTCCAGAGAGTTTTCCACCAGCTCCTTCAACACCGAGGCCGGCCGTTCCACTACTTCCCCCGCCGCAATCCTGGAAGCAACT
>JAZDIU010000056.1:0-71736 GCA_043804635.1 Chloroflexota bacterium
TGACCTTCCCCCAGGTCTAGTAGCGCCACTGTCTAGAGTCCAATCGCTGTTTCAGCATACTCCTTCGGGGTGCTTCCCCGCAATGAGCTATGAGGTCTGACCTCGTTATAGTCCTTCCGCCAGTCTTCAATGATCTCCCGGGCATGTTTCAGGGTCATAAACCAGTTCGTATTTAAGCACTCGTCTCGTAGTCTCCCATTGAAGCTCTCGGCAAAGGCATTCTCCACTGGCTTTCCCGGTCGAATGAAGTTCAGTTTCACTCCTTTATGGAATGCCCATTCATCCAGCGCTCGCCCGGCAAATTCTGGCCCGTTGTCTATGGTAATTACCTCGGGTAGTCCCTTGGTCTCAGCCAGTCTTTCCAGCACGCCGACTACTCGGCGTCCTCCCAGGGAGGTATCTACCTCGATGGCCGGGCATTCCCGGGAATAGTCGTCTATAATGGCCAGGGCACGAAAGCGTCGTCCGGTGACTATGCTATCGCTAACGAAGTCCATGGACCAACGCTGATTAAGTCTCTCCGGTGATGGCATCACTACCCTCACCCCGGCGGCCCCTTTCCGGCGCCGCTTTCGCCTGAGTGCTAATCCCTCTTCACAGTATATCCTCTCCGTTCGCTTATGATTTATCACCAGACCCTCCCTTTTGAGCAAGATATGCAGCCGGGGACTGCCAAAGCGCTTTCTCTGTCCTGCGAGTTCCCGCAGGCGCTGACGAAGAGTAGTATCATCGACACATTTCGGCTGGTAGCGATATACCGAGGCCGATATATTAACCAGCAGGCAGGCTTTCCGCTCACTCAGCCCAAGACTCTCCCTGGCATGAGAGACCGCCAGACGCTTAACCTTGGGCTTTAAAAGTTTTTTGAGAGTAATTCCTTGAGTGCCCTGATGTCGAGAGCCTGCTCGCCTACAATCTGCTTCAGTCGCCGGTTCTCCTCTTCCAGGGCTTTTAACCTCTTGAGATCACTAACGGTGAGACCGGCGTATTTGGCTTTCCAGTTGAAGTAGCTCCCGGCACTCATGCCGTGCTTTCGGCAGAGTTCGGCAACCGAAGCGCCGGCCTCTCCTTCCTTAAGAACGGCGATGATCTGTTCCTCGGTGTACTTCCTACGTACCATGATGAGCCCTCCTCTTTAATTTATTATAGCGGAGGACTCTAAATCAGGGTGTTACTGTTTTCGGGGGGAAGGTCAGATGTAGGATAACCTTGCATTTCCAGTTCTCTCACTCGGGTCATATCAATGAAAGGAATATGTACCTCAAGAGAACTCTTATGTATATCTAACGCCCATTCCTTAATCTCATCTAATAGCCTTTGCTTATTATCTTTCTTTCTGAAATTATAGTTTTGTCGAATTGTCCAGAAGGACGCACCGGCAAGAACGGCTGTTACTAGAGCGAGTACGAGTGTAGCAATTGCCACCGGGTCTGACCAGAAGGATATATCCATGCTGCCATTATACCACAACTACTTGAATATATTATGTAAATTTATTGCTTCCATTGAAAAGGCCACAAAACGAGAGGTAAAATGCCATTATTTTTGTATTCCAGGGCTTTATTGCTGGGGCGCTAAATACAGCGGAGCCTTCTGGGGTAAGTTTTGTCCAATTAGCTCAAGAAGTTTATTCAACCCCCAACCTTTGGTAGCGGAAATAAGGACTGTATTCTTTTCATCCGGTGAAAGGCGCCGGTCGGAAAGAAAAGCCATTACTTCCCGTTCGCTCAAGACTTTTTCACTGCTAAGTAAAAGGTCGATTTTGTTTAAGGCTGTTATTATCGGCTTACCGCTGAGATTTAGCTCAACTAGGATTTTCTCAACTTCATGGTGCTGTTCCGCTGCATTTCTGGAAGCCACGTCGACCACATGAAGCAGGATATTGGCTTCGTCCAGTTCTTCGAGGGTCGCTCTAAAGGCGGTAACAATAATCGGCGGGAGCTTACGGATAAAGCCTACCGTATCCGTGATTAGCACTGCATCCGTATCAGGCAAGGTCAAACGACGGGTAGTTGGGTCTAGAGTTGCAAAAGGCTTATCCTCGACAAACACATCGGCACGCGTGAGGGCGTTAAATAAGGCACTTTTACCGGCATTGGTATATCCAACTATCGCTATTAAGGGAATGCCGCTTTTCTGGCGTTTCTGACGATATAGCTGGCGATGTTTCCTGACTTGCTCTATCTGGTCTTTTAACCGGCTTATCTTCTGTCGGATTAACCTGCGGTCGGTCTCGATTTCGGACTCACCGGGTCCTCTGGTGCCGATACCGCCACCCAGTCTATCGAGATGGCTCCACTGGCCGGCGAGTCGCGGCAAAAGGTACTGATGCTGAGCTAACTCTACCTGTAGCTGTCCTTCGCGGGTTTTGGCTCTTCTAGCAAATATATCCAGGATAAGAGCGGCGCGGTCAATGACCTTTACTTTAAGAGCTTCTTCAAGAGTGCGTTGCTGTTGCGGGGTTAGCTCATCATCGACGATGACTACGTTGTAATTGGTGTTATGCTTGAGAGCAATAAGTTCTTCGAGCTTACCCTTACCGAGATAATGGGTATGCGATGGTTCTGTTAGCTTCTGGGTAAGACTACTGACTACAACAGCCCCGGCGGTTTTGGCAAGCTGGGCAAGTTCTTCCAGGGAATCCTCTAACGACCAGAGCTCCGAGCTTCCTTTAATAGACACCGCTATCAGGACAGCTTTTTCTGGCGGTGTTCGGGTAGAAATCGCTACTTTGGGAATAGAGCCTCCATTATTATGTCAAGTAGTTTTATATTTAAGCAAGCCTTTGCTACCCCGCCACTGGGAGAGTCGTGATAATCCTTTTACCAGGGCTGCATCAGCCAGAGTCAGGGATAATCTCACATAGCCTTCACCGTTCCGGCCGTAACCGGAGCCGGGCGTCACCACTACGCTTACTTTCTCCAGTAAATCGGTGGCAAATTCAGCGGAGGTGTAACCCTGGGGTACTTTAGCCCAGACATACAGGCTCGCTTTAGGTGGTTTGGCTTCAATACCGATGCTGTTCAGCACCTCGACGAGCAAATCCCGGCGTCTTTGATAGATGGCATTATGTTCGGCAATACAATCCTGGGGTCCGGTCAAGGCTTCGATGGCAGCATATTGGATAGCCTGGGGAATACCCGAGTCCAGGTTAGATTTCACTCTTCTTAAAGCATCTATCATCGTAGCGTTACCGACCACCATGCCGATTCGCCAGCCGGTCATATTAAAGGTCTTAGAAAGCGAATGGAACTCAACGCCGACATCTTTAGCACCCTCTGCCTGAAGGAAGCTTACCGGCTTATAGCCATCGTAGGCGACTTCGGTGTACGGTCCATCGTGGCAGACAGCCATCCCGGTCTGGCGGGCAAATTCAACTGTCTTTTTAAAGAAGTCGAGGTCGGCTACCGCGCCCGTTGGATTATGAGGGTAACTTATCCACAATAACTTAGCTTTGTGGGAGATGTCTGGTGGTATCCGGTTATAATCCGGTAGAAAATTGTTTCTATCTATAAGCGGCAGATAATAAGGTCTACCGCCCATAAGTGAAGTACCAACCGAATATACCGGATAGCCCGGGTCTGGTACCAAAGCAATATCGCCGGGGTCGATAAAGCATAAAGCGATATGAGCGATACCTTCTTTGGCTCCGATAAGTGGCAAAACCTCTTTGTCTGGGTCGAGGACGATACCGAAGCGCTTCTGGTACCATTGAGCTATTGCCTTCCGTAGTTCCGGTAAACCTTCGCTCTCCGGATAGCGATGATTAACCGGATCCTGCGCCGCCTGGCACAGACGGTTAATTATATGTGGCGGAGTCGGGATATCCGGGTCGCCGATACCGAAGCTAACCACGTCCTCGCCTTTAGCTTTTTTTTCGGCAATTTTCCGGCTAATCTCAACAAAAAGGTAGGGTGGAAGCGTTTCTATTCGTCTTGCTAATCTCATTGATGTCACCTCGCCTTAAATATTAGTCTGGCCACTCGCCGGTAAAGACCGTTTCCGCCGGTCCGCTAAGAAACACCTCCCCCACTCCATCCCATTCTATACCCAGCGTCCCGCCAGGGAGTTTTACCTCTACTTTGCTATCGACGTAGCCATGTAACCGGGCAGCGACGGTCAAGCCGGAGGCACCGCTGCCGCAGGCAAGCGTCTCTCCTACACCTTTTTCCCACACCCGGGCTTCAAGCTCTTTCCGGCTTAACACACGGACGACTTCAAAATTAGTATGCTTCGGGAATATTTTGTGTGTTTCTACCATCGGTCCTATTTGCGGTAAGGGAAACTCTGATACCGGCTTTTCAGAAAAATGGATGGCGTGCGGGTTTCCCATTGATACTAGGCTCAGATTTAATTTTTTCCCATCCACAGCGACCGGACAGCTAATCATAGATTTTATGTAAAGTGGTTTCCCTTCGCAAACCTCCGTTTTTACCGGGATATCTTTAGCCTCGAGCTGGGGTTTGCCCATACTGACCTGGACTCTGGTCTCTTTACCTGTCTTGAGTAAATTGGCTTTTCTGATTCCAGCTAAGGTCTCCACGGTTACTTCATTAATGTACCCTCCCCGCTTCTCAACGAAATATCTAACCAGGCATCTTATACCGTTGCCGCATGCCTCGGCTTCCGTGCCGTCATTATTAAATACCCTCATTTTGAAATCAGCAACCTTCGAGGGCTCCAGTAAAAGTAGACCATCGGAGCCGATACCATAGTGGCGGTCTGACGTATCTCTGGTTAACTGTGCCCAGTCGCGCTCAATACTATTGGTCTCCACCACAACAAAATCGTTCCCCGCTCCCTGCATCTTGGTAAATCTCATTATCACCTCATGTTTTTATTAAATTGCTTAGAGGAATTATACCTGATAGCGATTTGGGACTCAACATCGTACCCTACTTTACACAAGTAACAAAACAACCTCGTAGCTAATAATATCAACTAGCTTTGAGGTTGTTTCGGAAAATTTTATATTCAGCTGTAATTTATTGCCCGGCACGTTTGAGTTTAGTTTTAATGCGGGCAATAAGCTCCGGACCAGAAAACGGCTTTCTCATATAGTCATCGGCGCCGAGGTTCAAGGCATCGCTTACCGTGTTCTTCTCGTGTCCACCGGTAAGCATAATCACCGGTATGTTGGAGTTTTGTCTTATTAACTCGAGTACTTGAAGACCGTCTAAACCAGGCATCTTAACGTCTAGAATCACTAGGTCTGGTTTATTCTCTTCAATAAAAGCCAGTGCCGAGTTACCGTCGGAAGCTAGAAGTGCCTCAAATCCGGCTAGTTCGAGAACGCGTTTAAGCAAACTCAGAATGGGTTGTTCATCATCTACCGCTAATATGAGCGGACTACTGTTCATACGGCCTCCGATAAATTCAGCTTATAGCCGATTCCCGACACGTTAATAATGTACCTGGGGTTAGTGGGTTCGGGTTCAATTTTAGCCCGAAGGCGCCGCACAAAAACATGTAAATACTCTCGTTCGTTTTTGTATTCGGGACCCCACACTTTGTTCAGGAGGTGAGTATAAGTAAGGACTTTTCCGGCGTTGACGGCAAATTCCTGCATAAGAGAGTATTCGGTGGGTGTTAACTTGATTTCTTTACCAGCCATAGTTACCTGTCTTTGAGCAAAGCTTACCTTGAGTTTACCTTCGGCAAGAACGGATTGATTGTTTGCCACGCCTTTAGTGCGGCGGAGAACAGCTTTGACTCGTGCCGCAAGTTCGGCTATCCCGAATGGTTTGGTAATATAATCGTCAGCACCGAGGTCGAGACATTTTGCCTTGTCTTCCTCACTGTCGAGAGCACTAAGCATAATTACCGGGATGGGCGACCATTCCCGAAGTCTCCGGCACACTTCAATTCCGTCAATCTTAGGCATTCTGATATCAAGAATGACCAATGCCGGGTTCTCTTCTTCAATCGAACGTAATGCCTCCTGCCCGTTGGAAGCCATAATCGGTTCATAGTCGCCTTTTCGTAAGCAGGCAGACACGAATTTCAAAACTCCAGGGTCGTCATCTACTACCAATATACGTGTCCTAGACATTAGGTCACCAGTCGAATTTAAACGTATCAGCTACTTCGAATTCGGATTGCCGGTAGATTTTCCGGAGTCTGGTTTTAAAGCTCCTCTTTTTAATATTTTAAGCAGTGCCTCACTGAACTCTTCGGCTGATGACATCGGAGTTTGTAATTCCGGAGGCAGCTTAGATAGAAGGAATTTGCCACTTCCCTTCTGACGTTCAGCTAATTTATTCAACAACTTATGCTCACGGGCTAAAGTCTCTACCAACTCAGCGAACTGATGCTGGATGCGCTCCGCCAATTCCATAACCTTCTTCTCAAGCTGAAGCTGGTGGAGTTCACTTTCCAATCGAGAGTCTCTTTTTTCGATAGCCCTTCGTACCTTGATGACAACGTCATCCATATCGAAAGGCTTAGTGACATAGTCATAAGCTCCCATTTTCATAGCGTCGACAGCAGTCTTTGCATCATCAACGGCGGTTACCATGATTACACAAGTCGCAGGATATTCGACTATCAAACACCGGAGTAGGTCGATGCCAGACATCCCCGGCATCCTGATATCGGTAAGAACGGTACAGAAGTCCGCTTTTGCCATTTTTGATAGAGCTTCTTCGCCGCTATTCGCTGTGTCAACTGTAAAACCTGCTTGAGCTAGTCTTCGTCCGACTAAGGTAGCTATCGTCTCCTCGTCATCAACCACAAGCAAGCGATAACGTTCTTGAGTCATTTGTAATACTTACGCTCTCTGGCGCTGGTTAGTTGCCATGATTGAAGTCAGGACATTTCTAGTCCTGAGGAAAGCTTCGACCACCTCAGGGTCAAATTGGGTTCCCTTACCACGCTCTATTTCAGAGAAAGCGTCTTCATCACTTATTGCTTCCCGATAAGGACGTGCCGATGTCATAGCTTCGAAGGCATCAGCTATTGCCAGGATTCTGGCGCCCAAAGGTATCTGGTAACCTTTTAACTCTCCGGGATAACCAGTACCATCGAAATGACTGTGGTGGCTTCTGATAACTTCTAAAATTTCCTCGTCACCGGCAATCGGAGCCAGTATGCGTTCTCCGATCTCAGGGTGTTTCTTTATTTGTTGAATTTCTTCTTCAGATAAGGGCTGAGGTTTCTTTAAAATAAACTCGGAAATTCCTATTTTACCGATATCGTGAACTAGTCCGGCCAGGACTATCTTATCGATGCTTTCTTTTGGTAATCCCAGTTCTTTCGCAATAGCAACAGAAATATCCGCTACTCTTTGAGAATGGCCGCTGGTATATTTATCTTTGGCTTCCAGGGCGTAAGCCAGCGCTCTTATAGCGTTAAGGAAGGAGGCTCTTATTCTTCCAGCCTGTTCTTCGATTTTTTCTTCCAGATGCTGCCGGTACTCCTGGATAGTGAGTTCAAGTTTTTTCTTTTCCAGTGCCCGTCCGATACTGAGAACAACGTCATCAAGATTAAAAGGCTTAGTAATATAGTCATAGGCACCCTGTTTCATACACTGGATAGCTGTATTAATATCGGTAGTTGCTGTTGTCATTATCACCGCAGCTTCCGGGTATCCAGTTTTTATCTGGGGTAATAATTCGGTTCCCGGTTTGCCGGGCATAGTAATGTCTAAGACGACCAGACTAATCGGATTATCTTTCAGTTTGTCCAGTGCCTGTTTAGCGTCCCCGGCTTCCAGGCACTCGTAACCGGACTCGGCTAATCTCCGATGGAGGAGTCGCCTTATGGCTGGTTCATCATCAACAATTAAGATAATTTCCCGGTTGGTGTTTACCATTTTATTGTCCGGCTATTCCAGTGCTTTTAGTATTATAGCCTTTAATTCGTCCGGGGTAAATGGTTTGGGTAGAAACGGTCTGCCGGTTTGTTCCAGAAACGTCTGAGTATCGCCGCCCGCTATGTCTCCAGTGGTAAATATCACTCTGTTTGCTATCTCAGGATGTTGCTCTTTTATCCATTGATAAAGCTCTTTACCGTTCATCGTCGGAGTTTTTAAATCAAACAATAATAGGTCATATTGTTCCTCAGCTAACATCTGACGTGCGATTAAGCCGTTGGCGGCTACATCTACCTTAAAATTTTCCTTTTCAAGGACTCTGCGGCATACATCGGAAATTGCCGGTTCATCTTCGACAATCAATATTTTTTTCTGGTAATGGAGTCTTTCTATTTTACACCTTCTTATTAATCGTGGATTGGTAGTTCTACGATAAATGCGGCACCTTTACCTGGTTCGCTTTCGGTATATATTCTGCCGCCGTGAGCGGTTACTATCCCGTGGCAAATGCTTAAACCGAGGCCGGTACCTTTACCCACTTCTTTGGTAGTAAAGAAAGGATTAAAGATGCGGCTCATATTCTCTACACTAATTCCCGGACCGTCATCAGCCAGAGAAGCTCTGATAAAATCTCCCGCCCGTTCGGTAATGATGTTCAGGTTGCCTCTTCCGTGTGCTTCTATCATAAAATACTCGGCGTTGATAATAATATTTAGAAAGACTTGTTGAAGCTGAAAACCGTCAGCCTTAACTTCAGGCAACTCAGCGAGGAACCTCGTGTTGACCTTGATGTTGTTTATTTTATGTTCATAAGCACGCATTTCAAGAACTTTTTGTATAGTGTCATTTATATCTACAGGTTGCTTTTTAGGCTCGTGCTTTCGGGCAAAAGTAAGCAGATTTCTTACTATATGGGCGGTACGCTGGGCTTCTTTATTAATCGTAGTCAAGTCTTCTTTTAAATTGTCAGGTACGTCTTTTTCCAGTAGTAATTGTGAGAAACCGATTATGCTGGTTAAAGGGTTATTTAGCTCATGAGCGATTCCTGAGGATAACTCACCGATAGAAGCCAGGCGGTCGGTTATGATTAGTTGTTCTTCTCTCTGTCGACGTTCCGATATGTCACGAGTGATAGAAACAGTTCCTACCGGCTTACCAGAGGCATCCTTGAAGGCGGCAATGCTCACCTCACCGGGAAATTCACGCCCATCCTTAGTCAAGAATGTGCATTCAATGTTTTTGGCATAACCCTCCTTGAATGCCTGGCGCCTATCTTGTTCAATTCTGGAACGGTCTTTATTGACGCTGAGAGAAAAAACAGGCCGTCCGATGAGTTCTGCTTTACTGTCATAACCATGCATACGGACTTTAGCTTCGTTTGCCTCTAGTATTGTCCCCTCAAGATTAGTGATAGTTACTCCGTCAGTCATAGATTCGAACATAAGACGTAGTTTTTCTTCAGATTGCTTTAGCGCGTCTTCCATACCTTTGCGCTCGGTGATATCCCGGACTATGGACATGTCTGCCGGCTTGCCGCCATATTCGACTAGACTGGCAGTCCCTTCTACTGGAATTTTTCTGCCATATTTACTCACGAGTTCTATTTCGTAGGTGGGAGTAAGGGTCTCACCAGCCATTCTTCGGTTATATCTGTCCTGGATAAATTTCCGCCATTCCGGAGCAACGAAATCCAATCCCGGCTTTCCGACCATCTCGTCAAGCGAGAAGCCAGTTATTTCAAGGAGTTTTGGATTGGCGAATTTTAGAATATCGTCCTGGATAATTTGAATGCCGTCACCGCTTCTGTTGACGACATTGCTGTATAATGCTTCAGATTCTTTAAGAGCTCCTTCTATCCTTTTACGTTCGGTGATATCATGGCTTATGCCAATAAATCCGATTGGATTTCCAGATTGGTCTCTGAGAACGGCATTATTCACTTCAGCTAAGAATTCTGTCCCGTCTTTTTTAAGAAGACTGTATTCGGCACTTTTAATAAGACCACCAGCAACTCTATCTTTCATATTGTCTTCAATTCTAATGCGGTCGCTTGCAGCGATAAGGTCTAAGAGACTCCGCCCAATGAGCTCTTCTTTACTGTCATAACCATGCATACAGACTTTAGCTTCGTTTACCTGAGTAATTTTACCGTTCGTATCGCTGAGGACAGCTCCTACTGTCAGAGACTGGAACATGAGACGCAATTTTTCCTCAGACTGCTGTAGTTCCTTTTCTGTGAGTTGATGCTTCTCATCCTCTTCAATGTTGTATAGGGCGAAGGCGACGTCACCAGCCAACTCTTTAAATAGAGATTGCTCTTCGGGGTCGAGGGCGTAATCTGACGGGACATAGACCGCGACTACGCCGTAAACTTTCCTTCGGTATTGAAGGCGACTGATGAGTCCTTTACCACTGTTATAGTGGCTTTTGGGCAGGCAAGCATTTTCTTCTTGGAGGATATCATCACACACTCCAAACGAATCTCTGTGTGCGAGCAACCGGTCAATGCACTGCGGATAGCTGCCTTGCTCAAGTTGCTGAAGGAAATTTCCCATTTCTTTGCCGCCGGATACTGCTGCAGAAAGGTATTTACGATTCTTATCAAACAGTAGTATCCAGGCACACAAAAATCCCCGCGTCTCCACCATAAGGTCGCAGCTCTTTTGAATAAGGCGTTCTCTATCTTTCTCTTGAACGATGAGCTGATTGACATTTCTAAGTGCTTTGAGAACAGAGTTGAGGTTTATAATTCGTTCTTTATCATTTCTTTTAGCAGGTGTGCGTTTTTTCATATACTTTTGTCTCGTAAATTCGCACCAATGGGAGCAAATAAAGTAGACTTTTGTCAACAGAAAGCCAAATGGCAAACAATAGCTTAAAAATGCTAGATATAATTTACAAGCTTAGCTTGCTCTTGAGAAGACCCGAAGGGATAAGATATGTGACCTAAGAGGGTCATTATAATGAGCCAAAAGGTTCACAATCTTATTATTGAGCACAATAGCTTTGGTTGCCGCCGTTTCGTTTGGCGTGGTAGAGAGCAGTATCTGCAACGGCGATAATCTCTTCCATTCCTTTTCCATTCGCTGGCCAGCTAGCCAAACCTAGACTCGCTGTGGTCATATTACCGACTATCATTTTTGAAGCAATCTGCTTGCGGACGCGTTCCGCCACTGCTTTAGCAGCTGCAATTGGTGTGTTGGGGAGAAGGATGGCAAATTCGTCACCGCCATATCGGAAAGCTAGGTCAGCACTCCGTATCGTACGTTTGATAGCGTCCCCAATTTCGGCAAGTAGTTTATCACCAACCAAATGGCCGTGATGATCGTTGAAAGCCTTAAATCTATCCAGGTCAAGAATTATTAGTGAGAAGACACCGCCATAGCGCAAATGACGGTTAATTTCATTAACTATTGTCTCATCAAGGGAGCGCCGATTGAGCAACCCGGTCAGGTCATCAATTCGAGCCTTTTCTTCGACTTCGGTGTAAAGGCGAGCATTTTCGATATGCATAGCAATCTGGGATGCTAATTGTTCCAAAAGTGTTACCTTACTCTTGCTATAGGTATTGGGGGAAAGACTACCTACGATTAGATTGCCGGTGACTCTGTCCTTAGCCATCAGCGGGAGATAAACCAGCGAGTGTATTCCCTGTTTAACAAAGGCTTTGCTAGAGATAAACTGGCTGCCTTGTGAAAGGTCTATTTCAACGTGGGCTTTTTTATGAGTGGTAATCCATTCCGTAGCCGTTCCTTTGACTGGAACTTCTTCTCCTACCTTCCATATAGAGTTAGCAGACAACGCCAGAAAATAAGGGCGGTTGCTTTTAAGTAAAACTACACCAGCCCAGTTAACATCAACTACTCGCCCTAGTTCGGCAATCAGACTACCAAACACTTTCTGAATGTCGAGAGTCGAGGTTATGATAGTGTTGCAGCGATTAATCACAGATAAGTTTTCGCTTTGTCGGGCAAGTTGCTCCCGCAGGTATTCTTTTTCCATACCCGTGGCTGACCGATCGACAATACTCTTGAGGAAACGAAAATCTTCAGGTAGATATTTACCCGATTGCTTTTTAGCTATCACCAGAATTCCGATTAACTGTTCGCGGCTTATTATCGGTAAGAGTAACGCTACTTCACCGAGATTAAATTCGGGGGGATGGGTCTCTCTGAAGACACGAAGTTGCGGTAGCGTTGCTAAAGTCTCACTTGTCAGCGGTTTCTTTTCTCGGTTGAGATAATCAATTAGTGGGTCCTGCCGGCGAATTTTCAGATTTGTTAGAAAAGAACTTTTGCTGCCGCATTTATAAGAGAGACTGGTATAATCATCGTCATCAGTGTCCAGGAATAGCAAGCATACCCATTCACAACCGAAAGCATCAGCAATTAATGTTACTAACTGGTTGCCTTGCTCTTGAAGTCCAAAGATATCTTGTATTCTGCTAGCGAAATCGGATAATTGTTGACGGTAGTCCATAGCCATCTATGTAGATAGGATTAATCTCAATGAACGCCACCGATAAGCTTTCCTACCTCCTCCTGGTCGTTGCAGAAAGCAAACAGGCTATCGCGAGTTATTGCGCCTGAGCGATAGAGGTTAACCAATGCCTGGTCGAGTAGGACCATCCCTAATCTGGCTTGAGTAAGCATGACATTAGGCAACTGGAAGATTTTACCTTCTCTGATGCAGTTTCTAGCCGCCGGGGTAGCCAGCATTACCTCGACGGCAGCTACTCTTCCTGAGCCGTCAGCTTTAGGCACGAGTACCTGACATAGAATACCAATAAGAAGTGAAGCTAACCTGGATTGGACCAGGGGACGCTCGTAGGGTGGGAAAAGGTCTATAATCCTCTCAACAGCCTGAGAAGCACTCGGTGCGTGACCGGTAGTCAGCACTAAGTGTCCGGTCTCGGCTACGCTGAGCACTGCTCCTGCAGTATCCGCATCCCTCATTTCCCCGACGAGAACCACATCAGGGTTCTGTCTTAGCACGTGTCTTAACGCCTCAGTAAAAGAATGAGTATCGCTACCAAGCTCTCGTTGAGTTATGGTGCACTTATTATCGGTATACACGAACTCTACCGGGTCCTCGATTGTCACCAGCCGACGATATTCGATGTTATTCAAGTAATTAATCATAGCGCTTAGCGTAGTCGATTTGCCGCTGCCAGTGGGTCCGGTAACCACTATCAACCCCCGGGGTCTTAGAATAAGCTCTTTGCACAGCATAGGCAACCCCAATTCATCGATGGTCGGAATTTGCCCTTTTATAAGACGGATAACGAGACTAATCGTGCCACGTTGTTTAGCGGCGTTGATACGAAGTCGACAGAGGTCAGGGACGCTATAACTAAAGTCTAATTCCATGTCACGTTCAAAATCGGCTCTCTCTTTATCACCAGTTAATTGAGTTAAGGCTTGTTCTATCTCTTCATTGGTCAGCGGTGCCATATCGGCTACCTGTTGAAGGATACCGTTAATACGGAACACGGGCGGCGCAGAGGCAACGATATGAATATCGGAAGCTCCCTTTTCTGCAGCCAAATGAATCAGTGCTAAGATATCCATCAGGTTACCTTCTTAATTGTAAGAGAGAGGGAAAAAGAAATCGTTTCATTCTCAAGTTTAGCCATACTTATGTTTATACCAGCGAATCTACCACTTTTATCAAGAGTGCTAAGATATCCCCGAACATCCTCTTCCCCAGGGGCTACGCCTTGTATGGTTAACGTTTCGCTGGCATAGCTGATTTTAGTGAGAGTAGTATTATCCGATAAACCTCTTAGTATCACTTCACCACTGCTAACCACACTACCGGGTTTTTCCAGGTCGCCAAGCAGAGCAAAATCCAGTTTACCTTGAGTTCTATCCATTTTAGTGAGAGTAATTTCACCGAATATTCCGCTCAGTCCAAGCGATTTTAGATAAGCCAAAATTTCTTTTTCACTAGGGACTTGCCCGCTCATGGTTAATTTATTGTCGGCATGACTTACCCCGGTCAAGTTAACCGAATAGGGTAATTCATTCATAGCTACATCCAATTCACGGCTGATTCCGGCACTTTGCTTTTCGAGTGCATTGAAAGCAGCAGTTATATTATAAAGTGACGTTTCTGATTGCTTTACTTTATCCTCAAGTTCTGTGATTTTATTCAGTAGTTGTTGCCTCTCGGACTGCTGTTGCTTTAAGAGGTCTTCCGTAGTTTTCAATTCAGCTCGTGCCGAAGCGATATCGGCCGAAACACCCTGATTGAAGAATATCATAAGAGCTACTAGACCGGCAGTAACTCCGATACCAGTGAAAGCTCCGATATTTAATAACGAAATAGGTTTTGGTAGATATGAATGGGGTAGGACGTTTAGATTAACCACCGAAGGACCGACTTCTTTTCCAGACAGACTCTGAAGAGCTAAACCAATATTAACCATATAACGGCTGGGAGTAAATTCTCCGCGGCTTTCTAAAGGTGATGATAACATTAAAACGGGGTGTCCGATTGCTTCCGATAAAGCTTGACACATCTCTGGTTCGCTAGCTAATTCTCCCGATACAAAAATAGGGACGGTAGGCGCGAGTACGTTTTCCGGATTGGTTGTATTATAAAAAGTAATAGTTCGACTCAATTCATTCTTTATCGCCGTCAATTTTTCTTCACTTGTTGGCGTCTGGGTAGCAAATGGGACACTTCTAATAGGTTGGGGGATACCATTAGCCATTACTATTATATCGAATTCCGTCATTTGAACATCGACAATTACAGCCGTCTTGTCTCTCGCCACTCTAGCCAGCAATAAAGGCTTAACATCCATAAAATAGGGTTTTAAGCCAGACAGACGTAATGCCCCAAGCAATGCATCAATCGTCTTACGAGGCACAGCCACGAGAAATACCTGCGTTTTGCCCTGCGGAGCTGGAATAGATTGCCAGGAAAGATAAAGCTGTTCAAGCGGCACAGGTAGCACTCTTTTTGCTTCTCGCTGAACCGCTTCAGCTAACATATCCCTAGGTAGCTGAGGAAAACTAATAGGGCGAGAAAAGCAATGAAGTCCGCTGATGCCCACAGCGACTTTTGTAGTTCTCACTTTACAGGCGGCGAACAACTGCCTAATTTTAGCCGCAACTTCTGCCTCATTAAGAACTACGTTACCTTTCACCAACTCAGGCTCAAGCGTCCATTCCGCCCATTCTCTTATTTGTTTGCCGTGACTTACCATAAGCCGCAGACTGCTATCATCGATATATAAAGTAACAATTTGTTTAGCCATAGCTACACATCCTAATAACTATTATAAATTGACAGTTCAAGTTCGGCTGTCGCAATATTCTCAGTCATCTCGGAACCAGGTAAAATCTTACCCAAATACCCCTCGATTGTCTCCTTGCTAGAGAGGGCACCAACTATTGTCTGCTGAATCATGCCATTCCCGTCAATGAGGACCGTAACCGGAAAATTTGCAACATTGTACTTTTGGGCAACATTACCATTTGTGTCCAGAAGAACAGGCAGAGTAAGTTTTTTCGTCAGTAAGAACTCATTTATCTGTAATGGGCTTTCGCCGACATCGATAGCCCGCACTATTAAACCTTTGCTTCCCCATTTGTCATATATCTGCTGAAGATAAGATATTCCATCACGAGAGTCAGGCCTCCAAACTTGCCAGAAGTAAAGTAACACCGGTTCGCCTTTTAATTTGCTTAAGGAAGTAATTTGTCCATCTAAATCAGGAAGTTCGAAAGCAGGTGCTGTCTGAGCTACATCTGCGGCTCCGGTCCCCATGTTGATTGCGATAGATTTAACAACACAGCGCCTGAATTGACTGTTTAAGTTACTCACAAAATTGAGTATATCAGGCGCGGTTCCTTTGATTTTTGCTTTCAGGGACATAATTGAAAAATTAATCCCTTCGAGATTGCCATTGCTGGAACCTGATACATCCAGATTTGTAACTTCGAGTCCGTAGCCTCTAGCAATCTCAAACAGTTGATTAGTAGCACTAACGCTCGTTATTTGTCCGGGTGATATTGCTTGTGCGTCTTTGTATTGTTCTTCAGTTTGAGCTAACTTACTTTCAAGCTCTTTAATACGAGATGAAAGCTCATCCGGCTGTATATTTTTTAATCTAGTTTCAGCTAAGGCTATTTTGTTATTGAGCTGATTTTTCTCATCGATTCGTTGATAACGAAACAAGGTTAAACTAACCGCTATAATAACCAAACCCCCCAGGATTATCAATAGTAATGTTTTTTTATTAAATTTCAATCCGCCTCCCACAAGAGCTTACTTCGATATCTGCCACGACATAATGAAAATCGAACCATCGTCACGTTTCAATATATCAGCTATTATTTTAGCTCTAGTTCTGCCATCCTGGGAATGTATTGCTGTTGAAGTAACAAGATACCTTGTCCCAGTAATTTCACCAACCACTCCGATATCGGTCCTCTCAGCGACTACCCAGGCATACTCACCGGAGAGACTACCCGAACCGGAGATATAGAAAGATTGGGTTTTTACTGGTTCGTCTTCGGAAATCTGCGGCCTTGGCGGGTCGAATGTCCAGTTGAGCAACCAGGCACCACTTCCGTCTTGTACCCTGGGCTCGTCGGGTTCTTCAAGCGACAAGTTGCCGGCAAATCCAGCCGCCGAAGAATTATCATAGCTATAGCCGACGGGCATTCTTGCTCCGACCTGGTCAAGCTTAATATGAGGCTCCCCTCCCGGTGCTTCCCAGGTAACGGTTATCGTATATTTGTAAGCCTGTTCTGTTTCATCCCAGACTATATCCCCTTCTACATCAAGATAGTTGTAATGCACGTTAATATCGCTTAGTTCACCGAAATAGAAAGTATAGGTTCCTCTGTTATCAGTCGCCACGTTTACCGTCATCTGGTTGATATTTTCGGCTAATTGGGTAGGCGGCGAGAGGCCTTTTAATAACGACCACATAGTGTACTCAACCCCGGCATCAGCCGCATAAATTCCATCTACACTCTCGACCACGATACGGCTGGCTTTAAGACTGGTACTGATATGGTTAAGACTGACGGCAATAGTCAGTCCACCTATTGCCAGTAAAGATAGAACTATGGGTAATGCCTGGCCTTTTTCTTTACGCAGCCAATTTTTCATAATTACCATCATTGTGTTATCAGATTAATGCGCTGGTTAATCTTGTACTCCTTAGTTTCCGTCGCCTTTTCAAGGCGAGAGGTTAGCTTTAACGTCAAGAGCGGACTTATATAGCTAGCGCTGCTGGTAATATTATCACCAGGATTATAGTAGATATATGTAGCAACCAGAGTAGTTTGGTTAGCGCCACCACCCGAATGAGTCCGCTTAAGTCTGCCGACGCCATTAGCCAGACCTTCAAAGAAATATGATGCTGAGTGATAGGTTGGGTCCCCGGCAGCATCCCATTCAGCCCAGTCTATGACCAAGAAATATGGAGGCGTTAGATTATCTGTGCTAATATTAGTTGCCATCTGAGCATCCCGGCTAATCCAGTAACCGGCATTCTCAACTTGATTAACTACCACTACGTAGTCATTATTAATGTCGATATTCCGCATAACCTGGAAGATAGCCGCGCCGGCGGCCGTACTTGTCAGTGCCATGATGGACACAGCAATTATCAATTCTACCAGGGTGAAACCTTTCTGGGCTGACTTCATCGATTTACCTTATAACCTACTAAACTAAGTACTTCTTTACCCGAATGATTTATAGTAATGATTATTTTTTGAACGCCGTTATCGGAGACGTGTAAAGGCTGAGCAGATATAGTTGCCGAATAGTTGGTATAATCCTTCCCGCTTGGTATCGGAGATGGAGCATACTGAGTAGCTTCATTCACGTAACTGACATTTTTTACCCATTCCAGTTGACTTTGTGCTAAGCTTTCAGCAGTAGCCTGCTCATCATTGATAAAGGCGGCCCTGGAGGTAGTTGCCACTCCGGTCAGAAAGACTACTGCAATCGTACCTAGAATTGCCAGCGCTACCGCCGTTTCTACAAGTGTCTGTCCTGACTCACGAATTCTTAGCTTCCCAAATTTTGACATTTACTTCTCTTTAACCTAACCACCTATTTGACTGTACATCCCTGTCATAGCTGACATAAGTGTCACAGCAATTGTACCGACTACCAGACCCAAGAATATTGTCATTGCCGGCTGAATAAGTTCAATGATGGAGCGCATTTTATCGGCAGCTTCAGCTTCGTAACTTTGAGTTACTGCCTGCAGGGTAGTATCAAGGTTACCAGTTTCCTCGCCGACTCTAACCATCTGCACCATCATCGGCAAAAAAATCTTATTCTTTGACATTGGTTTGGATAAACCTTCACCTCTAACCATATCACTTTGTGCCGCAGTTAGCGCCTCAACCAGCACTTTGTTATTCATCCCCTGGATGACCAGGGGCATAACATCGGTCAGGGGTAAACCGGCGCGAAAAAGTAAAGCCAGACTTCGGCAACAACGGGCAAGTTCGGTAAGATGCCTGAGTCGTCCCATCAATGGTAGTTTAAGCATTAATTTATCCCAGTTATATTTACCTCCCGGGGTTCTGACATAAATAAAGGCTGAGATACAAATGGCTAGCAGCCCTAATATGACGTAAATACCGTGGCTTTTAGCCGCTTCGCCCAATCCAATCATAATTCTAGCTGGTGCTGGCATTTCAGCACCGAGGGCAGTATATAGTTTACCGAAAGACGGCAGAACAAAAACAATCAACAGTCCAACTACTACAATAGCCACCACGAAAGTAATCGTCGGCATCATTAGAGCGCCTTTGGTTTGCTTAGCGGCGATGGCTTCTTTTTCCATATAGTCAGCTACTTGCTTCAACACAACCTCGATATTGCCGCTTTGTTCACCGATAGCCAATAATCGACAATACATTGACGGAAATATTTTAGGATGCTTACCTAGAGATACAGATAGCTGATTTCCCCCACGAACATCAAGAAGAACTTCAGCTAAGACTTTCTTTAGAGCACGATTAGTTGCCTGCTCTCGGAGCAGGTCCAGCGAAGCGGCAATATCTGTTCCGCATTCAAGAAGCATTGCTAGCTGGCGGTAGAAAAGGACTACCTCGGACGTTTTTACCTGAAACAATCCCGATGATGAAAGCAGTTGTTCGGCATTAAAAAGGGATACGTAACGTTTGAGGCTAATTACCTTATAACCGGTGTAGCTCAGTAGTTGAGTGGCTACCTCTTCACTAGCTGCCGACAACTTGCCTTTAACTAGCTCTCCATTTTCTTTGTAAGCGACGTATTGATAAACCATATTTATTCCCCAAAATTTTGCTATCGTGAACTCATTACTAATCGACTGAGAATGCTTTACACAAGACTTCATCAGGGGTAGTGATGTCTGCCTTTACTTTTAACATACCTTCTTTGATTAAAGGCATCATTCCTTCTTTCATTGCTTGGTTTCGTAATTCTGTTGCGGAAGCACCATTAAGTACCATTGCCCTGATTTCTTCACTTACCCGCAATATTTCGTAAAGCCCGGTCCGTCCCTGATAGCCAGTATAGGCACACGACTTACAACCCCTGCCGCTTAGAAATTGGCTCCGCTCCTCGCCCGTTTGCCTGACGTAAGCTATATGGTCTGACACCGACACATCAACCGGCTCAGCACATTCAGGACAAATCTTCCGGACCATCCGTTGTGCCACTACCCCGATAAGAGCTGAAGCTACTAGAAACCGCTCAATGCCCAAGTCGAGAAGGCGAAAGACAACACCAACCGCCTCATTGGCATGAATCGAGGAAAGGACCAGATGACCGGTTAGGGCAGCTTGGACAGCAATACCCGCTGTTTCGGCATCTCGTATTTCACCGATTAATATTACATTGGGGTCGAGGCGTAGTATGGACCTGAGCCCGCTGGCAAAGGTAAGGCCGGCTCGAGGGTTAACTTGAATCTGATTAATCTTTTTAAAATGATATTCGACCGGGTCCTCTACAGTGATAACATTTCTTCCAGTCAAGTCGAGGGTGTTGATTGAAGCATAGAGAGTAGTAGTTTTACCGGAACCGGTGGGACCGCAGAGCAAAATCATTCCGTGGGGAACCTTCAGCATCGCTTCATATTTTGCCAGACCTTCCGATAGAAAGCCTAACTGAGACAAAGTCATTAGCGTCCTTGCTTTATAGAGAAGCCGCAACGCTGCCATCTCACCGTAAACAGTAGGTATGATGCCGACGCGAATATCCATTTTTTCCTGGCGGCCTTTGGGGGTAATTGAAAATTGACCGTCTTGGGGACGGAGATGGTCAGCAATATTCATACCAGCCAGGATTTTAATGCGGGAAATTAGGGGGTTGGCTGTTCCCAAAGGCAGAGTAAGAGCCTCATGAAGGGTGCCATCAATTCTATAGCGTACTCGTAAATTTTCTTCTTGAGGTTGAATATGAACGTCAGAAGCACCTGCTTTAACTGCTTCATCTATAATGAGTGCCAATGCTCTAACGATAGGTGCATCGTTTACGGATACTGTTTGGACTCGTTCTTCGGATACTTCAGAAGGTAAAGGAATATTAGAAATCTGTTTTTCTATTTCGTCATAGGAACGATAATTGAAATCGATGGCTTCTTGGACTTCCTGAGCGGTAGCCGCTTCAGGTTCTATAGTCATATGGGTTGTTGCTTCAAGAGCTTCTAGCGCTATTAAATCAGCCGGATTAGCCATAGCCACCTGAAGGACATTGTTCTTGATTTCAAGGGGTATGGCATTCCATTTACGGGCTAATGTTTCCGGAATCAATCGGATTGCTTGCGGGTCAATTAAATGTTTCCGCAGCTTGAGCTGTTCTTTATTAGAGGAAATTTCCGCCATATTCGTCCGCCCATCTCCTCGAGTGCAAAGACGTATGTCTGACTTGCCAGATTATACTGCTTGTGTAAGCACGAGTCAATGACCTGAAGGGCTACTTATTATTAATCACTTGGCTCACTTTTTCTAAACAATGACCTTGAGCCACAATCAGGCTTATGTTAGTATTCTATCGGAAAGGTAGGTATGAATGTTAGCCGCTTTTTAAAAATTACCTTACCGGTTGTTGCCATACCGGCATTGATAGCCATTCTCCTGCCGGATAATGTCTGGTCGACTTATGTAGATATAATCGAGCCGTTATCTCTTTTCATCGGCTCGCTACTTGCATTATATGTGGCGTTCTCGTACCGAAAGGAGCTAAGAGCCGCCTTCCTTTTTCTTTCCGCCTTTTTATTTATCTATATGTTAGCAATCATCTTTTTCTTATCTTTTTCCCCTATTCTGCTACCTTACCTTAGACCTCATCTAAATGAGACCGAGCTTTTTTCTTTGATTCAATCCGTACAGTTCGTCAACTATGCCATGCTTTTTTTATTTTGTATTAACATCCTCAAAGTGGTGGATATAACTAAGTTGAATAGAACTGGATGGCTTCTTTTTATCTTTGCCGCGATTTATTGTATTGTTGCGGCAGTATATCCAATGTTGGATTTAATTAAAGGCGTCTCAAGTATTGGGCCGTCTGAGATTGCATACCTTATAATACGGATACTCGATGCGGCTCTAATAATCATACTTACTCCTGTGCTCTGGCTATATGTTCAATATTTAAGATCGCAGCAGCGGCAAAGTTTAACCTTCACTGTTGTCATCTTTGGCATTGTGTGTGCCACTGTGTTCGACTATCTCTTCGAGTTAATTATAGCGATCTTCCCGAAGTTGCTGAGTCAAGATTCGCCTCTGTTAGCTACCCTCCCTGAGACGCTATTTATTTACGGGTACTTGATTATTGCGGTCGGGCTTTATGCTCACCGAAAGCAAGATGACTGGGGTTACGATGTCATCGATAGGACGATGGCTGGTGAATTAAAGCTGGTGGATGTAGATGATAGATAAAATTATCGACCAGGCATGGGCATCTCTATTGGCTAGCCTGTTGAAAAAGCAGAATGCACTCCGCCCGGAGATGGGTGAAGAGATTAATCTCTTTGTTCCACAATCGAGATTATTATCTCTGGCTTACTCCAATCCGGGCATTTGTAAACTGATTTACCAGGCGGCTAAGACATCAGCAAGAAGGAATGCCAACCTTATAGTAAGAAAATTAGGTATGCCCCCGGATTATTTTTGGAAATTCGAATTCTGGCCAAAGGCTAGAGCTTTTACCAATCTCGGCAAGATAGTAAATAAGGTATTCTCTTCGATGATGAGTCAGGCTAAAGAAGGAAATTTCGAAATTCTCGACCTTGATATCGACCCACTCAGAATCAGCACTAACTTTTCCGACTGTGTTGAGTGTGCTGGTATAAGCGGTTTTCAACAGGGGATATGTTACTATCACGCGGGAGTTTTTTCTGGAATTATCTCCGGATTGATAAATCGTGACCTGGATGGTTTTGAAACTAGCTGCCGGGCAAGCGGCGGTAGTTCTTGTGCTCTTACGCTTGGTGATAAGACAGAAGAATTCATAAAGACTGGAATGGATAGATACCTATCTCCGGCAGATATGAATACGGATTTAGCATCACGCCTGGAAAAAACTTTCCTTAATCTTCCAGTACGTGCCCTACTTGGTAGTCAGGTGAATATCAATTACCTCAAGTTAGTCCTGGCATGTGCTTTGCTTGCAGACCCGCAAAGTTATGCTACCTCTCATTTTACTGTGGGGACTGAACTTGCGCATAAACTAGCTCCGGTTTTGGCTAGATTCTATAAGCATGAGGGATTGCAAGCCATTAGTGACTATTATTCTCAATTGGATGAATTTAAACTTAATGTTAAAAAAAATGATGCCGCGTTGGAATTAATAATTAAGGAATGTGCCGAATTGGCAGGAGACGTTAAAGTCATCGAAATGCTCTCTTTTACGCTCGGAGAACTTCAGGTATTAATATCAGAATTTTCTAAGACTGAAATGAACATCGTTGAAAGTCGTTTTGAGGGTAATAAATTACTTTTGACTTTAATGGGAAGTAACGAAGCAGGTTTTCTTTTAGATAGGTGAAAAAACATGGCTGATAAAAAAGCCAGGATACTGGTTGTCGATAATAAAGAAGATAGTCTACGCAGTACTGAGGGGATGTTACTCTCTTTGGGCTTTCAAGTTGTCACGGCACATAACAGCAAAGAGGCATTGGAGAAAGTAACGCAAAACCCGACTAACGTGGTATTACTCGACGATGCCCTTATATCTGGAACAAATGGATTTGAAATGGTCAGGAAGCTAAAAAGGAACGCAGTAAGTGCAGTCGTTCCGATAGTTCTAATGATTTCTCAAGCAAATCTCGAAGACCGGCAAAAGGCGCTGGCAGTAGGTGTAGATGATTTCTTAAACAAGCCCATCGACAAATCAGAGTTGCAGGCAAGGCTAAATTGCCTGCTTAAGGTCAATGCCTATAACGTGCGGATGCTCGACCTTTCAAGAGAGGTGGAGGCTGAGGTTGCTAAAAGGACCGAATCTCTGCAAAAAGCATTAGAGAAAATAAAGATAGCCTCTCTGGATACGGTTTATCGGCTTTCTCGTGCGGCTGAATATAAGGATGAAGATACGGGAGCCCATGTCCAGCGAATGAGTCACTATTCCAGTGCGATTGCCCGTGCAGCAGGTTACGATGATGAATTTGTAGAAAATATTCTCTGGGCAGCCCCTATGCATGATATAGGTAAGATTGGCATACCCGACCGTATTCTTCAAAAACCGGGTAAGTTAGATACCGATGAATGGGCAATTATGAAACAGCACACTACTATCGGGGTTGAGATTCTAAAAGATGCCAGTGCCGATTTTATCAAGCTGGCGGGGATTATTGCCTACAACCACCATGAGAAATGGGATGGCAGTGGTTACCCCCAGGAACTCAAAGGCACAGATATTCCAATCGCTGGACGCATCGTGGCGCTGGCTGATGTTTTTGATGCCCTGACCTCCGACCGGGTTTACCGACCGGCTGTGCCGCTCGAAAAGGCTTTAGCCATTATTAAAGAAGGGCAAGGAAGCCATTTCGATCCGGCGTTAGTGGATACATTCGTATCTATTAAAGACGAAATAGTAAGAGAACTTAACTGGTGGAAGTTTCTTACTATAGATGCTAGCTCTTCCGAATCAGGATTGTCAGACCTTTTCAAAGACTAGAAGTGTTCGGTTTTTGCTGCCTTTTTACTATGCTTTAGCGGCAGGTTTTTGCGCAACATTCAATTTCTTCATAAGTCTCGATTTACGCCGAGCGGCATTATTAGAATGAATGGTTCCTTTTTCAGACGCTTTGTCTAAAGAACTGATAGCTGTCTTTACTGCTTGCAGAGCCTGCTCAAGCTCACCCGAAGCTATAAGTTTTTCCGCTTTAGTTAAATCGGTTTTGCAACGGCTGCGATAAGCCTTATTATGAGTTTGCCGCTTTACGGCTTTACGCATCTCCCTTTTGGCTGATTTGGTGATTGGCAAAATTCTACCTCCTAATTGTTATTATCTTGTATTTGAGCGGCGCTGGGGCTGGATTTAACCGGCGTTCCACCGTCTATGCGTGTAGCATTAATCACTCCTCGCACTCC
The DNA here is from genome assembly GCA_043804635.1 of Chloroflexota bacterium. Taxonomy (GTDB): domain Bacteria; phylum Chloroflexota; class Dehalococcoidia; order Dehalococcoidales; family UBA2162; genus JAZDIU01. Next base: position 24,379 of record JAZDIU010000056.1, read on the forward strand.
CTCAATCTTGGTTAGAACCCGACTCAGTTGTGCCAGGTTTTTAGTTTCCAGAATGAGAAAAATTGAGGTTGTTTGGTCGTTGTTATTGGTTAAACTTATCCCCGCAATATTAATCTTTTCTTCAGCTATCAGAGTTGAAATATCGCTCATTAATCCGACCCGGTCCCAGGCTTGCACCTGAATCTTAACAGGGTAAAGTAAATCGGCATCTCCCCATTCTACAGAGATTAGTCTTTCCTTTTCATCTTCGTGAATTATATTGTAGCAGTCCTGGCGATGAATAGCTACTCCCCTACTTCGGGTAACGTATCCGATAATGCTGTCGCCGGGAACGGGATGGCAGCATTGGGCTAGATGTGTAAGTAAGCTACCAACCCCGCGGACTTTAATAGCTGAGAGCGGTGGCTTAGGTGGCGTAACTTCAACTATCTTGGGTTGCTGCTGCTGAACGGCTAACTTCATAGCGATTTGATGAGCACTGATGCCACCATAGCCGATAGCCGCGTAAAAGTCATCGAGGTTGTCGTAATTAAAGGTTTTGGCCACCTTCTCCCTTTCGGTCAGACTCAAACCCAACTGCCTTAATGCTTTTTCTAAGAGTTCTCGCCCGCGTTCTATATTTTCCGTCTTTTCCAGTTTCTTGAACCACGAGCCTATCTTTTCTCTAGCATGGGAGGTCTTGATATAACCTAGGACAGGGTTCAGCCAGTCCCGGCTTGGTCCCTTATTTACCTTTGTCGTCATAATTTCAACCAGGTCGCCGTTGCTGAGTTGATAGTTGAGAGGTACCAAGCGTCCATTAACTTTCGCCCCAATGCAGCGGTGCCCCAGGTCTGTGTGAATACGATAGGCGAAATCGATAGGCGTAGAGCCTTTCGGCATATCCTTTATCTCACCCTTCGGAGTAAACACAAAAACCTGGTCGTCGAATATATCTGTCTTAACTGTTTCCAGGAATTCTTCGGCCCCGCTTAGCTCCCGGTGCCAATCGATCAACTGGCGCAGCCAAGCTAGTCTCTCCTCGAAGCGTAAATCCTTCTTATCGCCTTCTTTGTACCGCCAGTGAGCGGCTATACCAAATTCAGCGACACGGTGCATTTCGTAAGTCCGGATTTGAATTTCCAGGGGTGTTGTGCTCTGGCACACTACCGTGGTATGCAGGGATTGATAGCCGTTAGGCTTTGGATTAGCGATAAAATCATCAAACTGGTCGGGAAGCGGATGCCACAAGCCATGGATAATGCCTAAAGCGTTATAACAGTCGGACACAGTATTAACCAGGACACGGAGAGCAAGAAGGTCATATATATCATTGAAATCTTTACCAAGATTAGCGTATTTCTGAATTTTCTGGTTCACGCTATAAATATGTTTCGCCCTGCCAGAAATCTCGGCTTTTAAGCCGACAGATTCGAACTCCTTATTCAATATTTGAATCGCCTGGTTTATGAAATTTTCCCTCTCAACTCGCCGGCTAGCAATCAACTTAGCGATGTGGATGTACTTTTTGGGTTCCATGTAAGAGAAGGCTAAATCCTCCAATTGCCACTTTAATTCCCACACCCCGAGGCGATGAGCTAAGGGGGCATATATTTCCATAGTCTCACGAGCGATGCTCTGCTGTTTATCCTCAGATAGTGCCTTGAGAGTCTTCATATTGTGGAGTCGGTCAGCCAGCTTGATAAATACAACACGCAGGTCTTCTGCCATCGCTAAAAGCATTTTCCTGAGATTCTCTGCCTGGATTTCCCGGCGCGCGGCGTCGGCTTTTCCCCTTATTTCCCCGGGGACTCTCTGTGTAAGCTTGTCTAACTTAGTGGTGCCGTCAACCAGTTTGGCTATCTCGACACCAAACTTGGCTTCAATCTCAGGAAGGGGTATTCCGCAATCTTCAGTAACATCGTGCAATAGAGCGGCTACCAGAGAGCCAGCATCGAGCTGGAGTTCAGCTAATGTCAAAGCTACTGCCACTGGGTGCTCCAAAAAGGGTCCGCCAGATTTGCGCACTTGACCCTCGTGGGCTTTCATTGCAAAATTGTAAGCACTTTCAATGGCAGGTATCTTCTCTGCTGGAAGATACTGCCGGGCTTTTTCGATAAGCTGATTGTAACTCATAACGGACCCAAATATAGTTGTTCTAAATCAAAGTATAGCGCCAGTTGATTTAGGTGTAAAATGAGTCTGAGAAGGGTGCAGAATATTTTTTTCAGAAATAACTAGAGGCTACTAAAAATGTATTAGCTTGATGTTGTTTTGTATATTATGTAAAGTTAATCTATTGTCCACGTCCGTTGAGGTTCTAGCTGAATCCGTGATACTATTGGAGAGACTTAAGGTATGGAAATCAACGTTTTGATTGAGGGTTTGAAGGGAAAGCTCACTAAGCGCTGGTTGAAAAGCTTAGCGGAAAGTGTGCTTGTTGCTCAAGGCGTTAGCCCGGATACCGAACTTAGCCTCGTGATAGTTAATCAGGAAAAAATACAAGAACTTAATCGGGCTTACCTGGGAAGAAACCGGCCCACCGACGTACTAGCGTTCTCTATGCTTCCCAGAGAAGACCGGATTCATTTATTCCCGTCTCCAGATGGTATACTGCATTTGGGTGAGATTATAATCTCATATCCTCAGGCAGTAATTCAGGCTAAAGAGCATCATCATTCTGTTAAAAAAGAGATAGCTATTCTGACTATTCACGGACTGCTTCATCTTCTTGGGTACGACCATGATAAGCCGGAATTGGACAAACAGATGAAAGCTAAAGAAAAGGAAACTCTTGGTTACATTAAAGGAGAAATAGCATAACCGTGCCCGACCTTACTGGTCTGCAAAGAAAATTAGAAATCACCTTCGCTAACCAGATGCTCTTGGAGCAAGCTTTAACTCATAGTTCCTATCTTAATGAGAATACAGACCTTGCGCTGGTTTCAAACGAAAGGCTGGAATTTCTGGGCGATGCCGTTCTTGGCCTAGTTGTGGCTGAAAAGCTGCTTCAGGAATTTCCACAATTTACCGAGGGGCAAATGACCAAGCTACGAGCTGCTGTAGTAAGGCGTGATACTTTGGTCAGTATGGCAAAGACTATCGAACTCGGTAATTATCTTATTCTGGGAAAAGGTGAAGAAGCCAGCGGCGGTCGGCATAAACCACTTAATCTGGCTGGTGCTATGGAAGCGGTGATTGCCGCTATTTTCCTCGACCAAGGATTAGCTAGTGCCAGGGACTTTATTATGAAGTTCCTCGATTCTGAACTAAAAATAGTTATTTCTAAAGGCACAACCATTGACTACAAATCGGAACTGCAGGAACTTATCCAAGCCAGAGAACATAAGTCGCCTACTTATCATTTAATTGAGGCTATGGGACCGGACCATAACCGTAGTTTCATTGTAGAAGTAAGGTTAACCGGAAATGTCCTAGGCAAGGGCACTGGCAGAAGCAAGAAAGAAGCTGAGTCCGAAGCAGCCCGGTCGGCGTTAGAAAAACTTAGAGCTAACAGAGCAAGCAGAATAAAGTCGACCTAAAGCTGAAAGTACATATGGTACTTGGATAGTGAGGCTTTTTACAGGTAAATGGTCGGATAAGCCAAGATTTGACACCCAAACGCAGTTAGTTTATACTTTCTAGCTTAGTATATTTTCGGAGCTAAAAACAGTATTATTTGCGGAGTTAATTCAGGACAATTTATAATTAATAAATAGAAACCAATTAAATAGGAGGTTTATGGAGCTAAGCCGAAGAGATTTCCTCAAGTTAGGCGGGGCAGGAACCACCGCCCTCGTTGTATTCAAGGGGCTTGACTCAGTAAGTAAGGAGAACCCATCTCCTAAAGTCATTCCTCTAAAAAAGAAAATAGGTGAGAAACCTACTATCTGTCCATTCGATGGTTCCGGCTGCGGTTTCCTCGTAACTGCAGAGAATGGTAAGGTAGTAAATATCGAGGGCGATCCCGATCATCCCATCAACCGTGGTGCTGGTTGCAGCAAAGGAGCAACGCTGCGGCAGCTTTCTGCCGACAATCCCTGGAGATTAAGCAAAGTCCTGTATCGCGCGCCCGGCGGCTCTCAATTCGAGGAGAAGTCCTGGGACTGGGCAATCACTGAGATTGCTAACCGTATCAAGAAGACCAGGGATGCTGATTTCATTGCGAAAGACGGCAAAGGCAATACGGTAAACCGCTGTGAATCTATTGCTAACATCGGTGGTGCCGCACTTGACAACGAAGAGTGCTATCTTCTGAGCAAGTTAGCGAGGTCGTTGGGAATAGTCTATCTCGAACACCAGGCCCGTCTCTGACATTCACCCACTGTCCTAGGTCTAGGACAGAGCTTCGGCCGTGGTGCTATGACTAATCACTGGGGTGACATCGGTAATGCCGATGTTGTTATGGCACTTGGCGGCAACCCTGCTGAGAACCATCCCGCCGCTTTTCACTGGATTACCGTAGCTAAAGAACGAGGAGCCAAACTCATCAGTGTTGACCCCCGATTCACCAGAACCTCGTCCAAAGCTGATATCTATGCTCCCATCAGGTCCGGCACGGACGTCGCTTTTGTCGGTGGTATGATTAAGTACGTGCTGGATGATATAGAGGCTAATCCTACCAACTACAACATGGTTTATATTACCGAATACACTAACGCCTCTTTCCTAATTAATTCCGGATTTAAAGGACCGGCTGAACTAGAAGGGGTTTTCTCAGGTTATGCTGGCGCTTTAAATGAAACAGACCAAACAAAGAGAACATACAACAAAGCCACTTGGGCATATCAGGTCGACGATAAAAAAGTACCTCTGAAAGATAAGACTCTCAAAGACCCGAATTGTGTTTTCCAGCTTTTGAAAAAGCAGTATGTCCGTTATACACCGGAGAAGGTAAACGCTATCTGCGGCACACCGAAGGAAGCCTTCCTAGAAGTGTGCCGAACTTTCGCCTCCACAGGAAAAACCGGTAAAGCCGGGACCATACTTTATGCGATGGGTACTACTCAACATACGAACGGTGCCCAGAATATTCGCTCCTATTCTATACTCCAGCTTCTTCTGGCTAATATGGGCGTTGCCGGAGGTGGTATCAATGCCATGAGGGGCGAATCAAATGTCCAGGGTTCTACCGATTATGCCCTCCTCTTTGATACTATCCCCGGTTACCTCGGAATGTTTAACGATGCCGATACAGACTTGCAGAAATACCTTGACAGGATAACGCCGAAAAATACCGACCCGACCAGTCTGAATTGGCCCCAAAATTTCCCGAAGTACGTTGTCAGCTTGCTCAAAGCCTGGTATGGTGATGCCGCTACCAAAGATAATGATTTTGGGTTCAATAATCTGCCCAAAATGGAGAGCGGTAAGAACTACTCCTGGATTTCGATGTTTGAAGCTATGGCAGCAGGTAAAATCAAAGGGTTAATGGCATGGGGACAAAACCCGGCAGTTGGTGGACCCAATTCCAATATGGAGCGGCAGGCTTTAGCTAAACTAGAATGGTTGGTTGCCAGCGACCTTTGGATGACCGAGACGATGGAGTTCTGGAAACGTCCCGGAGTTAATCCTGCCGATATCAAGACCGAGGTTTTTGTCCTCCCGGCACGAGCCTCTTTTGAGAAGGAAGGCAGCGTATCAAATAGTAGTCGCTGGATGCAGTGGCGCTATAAAGCCGCCGACGGACCCGGCGAGTCTGAGGACGACCTCTGGATGATTGACAAAATTATGCTAAAGCTCAAAGAGCTTTATGCCAAAGGCGGAGCCAATGCCGAAGCCATCACGAAGGTGACATGGAACTATGGCAACCCACCCGACCCGCACAAAGTAGCAAAAGAAATCAACGGCTATGACCTCGCCACCGGTAAGCTTGTGGCAAGTTTCGCCGCACTCAAAAACGATGGCACCACTACCTGCGGCAACTGGATTTACTCCGGAAGCTATACCGAGGCTGGAAACATGGCTGCCCGCCGCGACCTTACTCCCGACAAGTTTAATATCGGTCTTTTCCCAAAGTGGGCCTGGAGCTGGCCAGTGAACCGCCGTATTATCTATAACCGGGCTTCGGTAGACCTTAACGGCGAGCCGTTCGATAAAGAGCACCCGGTTGTCAAGTGGAATCCAGCTCTGGCAGATGGCGCCGGAGGCTGGGATGGTGATGTGCCGGATGGGGGTATGAAACCGGTAGCTCAGGGCGGTCAGAACCCCTTCATCATGACTAACGAGGGTGTAGCCCGAATCTTTGCTGCTGGACCGGCGGATGGTCCGATGGCAGAGTTCTATGAGCCGTGGGAAAGTCCCGTCAATAATCAGATGTCAAAACAGCAGAGTAACCCGGTGTTCAAGGTCTTTCGACCGGCGGAACAGGGTAAGGTCGACAAATTCCCGATTGTGGCAACTACTTATAGAGTCTGCGAACACTGGCAGGCAGGACAGATGACGCGAAACCTGCCCTGGCTGGTTGAGATGATGCCTGAGCCGTTCGTAGAGATAAGCGAAGAACTGGCTTCAGAAAAGGGTATAGCCGGCGGCGACAGAGTTATCGTAGAATCCGCGCGGGGACAGGTTACTATGAAAGCCGTGGTGACGAAACGCTTCAAGCCATTACAAATGAATGGGCGTCAGGTGCATGAAGTGGGTTTGCTATGGCACTGGGGTTACAGCGGGCTTTCTAAAGGCGATAGTGCCAACTTGCTCACACCTCACGTTGGTGATGCCAATACCATGATTCCCGAGTATAAAGCTTTCCTAGTAAATGTTCGTAAGGCTTAGTGGAGGAAATGATGGCAGAAAAAGCTATTTTATATGATGCAACAAGATGTACCGCTTGCCGTGGTTGCCAGGCCGCCTGCAAGCAGTGGAATGAATACGATGAAAAAATACCGACCGATGGATGGACAAGGACGAAGGTTACTGGTAGCTATGAAAACCCGCCCGACCTAGCGCCAACGACCTGGCTCAAGATGCAATTTAAAGAGGTCGACCTAGCAGGTAAGCTTGGCTGGTTCTTTACCCGGCGTTCCTGTATGCACTGCACCGATGCCGGTTGTGTCCGGGTTTGCCCTAACGGAACGCTATACCATAACGAGTTCGGGACGGTTTCCTATAATAAGGATACCTGCACCGGCTGCGGTTATTGTATCGACGGCTGTCCGTTCAATGTACCACGCTTAAGCGGTAACCGCGGTATCAGTTTTTCCAAAATGGATAAATGCTCCTTCTGCACTACGCCGGGACTGAACCGGATTGTGGAAGGTTGGGAACCGGCATGTGTTAAGACTTGCCCGCCCGAGGCGTTGCAATATGGCGACAGAGATTTTCTTGTTACCGAAGCTAAAAAACGTGTAGAAAATCTTAAGGCAAAAGGGCATCCTAAAGCTTACCTTTACGGCGAGAAGGAGCTTAACGGCCTACACGTTTTATATGTACTTCAAGATAGCCCGGCATTATATGGGTTACCGGTAAGCCCTGAAATTCCACCGGCGACTATTGCCTGGCAGAATATAATACAGCCACTGGGGTGGGTAGTTGGAGGAGTGGTCTTAGTAGGGTTGGGTTTAAACTACCTTGTAGCCCGACAAACCAAGCTGGCAAAAGAACTACCGAGCGGAAAGGAGAAATAAAGTGGGAGAAGTTCAGCGATATAGAACACCGACTAGAGTTTTACACTGGGTTCACACCGTTGCTTTTTGCATTCTTTTCTTAACGGGTTTAGTCCTTTTTGTTCCGCCGATTGCATTTCTGGCACAGGATAGCTGGACCCGTATAATCCACCGCATTGCCGCTCTCGTTTTTATTGTGGCGCCCCTTATCTATATCCCGATGAACTGGAAATCAGCTGTCCATGGTATAAAAGAGGCTTTTATGTGGGGAGCTGCTGACATCGGCTGGCTGAAAGCCGCCCCTCGCTATTACTTCTTATCCGACGAAGAAGCAATGCCGCCTCAACCGCATATGAATACCGGCCAGAAACTATGGTGGTTTATGGTGATTGTTTTTGGAGTGGTCTTCCTTATCACCGGATTTATGATGTGGGCGCTTAAACCGATGCTGCCGCCAGCGGCTTTCTTATGGGCTGTTTTCATCCATGATGTTGCTTTCATCACAACCGGCTCAATGTTGTTCGTTCATATCTATCTATCTGTATTCCACCCGCTTATGGGTCCTCGCAGCGAGGGCGCATGGAGCTCGATGGCACGGGGTAAAGTTTCGGTTGAGTATGCGAAAGCCCATCACGCCAAGTGGTATGAAGAGATTTCCAAAAAGTAGGAAGCAGTTAAGTGACACAAGATTCGGATAACATATTAATCGGAAGGCTAAATGAGGAAGGAAGACGGAGGGGTCTTCCTTCCCGTTTTTTGGAATTTTATTCCAGACTGCTTCGTATCCAATTAAGGACCGAACAGAGTATCAAACTGCCCAAGTCAGAATTAGGTAAAGAAGAGGCAAAAGAGAGAAATGAAGGCGGGCTGCCTTTATTGAAATTCGACGAGCTGGCTCTTGATAAGGACTTGTTGCAGAGTACTTTTGCCGAGGTTACTGCCCTCTTTGCCGATTTTCCCGACCTTTTTGGTAAGATTCCTGGAGACATAGGGGAGATTCCAATTGAAGCAATTAGAGACTGGTTTGAAGGAGCCAAGCTGCCAGCGACACAAACGACCGGCAAAGTTGACGAAGAAATTCTGGAAACTATCATTCATGCTGCTTTAAAGCCATTTCTGGTCAGTTACGCCCGGGTTCTGATTAAGCTGGTAAATCAGGAAAGCTGGAGGCGGCAGTACTGCCCGATATGCGGCGGCAAACCCGATTTCTCATTCCTTGATAAGGAGCGAGGCTCGCGCTGGCTGATCTGTTCACGGTGTGATAGCGAATGGCTATTCCAGCGTCTGCAATGTCCTTATTGCGGTACTCAAGACCAGAATGTTCTGTCATTCTTTCCGGATGCGGAAGGACTTTATCGACTCTACGTATGCGATAAATGCCACACTTATATTAAAACTATAGATTCAAGGAAGACTGAGTCGACGTTGACGCCTTCGCTGGAACGAGTGCTCACTCTCGATTTGGACAGGCAAGGCCGGGAAAAAGGCTATAAACCCGGTTACTCTGAGAACGTTGAGTCGTAGTTCCGAGCCAACCTGAATCCTCAGGTTTTCCACTCTGCATTGAACATTCAGGCTTAAGTTCCTATAATGAAATAGTCAGGTGCAAAAGTAATGGACTTTTTCGGTCTCGGTTTCCAAGAAATATTATTAATCCTGGTTATTATTCTGATAATCTGGGGACCAGCAAAGCTTCCGGAGCTTGCCCGGACTCTGGGTAAGACAATGCGTACTTTAAGGAAAGCTACCACCGACCTTACTAATGAGGTAACTAAAGAAGTAAACTTAGTGGATAAAACTCCCACTAAAGAAAAAACCGAAAAAGATAAGGATAAACCGGATGGCTCAGGATGACAAGAGGCTAACTCTGCTCGGGCATCTGGTTGAACTCCGCACACGTCTGACCAGAAGTGTCATTGCTATCGCTATAACCACCGCTATTTCATTTGTATTTTACCAGCGGATTTTCGATATTCTTCTCCAGCCAGCGCAGGGGTTCAATTTTATCTTCGTCGAGATGACAGAGATGATTGGGACGATTATGAGGGTATGTCTTGCCAGCGGTATCGTCCTTGCTGTTCCCTGGTGGACCTATGAGCTGATAATGTTTGTCTCACCGGCACTGACCAGACGGGAAAAAAAGTATGTTTTTATAATACTTCCCTGGATAGCACTTATGTTTGCCGGCGGAGTAGTTTTTGCCTATTTTGTTCTCATACCTCCGGCTCTCAAATTCCTGTTTTCGTTTGGCACTGAGATTGCGACGCCGCAGATTAAAATCGGGAATTATATTTCTTTAATTACCAGACTGCTGCTGGCGGTGGGGCTGGTTTTTGAACTACCGGTAATAACTACTTTCCTGGCGAGGCTGGGGGTTGTTTCACCTAAGTGGCTTGCCAGTAAGCGAAAGGTAGCGTTTATTTTGGCTTTTGTTTTGGCGGCTATAATTACGCCAACATTCGACCCGATAAACCAGAGCCTCGTTGCTCTTCCTTTGGTTGTTCTTTACGAACTGAGTATCTGGCTGGCTAGACTCGTTTACCGAAAAAGGTCTGAACCGGCCTTGTCTTAACAGATTTCTCTCCTTTCTATTTAAGTATTCATCCAATATTCGTTTCGTTTTTATGAAAATTTCTTTTTTTCAGGAAACGATTCCAGTGCTAAGAAATTAGAATCAGTCACGGATTCGCTTTTCGAGTTATGTAAACTTGAAACATTCCTATAAGCAATTTATGAACCCCCCTGCATTTTTGCACGGTCGGGATAATTATAGAACATAAGTTCTACATTGTCAAGAAAGTTTTGTCGCTCCCGTGTCGGAGCACGGAATTCACCCTGAACGGTTCACCGTGAACGGGATAGGTTTTTAAAGATAGATGGCAACCTATCCTCTTTTTATCCCCTTCCCTTGCTAAGGGAAGGGGATAAAAAGAGAAAGGAGCTAAGCTCCCCTCTCTTAAACTCTTCCTGATAAGAGGAGGATTAAAGAAAGGAAGGAAGGAAGGTAAACGAAAACGTTTTGGGAGTATTCCTATTCTAAGTTGTGCTTATTTAGTCACTGATGTATACTTTCATTTTGAAAAGGGAGGGAGCGGATAAGTCCCGGTGGGCTTCGCGGACTTCAAATCCGTCGGGGGGCTGATAAGGTCTTCGGTGGGTTCGACTCCCATGCGCTCCCGCCACATAAAAAATACGAAAGAAGAAAACCCCATACCGCCAGATTCTTCCTCTTCACTACGTTCAGAGTCCAGAATGACAAATGGGTTACGCTTGACAGCAAGACTGATTTAAGAGTAAATTTCTAGATAATATTTGAAAGGGGTTGAGGTATAATGCCTAATGTTGTTTGCCCTAAGTGTCAGACCGAGAGCTTTTTCGGGCTGAGTGCGTATAAAGGACCTTTTCGGTGTATGAAGTGCAAAGAGACCTTCAATATTACCATCGAAAATGGCGAAGTGAAATCTTACGAGACTATTACACAGCAGGAACTCGATAAGAAGAACATACGGCAACATTACGCATAGAGCTAGTCCCGTTCAATCTCCCTCAAACGGGCATCGCTGATGCCAAAATGGTGGGCTATTTCGTGTTTGAGGACACTGGTTATCTCGTTGTAGATTTCAGCATCATTCCGGCATTGGGCTTCAATGGTCTTTTGAAAGAGGCTTATTTTGTCGGGGAGGACCATCCCGTAGTGAGCACCACGGTCGGTTTGCGGGACTCCTTCATAGAGTCCAAGTATTGTTTCATTGTGTTTCAATCTTGATTTTCTGAGCTGATAACGGGTAGGATAATCTTCGACTACGACATCGACATTTTCAAGCTTGTTGAGGAATTCCTCGGGTAAGTTGTCGATGGCTCTGGCGACTAACTGGGAGAATTCTTCTTTATTCATATCAATAAGCTTTCAGCAACAATATTCCAAGGAGATTGCCACGTCGCTTCGCTCCTCGCAATGACAAGTGAAAAAATCCCTCTAAATCTCCCTTTGCAGAAGGAAGATGGTGTCCCTCTTTGAAAAAGGGGGATTTTAGCTTAATACAAGACGCGCTCGTCGCCGACGCGGCGGGTTATTTTTTTCTCGTCGAGATATTCCATAAGTGCCTGAACATATTTGCGGCTGGTCTGGAATAAGTCCCGGACTTCTGCCAGCGTTACTTTGCCTTTTGCTTTGATGTGGGCGGTAATTTTTTCTACCATCTCGTTATAAGCCCGGGTGGAGAAGACAATGCCATCGCTTACTTTTACTACCTGCTGGCGTTCGACCAGCAGATTAAGAAGGTCAGGCTCAGGGATAAGCTCGCCGGGTGGTGCGTATGGATTCTGTGCCAACGCTTTCAAGAAGGCATCGATTTTAGCCTGTTGGGTTGCGTTTAATTTAACTTCGTGGGAAGGCAAGCGGAAGTTCAAGCCTTCTTCTAACAAAACACCCGATTCCGCAAGTTTTTGACCGATTACCGGTGCATACTTGCCCAGCTTAAGCCGACTCGCTAGCTCCACTTTAGGCATACCGGAACGAGCCGGGGACTTTTTATAATAGTCTTCAAGAATGGCAATAGCCTGTTTGACCAATCGCTGCCAACCACCGGCTGTAAAAATGAGCGACTGGTCTCCATCACCTATGCTGATTACTCTGCCCTGCTGGATGAGCGAGCTAATCGCCGACTGAGCTTCGCCTGAAGGCACATCCCCTTGAGATAGAAGAACTGCTAAGAGCAGGGGCTGTCTGGCTTCGAGAATAGTCAGCAGAGCATCATCAACAGTGCCTTCCTCGCTAAGTCTCAGACTCTGTATAGTATCCGGACGAAAGCGGCGGAGCCGCTTAGCGTGAGCATCGACGATTTTACCGCCGCCTAATGTTTCCATCGTCGAGCGGATAATATAGTGGTCGCCTTTGACCAGTGCTACCGGCTTTTCCAGTATTAGCTGTGCCCAGGTAGTCTCACCGGGTTCGAGTTTCTCTTTTTCCAATAGACGGACTTTAGCCATAACTTCAGCGGCACCGGTATGGAAGCTAACCGGGGCATTATGCGGTAACGGGCGTTTCAAGTAATCGAGCAGCCTGAGTTGAACGCTAATGAGCGTGGCGGGCACGAGCCAGCCGGGCCTGGTAACAACATCACCGCGCTCTATTTCCGTTGTGGCAACACCGACCAAATTGGCGGCGGCTCTACTACCGGGTGTGACTGTATTAAGTTTCGCTTTATGGGTCTGCAATCCTCTGATGCGGGACTTAAGTCCTTTCGGGACGATTTCGACTTCATCGCTCAAAGAAAGTGAGCCGTCAATCAAGGTCCCCGTAATGACCGTGCCGGAGCCAGCGATGGTAAAAACTCTATCAATCGGCAGACGGGGTCGTCCGATATCTTTCTTAGATTCGGTGGTCTCTAGAAGCTTTTCAATGGTAGAAATGAGTTCGGGTAAGCCGTCTCTGGTTGTAGATGAGACAGCGATAATCGGCGACTGGGACAGGGTCGTCGGGCGGAGCAGTTCTTCGATATCCATCTTGACCAAACCCAGCCATTCTTCATCAACCAGGTCTTTTTTGGTAAGAACGACAATCCCCTTTTTAATGCCGAGGAGATCGATGATTGCCAGATGTTCCTTGGTCTGAGGCATTACACCTTCGTTAGCTGCCACAATTAGTAAAGCCAAATCGATGCCGCCGACTCCTGCCAGCATATTCTTAACGAATCTTTCGTGGCCGGGGACGTCAACGATGCCGACCTCCTGCCCGCCCGGTAGTTTCAGCCAGGCAAAGCCGAGGTCGATGGTCATCCCCCGCTCTTTTTCTTCGCGCAGGCGGTCGGGGTCAATACCAGTTAAAGCCTGAACTAAAGTCGATTTGCCGTGGTCGATGTGCCCGGCAGTACCAAGAACGAACATAATGAACCTCTATTTGTCCCCTTTATGAATATTTAAATCGGACCAAGAATAAGCCGGTTATTGCACCCACTGATAAGCCAGCTAGCAAACCAGAGACCGTGCCGATTAAAATTACCAGACCTAGTTTGGAGTCAACTGAAATTATGGAAGTGCCCAAGAAGATAATAACCATCCCTACTGCCCAACCGAAAGTATTAGCCCAAATCCAACGGTTTGCATTTGTAGTGTGTTTTTTAAGTTCAAACCATTGGAAAACACCGAAAAGGGCGCCTAAAACTAAGCCCAGTATCGCAGCCAATAAAATTATCAGGACAAGAGGAGGTTCGATATTAGCCGACGAGGCAGACTGAGGCATAAAGAATGTCGAAGGAATCATTCCTAAAATCCAGGCTATTGCGGCACCCAACGCAGTGAGACCTACCCAGTTTCTGACCGTCATTCCGGGAAAGCGCTTCTTGAGAACAGACCACTGAAAGGAACCGGTGACTGTACCTTCGATAATTCCAGCCAGAATCGCAACCAGAATAATTAGAAACTTCTGCCCGATATTTTGGGGTTCACCAAAAACTTTGAAATATAAGAAGCCAATGCCAGCCGCTACCCCAATGCCAAAGAATTCACCGGCAGCACAAGCGGCCATCCAATTTAACCAGTATCTCTTGTTCGATAGATTAATAAGCATTTGATTAATGCTATGCTTTAATTGGTAGTTGCTAATTTACGGAGTGCCGCCAGCACGACCTCATCTTCTTCGGGGAGAACGGAACGCGGGTCAAGGAGTAGAGCATCGCCGCTAATGCGGGCAATAACGGGAGTCTCTGCCTGGCGCAATCGCTGTGCCAGTGTCTGGACCACACTCTTGCCTTTCTTATTATGTCCGCCAATAGCCACCAGCTTTGAGGGCAGGGTGCTACCCGGAAGACTGCCGCCGCCAATCATACTTTCTCCATCTACCACCTGCGCCAGATTGCCCAGAACATCAGCCCAGATTCTGGCTCTCCGCTCAATTTCTGACAAAGGCATCGCCAGCATAGACCAAACCGGGATTTTCTCGATTGCCTCGCCTTTTAGGTAGTGAATGAGGGTAGCCGCGAGACCGGCCAACCTTACCTTATCGATGCGCATCGCTCTTGCTAAGGGGTGCTTTGCGAGTTTAGCAATCAGTTCTTTCTTGCCGATGATAATTCCAGCCTGGGGACCGCCCACTAATTTATCGCCGGAAAAGAAAGTAAGGTCTGAGCCGGCGGAGATACTTTGCTGAACCATCGGCTCCGGGGCAAGACCGAAAGCAGAGGTATCTATAAAACAGCCGCTGCCAAGGTCATCCAGCACCATTATATTATGCTTTTTGCCGAGCGCGGTCAGTTCTTCGATACTAACGGAATGGGTGAAACCGACCACCTTGAAGTTGCTGGAATGAACCCGAAGAAGTGCCACAGTCCGGGGAGTGACTGCTTGTTCATAATCGCTAATATAGGTGCTGTTGGTCGTGCCGACTTCTATTAATTTAGCTCCGCTTTGTGCCATTACATCGGGGATGCGGAAGCCGCCGCCAATCTCCACTGCCTGACCTCTCGAGACGATGACCTCTTTTCTTTTCGCCAAAGCGGTGAGTCCCAGCAGAACGGCCGAAGCGTTGTTGTTGACGACCAATGCCGACTCAGCTCCGGTTAGCTGTCGGAGAAGAGATTCGATATGAGTCTGACGGGAACCCCTATTTCCAGTATCGAGTTCGAACTCAAGATTGGAATAGCCTTTAGAGATTGTATTCATAGCGGCGATGGTTTCACGGCTGAGCGGCGCCCGACCCAGATTGGTGTGAAGGACGACCCCCGTGGCATTGATTACAGGACGCAGGCTAGCGGTCTCAAGGTTGTGTAATCGAGCCAAAATAGAGGTCACTATCTCATCAACCAAGGAAGCCGATTTACCACCGGTAATAGACAAACGCTCATTCTCAAGAACTTGCCTGGTCACAGTAACTAATAGCTCGTGCGGGAAAGTCGCCTCGAATGGCTTGATGCGTTCATCCGAGATAATTCTATCGACGCTGGGGAGATGACGAAGCTCGTTACTCATAATTGTGAATATTTTAACACACCTTGAAGTTCTTTGCTTTCCATTGTAAACAATGCTAGAATGCCATTTTAACGGAGGAATTCAAGTGGATAAGAGGAAAATGCCCCGCCTCACCGAATGTGTCCGCGCTGCAGGCTGAGCTTCAAAGCTGGGTCCGGCGGACCTGGACAAGGCGATATGTGATTTACCGCTGATATCCGACCCGAATTTATTGGTGGGTATGGAGGAACGGGACAATGCTGGCGTCTACAAGCTGACCGATAAGCTGGCTCTCATCCAGACGCTCGATTTTTTCACGCCCATAGTCGACGATCCCTTCCTTTTCGGTCAGATTGCGGTTACCAATTCTTTAAGCGATGTCTACACGATGGGCGGCAAACCGCTGACGGCAATGAATATCGTCTGCTTTCCAAGCCAGACGATGGATATTTCAATCTTAAAGGAGATTTTAAGGGGTGGGGCTGAAAAGTTAGTTGAGGCTAAAGTATTGCTGGTGGGGGGACATAGTGTGGACGACCCCGAGCTTAAGTACGGACTTTCGGTTACGGGTACAGTTCATCCCAAACATCTGATAACTACTGCCGGGGCTAAGGCAGGAGATAAACTTGTCCTTACCAAGCCACTGGGGACGGGAATTATCAGCACTGCATTGAAGGCAGGTATGGCAACCGGTAAGGCAGCAACCATGATTACTAAAAGTATGACAACCCTGAATGATAAAAGCTCAGAGATGATGCAGGAGATAGGAGTCCATGCTTGCACCGATATTACGGGTTTTGGATTTATCGGACACGCCGTCCAGCTAGCTCAGAATAGCGGAGTAGGGATTAAAGTTGATAATGCTTCTATTCCGTTCTTCCCAGAAGCGGTCGATTTTGTTAAAAAAGGATTACTACCTGGCGGACTGCATCGAAACCGGGAGTTTTATTCTTCGTGCACGAAGTTTAATGCAAAAGTGCCAGAGTATATGCGGGATATTCTCTTCGACCCACAGACATCTGGTGGGTTGCTGATTTCGGTATCGCCCAAGAAAGCGAGTCGATTACTTGATGAGCTGCATAAGGCGGGGATAAAAGAGGCGGCGATAGTCGGTGAGGTAATTACCGGACCGAAGGGCGTTATTACTGTTTAAGGTAATCAACTACTTCAGTCAAGCTGTGAATTCTCACACAATCAACTTCAGGGGATAAATCATAGCGGTCGAGTAATATCGGAGTAATACCTACATTTTTAGCTCCGACAACGTCTACTTTATACTGGTCGCCGATATGGACTGCCTCAGAGGCGTCCGCTTTCGCCCGCTTTAAAGCCTCGAGGAAGATAGGCGGCTCCGGTTTATCAGCGCCAGCTTCGGCGGAGGTAACGAAGAAATCAAGGTATGGCTCCAGTCCGAGACCCTGGCAAAGAGGTTTCATATCTCTATCGAGATTGGTCAGTAAGGCAACGGTAAGTTTTTGTTTTTTTAAGGTTTTAAGGACCGGCAGCACATCACCGAAAAGGACGAACTTCAAGGTTCCGGATAACTGACGCATCCGCTGCATAACTTTCAGTAGGGTCTCCGACGTTACGGGCGTGTTAATCCCGGCTTCGGTCAGGACTGTCTGCTGATAGCGGATATAGACTTTAGCCTGCTCTTCAGGTGTCCTTTTGCGAATCGGAGAACGGGCATTTTCTTCGAAGTAATCCCCATCGGCGGCCCAAAGAGCGTGTCTGAGTTTTTCGGGGGATACTTTTATACCGAATTCCCGGAGGGTCTGGCTTTGCAGTTCTTCCCGTGGCGGCTCATAGCGGGCAAGGGTATTAAACCAATCGAAGAAGACTGCCTTAATCAAGGATTTTCCTAGGAATCCTGGATGCCAAGGTCTTTAATAAAATCAACCGCATCCTGAACGGTCTTAATTTTCTCAGCGTCGTCATCCGGTATTTCGATTTTCTTTGCCGGAGTGGTGAACTCCTCTTCTAAGGACATTATAAGCTCTACCAGGTCCAGAGAATCAGCACCTAAGTCATCGATGAAGCTGGCGGTAGGAATTACCTCTTTTTCTTCTGTGCCGAGCTGCTCGACAACTACCTTTTTTACTCTATCAAAAATGGTCGCCAATTTTCCCCCTTTCTAGATTCACCTAGTAACTATACTACTAACCGAGCCCAAAACACCATTGACGAATCTCGGCGAACTATCGCTGCCAAAGCTTTTGGCTAACTCAACGGCTTCGTTAATTGCCGCCTTTACTGGAACTTTATTATCAAGCAAAATTTCAAATATTGCAAGCCTTAAAATATTTCTATCGATTACAGCTATTTGTTCGATGGGAAAGGCAGGAGCGAACCTTTTTATCTTCTCGTCAATCGCCTTTGTATTCTGGATAATACCGGCTATCAATTCTCTGGCGAAATTGATATTTTCTTCAGATAAGTTACTATTTTCGAAGATATGGCTGAGCACTGTTTCTTCAGTATGCCCGGTAGAATCGATTTCATAAAGGGCTTGAAGAACCAATATCCTCGCCCTGCGTCTGCCTCCTATCATAATTCTATTTTAAGTCCAACATTATAAGACTACCATTGAATTAAAGCACAAGTCAAAAGCGAATTTTAGAATGGAAAAAGCCGTACGGTGTTCTAGTTATTACAACCAGGATAATGCCATTCCCCCGTCCACATTCAATACCTGTCCGGTAATATATCTGGCTTCAGGAGAAGCCAGAAAAGCGACTGCTTCGGCAACATCGTCAGGCGTACCGAGTGAGCCGACCGGAATACGTTTCATAAGCTCTTCACGCTGGTCTTCTTTTAATTGCTGGGTCATTACCGTGTCAATGAAACCGGGGGCGATAGCGTTTACAGTAATTCCCCGTGAACCTACTTCCTTGGCTAACGTGCGGGTAAAGCCGATAATGCCGGCTTTGGCTGAAGAATAATTGGCTTGTCCCGGATTGCCAATTATACCGACGATACTTGCCATATTGATAATCCGGCCCCAGCGCTGTTTAATCATACTTCTCACCGCTGCCCGACTACAGAGGAAAACGCTTTTCAAATTAACTGCCATTACTTTGTCCCAGTCCTCATCGGACATCCTTAAAACGAGCTGGTCGCGGGTAATGCCGGCGTTATTCACGAGAATATCGATTTTGCCAAAAGCGGATATGGCGGTTTCCACCATTTTATCGACGTCCGCAGATGAGCTTACATCGGCAAGGATAGCAATGCTATCTTGCTTCATTGCTTTTATTTCTTCAGCAACTGCCTTAGCCGATTCACCGACATCATTAATCACGATTTTGGCGCCGCTCTTCGCCAGTCTAAGAGCAATCGTCCGACCGATGCCCCGCCCGCTGCCGGTAACCAGAGCTACTTTATTAGTGAGGTCCATTGCTTTTTAACCTCCTGATAGTCTCGACATCGCCAATATTGGATATAGTAACATCCTTGTTTATACGCTTAATCAGTCCGCTCAGCACCTTTCCTGAGCCTATTTCTATGAAATTAGAGACTCCATTATTTATCATAAATTCGATGGAGCGCTGCCATTGCACCGGACTACATAGTTGAGTAAGCAGTTCCGTCTTTATCTGGTCTGCAGTAGTCATTGGTTTAGCTGTAGCGTTAGCTATAATCGGGATTGTCGGGTCATTGAATTTAAGCGTGCTTATTATTTTAGATAGTCCGTCGGCAGCGGGCTGCATCAATGGAGAATGAAAGGCACCGCTTACTGCTAACGGAACGCAGCGGCTGGCCCCTTTAGCTTTAGCCAGTTCCATAGCTCTGTCAATGTTCTCTTTCGCCCCGCTGATTACCAGTTGTCCCGGACAGTTGAAGTTGGCAATGTTAGTATTAGTCTCACGGCACACTTCCGAAAGTATGTTCTCATCAAGTCCAAGCACCGCCACCATACCTCCCGGTCTGGCCTGTCCAGCTTCGTGCATCAATCGTCCTCTTTCACGAGCCAGGTAAACAGCATCAGCGAAATTCAGAACGTTAGCTGCCGCCAGAGCGGTGTATTCTCCTAAGCTGTGACCGGCGAGAAAGGCTGGCGGCGGTAGTTCTTTTTCGGCACACTTCAAGCAAGCGATACTGACGGTTAACAGTGCTGGCTGGGCATTGATGGTCTGGCGTAATTCTTCCTCGGGTCCCTCGAAACATAATTTAGAAAGAGGGAAGCTTACGCTCTCGTCAGCTTGCTTAAATATAGTTCTAGCCTGTTCAAAATTATCAAACAGGTCACGGCCCATGCCTACCGTTTGAGAGCCTTGTCCGGGAAAGATATAAGCCGTCTTTGCTGGCTCAGCCATAAGTCCTAGCTCGCCTTTTTCTTAGGGGTTTTAGCGGCGATTACTTCCCTACCGTTATAGTAACCGCAGCCAGGGCAAGCGTGGTGGGGTAGTTTCGGGGTGTGGCATTGAGGGCAGTCAACCAGTGTAGGAACGGTTATTCCCAGGTGGCGGCGCCGATCAAGTTGTCGTGCCTTGGGGTATCTTCGTTTCGGTAAAGGTCCCATAATTAGCCTGCTGATAAATCAGCAGATTTAACCTCCTCTTATTATTTAAATTCGATTAGCTTCGACCAGCGAGGGTCGATTGCTTGAGTCTGACAACTACACGGTCCTTCATTCTGATTGTGTCCGCAAGTCGGGCACAAACCGGCACAATCCTGAGAGCAAAGCGGTTTCATCGGTATGGTAAGCAGGGCATATTGACGGATTGCCTCGGTTAAATTCAAGATATTATTCTCATCGAGAGTGAAGGCATCCGGTTCATCAGGCGATGGTAACCTAGCACCGCTTTGAATGTCGATAGTGGGAAAATACTCTTCTTCGATATTCAATGTCATAGGACAGCAATATAGCTTTAAACACCGACTACAGGTAAGTTCGAGTGTAACATGCAGCGCGCCTTCTACTAGAATACTGCGCTGAGTACGCGTAAGCTTAAGGTCGCCTTCGATATTATAATCTTTGTCCTCGATAGCGATCGTTTCACTTATATGGTAGTTCCGGGATGAACCTATCGGTCCTTTAAGTTGTTGGGAGACGTTAATCTGCAACGCTTGTGCTCCTTGGTTAGTAACTATTCATTATAAGGTGGGCTGTCTATCTGTGTCAATCTCAAATAGTAGGCTTTTATGTTTAATTGGAAGCAACCTCACCCCTGTCCCCTCTCCGCAAGCGGAGAGGGGAATAGAAAGAAAAGAGAGGGGCTTCGCCCCTCTCTTAAACCCTTCCGTAATTGCGATTCTGAATTTTCTATGCTAACATATAAGTGTAAACTAATTGAATTAAGACATAGGGGGTGCCTAACGGCTGAGAGCCCCGATTGCATCGGGACAACCCTTGGAACCTGATCTCGTTAATGCGAGCGTAGGGAAGAGAAGCGAATCTTACAGACCAAGGGTTCAAATGCCCTTGGTCTTATTTTTACGGAGGCAGGCAATGACTCAAATAGAACTGGCTGTTAAAGGGACTATTTCGCCACAAATGAAAACGGTGGCTGAACAAGAAGGAGTCGATGTTGAATTTATCCGGCAGGGCGTAGCCCAAGGAACAATCGTAATCCCAGCCAATATTAACCATAAGAATCTTATCCCTTGTGGAATCGGAAAAGGATTACGGACGAAGATTAATGCCAATATCGGCACTTCGTCCGATTACGGCAATATCGATACCGAGTTAGCAAAATTACAGGTTGCAGTTAAATGCGGCGCCGATGCGGTTATGGATTTAAGCACCGGCGGTGATATACCTGCTATCCGCAGGCAGATTATTGGGGCTAGCTCTGTGGCTATCGGCACCGTTCCTATTTACCAGGCTGGAATTGAAGCAATTAATCAAACTGGTGCTATTGTAAAAATGACCGTCGACCAACTATTCGAGGCGATTGAAGACCATATTCGTGACGGCGTCGACTTTATCACCGTGCATTGTGGGGTAACTCAATCAGCTATTAACCGCCTTAAGCAACGCAGACGGGTAGCCGATGTAGTTTCACGCGGCGGGGCTTTTCTTGTTGGCTGGATGCTCCAAAACGAGCGAGAAAACCCGCTTTATGAGTATTACGACCGCCTGCTTGAGCTAGCCAGGAAATTCGATGTCACGCTGAGTCTAGGGGATGGTATGCGTCCGGGTAGCCTGGCAGATGCGACCGACCAGGCTCAAATAGATGAGCTACTGGTCATAGGAGAACTGGTAGAAAGAGCACGGCAGGCTGGTGTCCAGGCAATGGTCGAAGGTCCGGGACATATGCCATTGAACCAGATTGAAGCTAATGTTCTCTTGGAAAAATCGATTTGCCAGGGAGCTCCCTTTTATGTTTTGGGACCACTAGTAACGGATATCGGTGCCGGCTACGACCATATTACCGGAGCTATCGGCGGAGCGATTGCCGCCTCTGCCGGGGCTGATTTCCTCTGTTATGTAACTCCGAGTGAGCACCTTTCCTTGCCCGACGTGGAGGACGTCAGGCAAGGAGTAATCGCTTCCCGCATTGCAGCTCACGCTGCCGACATCGTTAAAGGAGTCAAAGGTGCTGCCGAGTGGGATAGAAAAATGTCAATCGCCCGAAAGAAGTTGGACTGGGAAGAGCAAGTTAAGCTGTCTATAGACCCGGAACGGTCAAGCCGTGTCCATACCCAGCATACTACCACCGGAACAGCTTGCAGTATGTGTGGTGAGTTTTGTGCGATGAAGCTGGTCGAAACCTACTTAGGCGTCAAAGCGGTCAAATGCTAGCTTAATGATGTGAAGTTGAATTAGATAGCTCAAGCATTCGGCTTATTTTTGTCCAGATAATTTCTTCTATTTTCTCTTTTGACTGGCTGGCGTCTATCACCAGCCAGCGGTCCGGTTCTTCTGCTGCCATTTTGAGGTAGCCTTCACGTACCCTATCGTGGAAGGCTATTTTCTCCTGTTGAAAACGGTCCTGTCTCTCACTCTTTTTACGTGCTAGCCCTTCTTCAACAGGTATATCTAGGAATATTGTGATATTGGGTCTAAGACCACGGGTAGCAGTCCGGTTAAGAGATTTAACTGTGTCTAACTCTAGCCCTCGTCCATATCCTTGATAGGCTACTGTGGAATCAGTGTAACGGTCGCAGATGACTGTCTTTCCTTCCTTTAGTGCCGGTTGGATTATCTGCTCGACTAATAGGGCGCGGGAGGCATTGAAAAGCAAAAGCTCGGTAAGCGATGGTATAGCTCCAGCCCATTTCAGCCAGTAGCTAATCTTTCTGCCCAGGGGCGTTCCGCCAGGCTCGTGAGTCAAGAGAACCGGTATATCTAGCTGTTTCAACTTCCGGTATAGGGCTTTAGATTGGAAAGTCTTGCCGCTTCCTTCGCCACCCTCGAAGGTAATAAACAGAGCCATTAACTACTCCTTGTTCTTAAGCCATTCGTTGAGGCCGTCAAGGAAACCATCCGTCTTAATTCGGGAGTGTTTATTATTCAGGTATAAATGCAGTGGAGTAATCGAGATATACCCCTGCTCGATTGCCCCTATATCGGTGACATTATCTTTGCTGTTGTTTATCCGGCGGCGTACCAACCAGTAATATGCACGCCTCCCATCATGACCTTCCTCAACGGTATCGATATGACTTTCACCGGCTAAACGAGTCATTCTAGCCCCTTTAATCTCAGGCGGCGGAAAGTCAGGAAGATTTACATTAAAGAACACATTTCCGGGTGAATTTGAGATAATGTTTCCGGCAATCAGAGCAGTTACTTTAGCTGCGTTTTCCAGAGAAGTTTTTTCTATTGAGGCGAGAGAAACAGCTAATGCAGGTATGCCCCGTAAATAACCCTGCAAGGCAGCACCAACTGTCCCGGAGATTAGCACGTCATTGCCCAGATTCAGTCCGTTGTTTATGCCGGATACGACCAAGTCTATTTTTTTATGGAAAAGTTTTTCTAACGCCAGAATCACACTGTCACCCGGGGTGCCCTGTACCGAGCAGGCTTCTATTCCCGGAACCAAGGTGCTTGCCTGCTGTATTCTTAACGGATGACTTAGAGTGACTGCCGTTCCGATAGCACTCTGTTCCCTATCGGGCGCAACCACTACCACCTCGGCGATTTTTACTAATTCGTTAGCTAACGTCCATAGTCCATCGGCAAATATGCCATCGTCATTAGTTACCAGTATTTTCATTGCTCTTTTCAGTCTATCACAGCCAGAATAAACGAAGCAAAAACTTTAGTTTTGAGTTACTTTTTTATGGAGTTAAGGCAGCTAATTGTGAGGTTATGCCACAAATTCCGCTAATAAGACTCAGCACTTCGCTCTCAAGTGAGATGTATCGTTTAGCAAGGTGAGGACGGCCCGGTTGGGCTGGGTTTCTATGATACTGAGCGAAGCATTATCGAGGCGCATTCGACCCCAATGTTCTGGTCCCAAGCCCAGTAACGAGCAAATCAGTGCTCTTAGCGGTCCGCTATGTGCGGTAATCGCTACCGTCTGTTCCGGCGTGTGTTGCTTCAGCCTGTCTAGAAACTTGCCTACTCGCTCAAAAAAAGTCATAAAGGTCTCACCGCCGGGGAACTCCAGGTCGGGAGTAAAATTAGCAATTAATTTAGCCACGTCGGGGAAAAGTGGTCCGATTTCCGCAATAGAGAGACCTTCGATTCGACCGTAGTTGATTTCTTTTAATTCGGGGCAGGTGATGATATTCAGCTGATGTCCCGAAGCGACAATTTCAGCCGTCGTTACGGCTCGTTTGAGGTCGCTTGAATAGATGGCGTCTATTTTTTCGTTAGTAAGGCGATGGCTCAACTTTTCAACCTGAGCCCGCCCTTCGACACTCAGTTCTACATCGGTATGTCCGGCAAACTGACGGGCGCTGTTAGATGCGGTTACGCCATGTCTTATTAAAAGCAGTTTAGGCAAATGCCCTCCTGAAGTTGAGCTAATACTTTATCGTGAAGCCTGAGTAAGTTCCGGTAAATTCCGACCAATTAGCCTCGATATCCTCTATCCTGGCACCAGACGGTCCGATTTTCAGATGTTGAACCAGTTCTTCGAGTTTAGTGCGTTCACCTTCTGCCAAGACTTCTACTGATTCTCCGCCCGGTAAATTACGGACATAACCAGTCAGCCCCAGTTTAATTGCTTGTCTTGAAGTAAAAGCACGGAAATAAACGCCCTGGACGCGACCTGTCACAATTGCCTGCAAAAAGGCTAAATCAGCCATGCTAAGTGTTTTCAATCTCGGAATAGCAAACTCTGGAAGATTAAATCCCTTATCGTCAAAACCTAATGGATGTCGGGATAGATTCAGAGCTATTCTTGCTCTTCCTCTACTTCCTCTTTTTTGCCTTTTTTGATAACTTCCACGGTTATCGGCGGCGGCAAAATGGTACTTGCCATGGGTTTCTTAGCATCTTTTTTGGGTTTTTTGGTTTCTCTCCACCTGAAATCTCGTTTTCCCATAGTGAACCTCCGAGTTTTCTTAATTGAAGTTTAGCAAAGAGGAACTGTTCTGTAAAGCCAGTCTGCACGGAAAGTCGATGCTCATTCTACCGTTACGCTCTTAGCTAAGTTTCTTGGGAAATCAATCGGGCAATCTCTCGCTTTAGCGGCATAGTAGGCAAGCAATTGAAGAGCCACGGTATTGACTATGGGCGAAAACATAGCATCGACTTGAGGAACGGTAATAATCGAATCAACCAAATCAGAAGTCATTTCGTCCCCTTCTTCAATGAGAGCAATCATCGGCGACCTTCTAGCTTTTATCTCTTTGATGTTGGTCAGCATTGCTTCATAAGTGCTATCACGAGCGACAATGGCGATAACTGGCGATGAAGGACCCAGCAGGGCGAAGGGACCGTGTTTGAGTTCACCGGCGGAATAGCCTTCAGCATGAATGTAGGCAATTTCTTTAAGTTTGAGCGCCCCCTCCAGAGCGACCGGGTAGTTTGTTCCTCTGCCGATAAAGAAAACGTCATTATATTTTGCTAGATACTCCGCCTGTTCCTTTATTCTGGCTTCTTCATCGAGGACTTGCTGAATTTTACTAGGCAGTTGTCTTAGTTCCATAAATAAACTTGCCAGCTTTCTGGCGTCGACTTTTGAATAAGACATCGCTAACCAGTAGAGCACTACAAGCTCAGCTAAAAAGCTCTTGGTAGCAGCTACACTTATCTCCGGACCGGCCCTGGTATAAATAGTCTGGCTGGCAATCCGGCTCGCTGTGGAACCGACTACATTGGTGATAGCTATCACACGAGACCCGGCTTCTTTTAATCTTTTCATTGCCTTCAATGTATCGGCTGTCTCGCCCGACTGAGTGATAGCGATAGCTAAAGGCGTTGCCAGAGGGCGTTTATAATAATTGAATTCCGAAGCCAGCTCTACCCTCACGGGAATGCCAAGCAGTTCTTCAACAACATATTTACCCGCTAGAGCGGCGTGATAGGATGTACCACAAGCTAACATTAAAATCGATTCGGCATCGGCTAAACCAGCTACAGGTTCGGTTAGACGAATATATTCAGCAAGAGTATTTCTTATAACCTTTGGCTGTTCGTGTATCTCTTTGAGCATGAAGTGTTCATAGCCGCCTTTTTGTGCCTCATCTACGCTCCATGATATTCTGTGTTCTTCAACTCTGACTTTAACGCCTTTTCTCTTAAATTCTACCTTACCCGGTCTAACAATCCCGATATCCCCGTCCTCTGGATATATAACCCTATCAGTATAATCTAATACCGCGGGGACATCTGAGGCGATAAAGTTATCTCTATCGCTGACACCGATAACCAGAGGACTGTCTTTACGGGCTACGATTAATCTCGACTCACCCGCTGCCAATACTATTACGGCGTAGGAACCATCGAGCTGATGTAAAGCAGATTCCACTGCTTTCTCTAAATCACCATCGTAATATTTCTCAATTAGGTGCGGAATGACTTCTGTATCAGTTTCAGAAACAAATTTATGTCCTTCATCAGTTAACCGGGCTTTTAATTCCGAATAATTGTCAATTATTCCGTTGTGGACCACAGCGATTTTTCCGGTGCAGTCTAGGTGAGGATGAGCATTCAATTGAGACGGTACCCCGTGTGTTGCCCATCTCGTATGACCGATACCTGCAGTGCCACGAAACTTCGGCGATGCCTTTTCTAACGCCGCTACTCTGACGGCATCCTTATATACCTCGATACTGCCATCGGCGATGGCAATACCGCAGGAATCATAACCGCGGTACTCCAACTTTCTCAGACAATTAATGATTATGGACTGGGCTTGTCGGTCTCCTATGTAGCCAATGATGCCGCACATTTTAAATTACCAGACTCCTATCAGGAATCCTTCCGCTAACCAGTTTTGTGGCTTGAATCTGGCTATAATTACCGATAATACTACCCGGCTGAGCCACAACACAACTCTCCACGTTACAGTTCACACCCAGCATTGCCCCCATTTTCACCTGGTGATGCTCGCTATCTACCTTAACCTCAGCTTGACCGCTACTGGCAATAAAATGGCTTTTAATGAAACAACCTTTGTCAATAACGGAATCTTGAATAAGTGAACTAGATCCGATATTAACATCATCACTAATAACACTGTTGGTAATTTCAGTAAATGGCGATATAACCACATTATCGCCGATGCTAGTCGCCGGCATTATGCAAACATTGGGACCGATGTCACAATTCTCTCCAATTATCACAGGGCCTACTATGTAACAGTTCGATCTAATAGTTGTTCCGTTTCCTATTGAGACCTGCCCCTTTATCGAAGCACCAGTTTCGATAACGCCGCCTAATTTCGCAGGAATCCGGCGAAGAATCGCATCATTAAGACTAATTATGTCCCAGGGATAAACGACATCAAGCCAAGTGCCCTCCGTTTCTTGAACATTGACCGGTTTGTCTTCTAGAACCATTCGATTTATGACGTCAGGAATATGTAATTCGGTTCCAATAAAATCGAAGACATCTCTATTAAAAGCATAGATACCAGTATTAACTATGTTGCCTCTAGTTTGCTCAGGATTTTCTATGATTTCTTTAACCAGACCATTTTCAATAGCAACTACACCGTATCTAGCCGGATTAACTACTTTTTTCACCAATATGGCACTGGGGCTGATTTTAGTAAAGCTAGCTATGGTACTTGCCTCAATAAGGTTATCACCGTGCAGGACTAAGAATTCGTCTTCTACCGAATTTTTGACCAGTGCCAGAGCATTGGCTGTACCTAATTGTTTCTCTTGCGTTATGTAAACTATGTTAACACCGAACTTCTCTCCAGAGCCCATATAATCGAATATCTGTTCCCTGCGGTAACCGACAACAATGACAATCTGCCGAATGCCGTTCTTAGCTAGTGCCTCGACCACATACTGCAAGATAGGCTTATCAGCAATGGGAAGCATTACTTTCGGTTTGGTTACGGTAAAAGGTCTAAGCCTTTGTCCCTCACCAGCGGCCAGAATTACTGCTTGTTTCATAATGCCTCAAAATATCTCCGAATCCGGGGCGATAACACCGCCGACTACGGCACCGGGACCGATATGAGTATTATTACCAATCATAGCACCTACATTAATCGAAGCGTTAATGCCAGTTTTGACATTATCACCCATTATGGTTCCTAGCTTTCGTCTACCGGTATTAATATCGGCAGCTACTATATTATCCTCATTTAATCTTAGATTGGCAATCTTAGTACCCGCACCTAAATTACAATCTTCCCCGATAACACTATCGCCGACGTAGTTATGATGCGGAATTTTACTACCTCTCATAATTATCGAGTTCTTGATTTCAACGCTGGCACCGATGTGGCAACTATCACCGATGGCAGTGCAGGGACGAATATAGCAGTTGGGGCCAATCTCACAATCCTCACCGATAACGACTGGTCCTATAATATAAGAACCTGACCTCACTTCCGTACCTTTTCCGATAGAAACGGAACCTTTAATTACCGCATTCTTTTCTATCACGCCCAGGTTTTTAGCTTTTAAGGTAGATAATAGCGATTCATTAGCCTTAAGCAAATCCCAGGGGTAACTAAGGTCGAGCCAAGATATAATTCTATGACCGATGACTTTTTCTCCGTGGTCTATCATCCATTGCAGGGAATCAGTTATTTCATATTCTCCGCGCAGCGACTTGGGTGTTTCGGCTATGGCAGTAAATATTTCAGGAGTGAACAAGTATAAGCCGGCATTAGCCATATTCGAGGGCGGATTTTCCACTTTTTCATAAATATGAACTACTCTGTCTTTCTTGAGTTCGACAACACCTAAATCCCGGTTATTCTCAACTTTTATGAGACTCATTGTATTACCTTGCCTATGGATTAAACCGCTTATATCTTTTCTATCGACAACAATATCCCCGTTAATCATCAAGAAATTTCCACTCACTGAGCCTTCGACCATTCTAATAGCGTCAGCTGTGCCCAGCTGTCTACGCTGCTGGCGATACTTAATGCTTATTCCCCATTTTGAGCCATCACCAAAGTAACGGCGTATTTGTTCGTCATGATAGCCAACAATAAGAATAAACTCCTGAACGCCCGCCTCTTTTGCCTCGATAAGTAAATGTTCCAGGATGGGTTTATTAGCTATAGGCAGCATTACTTTTGGTCTGGTATAGGTTAGAGGACGCATCCGGCTGCCTTCCCCGGCCGCTAAAATAACTGCCTTCATTCCTGTCACCTCGTTACGCATCCCTTAATTGCCTCAACGCTATTATCGTAAAGCTTGTGCACTCGTTCGTCCGTTTTAGCCTCGGCGGTTATCCTTATCTTAGGTTCAGTGCCTGAAGGGCGGACTAATAGCCAACCATCTTTAAAACTTAATTTAATTCCATCCATACGACTTACCGACATCGGTTTCATAGTAAGCAGACACTCTTCTAAGTCAGAAACCGATGCCCCATTGTTAGTGATACTGCCACGAATAATCGGATAAGAGGGTATCTTATCAACTAGCTGCGAAAGTTTTTGCTGGCTGGCTATAACGACTAGTTGTGCGGCAGCATAAATACCATCGGGACAAAGCGAACTATTAGGAAAGACCCAGGCTCCAGAAGGTTCGCCACCGAAATCCCCACCTTTTTTAAGCTCTTCAGAGACATAAATATCGCCGACTCTGGTTCTTGTAACCTCGAAATCCGTTTCATCGATTGCCATTGAAGCGTCTACAGTAGTAACCACTTTTTTAGCACCCAGATACCCAGCGAAAAGCACTAAAAGCTTATCTCCCGGGATAAACCTACCTTTATCGTCCACAGCCATCATACGGTCGGCATCGCCATCGTGGGCAATGCCGATGCCTCCAAGCTCCCTAGTGGTGCGGATTAAATCTCCCAGATTATCCTCGGTCGGTTCAACGGGATGGGGAAAGAACCCACTCGGTGTGCAATTGAGAGCAATTACTTCACAGCCGAGTTTTTTTAACAAATCAGGAGTAATAACTGAGGCAGCACCACAACCACAGTCTAGCACTACCTTCACTTTCGACTGGGTGAAATCTTTCAATATGTGCTCAATATGATTTTCGATTGCCCCGTTTTCAGTATAATAACTCTTCATATCATTCCACGATGCAACTGAAAAGGATTCATTCAAGATAGCAGCTTCTATTTCTTCCCGCTGGTTGGAATCAAAAGCGGAGCCATCCGGGTTCAAGAGCTTAATACCGTTATATTCTGGTGGATTATGAGAAGCGGTAATCATCGCACCAATATCAAACTTCTTGGTTGCCAGAGCGAGTGTCGGTGTAGGAATAATTCCTGCATCACAGCACCGGCTTCCACCGGACAATAATCCGGAAATAAAGGCGTGTTTCACAGCATCGCTAGAAGTCCTGGTATCACTGCCAACTACAACCTTGGGATAGACCTTGCCGACTGCCAGCCCTGCTTTCAATGCCAAGTCGATGAGGTCTTTATCAGCAATCCTTCGTATTCCCGATGTGCCGAACAATTTCATATTGCGCTGATTTTAATCCTGATTCAGGCTGGATGTCAATTTATGAGTTAAAGGATTAACTATCGGAAGGCTCCAAAGCACATCTAAAACTAATTAGGTACTTCATAAACACCAAGGTCCAATTGCAGTATTATTCCTTTTATGGTCAAGTTAAGATAAGTTCTAGTTTAGGTTATAACAAGCTTCTCGGAAGCTATTCGTACAGAGTTTTGTTAAGTATTGAATGACCCGAACTCTAACTAATATAAAGAGAGGAGGTCATCCAATGAGTTATCAGGACAAGTCTATCCAGTGTTCAGATTGCGGAGCTAACTTTACTTTCAGCGCAGGCGAACAGGAGTTTTTTGCGTCTAAAGGCTATACTAATGAGCCTAAACGCTGTCTCTCATGCCGTCGTGTAAAGAAGTCTGAACGTAATGGCAACAGCAGTTACGGAGCTCCGCGGCAAATGTTCCCCGTGACCTGCACCGAGTGCGGCAAGAGCACTGAAGTCCCGTTTCAGCCTCACGGTGACAAGCCGGTTTACTGTACCGATTGCTACCGCAAAGTCCGGCCCGCCAGATAAGTAAGATTAAGCCATGAATCGCGGGTTGAGTGCGCCCATTCATATCCAGGTGTACAGCTATCATCAAGCTAAGAACAACGCGAGAGAAAGCGGCGCAAGAGCTATTAGGAAGAACAGGAAATATCGGAATCAGGAGGATAAATCATGAAAATTTATGTTGGTAATCTAGCCTTTGACGTTACTGAAGAGGAGCTACAGGTAGAATTCGCTGCGTTTGGAAAAGTTGAATCCGTAGCTGTTCCCTACGATAAGATTAGCGGGCGGCCCAGGGGCTTTGCCTTTGTGGAAATGGCTTCTCAACCTGAGGCTGAAGCTGCTATCGCCGGTCTTAATGGTAAAATGTTGAAAGAGAGGAGTATCGTGGTTAATGAGTCCCGCCCTCGTGCGGACAACAAAGGTAGTGGATCCTACGGCAACAGGGGTAAAGGTGGCTATGGCAAAGGTGGTTATGGTGGTAGCAGGGGTAGCCGATCGGGTGGTGGCGGACAACGAAGATATTAGTTGATTAGCTCTTCAGGTGCATAAGCCTGTCTGATTCACCTGTCACAAATCAGGGCAACGTGCTCGATTTGATAAAGGGAGAATACCATGGTTATTTATGTGGGTAACTTGGCGCTTGAAACCACTGACGAGGAACTGCGTAAAGAGTTTGCCGAATTTGGGGACGTAATATCCATCGCCATTATGAACGATAAATATATAGGCAGCGGCCAACCGAGGAGCTACGCATACGTTGAAATGGCCTCGAAATCTGATGGTGCTATCGCAATTGCTAGACTCGAAGGGAAAAAACTGAGGGAACGACTTATTACTCTCGTTGAGGCTCTACCGCTCTCGGATAAAAGCGGTACGCCTTCCGTTCATATCAGAAGTAGAGTCGGCTTAATAAAAAAAGAGAGCACATACAAGATAAGTTAGGCACTGTATTACAGATGCTTACTTAGTTTTTAAGGAGTCTAATGAATTTTGATACCTTTAATTTCCATCCGAGCATCATGGCTGGTGTACGTGCGCTCGGTTATACTATACCCACACCAATTCAGGCACAGGCAATTCCACCCATCGTGCAAGGACGGGATATCATTGGTTTAGCTCAGACCGGTACCGGTAAAACTGCTGCCTTTGTGCTACCTATCCTGGAGCGACTTCGACAAGGTCCAAGAGGATGTATCCGGGCTTTAATAATCTCACCCACGCGCGAGTTAGCTGAGCAAACATGCGAAGTGATAAAGGGACTAGGGAGTAAAACTGGGCTGCGTAGTGTAACCATCTATGGCGGCGTAAGTATGGAGCAACAATTAAGAGTATTGCGCGGCGGTGTTGAGATAATAGTCGGCTGTCCGGGTCGCCTCTTGGATCACCTCTGGAAGGGGACAGTCAACCTTTCCCGTCTGGAAGTACTTGTCATCGATGAAGCGGACCGGATGTTCGATATGGGTTTTTTACCAAGTATAAGAGGTATTTTGGAGTGCATCCTGCATCGCCGACAGACCCTCCTTTTCTCGGCAACTATGCCCAACGATATCCGACGCCTGGCGTGTGAAATCCTGAATGACCCGGTCACAGTGCAGGTCGACCGTCAGCTACCGGCAAAAACCGTGTCGCATGTCCTGTACCCTGTAGAACAGCATCTCAAAACATCCTTGCTGAAGGCAATTCTAAATAAAACCAAAACGGATTCGGTACTTGTCTTTACCCGAACTAAACACCGCGCCGAACGGGTGGCTCAGCAACTAGGTATAGCTGGCCTCAAGGTGACTTCACTGCAGGGGGACCTATCACAGAACCAGAGGGAGACTGCGATTGCAGGCTTCCGTAATGGTTCATTCAAAATTTTAGTGGCGACTGATATTGCTGCCCGCGGTATCGATATTTTGAGTATTTCCCACGTCATCAATTATGATATGCCTGAGAGTACTTATGACTACATCCATCGCATCGGCCGTACCGGGCGGGTCGACAAGAGCGGCGATGCGTTGACTTTTGTAACTAATGATGATTCAGATAAGATACGTTCTCTTGAGAGGCTTCTTGGCGTGAAGCTAGAGCGTTTGACGGTTCAAGGTTTTGATTACGCTAAGCCTGCGCTGGATAAAGCCGTCCGCCCTTCCTACCGACTACCACGGCAAGTCGTGAGAAACAGGAGATAAGTAGACAAATAGCGCAAAGTTAGCCGTTGCTGCCACATAATTATTAAGCGAGAGTAAGAACCTACCTCAAAAGGCTTGTCTGGAAGTATTCCGAAGCGTTCGAGCACATTGCGCCTTTCACCCCTCCTACCGGAGCAACGGTGGTAACTTTTCTTCTCTAGTCTCCGGATACCGAATAGTCAGAGATTCGGCTGGCTTCTGTAGGGTGCAGCGAGAATAGATGTCGAGTAACCTCTTAGTAGATACTTGAGAACTCTGCGAACGTGCCCATTCACGGGCGGCTATGCCTATTCTTTGCCTCTCGTTATTGTTTTGGAGGAGCTTATTGCAGGCTTGAGCGAATTCATTTTCATCTTCGCCAACCAGAATTCCAGTCTCTCCAGAAGTAATGATGTCCAGTGGTCCCATCATACCAACGGCAACTACTGCCACTCCAGCCATCATAGCCTCCACTAGAACAAGTCCCTGAGTTTCTGTCTTGGAAGCAAACACAAAGAGAGAAGCTTGTTTATACAGGTCGACTAAGTCACGCCGCTGTAAAAAGCCAATGAAAGTAACAAATTGGGCAATGCCGAGGCTTAAGGCATACTTCTCCAGAAACTCACGCTGAGGCCCATCCCCGGCGATAATTAATCTAGCACCAGGTCTGAGGGAAAGAAGTTGTTGAAAAGCGCGCAAAAGAAAATCGAGGTTTTTCTCTTTCCCGAATCTTCCTACGTAAAGCAGCAGGTCTTTAGAAGGAATGTTCAATGCTGTTCTGACGTTCCACTTGATTTCGTGGGAGAATTCTTCCTCGTCAACTCCGAAGGGAAGCGCGTGGACAGGCTGAGTTATTCCGTAGCTTTCCAGTTCGCGCTTCATCTGACTTGAAGGGGCAATAATTGCATTGCAACGATTACAGAATAACCGGCTCAATGATTTGACTATCCCACGAGTGGGGCGAATTACCCTCGGGAGGTACCGGCGATAATCCATATAGAGGGTATGATAGGTATGAATGTGCGGTATGTGATATCTTCCAGATGCCCACAGCCCTAAAAGTCCGATGGTGCCAGGGTCGTGAGAATGGATGATATCCATGGTGGAAATAAGCCGAAGAGTACTCGGGTTGTAAGGGATAGCTACTCTCATCCCCCTGTAGAAGATAAACTTTAGAGACGGGAAGCCATAGACTTCTGTGCAGGAGTCGTCTCGATCCGGATGGCTTGGACAGAAAATATGGACCTCGTGGCCTTCTCTCTTTAGCTCACGTGCCATCGTCTTCAGAACGGTGACAACCCCGTTTACCTCGGGAACATAAGTGTCCGTAAAGAGTCCGATTTTCATCTTCGTACTAAGTTGCCAATAAATGGATTATATTGTTGCCGATATTACTTCTTTTAGGGACTTTTCGCAAATATTCAGAGATATTTTTCCGTGTTCGCTCTTTTACTATTGATATACAATTCCAGATAATGCCTTAATTTTCGGCTTCGGCTTGGGTGGCGTAATCTTCAGAGTACCCTATTTTCTATTTGCCGGATGCGCTCCCCGGTTACATTAAACTCGTTACCTACTTCCTTAATGTTCCCCCGGACCCGTCCATCATCAAGACCGAACCTTAATTTGATTATTCGATGCTCACGTAAGTCTATTTCTAATTCCATTGAATTACCTTGCTTGACCAGGCTTCCTGAATCCCCTCCACAAGCCTGGATTGTTTGGGTTCTCTAATGTTAAGTAACCGAGCTAACGTGATTTTGTCAAAATCATGGAGAAAATGACATTGCTTTCGAAAATCCAATATCGTTTCCCGAGTACCTCCATAAAGGACATAATCCAATTGCCTGGCATAAGGTTCTAGCTGCTCCCTGGCATGCTGGCAAACCCTGGTAAAAAAGGTTTCCACCTGCTTTTCTCGATGTCGCTCAAATCTGTGTGACGAAGAGCCCCCCTGACGGTGGCGAGAGTGTACCAAGCCAGTGCCAACCTTGCTGGAAAGCAATTTCTCACCTTGAACGACGCCAATACCATACTCCCCAAGTCTCACAACTATCAATCCAAAAAGAAGTCCACGATGCATAAGAGAAAGAAGAGGCTCAATATCACAAGTATTGGAAACACTTTCTTTCATCACAGGGAATGGTGGCATCACTAGGTACTTATGATGCGGCCCCCAAAAAAGTATGCCCCCGGTCTGAGATTGTGCAAGTGAAATGGATAGGTCTTCAGGTGTTTTCTTCACATTCAGTATCGTTTCCATCATGCTTTGGATATTTGTTTGTGAAAACCCTGGTGGAACACATAGAGAACCGACCTCTATAGAGTCGGCTTTTAATTCCTCCAGCAAATGCAGTAACCTTACCTTAGTAAGATTGTACCGTCTAACAGTTGACATTCTTCCTCGGTGCTATTTCTCCGTAAGAGTGGATAAGTCCGCCTCTCATCCAATGGACGTTGTTTTTCCTCAGGCTTGGGTATGGTTCCCACGCTAACTCCTTAAAACCTCTGCGAATATTGGATTTGAAGTAAGTACTCTCGATGGCATCAATCGGTAATTTGAGCCGTTGTAAATGATTGACCCAGATTGAGACATCGAGTTCAGCCTGTCAATCAAATCTACAACATTTTCATATCCGAACCTTCTGGTAAGTTCATCGATGTTCAGCCCTTCAGAAAGAAGACGTAGACGTAGCATCGCCTCCTCGGCAGCTTTGTCTTGCATACTCAATACTTCCACGAATTCCGTTAAGACAGTCGGGTCCTTTAAATAAGCTTGTAAATCAGGCCGGTTGTTGAATCGCTTACCTTTAAGATGTGAGGCTGCAGCCGGACCCAAACCAAGATATTCTCCACCTCGCCAGTAGTTGAGATTGTGTAAACATTCTTGACCCGGGAGGGAGAAATTTGATATCTCGTAATGGATAAACCCACGCTTTACAAGGAACCACCTCGCCTTGTCGAATATTTCGACCTGCTCATCGTCGGATGGCAGGTCAACCGGAGGATTGGTTGATAAGGGGGTATCAGGTTCGACCGAAAGGCAATACAATGAGAGGTGCTTGATACCCAATTCGGTCAAAGTCTCTAAACTGGTACGGAGTCTTTCCCATCTCTGCCCGGGAAGTCCGATGATT
This sequence comes from Chloroflexota bacterium, assembly GCA_043804635.1. Classification (GTDB taxonomy): domain Bacteria; phylum Chloroflexota; class Dehalococcoidia; order Dehalococcoidales; family UBA2162; genus JAZDIU01. The sequence continues at coordinate 60,703 of JAZDIU010000056.1, forward strand.
AGGTCAGCGGAGATAGCTCTAAAGCCTAAATCGTTCGCCCGTTTTATGGTGCCGATTGCCTGTGCGGACCGGTGAACTCTGCCCACACTTTCGAGTTCATAATCTGAAAGCGACTGAACACCTACCGATACACGGTCTATCCCCATCTCTCTAGCGGCCTCGAGCAACTCGAGTGTAGCTGATTCCGGGTTAATTTCGATTGTGGCCTCGGTGAGTTCAGATAGGTCGAGACTCTGGCGTAGACTGTAAATTAGTTTTCTTAGGTTTTTGGCTCCGAGTAGGCTTGGTGTTCCACCTCCTAGGTATAGAGTCTGAAATGAAGCTCCAACATACCCTTGGCATTCACTAAGGACGGCTTCGATGTAACTCTCGATAAGTTCGCTCCCACCCGCCAGGGAATAGAAATCGCAATAGCTGCATTTTTTGACGCAGAAGGGGATATGGATATAAAGCCCTCTAATTTTACTCCTCCATCCTCAGCAATGATAGAAAGGCTTCCTGCGGTACCTCAACCGCACCCACCATTTTCATCCGTTTCTTGCCTTCTTTCTGCTTCTCAAGGAGTTTTCTTTTACGGGTCACGTCACCGCCATAGCACTTCGCGAGGACGTCCTTTCTTGCCGGGACGATATCTTCGCGGGCGATTATCTTACCACCGATGGCACCTTGTATCGGTATCTCGAATTGTTGTCTCGGGATAAGCTTCCTCAGTTTATGCACCAAGGCTCTAGATCTCGTAATGGCGTTATCACGGGTGGTGATGAAAGAAAGAGCATCGACCTGGCCGCCCTTTACCAGGATATCCACCTTAACCAGATCGCCGGGCTGGTAACCGACAAAGTCGTATTCCAGGCTGGCATACCCCTGGCTCACGCTCTTTAGCTTGTCATAGTAATTAATAATCATTTCAGACAATGGGAAATCATAGGTGAGGATAGTTTTTTTACTATCAGGATGTGCCATATTTTTGAATGTACCGCGTTTTTTCTCCGAGAGTTCCATACACGGTCCAATGTATTTACTAGGTGTAATTATCCGCGCCTGGACAATCGGTTCCTCAATGTGGTCGATACGGTCCGGAGGTGGAAACCGGGAAGGGTTATCAATCATTAAAGCTTCTCCATCACGAGTAACTACTTTGTAGACGACTGAGGGCATAGTGGCAATCAAGTCCTGCCCGTATTCCCGCTTCAATCGTTCCATAGTAATTTCCATGTGCAACATACCCAAAAAGCCGAGCCGGTAACCATAGCCCAACGCCGCTGAAGTCTCCTTCTCGAAGACAAGCGACGAATCGTTAAGCTGGAACTTTTCCAGTGCCATGGTAAGCTTGGGATAATCGTTAGTATTGATAGGGTAGATTCCGCAGAACACCATCGATTGAGCGCGCCTGAATCCGGGTATGGCTGGTGTTTCGGGATGACTAGCAGAGACTATGGTGTCCCCAACATGGATATCACCTACGTCCCGGATAACTGCTCCCAGATAGCCAACGTCACCCGCTTTTAGAGTTGGGCAAGGGCTCAGTTGCGGACTAAAATAACCGACTTCATCCACCTCGAAAATTTTGCCGGTGGACTTTATCATAATTTTGTCACCGGCGGTAACACTGCCTGAAAAAACACGGATATGTGGGAGAACACCCCGATAGGTGTCAAAATAAGAGTCGAAGATAAAGCAACTGAGAGGCCCGTCACTATTACCTTCAGGCGGCGGAACCCGGGTTATTATCGCCTCCAGCAGTTCGGGCACGCCGGTTCCCAATTTGGCTGAGACCAGAAGCGTATCCGCCGCCGGCAGGCTCAGCATTTCTTCCAGTTGCAGGCGGGCTTCGTCTATCATGGCATTAGGCAGGTCTATCTTATTGATGACCGGAATAATTTCAAGCCCGGCGTCAACAGCGAGGTATGCATTAGCGATAGTCTGGGCTTCGACTCCTTGAGAAGCATCAACGAGTAATACCGCGCCTTCACAAGCTTTGAGACTCCTTGAGACCTCATAGTTAAAATCCACATGTCCCGGGGTATCGATGAGATTCAGAATATACTCGTCACCCGTCTTTGACCGATAAGGCATTCTGACCGCCTTGGCCTTGATGGTAATACCGCGCTCGCGTTCCAGTTCCATGCTGTCGAGGAATTGCTCGCTGGTGCTGGTATGGATAATCCCGGTCAGCTCGAGTATGCGGTCGGCTAGGGTCGATTTGCCGTGGTCGATATGGGCGATAATACAGAAATTTCTGATATTAGTCATTATAAAATTAATGCTATCACGATAGTATCTTTCAAAACAAGGAGAAATCAGAGTTCATACGCTAAGCTTTATTTGGTTGGAGCTGCATTTAACTTATAGAGCATATAGATGTGTGGCCTACTACTATTTTAGCACTCTATGTCAATACTGCTAAGTGCGTCCGCAGCTTCGGTCTTTTTTTTTGAGGTTTTAGGTGGCCTTTTACCAAACCTTATTGGAGTTCTGTTGGTTTCGACTTCCCTACTTCTATCACAGACCGATCTAAGTTAGACTTTCTTTCCCAGCTTCTCTGACTTCCTTGAGCTAAGGTTTGAATTTGAGTTATATTGTCAATAAGAAAGGAGGATGTACAAATGGCTAAAAGTAAAAATACAAAAGAAATCAGTAATAATAACGAGGAGCTAAGATATGTAACCTACCCCGTTAGGATTAAGGTTATATCTCAAAAAGGGACATGCGTATTTTGCCACAAGGTTGGGGACGAGTGGATCTACAAATACGAACCAGGTAAGAGACCCGACACCCCGGACATCTGTGATGGAGCTCTCCATACGATGTCTCTCTATTTGAAGGCACTTTGGTGGGGTACTCCCATTCCTTTTCCGATGCGCGATCCTGATACTCTTTCAGTGGCTTGTCCTGATCCCGATAATACGGTAGTGTTTGAACTAAAACGTCTGAAAGAACAACCCAGTTACTTCTATTACGGAGACAGAATCTTCTCCTAGAAGCGATAGGAAAGCCCTCCTTGATTTAACTCAAGAAGATTCAAATCAAAAAGCGGATATTATAATATAATGATCTTACAAATATATGAAGTCCTACCCACTAAAGCATTTTTGCAGGTGGAGTTCGACTCTATCGGGAAGTGGTATCATTACTGGAGGTAAATCAGAGAGAACTTTGAATAAGCATTACTATTTTAGGGTTGCCATAGCTCTAGTTGTACTAGTGAGTGGATTACTAGGGTGTACAGAGGTAGAGCAGCAGACTGGCTCTAATTTAACTCAGATACGAGATGTCACGTCTCAGGAAGCCTTCAATTTAATCAAGGAAAATAAAGGTAATCCAAATTTCATCATTTTGGATGTCAGGACGGCCGCGGAATTTGATAGCGGACATATTGCCGGTGCGATAAATATCGATGTGAATTTCTCATCATTCCCTGAAGAAATAAAAAAGTTAAACACGGTTAATACCTACCTGGTTTATTGCCGGTCTGGAAATCGTAGCAGGAAGGCATTAACGATAATGGAGGAATTAAGGTTTACCAGTATTTACCATTTAGCAAACGGAATTACTGAATGGATCAACTCAGGATTGCCAGTTGTTCAATAAAAGGCCTGGGTTAGAGTCAAGTTACATGAGAGCCTAAACAAAGAAAATAACAAAGTGGCCTTTTTGTGCGATATGTTGAGAAAGCTTGCACTACCCCACAAAATTGAATTTTCAATACTAGGTTTAGGGTACCGGTGTAGTAATTGACGCATTAGCGATTCTTACTGTTCCGTCAGAGACAGTAACAGAAACTTCAGCTGTATAGGTTGTCCCGCATACCAAGTTTCCTCTTTCCACAGCATTGTGGTAATTCTGGGTAGATAGTGCCCCGGAATCCGCCCAAACCGTTCCGTTCACTTTAAGCACCACGCTGATAACCACCAGTGTGTCATCCCCGGTGAGGTTAGCACTATAGGAGACAATCACGGTACTCCGACAGCCGGTACCATCACCTACACTCTGAGCACTCATGCCTATCGGCATAGCTAATTTGACGGTTGTTGGCGGAGTAGTAGTCGGTGGAGTTGTAGTCGGTGGAGGTAATTTTGGAGGTGTGGTTGTCGGAGGAGTCGTGCACGGAGGATAAGGTTTGTCATTAATTTTGAGCACAGGGTGTGTGTTTCCGTTCTTAAACATCGCAGCGATCTCGTCCGGTTTGGTCACGTTTCCCCTGAAATCCATGTAAGATTTATTGTCCGCTGTCTTACCGCCGTGGCCGGTATAGTAGAAAAATATATCCCTGGCTCCGGCGTCATACGCTTGCTGAATTGCCTTTTCAATGTCCTGCTCGGTGTTACCTTGTGGAACATATTTTGGAATCTGGGCATTGATATTGAATTTGGCCGCGTTCACCATATCGTCAGAGAACCCTGCATTGGTCTGCCCAGCACTCCAGCCATTTACCTGTACCATAGCTTCGCCGGCTAGAATGTCTTGCAGAATGCTCCACAAGAATTTGGGCGGACCCACTAACGATAACAAAAGTAATTCCGGTTTGGCTGGTTCAGGAAAGTTGGTAGTGGTTTTTCGAGGTAATTCTTCGGGGATAGTATTGCTATAAGCCCAATTATCTGGATTCCACCTCTGGTCTTTATCTATCCACTTTAAAACAGGCGCACCATCAATATAAGGCCACCATCCTTGACTAACGGTTCGAAATGCCCCGGTAGCAGCATCGACGAAAACATAGCGCGTCGCGTGGGAGAAAGAGGCAACGGGAGAATCGTCTACCCAAAAGAACCAGTAGGTGCGGTCATTACTTCTTCAACAAGGTGGGGCAGAGTGGTAACACCGGTGGGAAGTGGATCGGGTGCATATGGGGCGACCTTGGCACCCTGTGCTAACGGTTTATCGAGTGTGAAAGCAATTACGGCATGGTCAAGGCTACCAGGTTTGATGACTTGGTCGATAAGTATTTTTATCGCATCAGCTTTGCTTAACGATGGAACGAGAGACGGCGATGTTGATGATGTACACCCGGCAAGTAGTGAGCTGAAAACTATAATAGTAGTTAAGAATAAACCAGTTGTTTTTCGATTGTTGGCCATAAATTAGCTAATGTTACCAATCCAATTGAGGTGTGTCAATAGTTTTAATAGAGGACCTGGGTTAGAAAATACAAAATGCTCGTAGGAGAAATTGCAATGGTTTGAGTTACGGATTCCAGCTCAATGGAATACCCTAATCTAGTACATTATAATGTTATCATCTTCTAATCTGGACTTCTTTTATTTGCCACGAACTTCACGTTAAGTCTGCGCCACTCATGAATTGTTTCAGGTGGAGTTCGACTCTCTAAGAATATGTTAGACTATATCTAAGAGGTAATTACGTAAATATTAGCAGTGATGAAAATAATAGGAGTAAGGAGAATAAGTCATGGCAAAATCGGTGGTCTCGATAGTTAAGGGGACAGATGCTGAAAAAATGGTCGAAGAAGCTCTTTCCCTGATTGGGGGTGTTGGCTCACTGATAAAACAAGGCTCAGTAGTGGTTATCAAACCTAATTCCATTGGAAATCGCCCCCCTGAACGAGCTACGAGTACTAGTCCGGCGATGATTAGTGCCGTCATCAAGGTTTTGCGAAAAGCCCAACCTAAAGAGATTATTATGACCGAAAACGTCGTGCCGGCGGATACGCTCGAGGGTTTTGAGGTAAACGGTCATAAGAAAGCCGCCGAAGATGCCGGAGTAGACAGAATAATCAATATCACCGGATACAAAGACCTGATAAAAATACCGCTCCGGAACCCTAAAGGTGACACGGATAACATATTTCTGCCCAGGTTCCTCGTAGAGGCAGATCATTTAGTGAATGTGCCTATCTTTAAGACTCATATCAGTATGATGTATACCGCCGCTATGAAGAACCTCTTTGGATTACTCATCCGCGATGATAAGACCAGAATGCACCTCAACTTCCCCAAAAACGGCCAGGCTGGTTGTGCTCTTGGCTTGATGGACCTGTGGTCTGCTTCCAGAGCCGACCTCTCGATAGTCGATATGACCCGTGTAACAGAAGGTTATGGACCTCTAGGAGGAATCCCGACAGACTTCGGTTGCGTGGTAGCCGGCAAGGACCCGATAGCCGTAGACTCCACCTGCTGCCGGATGACTGGACTTGACATCACCAAGACACCCTATTTCCAGGCAATATTGGACTGTAATCTCGGTAAGCACAAAGAAGAAGATATCGAAGTTCGTGGCAGAAAGGTAAAAGAAGTTTTTAAGAAGCTATGGACGCCTTACCTGGATGATATTGTTAAGAAATATCCAGAGTACAGGTTTTATAAGCATGAAGGTGCCTGCTTCCTTTGTGAGGGGTTAATAGCCTGGAGTCTTGAAAGAATAAAGCCGCTAGGTGAGTATGAGAAGAATGCCGGTATGTCGATTGTCTATGGCCGAGCTAAAGAGCTTCCGAAAGGTGTCAAACCACAAGACCTTATTCTCCTGGGTAACTGCATTCCCAAAAAGTTCCGCGATAAGGGAATCTGGGTACAGGCGTGCCCCCCTATCGAAAGGGAGCCTGCATCGGCAATAATAGACCGAAGGTATGATGGCTGGGGTACACCGACAGTAAATAAAAGAAACTATCGACAAGAGATTGATGATTTTATAGATTATGAGAAGGAATTGAGAGCTGGCGTAAAATTGTAACCGCCCTTGGTGATTTGAACTCTAGTATGGTAGCTAAACTAGAACCGTTTCTCGATTCACGGCAAATTTAAGCCACACTAGCAAGTATTCAGGTGGAGTTCGACTCTATCGATATTTTGATTATTTCCGGCCATTAAAGGTAGTATTGGACATCAGGGGGAAGCTTGGGTAATGTCTCCAAGCGATAAAGAGGAAATTCTGACATGGATTTCCAGGCAAATTGTCAGACTACAGCTATGGGTATTATGCCCCACACAGACATCGGGAGAGCCCTCGAACTTTCCCTGAGTCTTGATATACCATTCTGGCCACAATTACCTCGCGTCAGCTACTTTGAAGATATGTATGTGCAGGCATCTGAGTATTTTCCAGGAATAATAATTGACGTAGAAAACCAAAAAATCTCACTCGATTCGGCCAAGTTTGCCAATGAACTGGCTGAATATTCAGAGAAAATGGCAGACCCATTGACATTCACTCTGAGCGATAAATACTCCGTGGTATATCGACAGTTTCTATCCAAGAACTTAGTCAAATATTCTGCCATTAGAGGTCAAGTAATCGGTCCCGTAAGCTTCGGCTTCAAAGTATTCGACGAAAACAATATGCCCATTATTTACAATGAGTCAATCAGAACGTTATTATTTGATTTCTTAAGCAGAAAGATTAATGCACAATATACCGAACTAAAAGAAAGAAACGAACACGCTTTTGTCTGGATGGATGAGCCCGGTTTGGGCTGGGTATTTAGCGGGTTCTCCGGATATGATGACTTTACGGCAAAACGGGAATACGGTGACTTTTTAAAAAGCCTTACCGGTCCGAGTGCGCTACATCTTTGTGCTAACGTTAACCTGCCGTATCTGCTGAGTATTGGCACTAACTTGCTTTCATTCGATGCCTACCAGATTGAAATCTTACCTAAAGGATATGCGTCAGCTATAGCAGGATTCCTGAAAAACGGCGGCATCATCTCCTGGGGGATTGTCCCGACCGACTCTTCGGCTCTAGCCAACGAAACACCGGAGAGATTATCCGAACTTCTCCATAATTACTGGAGAATTATAGCTGATAACACCGATATTTCTATGAAGCAGATAGCACAGCAGGCACTAATTGCTCCGGCTAGATGCTGCCTCAAGAATATGGGGCGGGTCGGCGCAAGTGACGAGAAAGCCGATAAGAGTAAGAGCTGTACCGTATTATTGCATCCGGAAGAAAAGCTGGTTGAGACTGCTTTTATGTATTTAAAAATGATGTCTAAAGTTCTTAGAAAAGAATTCAGCTTGTATAATTAACACAATAGAACCAAATCAAGCGAGGAGAGTGAATAATGCGGAACTTTGGAGAAGTTGATAAGCTAAAAAAGCAGTCAAGGATCAAATTAGAAGAAAATCCGGGTAACCTTTCCCAAGAATTGGCTCAACATTTAGAAGAGATGGTAAAAGCAACACTGAAAGGTGGATATTTGTCTTGCCCAACCGCCTGGAGAATAGCTAAAGAAGCTAAAGTCTCTAAAATAGCTGTCGGGCAAACCGCTGATAAACTGGGTGTTCGCGTTACAGATTGCCAGCTAGGGTGTTTTAAGGTTGATAAAATTATTCATGATAAAATTGCTCCAAAGAAGATTGATGATTCAATCAACGCCACTCTTGCAACTATGGAAAAAAATAATAATCTTACTTGTGAGAAAGTCTTTGAGCTAGCTTTACGGTTGAAAATAAAACCGATGGTAATTGCAGATATCGCGAATTTCCGGAACATGAAAATTCAATGCTGCCAGCTTGGATGTTTCTAATGCAACGTAAAATTAAATTCAGATTCTAATAGCTTCGAAGGTTGTTCCAAATCTAACCACACGAGCATGCGTTCAGGCGGAGTTCGACAAACTCGCAAATTGTCCGAGTCATTCGAGGTGTGCTATACTCAATTTCGCGGTTGTTGATTGAAAATCGAAAGATGAAGAGTCCCGACGGAAATCTTGATTATCTATTCCACCCTCGCTCCGTCGCTCTGGTGGGTATAACCACTGCCAATCCGCGACACTGGACCCGTAGTTTCCTGGAAGGCTACCTAGAGTTTGAATTTGCATCTCGGGGAGCTCTTTATCTCGTCAATCCTAAAGGCGGCACCGTAGAAGGCTGCCACGTATATCCTTCTCTAAAGGATATCCCGGATACCGTGGACTTCGTTATCGGGCTGGTACCGGCCCGCGTTGGACCCAGCCTCGTAGAGGAGGCTGCCGGCAAGGGCGCCAGGGCAGTACACTTCTGTACCGCCGGATTCAGTGAGATTGCTGAGGTGGAGGGTGCCAGGCTACAGGCAGAAATGCTCCGCGTTGCCCGCGACCGAAATGTCAGGATTATCGGACCGAACTGCCTAGGCATATACTGCCCCGAATCACGAATGTCATTCAGCGCCCTTTTCCCACGGGAAAGCGGCGAGGTCGCTTTCATCAGCCAGAGTGGTGGCAACTCCAACTACCTTATCAGGGAGGCTGCACTGCGAGGCATCAGGTTCTCAAAAGTGATCAGCATCGGCAATGCGTGCGACCTGAACGAGAGCGATTTTCTAGAATATTTAGCTAGCGATCCAAAGACAAAAACAATAGCCATGTACGTCGAGGGAGTGAAGGATGGCGGACGCTTTCGCCGTGCCCTGGAGATGGCAGCAAAAGAGAAAACGCTGGTACTACTTAAAGGTGGGACTACCGAAGCCGGAACGCGGGCGGTGATGGGCCACACAGCATCCCTGGCAGGAAGTGCAGCGGTATGGGAATCACTATGCCGGCAAATCGGGATCATTCAGGTGCAAAACCTCGACAGCATGGTGGACGTACTGGTCACGCTTTCACTCATGGCCCTACCAGAGGGGCGGCGGGCGCTTTTGATCGGTGGCGGCGGAGGCGCTAGCGTCATCGTTGCTGACGAATTTGAGAGACGGAGACTTAAATTGCCAAAGTTGCCGCAGTCGGTCATCAAAGAATTACGCGAGTTCAGCCAGGCAGAAGGCAATTTCTTCTCAAATCCCGTCGACTACTCCCAGAGCATGGAACCGGAGAAAATGAAAAAGGCATTACAGGTCATGGAGCGTTGGGGTGGGTTCGATTTCTTTGTGAACTTCACTGTCCCAAGCCAGTCGGTTAGAACGAGAGATGTGGCTGCCCGCCCGTTCGAATTCGGCGACATCGATAAGCCGGCCGTCATCGTCATCGAGCCCAGCATCGTGCCCGAAGACGAAGCCAGGATATTCGACTTCATCAAGCATTATGTCTCGGCAAGGTATCCGGTGTACTTCTCCTTCGCGGGTGCCGCGGCCGCCATCGACCTCGCCCTAGCCGCAAAGGGCATTTAAGCTTTTGGGATCTATCTACTGTATAGGTAGTTTGGCAGTCTCTTCGCCCTGTCGACAGTAAATTTTAGCTTTAAAAATCGGGGCGGACGGATTTGAACCGTCGGCCACCTGAACCCCATCTGGCCGAGAAAAATGGCGGAGGCCGCTTGCCTCCTTTGGCTATAATTTTACCGAGTTGTTAGTACGAATTCAAGTGGGCGCCGTGACTACCCCCAGTATTAAATCCATCGTGGTTACTCTCTGCTTTTTCGAGTACTTGAAAAAGTATCTTTCTCGGAAGGTAACTGAACATTTGCCTCTTTTGTGCAGGATGCCGCACATTAGACGTTAGTTAGTTTTAACTCCTTGAGATGCAGTTCAATCCCAATAGAGTGGGCGGTACTGTACGGTAGATGGAACCTTTGAACTTGCTTTTTTACTTACCAAGTAGTTTGAGGTACGTACGGTAGGCGCGTTAATCGAGTTAAGCTATTGACCTCTTGCGTGTGAATTATAAGTTTTGGCTATTCCCCATGATTTTTGTAGCTATTTTATTGCTTTGTGCCTGCCCCTATTTTTGCCTCAAAAACCTCTCTTCAAGTCTTTTATAAAAAAGCATTTGTGCCAAATTAGTGCCATTTACAAGAAAAGCACCTTACTATTTTTACGTTCTAACGGATTGTACAAGCGGAGAGCCACATCTAAAACGAACGAGGAGATGGGCAGACCCTAACTCCACTTGAAACAATACTCAAGTGGCTTACCTTTGAACCAACATCGGCATCAATGTTCCGTTGGAGGTATAGCTATGTCGAAGGAAAAGGATATAAACTAGCTTATATCTGATACACAGAATTCACTACCGCTGCATGAACATCGGGATGTTTGATTGTCATTGACTTAAATACAAACGGAGAGCAATCTGTAAGTATTTTACCGCAGACAGGCAATCCTACCTATCACACCGAATGAGATTTAATGGGAGTGAGGCAGTACATTGCCCAACCCATATTT
>JAZDIU010000057.1:0-15365 GCA_043804635.1 Chloroflexota bacterium
GTGCTAAGGGGTCCCCATACCCGCAAGTCTTCTACAAGGGGCTCGGTCATGTAGCCAAGCACCGGTTTCCCCCGATGTAAAGTTTCACTCGCTTCCGGCTCGGCATAGCTATCAGCGTTTTCCTTATTCGGAGATTCGAAATTAAGAATACCATATGGAGGCTTGTCTGCCGGTCTGCGGGGGCTGGAATGCAGATAGAACTTCGTCCACTTCGTCCTGGCAAGCGGGTACTCATTCTCATAGCGGCACTCCCTGGTCGCCCGGTCGATTATCATAATCTCTGGTTCATTCATAATGCCGGTATCGATACCCTTCAACCAGGTATCGAACCACCTGAGAATATACTCGTTGAGCGGACGACTGCGTACAAAGAAGGCATTTGCCAGACCGTGCACCAGAGGCAATACCAGCAGTTTTTTTGGGGCATTAATGGCATTATAACCAGCCAGTTGTGTACGGGAGTGGAGTGCGCTGCCACCTTCGACCATGCTCAGAACCGGTATCTTCACCTTTTCGATATTTGTGATGCCACTACGTTCCCAATAGATGGGACCATCGTCGGGGTTTTGACCGAGCTGAACAATCAGATTGGTGGGAGGAAGTTTTCCTTCAACGGGACCCGGCCACAGGCACTGCAGTGCCGTATCGCCGGCCCATCTGTAAATGAACCCACCATAAATAAACCCGCCCTCATGACGCGACCGGTAATCATCCATGGAAGCATCATAGGGAGCAATACACTTCAGGTGTGGTGGTTTAAGCCCGGCAATCAGCCACTGAATCCTGGCAAAATAAGAATCGCCGAGCATCCCGACATTGCCGGTACACCATGGCTGTTTAGCAATCCACTCGATAATCTCATAGCCATCCATCTGTTCTTCCTTGTCATACCAGTTGTACTGGCCTTGAGATAAGCCGGAACCTCGGGACTGGCCGATAACGTGAACGTAGCCGTGCTGGACCATATAGAAAGTATTGCCGGTCTCAATGGAGTGCGACATTTCGGGGGCATAAGTTTGGATATCTTTGAGGTAGGCGCCAGTCGAGAAAATAGCCGGATGACGTTTATTATCGTCGGGACGGAAGACGTCACAGACTATCTTGATGCCGTCCCGCATCGTGACCATCACATCACGGTCTAACTTAATTCCGGGAGGTAACACTGGTGCAGGAATCGGATAACTTATTTCCATCTTCTTTGACTCCTTTTCTTATTTATTTCTTACCTGAGTAAAGCTGGTATAAGCGAGCGATACTCATCCGGTTTATCTCGGCTTCTGGAATGGGGATAGCTGCCGGTGTTTTAGGGTAGGGATCGGGCGGGACTATCTTAACCACGGCTTCGGCTTCGGTCAGTCCCTGCTTTATTGCCGCCTTGACGGCATCTATCCACTTGCGGATGATACCTGCCTGCTCATCGAGGTAGCTTTTGTCGCAAGACGTCCCGTGTCCCGGCACGATAACATTAACGTCGAGGCTCCTGATTTTCTCCAAGGAAGCGAACCATGCATCGGGTATAGATTCCTGGAGCCATGTCTTCGCCTTGTGGAAAACACAATCGGTGGTAAAAACTACCTTTTCTTCAGGAATAAAGACACCGATACCGCCGGAGGAGTGGCCGGGTAACGGCATCAGCTTAAAAGTATGGTCGCCCAGGTGAAGCTCAAGGTCGCCGTTGAAGGCAATATCAGCCAGTTTAAGCTGGAAATCCTTCATTATGGAACTAGTGGATGGGTCACGCTTGGTCACACGGTCGATAATATCCTTGGAAGACATTTTTGCCAGTTTCTTCCGGGTCTCTTCAGAGCTGATGAGAACCCCGGGGAAGAACCAGCTATTGGTGCAGTGGTCGCCATGCTCCTCGGTGGTAATCACGTAGCGGAGCTTTCCTTTCTTCGCAACCTCATCCCGCCATTTAACGGAATCGGTAGGACTCATCGGGGTATCGACGATTACTACTCCCTCTTTGGTGGTAATCAATCCCAGGTTACAGAAGGTATTGTTGCTCTCGACGTAGACATTTGGGGATACTTGTATCATAGTGGCTGCCTCCTTTCTTTATTTAGACGTGTGTAGTTTACGGGTGCGCTCGTGTGAGATTGTTAGGGATTATAGATTTCCATCCCCTCAATGTCAAGAGCCACGATATAGGAAATGATTTCGGATTTTAGTATTCCTTATTCTTATCCAGGATATTCATCAATGTCTGCCCATCCAGGTATCGCTTCAGGTTATCGCAGAAAAGGCCGATGACCCGCTTACCGTGAGTATCGGCGAAGCCAGACATGTGGGGGCTTAAGATGGCGTTCGGTATCTGCCACAGCTCGCTATCCGTAGACAGAGGTTCTCTTTCAAAGACATCCAGTCCGGCGCCGGCAATCCATCCTTCCTTAAGCGCCCGTATCAAAGCTTTCTCGTCTACCAGCCCGCCCCGGGCAATATTGACAAGGTAAGCGCTCCGTTTCATCATCTTTAATCTGGCTTCGTCTATAAGATGCGTCGTGGCTGTTGTTAAAGGAGCGGCAATTACCACAAAATCGCTTCTAGCCAGCAGGCTGTTCAATTCCGAGAGAGGATATAGCTCGTCCATACCGGAAACGTTTGTCTCCCGCTTTGTCGCCGACCGCCTGGTGCCTATAACATTCATACCGATAGCCTTGGTCAGCTTCACCACTTCACTGCCGATTGCGCCGAGTCCGATAATACCTACCGTCTTACTACGGACCTCCAGAGTTTCAAATGGTTCCCATTGCCGGCCCTGTTTAAGCTGCATAAGACGGGGCAGTCCTTTAGCCAGCATCATTATAAAAGCCAGGACATGCTCCGCAATATCGATTGCTATGGCACCACGACTGTTAGTAACGGTCACGCTGCCATCGAATATTCCCGATGTTCGGTAAATATCGATGCCGACTCCGCCGATGTGTATCCATTTTAACTTCGGAGCACGAGCGAGAAGTCTCTCCGGGAACCTCAACAACCCAAAGACTACCTCTGCTTCAGCCAGCAAAGCATCCAGACTCCCGCCTTGTTCTTGGCTCTGGCCGCCTGAAGTTTCTTTAGCCTCTCTCAAAAAAAGCTCGTTTAACATTCCCTTTTTACCGCTTTTCTCAATTTCGGTGGCAAATAAATCCGTACCGTCTCTCACCGATATGCGCGGGCCGCCCGCCGCAACCGGTTTCATAATTTCCTGACTCGAAGTAAGCCGCGGCCGGTGCAGAATAAGAACATTGACTTTATTCATTTCTTAGCTCCTTTCACAAAGTCTGCCATATTATACTCCTTACACCAGTGCTTACCAAACAGACGGAAAAGGAAGAGTTTAAGAGAAGGGCAAAGCCCTTCTCTTAGTAATTATTTCCCCCTCTCCTCGTAGGAGAGGGGGTCAGGGGGTGAGGTCTTAATTTCTCGATTGTCTTCAACCGACTGCGATTTAAATCGCATTGATATGCTATACTTCTATAGCTTAATGTTTCAAGTTACTACAAGGAGTGTGAACTATGTCAAAATTACTTGACCACGTTTGTATTCTGGTTAAAGATATCGACCAGGCTATCGAACACTACAAGAACATTATCGCCACCTGCGCGCCCGAGGTGGCGAATCAAAAAATAGAAAAACACGAAGCATTCACCGGTAAAGACAAATATTTTAGTGTAGTTTTCACCGCCGGAGGTGATGGCTGTAACATCCAGCTTCTCCAGCCTCTGGACGCGGAATCGCCATTAGGCAAACGCCTGGCAAAATATGGGGAGCATATCCATCATATCGCTTTTGCTTCCTCACAACTTGAGAATACAGTTAAAGGTTTGAAAAAGAGAGGGGTTACCTTGCATAGCGATAAGCTCTTCTATGATGCTAATAATCCCTCTCGCAGGTGGAACTGGATACTGCCTCAATACGCTCACGGTGCTCTCATTGAAGTTATAGATGAGCTAAAGGTAAAATAACGGTAGTGGGTCACTTCATTAAAGATTGGAAGGAGAAATAAAATGGCGACAAAACAACAGCAACCAGCCGGCACCCCCGGAGAATACGGCAGAGTGCAACGTGATTTATCGAGTATGCCTCCCGGGGAATTAGTTTGCCAGGTAAAGAATCATCAGGCTGAAGACGTTATCGTGCTGTCAAAAGTCCTTATCTCAGTAGTTGGCAAGGAAGAAGCCGGAAAGCTGATTAGCAAAGCCCGTTATGATATTTACCACAAGGCAGGCAAAAAGGTAGCCGAGAGACTGGGAAATCCCAAAGACCTTGACAGCTATTTAGAAGAGTATTTCCTGAAGTCGCCCAGGCCGGAGGCGCCAGTCTGGATTGCACCAGGAGAATTCATTTACCGGACAAAAAACAAAGCTGTCAGACGAACCTCAAACTATTGCTTTAAGGCTGAAGCTTTCAAGAGATTCGCCGATAAAGAGATGCTGGAATTTCTGGGCAAATACTATTGCGTGCACGATATCGCCTGGGCGGAAGGCTTTAATCCGAATATGAAAATCAAACTGACTAAAAGCTTTCTATTCGGAGACCCTTATTGTGAATTTACCGTAGAAGTCTAGTATAAAAAACTTCAGGAGAACGAAAAATGCCTAATGGTTATACCGGTAAAATCTTAAGGGTCAATCTCTCATCGGGCAGTATTACTACCGAAACTCCCCCGGACAATTTTTATCGTCATTATCTGGGCGGCGAGGGACTCATCGCCTACTTCTTGCTCAAGGAAGTCCCGAAGGGAGTCGACCCCTTAGGACCTCAAAATAAACTAATTTTTGCCGCCGGTCCCATAACCGGAGCACCGGTGGGCGGCTCCGGCCGAAACAGTATCGGAGCTAAATCACCCCTTACCGAAGGATTCGGTGAGGCTGATGCCGGCGGCTACTGGGGAGCCGAACTTAAAATGGCTGGCTTCGATGCCATTATCATTGAGGGCAAGGCAGAAAAGCCGGTCTATCTTTTCATCCAGGATGGAGAAGCTAAAATAAAAGACGCCAGTCACCTCTGGGGGATGAAGACCCTGGAATGCCAGAATGCTATCCGACAGGAGCTTGGTGACTCATTAATAAAGGTAGCCCAGATTGGGCCGGCAGGAGAGAATCTGGTTCGTTTCGCTTGCGTTGTAAACGACCTGGATGCTTTTGCCGGCAGGACCGGTTTAGGAGCCGTGATGGGCTCGAAGAAATTAAAAGCAGTAGCCTGCCGCGGCCGCCAGCGCCTTTCCCTGGCTAATAAAGAAGCCGTGGCTGAAATTGCCCGCTGGATTAGAGATAACACCCCCGTAAACGCCAACTACCTGCGAGACCACGGCACCGCCGGAAACGTATCCGCTTTCAGCAAGGATGGCGGCTTGCCGACCAATAATTTCCAGCAGGGTTCCTTCGCTGATGCCGATAAAATAACCGGCCGGTTGATGACCGAAACCATTCTGGTGAAGCGACGGGGATGTTTTGCCTGCCCCATCCAGTGCAAACGGGAAGTGAAAGTTGATGAGCCTTTTATAGTTGACCCCCAATACGGAGGACCCGAGTATGAAACAATCGCCGCCATTGGCTCTAATTGCGGGGTCGGCGACCTTAAAACAGTGGCTAAAGGCAGTGAAATGACCGCTGCTTACGGCGTGGATAGTATCTCCTGTGGAATGGCGATATCATTTGCAATGGAATGCTTTGAACGGGGATTATTAACTAAGAAAGATACCGGAGAACTTGACCTTAAGTTCGGTAACGGGGCAGCAATGATGGAGATGATAGAGCGGATTGCTCTGCGGAAGGGTCTCGGGGATGTGCTGGCGGAAGGCGTCGTCCGGGCATCCAAGAAATTAGGCAAAGCTACGGAAGAATTCGCCCTCCACGTTAAGGGACAGGAACTACCGATGCACGAGCCGCGCTGGAAGCAGGGCTTGGGCATGGGGTTCGTAATGTCGCAGACCGGCGCCGACCACTGTCACAATATGCATGACACGGCTTACTCATCTTCGGCGAGTAAGATGCTTAGACAGCTAAATGCACTGGGAGTCATCGAACCTTTACCGATAACCGACCTGTCACCGGCAAAGATGCGTCTTCTCATCTACCATTCTTTATGGCAGCACCTGATGAACTGTACCGTCTGCTGTTATTTCGTGATGGTCTATGGGCTGGTCGGGTTCCAGAGGGTAACCGATTTGCTCAATGCCGTTACCGGCTGGAATACCACCGTCTTCGAACTGATGAAAGTTGCCGAAAGGTCGGTCAATCTATCACGGGTTTTTAATGTCAGGGAAGGTTTCACCGCTCAGGATGATAATCTGCCGAAGCGCTTTTTCAGTCCTCAACTGCCGGGCGGGCCCCTTAAAGATATCGCCGTCGATGCTAAGGCATTCCAGAAAGCTAAAGAAACCTATTACGATATGATGGGCTGGCCTAACGGAATACCCTCCCCGGCTAAGCTGGGCGAACTGGGCATTGATTGGGCAGTGCCGTTGTTACTATAGCAAAATTCAAGAGGTCACTACCGGCACCGTCAAACTACCATCCAGCATAAACAGGACTTTGGCATCTTTACCCTTCTTCTTAATTGCATCATCCAGTGCGGATTGAAGCGAGCGGAAAGGCTTCACCAGGATTTTCTTTAAAATCTCGTCCGGCAGGCCGGTCACGCCATACATTTCCGCCCATAGACTAATTTCGGCAACTTTGGCCGCTTTATGGTAGCCCAGGACATAGCCTTCCTCAATACGTTTTAAGACTTCGGTAGGGTTATTACAGGAACTCAGCAGCCGGATAAAGGTATCGTCGCCCGTGCCCATCCGGCAGCCGGAGACTAAAATAAGGATACCACCTTTCTTAAGCGCCAGCTTTCCATGTTCCAGCGCCTTCTGCGATTGATACAGGTCGATATCCATCGGAAACCGCGCCGCTGTGACCACAATATCGACCTTCTCCTTTATTCCCACCACAAAAACTTCTTCCGCCCGCTTCACTGCCGCCAGAAAAGAATCGGTAATATGCCCGGCAGTAGTGGCATAAACACGGTGGTGGCTGTCGAGCACCGTCATTATCGAGAAAATTTCCTTGTTCTTGAGTGAGTTCAGGGCGTCTATCATATCCTCGTGGACCGGATTACCATCCAACGCCAGCGATTTCGCCTTGGGGTTCATCGAGTGCCGGTGATTTTGCTCGATGGACTTGTGCGATGCAACACCCGGGAAAAACGATTTTCTGCCTCCGGTATAGCCGGCAAAGTAATGTGGTTCGACGGAACTGATAATAACAATTTTATTGGCTTCGATGGCAAGCTTATTAACATACAGCTCAGTGCCGTTACGTGAAGTACCGATATAGACCATATCTTCGTCTTTGCGTGAATTATGGGCATATATCTGCGCCCCATACTTTTCATAAAAGTTCCCGAAAATTTGCTGGTACTCAGCCGGAGTGGGGGCACGATGGTCGCCGGTAGCCACCAGAAACTTTGGTTTCGTAGGCTTTACTGCCTTGAATACAATATCCAGAATGCGGGCGGTTGGTGTTGGTCGGGTCGCATCGTTAACGATGAACAATACATCGCTGGCGCCTTTCAAAAAATCATTCAGGCTTTTAGATTTGATAGGATTCTCTATCGCATTACGGATTGTTTCCGTTTCATCACCTACAGGAACATCGTTGCCGACAACTATACCCGCAACTCGGTTATCATCTATCTCCACCTTCAAGTTGTCTTCGCAATAAGGAACCTCTACAAGCATATTTCAAGCCTCAGATTTATGAATTCGTAAATCTTAAATCTTATTCTTCTTCCTCTCCGCCTCATATTTTTCGAGGGATTCGGTCACTTCGGGCATCGAAAGGACCTGCGGGAAGTTGAAATCCGTCCCTTTCTCCAGCGCCATCTTCCTCAAGTTCCTCAAGTCGTTCCCGAACTTATTGTCTCTCCATTCCAGGGCGGCTCTGAGTCCTTTCTCACGGTTTATCTTACCGAACTCCTGTGCCGAGGCAAAAGTATGAGAATAATCATGCAACTGTCCATTGAACTCTATAGCCGTCCTCATCCCCATTATTTCCATACTCTTGTTACAGGCATATTTGTTAAGGAAAAGCAGTTCCCCGGGTATCATCGCCAGCCTTTTCGCCACCAGCGCTACCGTTTCCTCTAATTTTTCCGGCGGCACGGACATCGTCGCCAGTCCAATCTCAGCCGCCTCTTTCCCGGTAACCGGGTCTCCGGACATACAGAGATATTTCCCCTTCTTCAGTCCGCACAGCCAAGGCCAGTAGATGCTGTCCGGAACTGAGAACGAGCGCGCCGGCGGATAGCCGGTAACAGCATCATCGGCAATAATGGTAACATCGCACCAGGTCATCAGCTCGCTGGCGCCAGCCATCGCGTATCCGTGCACCTGGGCAATAACCGGCTTCTGCAAATTCCAGATAGTAAACCAGGTATCATGATGGTAATACTTGATATGGTCCTGGTGAGCAATCATCGGGGACAATCCCTTGGTATCGTAGCTAGCCTCGAGGTCATAGCCAGCGGAGAAGGCACGTCCGGCTCCCTTGATAATGATTACTTTAACTTCAGGGTCGCGCTCTGCGGAAATAAGCCCGTGGCGCAGGTCCAGGAACATATTGTAGCTGAGAGCGTTCATCTCCTCGGGGCGGTTCATCGTAATTCTGACCAGCCGGTTATCCTCCGAGTCTTTTTCATAAAGAATGAACTTATACGGGGTGCGGTCAGCTAAATCGGGCGGCATGTTTACCATTTTTAATTCACCTCCTGTTTTAGATGGTTAAAACCATCTGACAGAGAATAGCACAAATTAATACTACAAATAAATACCAATGTCCAATAAACGGATGAAGCTAAATGATTTGTTTTCTGGGGTGAAAATTGAAACAAAGCAACATAAAACGGGATTGTAACGAGCGTACTTGTTTCCGGCTAGAAAAAATTTATACTAAACGGTTTGAGGATAAAAACCAGAAATTTAGCCTGATTCGTTTTTCTGCAATAAGGCGGATTTAGCGTTTTTAACGCTGGTTTTCAAATTCTTTTTCCAATTTTTAAAGTACTAAACTTGCTGTTGCGCTTTTCTGGACTAAGGTCTAACAATAGCACTAACGTTCTAATCTTGTCAAGGGAGTTTTGTCGCTATTTAATAAGTTTTTTGCCGATGCTGGATGCTTTCGCCACGACTTTACCAAAAGCGATATACTCACCCGATTCCCGGTTATAAATGATGGGCTTGATTTTGTAAACATCCGGCTTACCATCACTGATACAATCTTCAGATACATAAGTCCCGACGATTTGACCGATTACAAGAAAATGGCTGCCTAAATCCAGCATATGTTCGAGTTTACATTCCAGATTTACCGGACACTGTTCAATCAATGGCGCTGTCTTCAGGCTACCATAAAATATTTTGAATTTGCAGGCGGCTACTTTATCAACTTTAGAACCGGAGACGATGCCGCAATAATCCGTTTCCGCAACCAAATCAACGGAGGGGATATTCACCGAAAAAGCCAGGTTTTGTGCAATACCCTTCATAGTGTATCGCGAATGGTGGATGGGTATAGAAATCATCGGCGGTTCAGCATTAGCCACACCACCGCCGCCGGCAGTCAGGAAGTTTACTTTGCCATCTATTATCGTTCCAATCAACAGAGTAGGTCTGGGCTGCATCAATCTGTCGGGACGCATTGTAACCTTTGCCATAGTTTTCTCCTTCTACAGATTAGATTTCGATTAGTTAATTATAAACTCTGAAATCTTGAGAAGCAAAACAATGGTCTAAGAACCCCCAACAATCTTAAATAAACATTATAATTGTCTAAACTCCGTTAACTATATATAATCAAATCAAACTAGAAAGGAAATCCAGATTGTCCACCGTAGAAATACATGAGACTACCATCGATAATAAAGTAATATTCTACACACTTAGACGGAGCTATAAAGCTAAGTATGTCCGGCTTGAAATTAGACCACAAAGCGGCCTCACCGTTGTAGTTCCAAGGTCATATAGACTGGCTCAACTACCTGGTCTCCTAAGGAAGAAGGAACGATGGATTCTATCGAAGGTAGAGAAATATAGCCAAATCGAGCAAATTTCTACGAAAAAGGAGATTAATAGCGGGGATACCCTGCTATACCTGGGAAAAGAGTATCAGGTCGAAACGAGTCAAAACCAACTGAAGAAAGAAACCGTAAGTCTGGGGCGGCAGAAAATTGTAGTGAGTGTTCAAGATATCAATACCCGGTTGAACCCGATTCTAGAATGGTGGTATCGTTGCCAAGCTACAGAAATCATGAGAGAAAAAGCAAATGAGCTATGCAATAGGCTTGGCGTAACATTCAACCGGTTAACCATAAGAGGAGCACGAACCCGGTGGGGCAGCTGTTCTCAGAAAGGCAACCTTAACTTCAATTGGAGGCTGGCGATGGTACCGGAAGCAGTCATCGATTATGTGGTCGTCCACGAACTGGCTCACCTGAGAGAAATGAACCATACGGAGAAGTTCTGGAAGCTGGTAGCAGAGCATTGTCCACACTGGCGAGAGTCCAGAAAATGGCTAAAAGAGCATGAAACTGAACTCAATGCCATGTTACAATGACCTCACCACAGAAAGGTGCGAGCGTTCTGAGACCGAGACCTCATCCCCTTACCCCCACCCAGAACTCAAATTAGACCAAGTTCCTTGCCACGAGGTACGTCCTCTGTTTTCAGGAGTATTATATCACACAAAGGAACTAGCAAAGGAGCTTCCCGCGAACCGCGCAAAGATGCTTAGACCGTGAAACTAATTTACCCCCCCACCAGATGCTCCCCTTCACTGCGTTCAGGGTCCAGCATGACAGTTTTGCGGTTGCCTCTAAAGGAAAGGTTCAATGCTAAAAATCTGGTCTACTATGCTATAATGGAGGCAATTTATAGGAAACCAATGCAGAGATGATAATAGACTTCCATAGTCACATCTGCCCTGATAAGATAGCCGTAAAAGTCGATGCCAAGATGAAGGCGGATAATGTGTACTTGTGCGGCTCATTTACCTTACAAGGCTTAAAAAGCCATATGACGCAGTGCGGAATCGATAAAATTGTTACTTTTTGTGTGGCGGAAAAGGCTCAAGTCGTCAAGCCCTCGAATGATTTCATAATAAGCATAACCGACAACAAAAAAATAATCGGATTCGGGACGATTTTGCCTGATTTTGAGGACCCAGCCGGGGAAATAAAAAGGCTGAAGAGTAAAGGAATCAAAGGAATCAAGTTTAATTCTCTCTATCAGGACATACGACCCTGCGACGAAAATCTCTTTCCAATCTATGAGGAGATGGCCGAGGATATGATTGCTATGTTCCACTGCGGGAGAAGCCCGAGCCATCCGGAAAGACCGCCACGGGCAACACCTCAGGGCATCGGCAAACTTAGAGAGCTATTTCCCCGGTTGAAGATAGTAGCCGCTCATCTTGGCGGTTTTGCTATGCTAGAAGAATCTGAGCAATACGTGTTAGGTAAAAACATCTATATCGATATATCCTGGAATCCCAGCCTGAGGCAGGTTTCTACCGGAACTTTACTAAGGCTTTTCCGGAAGAACGGCATCGACAAAGTACTTTTCGGGACGGATTACCCCTTTCCGGTAGACCCTAAAGATAATTTACAATACTTAATGAGCTTGCCGCTTACTGATGCCGAGAAGGAGAAGATTCTTTACCGAAATGCGGAAGAACTATTGCAAATCTAGTGCAGCAGGTAGAAAAGTTATAAAAGAAGGAGGGTAAAAATGGCATTTACATTGACGAAGGAACAAGAGGCGTTTCGCTCCGAACTGAGAAAATTCGCCGAAGAGCAACTCAGGCCTCGCGCTAAGGAATTCGTCGAGGGCAGTGAGAAATTTCCACCGGAACTCCTGAAAGTTCTAAAACAAAAGGAGCTCTTCAAGTATTTTTTCCCAAAGGAATATGGCGGCGTCGGAGTGAGCTCGGTTAATATTTGCCTTATTCGGGAAGAGCTTTCCCGCGTGAATACCACTGCCGAATCGGTCCCTGTGATGAACGGGCTGGGCGCCAATCCGATAGTTCTTTTCGGCACCGATGAGCAAAAGCGGAAGTATATCCCTTCTCTGTCTAAAGCGGAGAGCTTCGCTTCCTTTTGCTTAACCGAACCGGCAGCCGGCTCAGATGTTGCCAGCCTAGAAGCAACCGCCCGTCTCGAAGGTGACAATTACATATTGAATGGAGTAAAAACTTATGTTTCCCATCCAGACCTGTGCAATTTGTTCATCGTGTTTGCTAAAACTGCCCCGGAATTGAAGTCGAAAGGTATTTCCGGTTTTATCGTTGAGAAGAAATTCGGCGGAATCACGTTTGAGAAAATGCGGTTTATCGCTGCCCGACCGGTGGGAAAAATAATTCTGGAGAATTGTAAGGTTCCCAAAGAAAACCTCCTTGGTCCCTTAAATTCAGGTATGAGAGTAGCCCTCAGCAATTTAAACGTCTATCGGACGACGGTAGGCGCCCATGCCATAGGAATGGCGCAGGGAGCTTATGAGGAAGCTCTCGCTTATGCTAAAGAGAGAAAGGCATTCGGCAGGAACCTGGCTGAATTCCAGGCAATTCAATTCAAGCTTGCCGATATGGCGACTCTCCTGGAGGCGTCACGGCTTATGGTCTACAGAGCGGCCTCGCTAAGGGACGAAGGTGCCGAAGTCATCAAGGAAGCCTCTATGGCAAAGCTGTTCGCTACTGAGTCCGCCCAGAAAATTGTCGATGAAGCCGTGCAAATCTTCGGCGGCAGAGGAATCTGGGAAGATAGCCGGGTCGCTTTCCTCTATAAGGCAGTGAGACTGCCTCGCGTATATGAAGGTACTTCCGAAATACAAAGGGTAGTTATCGCCCGGCAGTTATTGGGTAAATAAGGCTTTAGAATATAGAGGATTTCCAGTATGCCGATGGACTACAAGAGTTACGAAGATTTCAAGACGAACTTGAAATTGAGCGATCGGTGGAAGTTATTTTCTGGCAATCAGGATAACTTCAACATTGCCAGCGAGTGCGTAGACCGTTATCCCAAAGAGAACACGGCAATCAGGATACAATTCGATAACGGCAGGCGGGAGACCTATACTTTCGCCGATCTTTCCCGCTTGACGTCTCAGTTTGCCCATGCCCTCGAAAGGCTTGGCATAAATAAAGGGGACAGAATCGCTCTGGTACTGAATCCTTCACTTGAATATTATGTGAGCTTCTTTGGGATACTGAAGAGGGGTGCGGTGGTGGTATCCTGTTCTCCGCTCTTCGGTCCTGAAGCCCTCGAGTATAGAATTAACAAATCCGATGCAAAAATGGCGATAGTCAATAGAGAAGGTGCGAGCCTGATAAAAGCGGGTTTAGTCCGGCACATAATCATTGCCGATGAGTTGCGGCAACTAATAAAAAATGAGGATGAGGATTATCAGCCGGCTACTTCCGCCGATACCCTTGCCTTCATTCAGTTTTCCAGCGGCACCACGGGCATACCTACCGCCGTTCCATATTACCACCGAAGCGTCACTATCGTTGGTTTCCGAATGAAGTTCGTTGTTGGAATTCGAGATAGCGACAGGTATTTTTGTCCGTCATCTCCAGCCTGGGGACACGGCATCTGGTACGGCTCGGTAGGACCGCTGATATTTGGCAACGCCATAGGCACTTACTCCGGCAGATTTGAGCCGGAAATCCTCCTCAAGGCGCTCGAGGAATTTCAAATCACTAATATGTATGCTACTCCTTTAATCTATCGGCGAATTATGGATTCCGGCAGCATCGACAAATATAAGCTAAAAATCAGGCGGCTGACCTATACCGGCGGTGCGCTGGATATGGACGTCATTCTCTATTTTCAGGATAAACTGGGCATCGTTATTCAGACCAATTACGGTTCAACCGAAACCGGCGGAATTCTTTCGGATTACGCTTTTGACGATTGGAAGGTTAAGGCGGGGAGTTTGGGGAAACCTCTACCCGGAATGAAGGTAGCCGTCATAGATAAAAGTGGGAGTGAGCTGCCCCAGGGGCAGGTAGGGCAGGTGGCGGTGAGATTTAAGGAGGGGGCGGATTGGACCAGGATGGGTGATGCCGCATATATCGATGAGGATGGCTACTTCTGGTATAAAGGCCGGATTGACGACGTGATAAAATCGGGAGGTTATACCATCGGGCCTCTCGAAATCGAAAACGTGTTTTTACAACATCCGGCGATTCGCGAAGTCGCCATAGTCGGCAGCCCGGATAAAGAACGCGGGGAAATAGTCAAAGCTTTTATTGTAACCGACCGCCAGAAAGATGAAGAATTGAAACGGGAGTTGCAGGATTTTATCAAAATGCGTTTAAGTCGGCACGAATATCCCAGGGAAATAGAATTTGTCGATGAGCTTCCCAAGACCCCCGACGGTAAGATAAAGAGACAACAACTCCGAGAAGAGGAGAAAGCGAAAAAGCTGGGGAGATAGAAAGGGGCAGAATGGCAGAAAAGCACAAAGTATATGATGAAATTACCGACGAGGCTATCGCCGAGCTAAAGAGAAGGATCGGTATAGTCTGGAAGCCCAGCCGGCCTTACTATAACACGGCGGCTACAGCCGATGCTATAAGGCATTTTTGCGACGGCATCGGAGATAGCAACCCGCTTTACACCGATACCGAGTATGCTAAAAAAACTGAATACGGTCGCCTAGCGGCTCCTGCGGCTTTTTTATACAGCGTCTATTGGGCCGCCCAGGGGAGAGGTATGCCCGGGATTCATGCCTGGCATTCCGGCGATGACTGGGAGTTCTACCATCCCATACTGGAAGGCGATACCTTCTCTTATACTAACGAAATGGTAGACGTCCGTGTGAAAGAAAGTCAGATGGCCGGGAAGACCGTAATCCAGTACCATGAGATTCTCTATTACAACCAGAGGCGTGAACTCGTCGCCAAGGCACTGGACTGGTGCGTCCGGGCGGGAAGACAAGCGAGCGGCGAAAGGGGAAAGTATAGCGATATTAAATCAGCGACTTATTCTCCAGAGGAATTGCAAAAGATTTACGCTGACTATGAGGCAGAAGAAATTCGGGGAAATAATCCGCGTTACTGGGAAGCTGTCGGGGTCGGGGATATTTTGACACCGGTGATTAAAGGACCTCTCAGCCGCCGTGATATATACGCGTGGCTTATGGGAGCCGGAAGTCCATTTATGAGAGCACACGGATTGGCTTTGTCATTTCTCAAACGGCATTCGGGCAGCGATATGGTAGATTCCCAAACCGGCATACCGGATGTTCCCGAACTGGTCCATATGGAGGACAGCCGAGCTCAAACAATCGGCCTTCCGGGGGCTTACGATTATGGCTGTCAACGGATTTCCTG
>JAZDIU010000058.1:0-5063 GCA_043804635.1 Chloroflexota bacterium
CTGGGTAGCAGCAATACCAAGACCATACCCAACTATATCACCGTTTATGCCGCCCTGACGGCCGGTTGTTCGGCTAACGTTACCGAGACCCTGGTTAATCAGTCAGTAACTTTCACGGCGAGCGCGGCGGGCGGTAAACCCGGTTACACCTATGCCTGGAACTTCGGAGACAGCGGCACGAGCCCCGCGGCCAATCCCACCCATAGTTTCGCCACTTCCGGTAACTACACCGTAGCGCTTACCGTTACCGATGCCCTCGGCAATACCAGCGGTGCTACGGTTCTCGTTAAGGTGTATAAGGTCGGTGATGCCACCAGGGACAATCAAGTTAATATTAGTGACATAACCTACATCGAACACATCATCATGGAAGATTCCGGCTATGACGAAACTACCTGGGCCGACGCCAATCAGGACGGATATTGGAACGCCCTGGACATCACGGCCGTAGAGTTGATTATTATTCCCTAAGTAAGGAGAGCGGAAAGGAAATATCCGGGTTGATTAACAACCTTTGTGGCAGATAGATAGCGGATGAAACAATGAAAAAAATGATTATCCGGACGGTGGTAACGCTGGGTCTCTTAGCCCTGCTGGCGGTGCCGGCTTCGCCCACCATTGCCGCCAACGCGGTAAGTATCGGCGTGACGACCGCGCAGGTGGCCGAGGGCAGTAGTTTTATCGCCAGGGTAAACATCGATAGCGTCATCGACTTCGATGCCGCGCAATACGATATTACCTATAACCCCGCGGTAATTCAGGTAACGGGTGTTACGGCTGGCCTCATTGGAAGCACGACGATTCCGGTATCACAGTGGGGAGATATTACCCCGGGTACGACAAGGGTTATCAACAATGTCCCTAATGCACCGGGGGTTACAGGCTCGGGCTACTTGGCGGAAATACATTTCCATGTGGTCGGCGCCGCCGGCACCAGCAGCACCATTAACCTGCAGAACGGGCTCCTCGGAGATAAGGACGCCCAGGAGATTACTACGGCCACCTGGGCTAACGGTATGGTACAGGTTACGGCGAGCACTAGCCCGCCAGACGGTGGGGGCGGCGGAGGTGGAGGAGGGGGTGTTGTCGGTGAAAAAAGGATTACCCCGCTCATAGCAGTAACCAGTCATGACTTTCGGGTGATGGAAGACATCGAAGCCCCGAGCGTAGATATTAAAGCTAATCTTTTCATCGGCAAGGGTACGGTGGTCAAGAACAGAGCTGACTCGGTGCTATCTTCAATAGCGGTGGAAAAGATGGTGACTCCCCCGGACGCATCACAGAACACGGAAATCATCGGAGGCGCTTACGATATCGGCCCCAACGGCGCCCGTTTTGAACCGCCGGCGCTGTTAACACTTAAATATGAGGTGAAATTGATACCCGAAGGGATACCGGAAGAAAATCTCTATATCGCCACCTGGAACGAAGTAAATCATAGCTGGGAAAGAATGGCCTGCACCGTTGCACCGGGTAACGACAGCATTTCCGCCAATCTGGATCACCTTTCGATCTATACAATCATGGCCGGCACGCGACCTGCCAGCTTCGTTGTCGCCGATTTAGCGGTATCTCCGGCCGAAGTGAGCCCCGGGGGAAGCTTAAAGATTAGCGCCCGGGTTACCAATAACGGCGACCTCGGCGGTAGCTATGAAGTAAAACTCAAGATAGACAATGAAGTAGTCCGGACTCAGACGGTGACCCTGAAAGGCGACGCTAGTCAGACGGTGAGCTTCAACGTGGACTCAGGTTCTAGCGGGAGACACACCGTGAGTGTGGATAATCTTTATGCCAATTACCAGGTTAAAGAGTCAACGGTGACGCAACCGCCGGCATCCACGCCTGCGCCAACCGTGGCGCCGGGACCGGCCAGGTTTACTATCTCCGGCCTCGCGGTGACTCCAGGCGTCGTCCAGCCGGGCGAGCCGGTTACTATCTCGGCCACGGTTACCAATACCGGAGGCTATGAAGGCTCATATACCGCTATCTGTAAAGTTAATGGCGCCGAAGAGGCCCAAAAGGATATCAGCGTCGCCGCCGGCCAGACCGGGGTCATAACCTTTTCCATAAAGAAGTCCGCCGAAGGAAACTATACGGTTAATATCGGAGACTTGTCCGGCCAGTTCACCGTTTCAGTCTCCGGACCGGTAGCTCCGGGAAGTCCGGGAATTACCGGCACGGTGCAACCGGCATCGACCAACTGGGGTCTTATCGGGGGTATCGTCGCGGGCGTGGTTATTATCCTGGGGCTATTGGCCTATCTCCTCGTCTGGCGCAGACTGGCGCATAAAGCTCAACAGAAAATAGGCGTGCCGGTATAAAATGGCTGGCCAGTCAGAATTCGAATCGTAGCGGCTCTAGACAACCCTAGCAAAAGTGGCCGAGAATCTATCCAACAAAACATCTTTTTGTGACGGCAACAACAGCACTATTCTGACAAATTTGACCTTGTACAACTCAATGCATATAATGGCTGTGGAATTAGACGTGATTCAAGAAACCCCATGCGTCACTGCTACTTCCGTGGATTCATGTGAGGAAGAGCGTCTGCCCCGCCAATTTGTGTTCGCGGATTTCTGCACTAATGAGCACATGTAATTGCCCATGGTGTTCAATCCTTCCCTTGGCAAGGGAAGGGGGAGAAAAAGAAAGAGGGGTCTGCACCCCTCTTAGACGCCCCGGTTTGAAAAAGAAGTTGGTTTATTAATACTTGGCTGGCGCCCCTCTCCGCAGGCTACTCCCTTTGGGGAGTGTCCATATTTAAGTTGATAATAATACTGTTGTATAATGAGTCCATATAGTTAGGGAGGTGGAAAGAGTGGACACAAATGTGATTTATTGCGGCGATTGCCTGTTAAAGCTCAAAGAAATACCGGACGACAGTGTAGACTTGATTTATATAGACCCGCCGTTTAGCTCTAACCGCAACTACGTGGCTTTCTGGCAGGAGCAGGAAAAAAGGCATTTTGAGGATAGATTTGAAAATGTCAGCGCCTATCTTGATTATATGCATCCAAGAGTGAAGGAATTATATAGAGTGCTAAAACCAACGGGAAGTTTCTATTATCATTGCGATTGGCATGCTTCGCATTACATTAAAGTCATGTTGGATAGAGATGACTTGTTTGGGTATAGAAATTTTCAAAATGAAATTATATGGTATTTCAGAGGTGGAGGTGCATCTAAAAGAAGGTTTGCTAAAAAGCATGAAGTCATATTCCTCTATACCAAAGGTGAGAAATGGACATTTAACCTTGATGAAGTTAGACAACCGTATTCGGCTGACGTAATCAATAGTTTACCAAGCCGTTACGATAAATCATATAGAGGTGATAAAGTCTACAGCGGTTATAAACCGAATCCTTTAGGGAAAATACCTGATGACGTCTGGCCTATACAGCCTATAATGCCCTCAGATAAAAAGGAGAGGTTGGGTTATCCTACTCAAAAACCACTTGCTCTTTTGGAGAATATAATCAAAGCCAGCAGCAACGAAGGCGATATAGTGTTAGATGCGTTTTGCGGTTGCTGGACAACTATCGTAAAAGCTCAATTGTTGGAAAGAAAGTGGATTGGTATAGACATATCGCCTACTGCCTGCCGAGTGGTGGCGAAACGCCTTGAAGATACTACGGGAATTAAAGAGGGGAAAGATTTTATCATTAAAGACTTGCCCAAGACGGTGGAAGAGCTACGAGTATATCCAGCCTTTGAGTTCCAAAACTGGGCAGTTAATGCTTTGGGCGGAGTGCCGAACAAGATTAGAGTCAGAGATAAAGGGATTGATGGCAAGCTATATCCCATTGAGGATATTAAGAAAGAGAAGAAAGAGGGTTTAGATTTATTCGGAGATATAGACCGCTATATACCTATCCAGGTCAAACGCACCGACCAAGTCGGCAGACCTGACATAGAAAACTTTGAAGTAGCGATGAAGCGAGATAAAAGAGAAAAGGGTATCTTTATTGGCTTTGATTTTAGTCGCGATGCTTTACAAGAAATCCGCAGAGCCGAAAGGGAAGAGGGCTTGCTGATTGAGCCGAAAACGGTAAGCCAGATTGTCGAAGACCAGTTAGACAAATCTTTGCTCTAGAATTAGGGAAGTTAAAATAGTTTTCAAAAAATAGGAGGGAAAGAAATGGGAACCAAAGGCAGAGGCAATGTGAAGAAGCCCAAGCAGTCAAAGGTGAAGAAAGAAGAAGCGAAGAAGAAATAGAGTAAAATAAATTCTAAATACTAATTTCTAAACTCTAAACAAATTCAAATGGCCAAAATCCAAAGAACTAAACAGTTCTGGATTTAGATATTGTTTAGTATTTGGTGCTTAGATATCAGGATTTGGAGCGAAGCGACTTAATGACCGAAGCTAGAACCGCAAAACATTATGATTTGGAAGAGCGGACTTTCCGATTTGCCAAAGAGGTGATAGATTTTGTATTTAGATATTAGGATTTAACAAAGGATTTGTTTATGAGAGTTGGTGAGGTGATTGAAGCCAGCACCACTGATTTGGTCGCCCAGTGCTACGAGCTTTATCAGTCGCCGCCGCTGGGCAGCCTGGTGAAAACCCGGGATTTACCGGTGGAGCTGTACGGTGTTGTCTACCAGGTGGCTACCAGCAGCATCGAGCCCGGGCGGCGTCCCATTGCCCGAGGTAAAAATGAGGCTACCGAGGAGGAAATCTACCAGTCCAATCCTCAGCTTTTAAAGCTGCTGCGGACCGAGTTCAAGGTTCTCGTGGTGGGGTACAAGGAGGGCGAAAGAATATGCCATTACCTGCCGCCCAAGCCCGCCCGTGTTCACAGCTTTGTCTACCTTTGCTCTCCTGAGGAAATAAAGGAGTTTAGCCGCTCGTTTGCTTTCCTCAACACCTTGATTAATACTCATGTGCCGGTACTGATGGACGAACTTATCGCCGCCTGCCTGCGTCAGATGAGCCAGGTATACGAAGACCGCCATGCCTTTTTGGTGGCGGCCGGCAAGGAGCTGGCCGTGCTGCTGGGCGGGCAGTTTAACCAGCTTAAAGCGATTCTGGAGAGGATTAAAAGATGACCGGAGAAGAG
>JAZDIU010000059.1:0-2635 GCA_043804635.1 Chloroflexota bacterium
GCGCGTGACTTGAGCTTCGGCGAGCGCGCCCGCCTGCAACTGGCCTTGCTCGTGGCGCAGGGATGCACCTTCCTGCTGCTCGACGAGCCGATCAACCACCTGGACATCCCCTCACGCGCCCGCTTCGAGCAGGCCCTTAGCAAGTACACCGGCACCGTGCTGGCCGTCGTCCACGACCGCTATTTTATCGAGCAGTTTGCCACGAGCATTTGGGTAGTGGAGGACGGGCGTATCCGGAGCGTGTAGGTCACGCTTTTAGCGTGAAGCCCACATGCAACTGTCCCGCACAAAGCGGGACCTACAAACACATGATGCCAAACCACCCTACTCCCTATCCTGAAGTCAACGCGGTCCTGAATGAACTGTTACCGGACGTGCAGGAAATATTAGAGAACCAATTCATTTGCATGTATCTGTACGGTTCTCTGGCATACGGCGGTTTCGACCAGGATAGCGACGTGGATTTTGTCGTCGTAATTCCAGAGAAACTTCCGGACAAGGATCTACCTCGGCTTTGGATGCATTGTACATTCCTATTATCTGAAACAATTCAACTTATGTGAAATAAGTTGGTTTGATTGCATGGTGCTCAAAATCGAAAAACAGAGTGATTGATATGTCACCCGAAAGGGAGTTGAAGCATTCTCAAAACTTCATCCGCCAGCCAGGGGTTGTAAGAGAGCTTCTCGGGTTGTCTAATATCAATCTCCGTGATCTGGTTATCGAGATTGGGCCCGGCAAAGGCATGATAACTCGAGAACTTTTGAAACAGGCTGGGCGTGTTATTGCTGTTGAGCGAGATGCCAAGTTCGCCGAGGAACTATCGTCACTTAATATCCGGGGTAACCTTCAGCTTGTTATTTGTGATTTCCTGAAATGGCAACCACCACAAGAAGAATATAAGGTTTTTTCGAATATTCCGTTCAACTATACCGCTGATATTGTTGGCAAGTTAACATCCTCCGACAACCTCCCAACCGACATCTACCTAATAATGCAAGAAGCAGCAGCTTATAGGTTCGCAGGAATGCGATATTACAAGAATTCGCAAGTCTCAATACTAACTGCGGTCGATTTCGAGGTTCGGATAATACGTAAAATCGGCCGAGATTATTTCGAGCCAAGGCCCAAAGTGAGCATTGTATTTGCACATTTTGACAGACGCCCTAGACCATTAGTACCAGGGAAAGATCAGCAGCATTTTCGTGACTTTGTTATTTACGGCTACAATCAATGGGCCCCCACAGTTCTTGAAGCCTTCAGTAAAATCTTTTCTAAAAAGCAACTCTCAATTATTACTAGATTACAGAACTTAGAAGGATTAAAGCCATCGGATCTAACATTAGATCAGTGGTTTGGGCTATTTGACACCTATTGCAGATATGCCAATGAGGACAAACAACACCACATACGAGGAAGTGAAAAACATCTAAGAAACATGCAGAAAAAATTAGATAAAAGGTACAGGACTCGCGAATAGATTCGACAACAACAGCCTTATGCTGTACTATTTAGGGTAGGGAATGTGGAAACTTATTTCTTACTAGAATGCGGCATGAACCACTTCTTATAGGGGAGGTGATAATTCTTTATTGCGCCCATAACTTTTTAGCTCATGCACGCCCGCCTGCGAACCAGCGGCCTGACGTGGGCGACGAGGCTGGAAGGCGCGTACATTCCGAGGCAGGCGCTCTGCCGCTACGACCCGGCTCCCGCATGTCATCCCTGGTTGGGCGTGGACGGTCACTTCGCCGTCGAGCAGCTCGGCAGCGAATGGATGATCCAGCGCTGGATTTTGCGTGAAAAAGGGATCGCCGTCGCAGGGCCGCCGCTGAAATCCATGATTGATCCGGTCAGCCCGGACGATTTGCGCCAGGCCGTGCGCGGGAGCTTACGCGAGTGGTGGTCGCCGCCGTTCCCGTCTCCGGAGCGCTTCCAGAGCGGCGAATACCAGGCTTATGCCATCCTGACCATGTGCCGGTCGCTGTACATGCTGGAACATAGGCGCATCGCGTCTAAGCCCGAGGCGGCGCGTTGGGCAATGGAAACGCTCGGGGAGCCGTGGCACGAAATAATTGCATCGGCCGCGGCATGGAGACCGGGGATGGAATTCAACCGGTTGGAGGAAACGCTGGAGTTTATCTGCTACACACTGGAACGCTGTCGGCGATTGGTGATGAACAAAAATATATGATGAATTGAAGTAAACGAAAACTGATTACTTCTCTCACTGCCCTCATCAGCTTAGCTCTTTTACATCAAGGATATGAGCTTTTTTCACGTAAAAAATCGACAATGAACGGTGGCAAGAAGACCGTAGAAACTCCAATCCTATCTTCGGTCATCAACTCTGCACCAAACTCCGCGGACTCGCATAGGTGGGACTTTTTTTAACAGGGTACGTGATTACCGATAAACTTCCAAGAAACACTAAAAAGTGTCGTAAAATACATCTCACCTGCTCAAATACATAACTCAACAAGGTTACACTATGGCATATGACTTCAAAGCTTTATCAAGCTTGGATTTTGAATTGTTAGTTCGGGATTTGCTTCAAGAAGACTGGAGCATTAATCTTGAAAGTTTTAAGGCCGGTCGTGACGGGGGGATTGATCTTCGTTATAGTCAAGACACC
>JAZDIU010000060.1:0-11629 GCA_043804635.1 Chloroflexota bacterium
ACCGATGACTACCATAAAAACGATGCCCAATTCTTTAGCCTCGCGGACTACTTTTTGCAATAAATCAGAACTCAAGTCATCCTTCTGACTGTATTCGCCAGCGTAACAGCCGACGCAACGCAGGTTGCATCTCATCGAGGGACTGATAGCCAGAAACCCGGGTGGGTTACAATGGTACGTTTCACGAAATTCCCGCCTTTTTGCCAGGACCATAGTGCCCTGGTAACCGATTCTCTTCAGCAACTTCACCGATACTTTCTTAAATTCCGGTGACGAGAGCCTCCTCTTCACCATTAATATTATCTCTTCTACAAACTCGGCTTGTTCCCGATAGGCTGATGTCTTTATTTTACGTTCAAAAATAGATAGCAAGCTTTTGTCGGGTAAAAGTGGGATAAGACGTATTGCGGCATCGAAAGCGACTTTTTCAATGCCTTTTTGCAGAGTGCCCTTCTGGGAACCGAGATGTCCCGTGGTTTCTTCTGCGCTATACCAGGGGAAGAAACGCTTTGCCGCTTCAGCTACTTTAGCTTTTTCCGTTGCCATCTGAGGTCACCTCCTGTATTATTGGCAGCCTACACAAGGTTGTCTCTTTGGCAAAAAAGCCATTAGTACCAATTATAAACCCAGTTGTCAAGTATTATGTAATCATATTTGCAATCATCTAAGTAAAGAGTTATAATAATCCAAACTAAAGGAACCTAACGAACCTTTAAGCTAGCCCTGAGAGACTGGCAAGGGAATAAGAAGCAATTCAGGTAAAACAACCTCTTGCCAGCAGTGGCAGGAGGTTTTTTAATGGCTAAAAAAGTGATAATGACCGCCGGAGACATCAGGCGGACCCTTGCCCGTATCGCCCACGAAATTATCGAACGGAACAGTTCTACCGAGAATCTGGTACTGGTTGGTATGCACACCCGTGGTGTACCTCTGGCAAAACGGCTGGCGGACAACATCGAGAGATTCGATGGTGTCAAAATACCAGTCGGAGCTCTGGACATAAGTCCTTACCGCGATGACCTAGGTTCATTGAATAATAAACCTCAAGTCCACCAGACAGAAATCCCCACAGACATCACCGATAAGTCAGTAGTGCTGGTCGATGATGTCTTGTACACCGGCCGGAGCACCCGAGCGGCAATGGATGCTCTGATTGACCTCGGGCGGCCCCGTACCATCCAGTTAGCCGTGTTTATCGACCGCGGTCACCGCGAGCTACCCATTCGCGCGGACTACGTGGGCAAGAATATACCAAGTTCCAGAAACGAGGAGATACGGGTCCAGCTTGAAGAAATCGATGGCACAGATGAAGTAGCTATTACGAAAGTCGAAAGTGCTGTAACGAAGGGTAATGCAACTACAGCGTGAGGGGAATGGCAACGAAGAAGAGAGGAAGATTGGTAGAGATTGCCTCGCTTCGCTTGCAATGACATTGTAGTATAGAGGAGGTGAACTTGGCGGGATTTGCGGGAAGAGATTTAATATCGATAAACGACTTCACCAACGAAGAAATCGAAGCCGTCCTTGACCTGGCTGATGAGATGGGTTCAGCTCTGGAAAAAGGACAGGACCTGGAACTTTGCCATAACAAAGATATGGCAACTCTTTTCTATGAACCCAGCACGCGAACCCGCGGCTCTTTTGAAAGAGCAATGCATAAACTGGGCGGAGACGTTTTGTCTTTCGCTGAAGCCGGTGTATCCTCCTCTGCAGCTAAAGGTGAAACTCTCACCGATACAGTACGAGTGCTGGAAAATTATGCCGATATAATCGTACTCAGACATCCACTGGAAGGAGCGGCTAAAGTAGCCGCTGATTTTGCCCGGGTGCCGGTAATCAACGCCGGGGACGGTGCCCATGAACACCCCACTCAAACCCTATGCGACCTCTACACAATGAGGAAAAACAAGGGAAGTATCAGAGGTTTGACGGTCTGTTTGATGGGTGACCTCAGATACGGCAGAACGGTGCATTCGTTAATCTACGCATTAGCCAGGTTCGGTGCCGAAGTCCTGTGCTGGCCGCCGGGGCAAAACGTGGATATGCCGGAAGTAGTCCTTAGAAAACTACGCACCGAATATGACTACGTCCCCAAAAAGGTCAAATCCGATGAAAGTAAATCGATAGTCGGGGAAGCCGACGTAATATACATCGCCCCCGTCCAGCCTTACACTATGTCGCTATGGCCGGAAGCAGTCAAAGCTCCCATTCCCGAATTGAGCATTTCGGAAGCATTGGGGAAGACTGACGTCATATATGTTACCCGTCTCCAAACCGAGCGGAGAAAACAATCCTCGGAAGGTTATACAGTCCTGAATAAACAACTTCTGGGAGCATTCAAGAAAAAACCGCTCGTAATGCACCCTTTACCCAGAGTGAACGAACTTGCCTATGAACTCGACGAATATCCTGGAAGTGTCTACTTCCAGCAAGCAAAACATGGTGTGCCGGTCAGAATGGCACTAATCGCCCTATTAATGGGAGCCAGCGAGGTTAAAGTACCTGAGAAAAGTAAGCGTTCCAGCAGAGTAGCTTATGAAGGATATAAAAAAACGGTCGGAATTCAATGTCCTAATCCCAACTGCGTTTCGAATAGCCCTAATGAAAAACGTTACCTCCTGCCTGAGTTTAAGTTACTCCGCGATAAAACATTAATCCTTAGATGTACCTACTGCGAGCAGGAAGTCCAGCCAGGTTTTATCGCCAGCTCCGAGTGGCATGAAGGAAAGGTAGAATTCAAAAAATACCACCGGGCGGACAGTCACCTGGCGAGAAAAATCAGCACGGAGAACTTGATTTTATTCGGTTCAGCCAGCGACGCCGAAGCTCAAGGTTTTAAGCCAGGCTTTTTTGCCGAAACACACCAGAAGGAGAAGCAGAGTGAAGCCACTGCTGATTGAAGGCGGCCGCATCATCGACCCCAGCCAAGGAATTGATGAAATCGGCAGCCTATTGATAATAGGAAGCAAAATTTCGTGGCTGGGCAAGGGTGAAGAACTCCCTCCTGAACCGTATTACGACCTTCTAAATGCCAGTGGCTTAATTGTCTGCCCCGGATTTATCGACCTCCATTGCCATCTGCGAGAGCCGGGATTCGAAGAGAAGGAGACCATAGCAACTGGAACTAGAGCGGCAGCCAGAGGCGGCTTTACAACTGCTTGTTGCATGCCTAACACTAACCCACCCTTAGATAACAAGGAAACAATCGAGTATGTGAAGTCAAAGGCAGTGAAAGAAGGAATAATCCGCGTCTTACCAATCGGCTGTATTACGAAAGGGAGAAAGGGGGAAGAGCTAGTGCCGATGGCAAAGCTGGCATCGACCGGAGTGGTCGGTTTCAGCGATGATGGTGAGCCGGTATCAAATTCTACGCTGATGCGCAAAGCGCTGGAATTTAGTCGGGACTCAAGATTACCGATTATAGACCACTGCGAAGATAAGAAACTATCGGCGGGTGGGTTGATGAATGAGGGAAGAATTTCGGCAAAGCTGGGCTTCCCGGGCATACCAGCCGCCGCCGAAGAAAATATGGTGGCCCGCGACCTGCGACTGGCTAAAGAGACCGGTGGCTGGATTCATATCGCCCACGTTTCTACCAGCGGCTCGGTTGGGCTTATCCGCCAGGCAAAGAAAGCGGGTATCCGAGTTACGGCTGAGGTCACACCACATCACCTGACGCTGACTGAGGAAACGGTTGATACCTTTGGCAGCCTTGCCAAAGTAAATCCGCCCCTCAGGACTCAAAATGATATTAAAGCTTTGATTGAAGGACTCAAAGATGGCACGATCGACATCATTGCCACCGACCACGCTCCTCACACTCAAGTCGACAGGGAATGTGAGTTCGCCTTTGTTGCATCTGGCTTTAGTGGCTTAGAGACGGCTTTGGGCAGTCTAATGAGCATAGTGTATGACCCTGTTCTCGAAATAGAAAAAATCACCGTCACCATGACGTACTCTAGCAATATGCGACACGACAGCAAACTAAGCCTGCCGGCTCTTATTGCCAAACTAACCAGCCAGCCAGCCAGGATTATCGGTGATAAACACGGCAAACTAGGCACACTGACAATTGGTGCTCCGGCTAATATTACTATCTTCGACCCGAATAAAGGATGGATAGTTAATACCAAGGACTTCGTTTCTAAAGGTAAGAATACTCCCCTAGCTGGTTATAGCCTGAAAGGTAAAGTGATGGCAACTATATTTCAGGGGGGGGTAGTATATAAGGACGATTCGATTCAATTTAGAAAGAAGGACACAGTAAAACTTCATGGCTAAAAAAGCGACGCTTGTTCTAGCGGACGGTTCAGCATACGAAGGTTATGCCTTCGGGGCCGAAATTGAGACGTATGGAGAAGTAGTTTTTAATACCAGTATGGTTGGCTATCAGGAAATGCTCACCGACCCTTCCTACGCCGGCCAGATTGTCGTCCCGACTTTCCCGCTCATCGGTAACTACGGTATAAACGAAAAGGATGCGGAATCGAACAAAATTCAGGTCAGGGGCTTCGTGGTCAGAGAGGAATGCTTCGACCCCAACCATTACCTCAATGTCAAGACATTAGACCAATATTTGGCTGAAAGCGGCATTCCGGGAATTTATGGAGTCGATACCCGTGCCATCACCCGTAAGCTTCGCTCTACTGGAGTAATGATGGGCACAATTACTCTGGCTAAAAACCCGAAAGAAGCTCTGGCCGAGTTACAAAGCCAGCCTGATTACGGAGCAATCGATTTTGTCAGGCAGGTTACCACTCCCATCACTTATCAATGGGAACCAGACCGTTGTACCTCAAAATCTCCCTACAGCATAGTAGCACTGGACTGCGGGTTAAAATTCAATATTCTCCGACTTCTTAATCTCCGGGGCTGCCAGGCAACCGTAGTCCCCTGCACCACTTCGGCTAAAGAAATATTAAGTCTGAAACCGGATGGTATTTTGCTTTCGCCTGGTCCGGGCGACCCGGAATTGCTGGGTTACATAGTGGATACAGTACGGCAATTGGTCGAGAAGAAACCAATTATGGGTATTTGCCTAGGCAACCAGCTAATCGCACGAGCTTTCGGCGGCAGGAATTTCAAACTGAAGTTCGGGCATCGCGGCGGTAATCACCCTGTCCGCGAGCTGGCAACCGGCAGAGTTTATATTACCGCCCAGAACCACGGCTATGCCGTCGACCCCGATACCGTTAAAAATGGTTTGGAGATTACCCACATTAATCTGAACGATGGCACAGTGGAAGGCTTACGCCATAAAGAATTACCCATATTCTGTATCCAATACCACTCCGAAGCTTCGCCGGGACCGCTGGACAGTACCTACCTCTTCGACCAGTTTATGGAGATGGTGAAGAAAGAAAAAGATTTTAAGTAAACGAATTTTAC
The DNA here is from genome assembly GCA_043804635.1 of Chloroflexota bacterium. Classification (GTDB taxonomy): domain Bacteria; phylum Chloroflexota; class Dehalococcoidia; order Dehalococcoidales; family UBA2162; genus JAZDIU01. Next base: position 5,389 of record JAZDIU010000060.1, read on the forward strand.
GTATATCTCTGGATAACAATAAGTAAGCATACGTATTGCTATCCAAGAGCTTCTAGAGTATTATTTACAATTGTCCTCCAGCGTATTGCCAGCTTCTAATACCCTTTCAACCAAGAAAGCTAATCTTAAGCCACTAATAGGAGGAACCCTTGTGGACACGAGAGAGCTTAAATGAATTAGTGAAGGAAAAACTCTCGGGCTACCTCTTTATGGCGGTATCGAACCGGGAGCCATATATCCACGCTTTTTCTGGTCGGAAGATTATTTCACAGATGCCGGCTAGCGGTCTTACGGTAGCACTAGACCCGGTAATGCAAGCTTGCGGGGGGACCTGGGTGGCTCACGGGAGCGGAGAAGCCGATACCGAAGTAGTCGATAAGGACAACAAGGTAATGGTGCCGCCGGCAAATCCTCGGTATGCCCTCAAGCGGGTGTGGCTTTCTAAAGAAGAGGTAGACGGCCATTACAACGGCTTTTCTAATGAAGCTCTCTGGCCGCTGTGCCATATCGTTTACACCAGACCCATATTCGAAGAATCCGACTGGAATATGTACAAAAAAGTAAATGAAATTTTCGCGCAAAGCGTCCTGGAGGAGGCTGGAGGTAAAAAGGCTTTCGTTTTTATTCAGGACTATCATCTGGCATTACTGTCCCGCCTAATCAAAGAGAAAAATCCGAACATTATCACTGCTCAATTCTGGCATATTCCCTGGCCCAATCCCGAAGCCTTTCGCATCTGTCCCTGGCAGAATGAAATTCTTGACGGTCTTTTAGGGAACGACCTTCTTGGCTTCCATATCCGGTATCATTGTAGAAATTTTATGGAAACCGTAGACCAGACACTCGAGGCAAATATTGCCTGGGACACCGACACGATAACCCGTGGTGGGAAAAAAACAGAGGTTAAACCCTTCCCGATTAGCGTTGACTTCGAAGCACTTTCTTCGGATGCCCAGAAAGATGAGGTAGATAAAGAGATAGAAAGACTAAAGAACTCGCTGGGACTCGACAACGAGATGATAGGTATAGGACTGGACAGGATTGACTATACTAAAGGTATTCCGGATAGGTTCCGCGCTTTCGACCGGTTTCTGGAGAAATACCCGAGGTATAAAGAACGCGCTGTTTTTATCCAAGCTGGTGTGCCAAGCCGCACTCTAATCGAGTCCTACCGTCGACTACAGGAAGAAACTGACAACCTGGTTGAAGAGATTAACTGGAAACACGGCGCCAGACGCTGGAAACCAATAATAACACTCTGGGAACACGCTTCGCCGGTGACTTTGATGGCATTGAGAAGGATGGCAAACTTCTGTGTGGTAAGCTCGCTTCACGATGGTATGAATCTGGTAGCTAAAGAATTCGTTGCCAGCCGATTTGACGAAGACGGGGTGCTTATTCTGAGTCCCTTTACCGGTGCCGCTAAAGAACTAACCGACTCCGTACTGGTAAATCCTTTTGCCACCGACCATTTTGCTGAAGCGATTAAAGAAGCCTTAGAAATGCCGCTGGAGGAACGGCAGAAGCGGATGTGCAAAATGAGGGAGCTTGTCCGCGAAAATAACATCTACAAATGGGCTGCCGATATAATTACCGAGCTGGTTAAATTCGAAGCCGGAGGTTAATTTTGGAGCACCTTCTCACTCGCTGGCAAGACATCAGCCAGCAACTGAAAGACGCCAAGCACATTCTGCTCCTTATAGATTATGACGGTACCCTTACCCCTATCGTAGGACGCCCGGAAATGGCTGACCTCGCCGATAATGTGAGACAACTACTGGAATCTTTAAAACGGCGGCACGGATTAACGTTATCCGTTATCAGTGGACGAGCTCTAAAAGATATTAAAAGTAAAGTCAAAATGCATGGTATTATTTACGCCGGTAATCACGGCCTGGAAATAGAAGGCCCTGGAATCAATTATATTCATCCCGTAGTCAATGAAATTAGACCTGTCCTGGATGTTATCTCCACGGTATTGAAGCGTACCTTAGGAAACATCGAAGGCATTATTGTCGAAGATAAGGGACTCAGTTTGAGTGTCCATTATCGTTTGGTTGCCGAGGAAAAAATCGAAGAAGTAAAAGAAATTTTCGAGCGCGTCATCAGTGGCGCTAAAATCTCAGGAAAAGTTAGAATAACTACCGGCAAAAAGGTATATGAAGTCAGACCGGCGGTTGACTGGGATAAGGGAAAAGCAGTAAAGTTGCTGATGAAGAGATGTAGAAAGGGAGGTATAAACAGCGGCTTAGTCCCAATCTACCTCGGAGACGACCTGACTGACGAAGATGCCTTTAAAGCAATAGACGACTACGGAAAAGGCATTTCTGTGTTTGTCGGTGAGGCAAATCAGGAAACTGCCGCTGGCTATTCTCTGGAATCTCCCGCCCAAGTTATTACATTCCTTGAAATGCTGCTTGACTCTCGTCTAGGGGGTGAGGCGAAGTGAATGTATCCTGGCAGGTTATTATCCTACCTGTAGTAGTTTTTATTGCCAGCTTGATAGCTTTCTACTACTTAAGAAAGCTAGGTTTTGAACGACTAGACAGGTGGGCAAAAAGAGCAAAATGGCCCGCAGATAAAATAATTGTTACGGTTACCAGACGAGCTTCTATCTCCTGGAGCGTAATCATTGGTGTCTATCTCGGTCTGGCAGTCTCATCTCTTCAGCCACTTTGGAAAAGCCCGATTAGCCGTGGGCTGTGGACACTTCTTTTAGCTTCGCTGGTTGTGACTGCTCTTCAAATCGTGGGCGGACTGATAATATTCTTCGGCCGAAGACGCCGCTTATCCGAGTATGCTATGAGACTCGGTAGAATCCTCGCTACAGGTATCATCACAATCATCGCCGTTCTCATTGCCGTTGATATCTGGGGTATGCCGGCAAGTCCTTTAACTTTGGCTTATAAATGGCTCTTAACAAACTGGATGTCCGTAGTCACCCCGGTCGCCGTCTTTATCATTGTTCTAACCATACTCTTAGCCCTGAGAGCACTGGGATATCAGCGCTTGAATAGATGGCTCAAGCGGAGCCGATGGCAGCCGAGCAAGATGTTAGTGCAAGCAATAAAAGAGCCTTCTACCCTCTGGTGTTTGATTTTCAGTGCTGCTATAGCCCTGATGGTATCTGCACTTCCGGCGCTCTGGAAGACTGTGATTGCCAAAGGGCTATTATCACTCTTCTTAATCTCACTTGCTCTTACTCTGCTACATATTATCGACGGTTTAGTACTTTTCTACGGACAAAAGCAACAACTATCGGAGCAGGTGGCTAAGCTTATCAGGAATGCGGCAAGCGTTTTGACTTTTATCGTTTTGGGTCTGGTATTGCTCGATACCTGGGGAGCGCCGACTACTTCTCTTTTCTTGCTTATAGTAGTAGTCGTCCTTGCGGCTGCTCTGGCTCTAAGAGATGCCGTACCCAACTTCTTTGCCGGGTTTCAGCTTAACACCGGTAAAGAAATTAAGGTCGGTGACTATATTAAGCTCGAAACTGGAGAGGAAGGTCATGTTATCGAGGTAACCTGGAACCATACCCGGATTAAAGCTCTCGACGAGAGTACAATCGTCATTCCCAACGCCCGGCTTATCCGGAACACATTTACCAATTATGGGCACCAAGTTAAGAAAGCTAAAGAGCCCTTCCGCTTTACCAGTCGGGTGCACCTGCCGGAGTTAACCGGCCTTAAGGCTACCAACCTCCGGGAATTGACTGATGTCTTAAAGGGAGCACCGGATTCGGTAGTCTATTATCATACGCATCACTTTTTAGAGCAAAGCCACTACCTGACACCCGAGCCTTCCAATGATTTCGCTGTCTGGGTGAGCGAGGCGCTTGGAGATAATGTTTTCGGTGAAAGGCTGGCTAGCATCGATACCATCAGTTTTTCTACTTTGGGGGCTTTAAGAGAAAGGCTCGTTGGCTTAATGGAAGAGTATCTGACGGCAAACCCCGATAACCGGCGGGTAATGCCCGGGCAAGAATTTTATTTTTTGAAATCAACCAGTGCGATAATACCTACGCCTTACGTAGTTCACGACCTTAGACAGTTTATAGAAGCATTACGCAAGATTAGCCTTGGTGCTCTTTATTATCATATCTTCGAGTCCAGGCTGAGATTAGGTCGAGGACTTAATGACTTTTCAATCTGGCTGAAAGATAGCCTGGGAGAAGCCGAATTAGCCGATGCAATCGCCCGCATCGACCCTTATACCTATACCATGGAGGGCTTACGAACAGCTCTGATACAACTAACCGAAAAGCATATCCGCTAAAAATAGAAGATTACGAACCATTCATCGGCCGGAGTGCCATTGAGGAACTCCGGTTGCTGGCGTCGGCTTTATCCGGTAAAGTAATCCAGAATATCAACTCTACTTTTAGCGGGGGCGGGGTAGCCGAGATTCTGAGCCGAATGGTGCCGCTCTCGGGACAGCTTGGCGTCGATATCCGCTGGAACGTCATTAAAGGTGACGAACCGTTCTTCCAGGTAACCAAAAAATTCCATAATGCCCTTCACGGTAGAACAGAGACCATTACACCTGAAGATTTCATTACATTTCAAACAACGACTAAAAGAAACATCTCTGAACTGGAACTCAACGGAGATATAATCTTTGTTCACGACCCTCAACCAGCAGGCTTGGTTATCAAGAAAAAGGAAATAGGTAAAAAGTGGATATGGCGTTGTCATATCGATATATCCAGACCAAATCAGGAAGTCTGGCAATTTTTAGAGCCTCTGGTCAACCAGTATGATGCGGCCGTTTTTTCCGCTCCCTCTTTTTCTCGAAAACTACCGATTCGCCAGTTTCTTATTTCTCCCTCAATCGACCCTCTAAGCGACAAGAACAAGGAACTAGACCGGCAGACGATTGACTCGGTTATGTCAAAATATAAAATACCGACGGACAAACCTGTCATTACACAGGTATCTCGCTTCGATTACCTCAAGGACCCGGTAGGAGTAATTCAGGCATTTAAAATGGTTAGAAGAAGTATTGACTGCCGTCTCGTCTTCGCCGGCGGTACTGCTGCCGACGACCCGGAATCGGATAAAGTACTGGCTGAAGTAAAAGAAACCGCTGGAAACGACCCTAATATACATATTTTACTTATCCCGCCGGGCAGCGATATCGAAATAAATGCTTTACAAAGGGCATCGACCATTATCGTCCAGAAGTCGCTGGGAGAGGGTTTCGGACTCACCGTAAGCGAGGCCCTTTGGAAAGGAAAACCGGTTGTCGCTTCTGCCGTCGGCGGAATACCTCTTCAAGTGAAAAACAAATTCACGGGTCTCCTTTCTTATGGCATAGAGGGTACCGCTTATGACTTGAGACAATTACTGACTAACCCCGACTATGCCCGCTGGTTGGGAGAGAATGGCAGAGAGCACGTCAGACACAATTTCTTAATTACGCGACATCTAAGAGATTATCTATTATTATTCTTAGCATTAGACCATCCGGAAGAAGTAATCCATCTCTAGACCTCCAGAATTATAAATTTTTAAAAGCGACAAATCTTCCTTGACAAACACAGAACATTAGTGCTACTATAACTATTAATCATCAGTCATCAGGATAAACAGACCGCCGCAGCACCTTAAAAGTAGATAAAATAGACTGCCAAGCCGCAAAACGACACGGCTAAATAGGCGTGTCGTTTAGTCAAGAAAAAAATTACTTAAAATGTAGCCGGAAACAACTACGCTCGTTTCAACCTCGTTTCACGCTGCTTTGTTTCAATTTTCAGGTTATTAAATAAATGTTTTTAGCTTCATTTCGCTTTCGTTTTATTCCTAAATCATAAATCTTAAATCAAGTATTTGTAGTATCACTCCACTAACAATTTAACTTGACGGCTGGTGGGTTTGATGATAAATTATCTACTTGGTTTTCGGACGAGCTAAACTAGAACAAGAAACAAGGAGAAAAGTCATAAATGAACATGATTGTTTGCTGCAAGCAGGTACTCGACCCAGAAGCGCCGCCAGCCACTTTCAAGGTGGATGCGGCCGCTAATAAGGTAGTGCCGCCAGCCGGCGTCCCGCCGGTAATCAGTCCTTTCGATGAAAACGCGGTCGAAGCCGCACTTAAGATTAAGGACGCCAAAGGCGGCAAGATCACCGTCCTGAGCCTGGGCATCAATCTCCTGAGAGACGTCGTCAAGAAACCGCTATCGATGGGGGCCGATGAGCTTATCCTGCTCGAAGACCCGGCTTTTGTCGAAGGCGATAGC
>JAZDIU010000061.1:0-2220 GCA_043804635.1 Chloroflexota bacterium
CCCGGCTTAAGGGCGGTGCCGCTTGGCATATTTTCCGTTGCAGGGACAATCCCTATTACATTAATCTTAGGTTTCAACTGTGCAATGGCAGTCATCGCCGCCATAACGGCCGCACCCCCAGCCATGTCTCCCTTCATTTCCCCCATTCCCTCGCTTGGCTTTAAAGAAATACCACCCGAATCGAAGGTTATCCCTTTGCCGACGAGCGCGATGCTTTCCGCAGAATTTCCGGCTTTATAACGGAGAACGATAAATCTCGGCGGTTGTTGGCTGCCTTGTGCCACTCCCAGAAGTGCTCCCATACCGAGGTCTTTCATCTTTTCGCGCTCATAGACGATAAGTTCTAGTTTATACTCGGAAGCTAGCCGGGATGCGGTTTCCGCCATATCGGCCGGCGTCATAAAGTTGGCTGGCTCGTTGACCATATCGCGGGTCAGATTAGTTGCATCAGCCAGAATCTGCCCCTTTCGACAACCCTGTTCTAACGCCGGTAGCTGGCTTCTGTCGGAATCGATTATTGTAATTTCTTTAATATCGGTATATTCCGGCTCTTTGGTTATGTGCTTGCGGAATGTGTAGAGACCAAGCATTGCACCCTCGGTTATCGCCTGGCTGGAACCGTTCGCCGTGATTCCAGCGATGCCAACCCCGAGTGGAATAGTGGCGATAGTTCCGGCGTTTCTGCGGCGCAGTAAACGGCAGGTTTCAGCCACAGCCCCACGAATTATATCCAACTTTAATTCAGATTTTTTACCTAATCCGCAAACAGCAACTTTCCCGGCAGGAATCTTGCCCATACTATGAATAATAGTAATTTCTTTACATTTACCTTTAATTTCACCTTGACTGATAAGCTGGGACATCGCTCCGCCCAGAGCCGCATCTACCCGGGCAGTTTCACCTTCGGGTTGTTTCGTTCCTTCAAAAAAGTCAACTATGATAGCACCAGCTTCAAAGCGGGTAATATCCCCACCGACGACCTTAACCTCCACTTGACCTCCTTATCTCTCGGGCAATCTTCTCTAAAACCGGCGTGATGTCCCTGGAAGTATCCACTACGTAGTGCCGGTGACTAATTTTCTCAACTGTGGGTTTCATCTTTTGATATACCGTCCAGTCGGCTTCCGATTTGCTCTCTTTATCTTCCTGGCGCCGGCTGAGTCGTGCCTGTACCAGTTCGGGAGGGGCTTCGACACGCACAATAATCAGTTTAATGCCAGCGTGCTCGGCAATGCTGTAAAGATATTCTCGATTCCTTTCCGAGAGGTTGGTGGCGCCCAGAATAACGGAGATACCTTTCTTTAGGAGTCTCTCGATGAGGTTATGGATAGCCTGGAAAAGGCGTGAACTTTCTTCGGCACTGTAATTCGGCGATGAGAAAAGAGCTTTGCGCAAGGCATCGCTTTCAAGGATAATGAAGGGGAATTTTTCGGTTAGCTTGCGGCAAAAGTAAGACTTACCGGTGCCGGGCAAACCGCTAACGACCACAAAAGCAGGGCTGGCCACCGACTCTGGGAGCTGCCCCAGGCTGTCAGACAGTTTCTCCGCATCATCGATGAGTAACGCATTTCCCACAATTATAAATTATAGAATGTTTTCTTTCACTCCGCTAGAGCCTTGCTGATATTGATTCGAGGCTAAAATACGGGCAAAAGCCACGCACCTCTTTAGCTGCTTACGACCGTATTGAAGATGTTAAGTGAAAGCAAGTATACTGATGCAGAGGGTGCAGTTCGATGGTCAATCTGCCTAAACTGAAAGTCCAGGGCTCGGATTGTGAGGGATTTGAGGGAACACACGATTTCGAGGAAGCCAGAAACTTCCCGTTTGGTCGGTGTGTTCTAGTGGTTGAGCAGCAAGTCATCGGCTCTTACCAGGACCTTGTCCGTTTTGCTGAACAGCCCGAATATAAAAATCGGGGAATTTTAGATGTGGAATTTCTGGATATCGCCGCCGGAGGCTAGTAAAATTTTTAGATTGAGCTAAAAAGCTTCCGCGAAACTGTCATGCTGGAGTCCCGATAACTCCTTCATCCCTATCAGGACGAAGCATCTGGTGGGGAGGGGTAAATAACTTCAAAGTCTTAAATATTTGCGCGTTTCGCGGGAAGCTCCTAAAGGCTAAACTTGACGGATGTATTCAAAATAGGGTATAAAAAATAGAATTTCACAAAACCAAGGAGGTCTGTATGAGGAAATTGGGAATCATTATCTCGATACT
>JAZDIU010000062.1:0-5862 GCA_043804635.1 Chloroflexota bacterium
ATCGCAGGATATTACCTGGGCGCCGGTTATGGAGCAGCTACCGCTAGAAGCCAAAAAGGGAACCGTAATGATAAGTAAATCGTGGGATGAGATTGCGAGGTGGATGGGAGCTGACCCCAAAGTCCTGAAGGCAACGATAGACGAATACAACTCTTTCTGCGATAAAGGGCATGACGCACTTTTTGTAAAAGATCAGAGATTTCTCAAACCTCTGCGGACGCCGCCTTACTACGCAGTCAGATATCATCAGACTTTACTCGATACGATGGGTGGCATCAAAGCTAACCACCATCTTGAAGTGCTTAATGCTGAGGATAAGCCAATTCCCGGACTGTATGCAGCGGGAGCCTGCGTCGGGGGACATCAATCACAGACTTATTGTTACCGGCTTACCGGCAGTATGTTCGGCTTCGCCCTTAGTTCAGGACGGATTGCGGCGGAATGTGCGGCTAAGTATATAGCTGGGAACTAAAATCCGAAATCCGAAGCACGAATTCCGAAACAAATTCGAAGCATTAATGACCAAATTACTAAAACGTTTGGAATTTTTTAGTTTGTTTCGAATTTCGAAATTCGATATTCGTATTTAAATCTGTCCGGGGAGGGTATCTTGGTTGCCGAAAAGAGTCCAGAAATCTTAAAGACTGACATTGTTGTCATTGGCGGGGGTGGGGCCGGTCTATCTGCTGCTGCCCAGGCTGCTGAGCTAGGGATGAAGGTTATTGTCCTGGAAAAGCGGCGTGTCACCGGCGGAAATACAGCAATGGCGCACGGCTTTTTTGCCGCCGAAAGTCCGGCTCAAAAGCGGAGGATGATAGATGCTCCGAAGGATGAGCTTTTTAAGTTCTGGATGGACTATCATCACTGGACGGTCAATCCCAGACTCGTCCGTGCCTTTATCGATAAATCGGCTGATACAGTGCGGTGGCTGGAAGAAAAGGGGCTTAATATAGACTTGATGCCGGCGGTAAACCCCTGGTATTTTTACCGGACCTTTCACATGGCATTCGGTGCGGGCAGGACGGTCGTCAAAGTACTAGAGAAGAGTTGCCAAGACCTGAGAATCAAGGTGCTTTACCAGAGTTCGGCAAAGAAGCTCTTAACCGATAGAAAAGGAAACGTCAACGGAGTTTTAGCCGCTACGAAAGACGGGGAACTAAAGGTGGAGGCAAAGGCGGTTATTATTTCTACGGGAGGGTATGGCGGTAATAAAAAATTGCTGAAGAAGCATTGTCCTCAATTCAGCGAGAATACCACTTACGTCGGGCTAAAAGAGTTGACCGGAGACGGATTGCTGATGGCGACTGAAATCGGCGCGACAACGGAAGGCCTTGGACTGCCCCATTACTGGGGACACCGATATTCCGGGTCTTACCTCGTAAATCTGGTCAACCAGCGACCCGAGGCAATCTGGGTAAATAAAAATGGCGAGCGGTATTGCGATGAGGGCATTCTCTTCGATATGGGGCTTCGGGGTAATCTGATAGACAGGCAGCCGGGCAAGCTATCTTATACCATAATCGACGAGCAGATTAAAAAGAATTTGCTTAAAGAGGGAGTTATCGGGGCTCAGGTATCTCTCCGGTGGGGTCCGCCGGATATGACGTGGGCACCGGTTATGGAACAACTGCCGTTAGAAGTAAAAGGTGGAAACGTTAAAATAGGTTCGTTAGCGGAGATTTCCAAATGGATGGGAGCTTCTCCGGCAACATTGAAAGCAACGGTCGACGAATACAATATCTATTGCGACTGCGGACATGACGCACTTTTTGTCAAGGACAGGAGATTCCTGCAACCACTACGCACGCCACCCTATTATGCGGTTAAATTCGAACAGACCCTACTGGATACGATGGGTGGTATTAAGACCAATCACCATCTGGAAATTCTCAATACTCGAGATAAGCCGATTCCCGGACTTTATGCGGCCGGTGTATGCGTCGGCGGGCACCAATCGGCAGAGTATGATTTCGCTCTTTCCGGGAGTATGTTCGGCTTTGCTCTGAATTCAGGAAGGATTGCTGCGGAAAGCGCGGCTAAATACATAGCCGGAAGATAAATCTTTCATCACGCCCACAAATTAGTATTTTCTTCCTCGGCTTCCGATTCGTAATAAGAAGGTGAGAATCATACCGGTAATAAAACCTCCGATGTGTGCCATATAAGCGATTCCAGCCTCCTCAGCACTTCCTATGGAACCTACACCAAAGAAGAACTGTAAGATAATCCATACCCCGATAACGATTAACGCCGGTAACGGGATGATAAAAAATCCCATTAACACACTCACCCGAGACCTCGGGAACATTATGATGTATGCCCCCAAAACTCCGGCAACCGCACCGGAAGCTCCTAAGGTAGGCATATTTGAGCTTAAGTTAAACATCATCTGAACCAGCATTGCGACGAAACCGCATACCAGATAAAAGACGACGAACTTAAAGTGCCCGAACTGGTCTTCGACGTTATCGCCGAATATCCATAAATACAGCATATTACCGATAATGTGCAGCCAGCCGCCGTGCATGAACATTGAGGTGAACAGGGTAGGAAAATCGGCTATCGGATTTTGAAGAAAGCGGCTGGCGACAAACGACCACCTGATAACAAAAGATTCGTCATGTGTCAATTCCAGGAAGAAAACGGCGAAGTTTAACAGGATTAGAGCATAGGTAAACCAAGGAATAGTTCTATGCGGATTTCTATCACTGAGCGGCAGCATGCTAATTATCTTACTTTATCTTGTTAATATTTTTTATGCTACAAAATGTACACAATCGTACCGTATTCGTCACGGCGTTAATTACGGCGTTTCATTTGCGGCTGAAATAAACTAGACTGGTAGAATTTTTAATAATTTACTTTATCTTTCCCCTTTAGACCCAGAATCTTTCTGGCTTCGTCAGGAGTGGCGATTTCCCGGCCAAGTTCTTTAGCAATCCTGACTACTTTGGCGACCAGTTCGGCGTTGCTCTTGGCTAAGACTCCACGCTCGATAAAAATATTATCCTCAAACCCAACCCGGACGTGCCCACCCATCATCATACCCAGCGTCGCCACATTAAACTCGGCGGGGTAGCCGGCACCAATAACCGACCACTGAAAATTACCGAGTCCGAACAGGCGGTCGGCGGTCTGCTTCATAAACATAATATTTTCTAAATCTGTGCCAATGCCGCCCAGGATACCGGTGACAAACTGTATCCAAAGCGGCGGTTTTATCAGGCCTTCCTTGAGCATAAAAGCCATATTATAGAGGTGTCCCACGTCATAGGCTTCGTGCTCTGCCTTGGTATTATTTTCTTTCATCGTTTTACAAAAAGTCTCGATATCGGCGAAATTATTCCTGAAGATGAACTCCTTGGTGCTCTCGGCGAACTCTTTTTCCCACGGATATTTATAGTCGGAATCCTTATAGCGCCGGGTTATGGGATGGATGGAAAAATTGATAGAGCCCATATTGAACGAAGCCAGCTCCGGCTTAAGGGCGGGGACTACCCTGACTCTTTCTTCGGCGCTCATATACATCGTGCCGCCGGTAGTAACGCAGACAATGGCGTTAGTCCTCGCTTTGATGAGGCTAGCGATTTCCCCGATATACCTCGGGGTCGGTAGTTGGCCGGCCGGTCTTCGGGTCTCTGCCGTGGACGTGGATTGAGGCGGCACCGGCATCGGCGGCACGCACTGCCTCATCGGCAATCTGCTCCGGTGTTAAAGGCAGATATGGTGTCTGAGTCGGTAGCGTAATATTCCCGGTTAATGCGGCCGTGATAATAAGTTTTTCCATTTTTATCCCCCTATTAATCTCTATAGGTATAGCCTGAACCCGTGTGACGATGACTTGAAACCAATCGAGTTATAAAACTTATGCGCCTGCTCCCTTCTATTATCGCTGGTCAGCGCAATTTTATAGCAGCCGGCTTCTTTAGCGCGGGCGATGACATATTCCATCAACAGCTTGCCGATGCCCCGGCTACGGCGCTTCTCATCGACGACGACGTATTCCACCACGGCGAACGGGGAAGTGCCGTGGGCAAAGCCCGGCAAGATAGCCAGCACTGTCGTGCCGATGACTTCTCCATTCTCTTCGGCAACCAGCAGCTCATATCCCGGAACTTTTTTCATTCCTTCCAGGATTTCGCAGCAGTCTTCAACCGGGGGTTTCCGGTGTTCTTCAGGACTGAAAGAAAGCTGTTTATAAAGCTCCAGAATACGGGGAATATCTTTTTTGGTCGCCTGTCTGATGGTTGCCATTAGGCTTTGCCTTTTTCTCTTTTGTTCCACTCGATGAGGTATTCCAGAAGATTACGCCGGGACTTTTCTATATCTTGAGTCGACCACGTCTGGAAACCTTTCCCGGTTTTAAATCCCAGCTCACCTCGTTTCACCTTTTCTTTAAGCAGGGGCGAAGGCTCCTGACAAGATTCCAGATGCTTCAGAATATAATCGTGGATGGACAGCGTCAGGTCGAGGCCGACCATATCCGCATTCTCGATAGGGCCTAAAACCGGCAGGCGGATGGCAAAGCTATTCTTGATTGCCTCGTCTACGGTGGCGGCATCGGCAATGCCGTGTTCGATAATAGAGATCGCCTCCCGCCACAGGGCGTGCTGGAGCCGGTTAGCAATAAAGCCGGGGACGTCTTTCATCACTTTCACCGGGTGCTTCCCGGCTTTTTTTAAGAGAAAGCAGGTTATATCCAATGTTTCACTGGAGGTTTCCTTCCCTTTAACGACTTCCACCAGCGGAATCAGGTAAGGAGGATTCCAGAAATGAGTCCCCACGATTCTTTCTTTAAGGCGGCTTTTAGCGGCGATTTCAGTGATGCTGATTACAGAGGTATTGGTGGCTAAAATAGTATCCGGCGAGCAAAGTCGGTCTAAATCCTGAAAGATTTTCTGTTTTAGTTCCAAATTTTCGGAGACAGCTTCTATCACCAGTTGGGCATCGGAAGTGGCTTCGCCCATATTCGTGGTGGTCTTGATACGGCTGATGGCTGGCTCGATTTCGCCTTTACGCATAATCCCTTTGCTAGACATCAGGGAGAGGTTAGACCTGACATTAGCTATAGCCTTCGTTAAATATTCTTCTTTTATATCCAGCAGGCGAACACTGAAATTATTGACGGCGAAAACCTGGGCAATACCATGTCCCATCAGACCGGCACCGATTATCGAAATACGGCTAATGTTTTCTGCTTTCATACCAGTGCCTACTGATCACCTTCGTCGACGATAGCGACCAGCCTGACGATTGAGCCATCGCCTTTCGCCCAGCGGATAGGAAACCCGGCGAAAGTACACCGTTTGCCCGTTACTTTATCAAGGTCGCCGCCGACGTTTTCATAGCCCATAATGCCGTTGCGGAGGAGCAAGTTGTGACAAGGCTCCCACTCGGGGAAATCCTGCAAAACATCGTGACCGGTCTCCTTCTTGTATTCGGCACAGACGTCGGGGCGGAGGGGTCCGCTGCCGTGGGGAGCAATAGCAGTACCTAGGGGATGGTCGAGTGCCTGTTGGTCTACACCGACACACTTGACTCCCTTTTTGACGAACCACTCGGCGGCTTCACGATAAAGACCGGGAGAATAGCAGAAATACTCGACGCTATCAGCGTATTTGTGATGCCAGCCGGAATTGATGATGACGATGTCGTCTTTTTCAATTTTGGGTCGGACTTTTTCCAAGTCTTCCGGCATAATCTTCTCCCACTTCTTTTTGGGGATAGACACAGCGACTCCGGTGCCATAATACTTATCCAGGGGAATTTCATCAGTGTAGGCACCGCCGGCAAAAACATGGGCGGGCGAATCGGCGTGGGTGGTGCAATGCATCGTGGTGGTGATTACCTGAGAGAGCACCC
>JAZDIU010000063.1:0-3398 GCA_043804635.1 Chloroflexota bacterium
GTCCATCCGGTTGAGAAAATAGTTGTCCTGAAGCGTTCTGCGGAACACCAGCAAACGGAAGAAAAATGGCTGACTTTCACCAAGCCCAGGATTGCCGAAGTCAAGGTCTCAGGACCTAACCAGGTGAAAACCGGAAACAAAGCCGAATTCCAGATAGAAGTCTCTTTCGAGGGCAAGCCTTATCCCCGTGCAGATGTTGATTTTGTCCGCTTCCTTGTCTTTGGAGCGCGGGGCAATCTCGCCTTAAACGGAGATGCCCAGGCTGTCCGGGATGGATTATGGCATGTATCGCTAACACAAGAACAGACAAAGCAGTTAGAAGTCGGTTCTAACCGGTTGGAAGTTGTGGTCGCACCGAAAGTGGTCAGTATTCCATCATTCCGCTCGTTCACCTTCACCACCTTACCGTAGAAACGTTCGCTTCTTGAGGGAAGAGTTTAAGAGAGGGGCAAAGCCCCTCTCTTATAATCAAATCCCCCTCTCCGTAAACGGAATCCAGAACGAATAGAGGGGAGTTTGAGGGATAGGGTCATTACAACCAAATGAAACTGGTAAGAAAGCTGGCAATCCCCCCAACCCTGAGCCGGGTAGTTAAATATACCGCTTACCGGGCCGGGGCACTACTGTTGACCGTAGTTATCGGCGTTTACCTGACCATAGTCGTTGCCAATATGGGCGGGCAAGTCGATAAAATAAGGGTAGCCCAGATTCGGGAAACAGTAAGCGGCCGCGTCTCCAGCGACCCCGCCCTCCGTTCTTTACCCGCCAGCGAAATCAACAAACTAATTCAGCAGCAGGTCAACCTTGAAGTCGAGCGTCTCGGTCTTGACCGACCCTTTGTGCTGCGTAGCTTCACCTATCTAAAGGATGCCCTAACGCTTTCTTTGGGACGTGCCGAGGTTTTGACCAGTGACAGCGGTTCAAGGCAGGTCCGGCTCATTCTTCAGGAACGGCTCCCCGCCACGCTTTTACTTTTCGCCACCACCGATATCCTGCTCTTTTTCGGCAGCATTTTGATAGCACTGTTCCTGTCCCGACGGTATGGCAGCTGGCTCGACCGGATATTAGTCAGCATCGTTCCGCTTTCGGTAGCCCCGGCCTGGTTCTATGGCATCTTCCTTATTATTATTTTTGCGGCATTCTTAAAAGTGCTGCCCTTCGGCGGGATGGTGTCGGCACCACCGCCCGAACCTGGCACAGGATACGTCCTAAGCCTACTTAAACATCTTATCCTGCCCGTTGGTGCGATGCTGCTCGGAGCGGCATTCGTCACGGTTTATTCCTGGCGCACCTTTTTCCTGATGTACTCGAGTGAGGACTACGTGGAAATGGCAAAAGCCAAGGGACTGCCACCCAGACTCATCGAACGGCGATATATTCTCAGGCCGACACTGGCAACAATCATCACCAGCTTCTCCCTCGGAATTATTAGTGTCTGGACAGGTTCGATTATCCTTGAGGTCGTCTTTAACTGGCCCGGACTTGGGCGGCTTCTATTCCAGGCTATCAGTGCTTTCGATACGCCGGTAATCGTAGGGTCCGTCGTCATTTATGCTTATCTGCTGGCAATTACAGTTTTTCTATTAGACATCGTCCACGCACTGGTCGACCCGCGGGTGAAGGTCGGAGAGGCGACACAATGAGACGAGTGCTTCATGCTCTGATAGGGTTGAAACGGCATCCGTCTGCCCTGGTTGGCACACTTATCATCGCCGGACTGGTATGCCTGGGAATTTATGCCGTGATTGCCGTCCCATATAGCGAGGCAGTCAGACTATGGCGCGGCGGAGAAGGCATCTGGGACGAAAGCCCCCGAAATGCCCTGCCCAAATGGGTCAACCTCTTTCCTGGAATCGACCTGCCTGAGACTTTAATATTACATACGGGAAAAGATGCCAGCCAATCAACCAAAACCATAGACGGCGTCAGAACGGTCAGTAGCATATTGTCTTTTGATTACAATCATAAAGACTTTCCCAGCGAACTATCGCTCTTTCTACGGGCAAGGTATGAAGAACGCAAACCAATTGTCTCCTTATTCTGGTTGACACCGGACGGTCGGAAGATATCACTGGGAGAGCATATCCTGACAGGCACGGAACACTATAGTCTTTCACTCGACCAGCGGCTCACCGAAAGCCTGGGGCAGGTACCGGAAAAAGGACTGTTCGCTGACCCGAAGGCAACGAAGCTGACCGTGCTGAACGGTAAGTATGAGCTTGATATCGAAGCTACTTTGTTTGAGGAAACATCTGATTTCGATGCTGAATTTATCGTTTACGGCAAGGTGGCCGGGCTTGCCGGAACCGACGACCGCCGCCGCGACCTATGGCTGGCTCTTATGTGGGGAACACCGGTCGCTCTAGCCTTCGGACTGATTGCCGCCGCCGGCTCCAGTATCACTACGCTGATTATCGCCGCCATCGGTGCCTGGTACGGCAGATGGGTCGATTCTCTTATCCAGCGCCTCACTGAGCTAAATGCCATTATACCTACTTTACCCATCCTGATTCTGATTGGTATGTTCTATTCACGCAGCATTTGGGTGATGCTGGCAATCATCATTCTTCTCAGTATCTTTAGTTTAGGCATTAAAGTCCTCAGGACAGTCTTTCTCCAGATGAAAGACTCGCCTTACATCGAAGCCGCACGAGCCTATGGCGCCGGTAACCGGCGGATTATTTTACGCTATATGGTGCCGAGGGTCATCCCTTTGCTGGTTCCCCAATTTGTGTTGATGATACCATCGCTTGTCTTTCTGGAAGCCTCGCTTGCCATACTGGGCCTAGGGGACCCCCTTTTACCCACCTGGGGTAAAGTCTTGAACGACGCTTTCCAGAGCGGTGCCCTCTATAAAGGTTACTATCACTGGGTGCTGATGCCCTCTCTCTTTCTTATGGTCACCGGGCTGGGTTTTGCAATGCTTGGCTATACGCTCGACCGTATGTTTAATCCGAGGCTAAGAGTAGAGTAATGGAAAACGAGCTTCTCCGGGTGGAAGACCTTTATCTTCACTATCGGACATCGAAGGGAAATGTACGGGCGGTGGATGGCGTCAGCTTCGATATCGGCCGCCAGCAGGCTTTGGCTGTCATCGGCGAGTCAGGCTGCGGAAAAAGCTCTCTTGCCCGCGCTATTCTCAAATTACTTCCCCGAAATGTGGCTCTCTACCAGGGGAAGGTTTTGCTGAACGGAGCCGACATATCGTTACTAAAAGAGGAGGAATTCCGAAAAGAGGTGCGATGGACTAACATTTCCTTCGTCCCGCAAGCGGCGATGAATTCATTGAACCCCGTCCTCAAAGTCGGAGAGCAGATAATGGAGCCGCTGCTCACTCGAAATTTGATGCAAAAAGAGGCAGCTCTGGAGCGTACCAGAGAGGTATTGCAATTGGTCGG
>JAZDIU010000064.1:0-2753 GCA_043804635.1 Chloroflexota bacterium
TAGATAGATTCGTGTAAGGGTTGCGTAGTATAGCTCATTCACAATTGGAGGTGCCGAAATGGACAAGAAACAGCTCAAGGAACAGTTCGGCTTGTCGGAAACACAGCTGAACAGGATTCTGGTAGCCCAGGGCAAGGCGGATATCCGTCCGCTAAAGATAGAGGCGAAGTCGGAGTATTCCTTTGGTGCAATCGCAGATACGCATCTTTGCTCCAAGGAAGAAAAACTCCGTGAGTTACACGCCTTCTATCGGCTTTGCAAGGAACGGGGCGTCACTGATGTCTACCATGCGGGCGATCTCGTGGCCGGGCAAGGAATCTATCCGGGCCAGGAGTATGAACTGAAGACCTTTGGGGCGAGCAACCAGGTTGACTACTTTGTCGCCAACTACCCGAAGATCCCAGGGATTACCACTAGCTTCATCACCGGTAACCACGATATGGCATATATGAAGCTGGCCGGGCTGGACATCGGCACGGTGATTGCCGAAAAGCGCCCCGACATGAAGTACCTGGGGATGCTCAACGGGTGCGTCTACCTGAATGGCGTCAAGATGATCCAGTTACTTCATCCCGATGGCGGAATGCCTTATGCGGTTTCGTACCGCGGGCAACGCATCGCCGAGCACATTGCTTCCGGCACGAAGCCGAGGGTGTTGCTCCTCGGACATTTGCACGTGAACGTTGCCATGCTCTACCGGAATATGGCAATCTACCAGGTGGGATGCTTCGAAGGCCAGACCACGCTTCTGCTCCGTAAGGGCATAATGCCGGTCATCGGTGGCTACCTCATCACGTTGAAAATTGGTAAAGACTCTAAGCAATCTATCGTCGGGATTGTCAGCGAGTTCGTGCCATTTTTCAAGTAACAAGAAGGGGGTAAGCGAAGAGTTTACCCCTAACCCAAAAACAGCTATTATTACTAACCAAAACTGGTATCATGTTACCACTTTATCTGATCGTTCATCATACTGCTTCTAGCCGAGACAAGACCACGCTTCAAGACGTGGATAATTGGCATCGGGCGAGATGGCCGAACTTCAGGAGTTCTCTGGGTTTCTTCGTCGGATACCAATATCTAATCCTGAGCAACGGCCGGGTTCTCCAGACCAGAAGAGACAACGAAGAAGGAGCACATACTCTTGGCGGTTACAATCAAAAAGCTATCGGTATCTGTTTAACGGGTAATTTTATGGTGGAAGAACCAAGCCCGGAGCAACTCAGTGCCTTGCAACCACTTCTGGACAAGCTGAAAAAGGATTATAATATAGCCGACGAGAAGATTTTAGGTCATCGGGAGGTCTGGGCTACTGATTGCCCCGGGAAAAACCTGATGAAGTGGCTCAATCTCTATCGGCAACTGTCCTTTTTACGGCGGCAGATACAGAAATTAAAGCAGTTGCTGGGACTGAGATGAACTTAGCCGCCCTGATTCTCTCAATCTCCTTTGTGATCTTGCCCCAACCTCAACTATCGGCTTATTGTCAAGCTTCGACGGTGGCTTGCTATAATTATTCTCACAACCGGATTGCTTTAGACGAGAACCTGTCGGGAACGGTACTCCAGATCGCCCTAGCCCATGAGATCGGACACGCCCTGACGAGAAATGCCACGTTGGAAGAATACCGAGCGGTTTGGGGAGACAAACCCATAAAGGAGTTGAGAGAGGATGCCGCCTGGTCGTTCACTTGGCTAGCGTGGTTCCCGCAGACGGTTTCAGAAAGAGAAAAACAGTTCTTTATCCCATTGTTATTAGAGAACTAAAGGCCGAGGATTACTAAGCTAACTAAAACAAATTTATGGAAACTTCATTCGTGGTTCTGACCGCTATCGTAGCCGGTATGGTCGAAATGTTTAAGAGAACGGGATTACCCACCAAGTTTTGTCCGTTAGTTTCAGTGGGTCTTGGCGTGTTTCTGAGTGTATTGTCCGACTTAAACCATTGGCAGGAGAAAGTGTTTATAGGGTTGGTTATCGGACTTTCCGCCGCCGGTCTCTACGATAATGTTAAAGCTCCAGTTAGGGCGGCTCTCGCCAAACTGGGAAAATAGTCGGGACTTTAATTCTGCTAGGGTCGATTATTATCCTTGCCTACTTAACGGTGAGGACTAGCCAACTTTCTGTTCCCGAAATCCCTATAACTGAATACGAGCTAATCGGGGGCAACTCAATCGTGGCCGTAGCCCCTCATTTTGTGAGCCAAGTTGCCCTACAAACTTACGTCCTGGGCGATTTGATAGCCCAAGACGATATATTCTCTGGCTTAACCCATAGAAGCGTCATAATGTGCTTGGCTAAGGGAGAGAGTTCTATGGGCCGCAAGAGGAGCGGCGACAACGGCGAGTCCCGCGGGTTACTTCATTACTGGAGGTGGTGGGAAAGCGACTCCTTGTGGGGTGACAAATGCGTAGGATATGGTTATAATGATATTGACAGTGACCGGCAGCAGGTAGAGTGCGCGGACAGGCTTCTACAAGAGAACTTCGAAAAGTACATTAAGCGCTGGACAAGTAGTAAAAATTGCCTATGAGGAGATCCTGTATCGTGTGCCACAATCGGTTCTCATCATTTAAAGGTCGGAGTATTATCTGTGACCCGTGTAAGCGGTCTATTTACGAAAATGGCAGGCAAAAAAAGCAAGAAGAAAAAGAAATAATAACTAAGGTAAATACAATGGCAGAAGAAGAAAAAGAAGTTCTCCCTGGGGAAGAGCCGACCACCGAGGTTGATGCGCCTCTTCCAGAAGAAAAAGAG
>JAZDIU010000065.1:0-2326 GCA_043804635.1 Chloroflexota bacterium
TTGGCATCAGCGGGCGATTTCGCCGGATTCAAAGGAAGTAGCGGAAGCGATGAAGCCTTATTATCTCTGGTGCATCGAACATTTCGGGGTTGAACGCTGTATGTTCGAAAGCAACTTCCCGGTCGATAAGATATCCTATTCTTATTCGACGATGTGGAACGCTTTCAAACGCGTTACCGAAAACTTCTCAGAGCAAGAACGGAATGCACTTTTCCACGATACTGCGGCGAAATTCTACCGGCTGTAGCTCTTAGCTACCGAGTAACTTTCTTAAAGTTCCAGCCCTACTTTTGTCCCTTCGCTTAGTGCTTCGAGTATCCGGCGTGGCTTCAGACTATCTCCAATGATATGAAGCTCAGCCACCTTGTTTTTAAGCTCATCGGCGAGTCTATTATCCGGAACGGAGCCAGTGGCAAGCACGACAGTATCAGCTTCAAGCGTTTGCCGCTGACCCTCTTTGTTGGTAATTACCAGCCCTTTCTCTGTTATCTCTTCATACTTGACTCCGGTCAGCAAGGTGACACCCTGTTTTCTCAAACGCCTGAGAAGGCTGGCTCTATTTCTACTCGAAGTATTCAGTGCCATCTCAGGACCTCGGCGCGTGACTGTTACCTGTTTACCCTGGGCTGCCAGGTATTCCGCTGTCTCACACCCTACCAATTCTCCACCCAGAATCACCACCTTCTTCCCGACCGAAGTGCCAGTAAGCACATCCGTAGCATTAACCACGTTTGCACCCTTCACGCCCTTGATATCTGGTGTGCTTGGCTTGGAACCGCTGGCAATAATGACGGCGTTGGGTTTCTCCTTGGTAAGCATCTTTGCTGTAAACTCGCAGTGTAGCTTTACTTTGACGCCTGCTGCCTTAACTTGGTTTGCTTGATTAGATTTGAGTTCGCCTACCTCTGTCTTGTGTGGCGGAATTTCAGCGACATTAAGTTGCCCTCCTAAAGAGCTTGCCTTTTCGCACAGAGTGACTTGGTGACCGCGAAGAGCCGCAATTCGGGCGGCTTCCATTCCAGCCGGACCCCCACCGATTACAAAGACCCTTTTTCTTTTCTTAGCCGGAGTAATGACCCATTCCCCTTCCCTTCCAGCGAATGGGTTGACAGCACACCGATACTCGGCATTGGCTCTAACGGCATCTATGCAAACGTTACAACTCAGGCAAGTTCTTACCTCGTTTTCCTTTCCCGCAGCTACTTTTTGAGGCCAATATGGGTCGGCGATAAGCTGTCGCCCGATGGCGACAAGGTCTACTTTTCCTTCTGTCAGGAGAGATTCGGCAACCTCCATCTTGTTTATACGTCCGACACCGATTACGGGAATGCTAACATAGCGTTTAATAGCCTCTGCAAAGGGTACGAAGGTGCCATAGGGCTGGTCGGGCGCCGGTAGATTTGAAAGGCCTGGTTCAGTGAACAAAATTACGGATATGTCCAGACAGTCAACTCCTGCCTTCTCTAATTCAACTGCGAATTGACATGCTTCTTCGAGTGTAGTATCGCTAGGTCGGTCGCCGCCCACCCCTAATCTGAAAAAGACGGGGTAATCGTTGCCAACGGCGGAGCGTATTGCCTTCGTTACTTCTAGCCCAAAGTTCATCCGACGGCGCACGTCACCGCCATATTTGTCATTTCGTCGGTTAAACAATGGAGAGAAGAACTCACAGGGGAGATGGCTGTGGACGCTATGGACCTCGATAAAGTCGAAGCCGGCTTGTTTACAAGCAAAGGCTGCCGGACCGTATTTGGCAACTATGCTATCGATTTCTTGGGTAGTCAACTCCTGGCGGTCGCCGGTGGCTGAGGGTGCGATTGGCCTGCCTCTAGTATCGTCCGTACCTAAACCGGAAGGCAGGTATTTAGCATGCCAGAGTTGAATACCGACTTTAGCGCCGGCAGAATGTATGTCATCGACCAGACGCCGGCATTCTTCGATATATTGTGTGACATTTCCACGGTTGCCCCAAATTTCATCGGAGATAAGCATATCCACTGAGGTCAGCGGCAATATTATGGCGCCACAGCCTCCTTTAGCCCGCTCTGAGTAGAATGCTCTCACCCGCTGATTCGTATTGAATTCCATATTGAGCATCATCGCCGGCATCACAATACGGTTCTTAAGCTGCATATTCTTGATGTTTATCGGCTCAAAGAGTTTCACAGCCTTCTCCTTAAAATCTAGCGAAACTTACTTTTATTTCAAATGAAAACTGGACAGCCGCAGGTCTCGCCAGACCTCTTCACCGTTAAAACTGGCGGTGAACATCAGCTTGGGGTCGCTCGTCTCCTTAACGTTTGGAATGGGCGTCCCATCAGCGGTC
>JAZDIU010000066.1:0-2323 GCA_043804635.1 Chloroflexota bacterium
TTGGCATCAGCGGGCGATTTCGCCGGATTCAAAGGAAGTAGCGGAAGCGATGAAGCCTTATTATCTCTGGTGCATCGAACATTTCGGGGTTGAACGCTGTATGTTCGAAAGCAACTTCCCGGTCGATAAGATATCCTATTCCTATTCGACGATGTGGAACGCCTTCAAGCGCATTACCGAAGATTTCTCACCACCAGAACGAAACGCTCTTTTTCACGATACTGCGGCGAAATTCTACCGGCTTTAGTATTACTTGCCTGGCAATTTCTAAAGTTCCAGCCCGACTTTCGCCCCATCGCTGATAGCTTCGAGTATCCGGCGTGGCTTCAGACTATCTCCAATGATATGAAGCTCAGCCACCTTGTTTTTCAGTTCGTCGGCGAGTCTATTGTCCGGGACGGCGCCTGTGGCAAGGACGATGGTATCGGCTTCAAGCATTTGCCGCTCCCCCTCTTTGTTGGTAATTACCAGCCCTTTATCTGTTATCTCATCATATTTTACGCCGGTCAGCTGGGTGACACCCTGTTTCCTAAGTCGTCGAAGAAGACTAGCTCTGTTCCGGCCGGATGTGTTCAGTGCCATTTCAGTTCCTCGGCGCGTGACCGTTACCTGTTTACCCTGGGCTGCCAGGTATTCCGCTGTCTCACACCCTACCAATTCTCCGCCCAGAATCACCACTTTCTTCCCAACCGGAGTACCGGTAATCACATCCGTAGCATTAACCACATTCGCACTTTTCACGCCCTTAATATCTGGTATGCTTGGCTTGGAACCGCTGGCGATAACAATGGCGTCTAGTTTCTCCTTGGCGAGCATCTTTGCTGTAAACTCGCAGTTTAACTTTATTTCGACGCCTGCTGCCTTAGCCTGATTAGCTAAATTAGATTTGAGTTCGCCCACCTCCGTCTTATATGGCGGAATTTCAGCTACATTAAGCTGCCCCCCTAGAGAGCTTGCCTTTTCACACAGTGTTACCTGATGCCCGCGAATGGCTGCCAGCCGGGCGGCTTCCATTCCCGCCGGACCTCCGCCGATTACGAAAACCCGCTTCCTATTTGTCGCTGGCGTAACAACCCAATCGGCTTCTCTGCCAGCGAAAGGGTTCACAGCGCATCGGTACTCGGCATTAGCTCTAACGGCATCTATGCACACATTGCAGCTCAGACAAATTCTTACCTCGTTTTCCTTTCCCGCGGCTACTTTTTGAGGCAAGTATGGGTCAGCGATAAGCTGCCGCCCGATAGCGACAATGTCTACTTTTCCTTCTGCCAGGATAGATTCGGCAACCTCCGTCTTGTTCATACGTCCGACACCGATTACAGGAATGCTAACACGGCGTTTTATAGCCTCTGCAAAGGGTACGAAGGTGCCATAGGGTTGGTCGGGTGCCGGGAGATTTGATAGACCGGGTTCGGTAAACAAAATTACGGATATGTCCAGACAGTCAACTCCTGCCTTCTCTAATTCAACTGCGAACTTACAGGCTTCTTCAAGAGTAGTATCGCCGGGACGGTCACCACCCACCCCTAATCTGAAAAATACGGGGTAATCGTTGCCAACGGCGGAGCGTATCGTCTTCGTTACTTCTAACCCAAAGTTCATCCGACGGCGCATGTCACCACCATACTTATCATTCCGTCGGTTAAACAATGGTGAGAAGAACTCACAGGGGAGATGGCTATGGACGCCGTGAACCTCGACAAAGTCGAAGCCGGCTTGCTTACAAGCAGAGGCTGCCGGACCGTATTTGTCAACTATGCTATCGATTTCTTGGACGGTCAGCTCCTGGCGGTCGCCTGTGGCTGAGGGTACGATTGGCCTGCCTCTAGTATCGTCCGGTCCTAAACCGGAGGGTAGATATTTAGCATGCCAGAGTTGAATACCAACTTTGGCGCCGGCGTTATGCACGTCATCAACCAGACGGCGGCACTCATCGATATATTGTGCAACATTTCCACGGTTGCCCCAAATTTCATCGGAGATAAGCATATCGACTGACGTCAGCGGTAATATTATGGCGCCGCAGCCTCCCCTTGCCCGCTCCGTGTAGAATGCTCTCGCCCGCTGATTCGTATTGAATTCCATATTGAGCATCATCGCCGGCATCACAATACGGTTCTTAAGCTGCATATTCTTGATGTTTATCGGCTCAAAGAGTTTCACAGCCTTCTCCTTAAAATCCAGCGAAACTTACTTTTATTTCAAATGAAAACTGGACAGCCGCAGGTCTCGCCAGACCTCTTCACCGTTAAAACTGGCGGTGAACATCAGCTTGGGGTCGCTCGTCTCCTTAACGTTTGGAATGGGCGTCCCATCAGCGGTC
>JAZDIU010000067.1:0-8376 GCA_043804635.1 Chloroflexota bacterium
TTCTACCACCTGTAAGTCAAGGGCCGGCAGCGGAGTCTGCACGGTTGTTCCCCACAGGTCGAACATCGTGGACTGTCCCGTTTCTCGTAAACGCTGTTCGTTCTGAGCTAAAGAAAGGAGCGCATTCAAATTGTGGAGGAAAGCGCCTCGGTTACCTAGAGAATCCAGCGCGCCTGCCTTAATCAAGCTCTCCATTACTCTCTTGTTTACTCCACTCAGGTCGCAGCGACGGCAAAAGTCCTCGATGGACTTGAACTCGCCCCCTTTACTTCGCTCGACCAGGATTGGTTCTATCGCACCCGGCCCAACATTCTTGACAGTAGCCAGTCCGAAGCGGATTGCCGATATTCCATCCTTGTCCTTTTCTATGGAAAAGTTAGACTGGCTGCGATTTATGTCTGGCGGTAATACTGCGATTCCCAGACGGTGGCACTCGGCAACAGCACCGGCTACCTTTTCTGCCTGACCGGCGTGAGCCATCAGAAAAGCGTCCATATACTCAGCCGGATAGTTTGCCTTAAGATAGGCAGTCTGGTAAGCAATTAGTGCATAGCTGACGGCATGAGCTTTGTTGAAGGCATAACCGGTGAAAGGCTCGATAAGCGCAAAAACGGCTTCAGCTACTTCGTCAGAATACCCCTTCTTTTTAGCTCTGGTGAGGAAGCTACGCTTCTCTTTTTTCAGGACTTCCGGGATTTTCTTACCCATCGCCTTACGAATAACATCGGCTTCTCCCAGGCTGTAGCCAGCTAAGGCTTGCACAATCAATAGCACCTGCTCCTGATAGACAATCACCCCATAGGTTTCTTTGAGAATATTTTCCAAAGCCGGGTGTGGGTAGCGGATGGGTTCGATGCCATGTTTGGCTTTAATGAAGGTCGGAATATGCTCCATAGGTCCCGGACGGTAAAGTGCAACCATAGCCGCAATGTCGCTAAAAGTGGACGGCTTAAGCTCCTTGATGTAGCGGCGCATGCCCGACCCTTCCAACTGAAACACGCCCGCAGTCTCCCCGGAAGACAAAAGGTCGAAGGTCTTCTTATCATCCATCGGAATAGAATTCAATCCGATATTAATGCCTCGGTTCTGTGCAATAATCTCCTTTGCCTTACGCAATATGGTGAGATTCGCCAAACCGAGGAAGTCCATCTTGAGCAGCCCGATGCGGGCGATATCTTCCATCGTGAACTGGGTCATCGTGGTAGCTTCGCCGTTGGCTTTGCTCGCTCGCTGTAAGGGAACATATTGCGTAAGCGGTTCTTTCGATATCACAACACCGGCAGCGTGTGTACTGGCATGTCGAGACAAGCCTTCGACTTTTCTGGCTGAGTTCACCAAGTTACGGACGATTTGGTCTTCATCGTAGATACTTTTTAACTCTCCGCTCTCAGCCATAGCTCGCTCTAAAGTCATACCCAGTCTGAAAGGAACGAGCCGGGCAACACGGTCCACATCGCCATAAGACATCCCCAATGCTCTGCCCACATCTCTAATCGCCGCCCGGGCACCCAAAGTCCCGAAAGTAATAATCTGGGCAACGTGGTCCTGTCCGTATTTTTGTGTTACGTAAGCAATGACCTCATCGCGGCGCTCATCTTCGAAATCCAAGTCTATATCTGGAAGCTCTTTACGTTCTATATTGAGAAAGCGTTCAAAGACCAGTCTGTGCTCGATGGGGTCGACTTCCGTAATACCCAGGCAACGGAGAGCAATACTGGCGGCGGCACTGCCCCTCACCCCGAAGAGAATATTCTGCTTCCGGACGAAGGAAATGATATCCCAAACAACCAGGAAATAGTTAGCGAACTCCGTCTTTTTGATTACGTCTAACTCGTAATTAAGCCTCTCTTTTATCTCGGGGGTGGCGTTGGGATAGAATCTGGGAAGCCCCTCGTAGCAGAGATCGGTTAGAAACTGGTCGGCACTCTTTCCTTCGGGTAGTTCTATTTCAGGGAGATGAAGGCGTCCGAACTCAAGCTTAAGGTCGCACATCTCAGCGATGCGGCGGGTATTCTCGATAGACTGGGGAATGTCACGATAAGCTTCGGCTATCTCTTCGGGATTCTTCAAATAGAAGAAATCGCCCGCCATCTTCATTCTTTTTTCGTCGTGGATAGAAGTGTTGGTTCCGACACAGAGTAGAATATCGTGAGTTGAAGCATCGCCCCGGTTGATGTAATGAACATCGTTACTAGCTACCAGCGGAATATCGAGCTCAGTTCCGATATCGATTAGAGTTTTGTTTATCTTTTCTAATTCGGCGATGGGATGCCGCTGTATTTCCAGGAAGAAATCACCGAATGTTTGTTTATACCAGAGCGCCGACTTCTTGGCTTCTTCGATCTGCCCCTGTAAGATAAGACTGGGAACCTCGCCAGCCACACACGCCGAAAGGGCAATAAGTCCTTCGTGATACTGCTGGAGCAACTCTTTATCCACCCTTGGCTTGTAGTAGAAACTCTCGAGGTGGGCTTTAGTGACCAGCTGGAGTAAATTGCGGTATCCGGTCTCATTCTTAGCCAGAAGAACAAGATGGTAGTGGTTTTTCTCGCCAGCATTATGGTTAATACGATTGTTTAGTGCAATATAAATCTCGCAGCCGATAATGGGTTTTATGCCCGCTTCTTTGGCTGCAAGGTAGAACTGAATCGCTCCATGCAAAACACCGTGGTCGGTTAATGCTAGAGTATTCATCCCCAGTTCTTTAGCGCGTGCCACTAGTTGCGGAATGCGGCACATACCATCGAGGAGGCTATACTCGGTATGGACGTGAAGATGAGTGAACATAACACCTCTGGAACAGAATTTGGTTCAAATTATAACATACTACTGTTATATTTTTTAAACTAGTGTAAAATCTAGATATAGTGAAAAGGTTGAGAATCTTCGACACTCTGTCTAAATGGCTATTTATTCTCTGTCTACCTTTTTTGCTAATAGCAATTAGCATAGGTTGGGTAGCCAACAGCCGATGGTTTTATGAATGGGGCTTTCAAAAATTTAATGTTGGCAGGACAACCGGACTGGCTGATGTCGAACTAAGCAAGGTAGCCGATGGTCTGGTCGACTACTATAACTCTGGCGAGGAATACATCAGTATTACGGTAATCAAGGATGGCAAACCTTTCGAACTATTCAACCAAAGAGAGATAGTCCACCTCAAGGATGTCAAAGGACTCATTCTACTGGACTACCGGATTTTACTGATAACATTGTTTTACGCCCTAGTCTATGCCGGGATTTGCCTATTTTGGTGGAAAGACCGGCAAAAACTGGCTTGGCGAGCGATTGTCGGAAGCATTCTGACTCTGATTTTAATGCTGGCTCTGGGTATTGGTACCTTATTCGGCTTCGAGCAGCTATTTCTCCAGTTTCACCTCATCAGCTTTACCAACGAGCTATGGTTGCTTGACCCGACTAAGGACTACCTGATAATGCTCTTTCCACAGAAGTTTTTTTATACCACCGCTCTACTTGCTGCCGGCATAACTTCGGTTCTAGCGTTGGCTTTGGGTGGAGGAGCTGGAGGCTATTTACTCTTCAATAAAAAGCAACGGGCAAATATCGGTTAACTTCCGGCCGCCAGCGAAACACTGCTACCTTTGCCGCCTCTGTCTTGCTCTACGAACATTAGCAGTGCGTCATAAGTCACGGGGTAACCCTCATAATGC
Source organism: Chloroflexota bacterium (assembly GCA_043804635.1). Taxonomy (GTDB): domain Bacteria; phylum Chloroflexota; class Dehalococcoidia; order Dehalococcoidales; family UBA2162; genus JAZDIU01. Next base: position 3,672 of record JAZDIU010000067.1, read on the forward strand.
TGCTTATCGAACCAATATGAGCCCCAGTCGAAGGGAATCCTGATGCCCGCGATGTCCACCAGTAACCAGATATGGGTAATATCGTTGTATTTCTCCCCGGTTACGGTCAGGTCGCCGACAAATGGTGTTGCCTTTATGCTCAGCTTTGACAGACGGTTATACATAAATAGAGCGGCGTCATCGCAGTCGAAATCGGTGGAGCGGTGGGGCATATCAAGAAAAAGACCCAGGGATAGAATCGGCAGTAAAGCTATACATACCACAACGGACCGAAAAACCCATTTCAGCAGACTGCTGATTTTAGACCGCTTTCTCAAAACCTGGAAACTTTCTCTTTTCACAAGTCAATACGTAGGTATACTGAATTTTAATTATGTAAGGTTACGTAAGTATACTGACATATAACTACGTAGTCAAGACGGCGACCAATAATGGGGAAATTAATGATTGAAAAATAATAAAGGGGGACTATTTTGGTCCCCCTTTATTTGAACCACTACTAATTTAATTTTTTAGAAATTAGGCAAGTCGGCGTAGCTTATCCAGCGCCGATTCAATCCGCTTGAGATTTTTTTCTTTATCGAGCACTGCCATAGTCTGGAACAGAGGCGGTGCCGCCAACCGTCCGGTAACAGCCGTTCTAAGCACGCCAAAGAGCTGACCGGTCTTCATTCCTAACTCCACCGCCAGCGGTCTGAGTAATGCTTCCAGAGATTCGGTGTTAAATGGCTCCAACCCGCCGAGACGCTTTTGAGCTGTCTCCAGAGCCAGGCTGGCTTGCTCACGACTCGTATCCTTGCTAATCAATAAGCTGGCATCGTATTCAAGTTCATCCACAAAGAAAAAGTCGGTTAGCTCGGTCACTTCAGTCAGTCTCTTAGCCCGTTCTTGAACAAGCGGCAGAATCTGCCGGACATAGTCAGCCGAAAGCGGACGCTTTACCGTAGCCGGAAGGCCTTTCTCCAGGAAGGGTATAGCTCTCCGGGTGAAATCATCCACACTTAAGTTGCGGATATAGATACCGTTCATCCACTCCAGCTTTTGCATGTTAAAGGTAGCCGCCGTTTTACTAATCCGCTCAATAGCAAAATTATCGATTATCTGTTGGCGGGACATAATTTCAGTCTTATCGTCCAGCGACCATCCCAGCAAAGCCAGAAAGTTGAACATCGCCTCGGGCAGGTAACCCTGCTCTTTGAACTCGGTTATGGAAGCCGCTCCGTGACGCTTGGATAGTTTCGAACGGTCCGACCCCAGTATCATCGGCAGATGGGCGAACTGCGGCGGCTCGAAACCGAAAGCCTGGTACAAAAGCACGTGGCGGGGAGTGCTGGAAAGCCACTCTTCAGCCCGGATGACGTGTGTAATCTCCATGCTATGGTCGTCGACGATGTTCGCCAGATGATAGGTGGGGTAGCCGTCCGACTTGAGCAGGACGAAATCATCCAGTGTACTGTTATCGAAGACTATGTCTCCCCATATCAAATCATGGAACTTTGTCTGTCCGCTGAGAGGGGTTTTAAAGCGGACTACCGGCGTAATACCGCTCGCTTCTTTCTGTACACATTCCTCCGGGCTTAAGTCTCTGCAAAGCCGGTCGTATCCCGGCGGCTGCTTGCGCCTTGCCTGGTCGGCCCGCATCGCTTCAAGGCGGTCGGGTGAGCAATAGCAGTAGTAAGCATATCCTCCTGAAACTAATTTTTCCGCCGCCTGATGATATAGGGCACGCCGCTCGGACTGGAAGTAAGGAGCAAATTTACCACCCACCTCCGGCCCCTCGTCCCAATCCAGACCCAGCCAGCGGAGACCGTCCAGAATAGCCTCCACCGCCCCTTCCACCTTACGGACGACATCGGTATCCTCGATACGGACGATGAAACTGCCCTTATTGTGCCGGGCAAAGAGCCAGGCAAATAAAGCCGTCCTGATATTCCCGACGTGGGGATAACCGGTGGGGCTAGGAGCAAAACGTGTTCGAACTGTCATTTCTACTAACCTTTCTTAATACATTCTCCATTCTACCACCCCACCCATTCAAAATTCTAGCCGTTTTTCCCTTCAATTATGTTATACTAACTGCGTTATCAACGAACGATAAGATTTTAGGAGGTGAAAAATGAAGGTCCAAGGTATTCATCACGTTACCATTCTTGTGAGAGATTTGGAAGGGGCCGGTAAGCTTTATAGCGATTTATTCGGGCTAAAATTCAAAGGTCCCGGTATGGTCAAGGAAACAGACATAAGAAACCTGACCTGCCCTGAAGGTGTAAACTTGGTTTCACCTCTAACCCCTAACGGGCCGACGGCAAGAACTCTGGAACGCCGGGGCGAGGGACTTTCGTTTCTGGCACTGACGGTCCCAGACCTTAAGGAAGCCTGCGCCGAAATGAAAGCTAAAGGTATCAGGCAGGTAGGCGGAATCGGAAACAGGGAAGCTATATTCCATCCTAAAGATTTATATGGAGTCCTCCTGGCACTATACCATGATTAACCTTGTGTTATAATATTAAATAAATAGCTGGCGGGGTTCGTTTCTGGAAGGAATAGAAGTAGCACGTAAAGCAGTAGAAGCGGCTAGCAATAAGCAGGCGGCCAATGTCGTTCTGCTCGACGCCAGAGAAATTTGCGGCTTCGCTGACTACTTCGTTATCTGCAGTGCCGATACCGAAAGACAGATTAAAGCTATCGCCGAAGAGATTGAAACGGTCCTAAAGAAAGCGGGTGTCCGCCCTTATTACATAGAAGGAACATCGGATTCAGGTTGGGTTCTTCTCGATTACGGCGATGTCATTATCCATATCTTCACTCCGACCGAGCGCAAATTCTACGACCTCGATGAGCTCTGGAGTCAGGCAAACCCCCTGGTCAGGATTCAGTAGGGTCAGGTTTTTACCTGACCGCCGGGACGGGCCGGGTTCGAAACCCGCCCCTACATGGTTTATCTAAAAGCTAAAAATCTCGTCGTCTTTGAAGTAGAGTTTTATTTCCACCTTTGCCGTCTCTACCGAGTCCGAACCGTGAACGGCGTTCTGCTGGATATCCAGTCCGAAATCACGTCTTATCGTCCCCGCTTCAGCTTTTGCCGGGTCGGTGGCACCCATCGTTTTCCTGATAAGCTCTATAGCTCCTTCGCCCTCGAAGACCATCGCTACTATCGGCGTAGAAGTAATATATTTGATTAAATCCGGGAAGAATTTTTTATCAGCGTGAACGGCGTAGTGCTTTTTAGCCAGGGCTTCATCCAGTTTCAGCATCTTGAGGGCAACTAACTTGAGACCAGGCCGCTGGAGGCGGGCGATAATGGCACCAGCCAATCCTCTATTCATAGCATCCGGTTTAATCAAAACTAAAGACCTTTCCATAATATAGACTCCTTTAAATATTAATCAGCCTCTCCAGATCTTCCACAGTTATGGCTTCTAGAGAATCAACGACGAGGTCTGCTTCGCCGAGGCTGTCTCTAGGATTGGTGTTGGTAACTGCCACACAACGCATTCCGGCTCTCTTCGCTGCAGTAACGCCGGCCACCGCGTCCTCAATCACAACACAACTTTCCGGCTTAATGCCAAGCCTCTCGGCGGCAATCAGAAAGACCTGCGGGTCGGGTTTGCCTCTGGTTACATCCTCGTCCGCCACGATAGCTTTAAAATACTTATCGATACCTAATCCCGTAATAACCAGCCGGACGTTCTCCATTGGCGTCGAGGTTGCCAGTGCCATTTTAAATCCAGCTTGGGAGAGCGACTTCATTAGCTCCAGCACCCCGGGAAATGACTTCACGTTTCGCCCGATATAACGGCGGAAACATATCTCCTTTTCAACAGCGATGGCATCGATTTCCTCACGCGTGACGCCTTCACCCAGAATCATCCTAATTATGTTATCATTTCTCTGCCCGAAAGTTCTTCTGAAATCACCTTCGGTAAAGTCCTTTTTCTTGAATGCCTCCTGCCACGCCTTAAAATGATAAGGAGCCGTATCGGCAATAACGCCATCCATATCCCAGATAACAGCCGTGTTTTTACTTACTCTTGCTTGCATATATTTACGCTAATATCTCTCCCCTTGAGTGAGAGGGCTTCTGTAGTTAGCTCCATTCCCCTACCTCTGGCCATACTCTAGCTAGCTCTTTGGCGAGGAGGGAGTGTTCGGGTTTGGAGAGGGTGGGGTCCTTTTCGAAGAGCTTGATGGCTTCGCTGCGGGCAAGTTCCAGTATGGCGACGTCGGAGAGTTTTGCCATCTTGAGATCGGGCAAGCCACTCTGCCGAGTGCCGAAGAATTCGCCGGGGCCGCGCAGATTCAGATCCTCCTCGGCGAGCTTGAAACCATCTTGAACTCTCTCGATGATATCAAGTCGCTGGCGGCCGATTTCAGAAGGGTTTTGTGCCAGAAGCATACAATAGCTCTGCTCCTGTCCCCGGCCAACCCTGCCCCGGAACTGGTGCAGTTGGGACAGACCGAACCTATCGGCGCTCTCCACGAGCATTACGGTGGCATTCGGAATATCAATGCCGACCTCGACTACCGGAGTGGCTACCAGGATATTAAGCTCGCCGGAGCGGAAGCGCTGCATTACCTCGTCTTTATCGGCGGCGGACATACGTCCGTGGAGCAAGCCCAGTTTAAGGTCGGCGAAAACTTCCTGAGATAAGGTTTCGTATTCGGCGGTAGCGGCTTTTGCCTGAATTGCCTCCGATTCCTCGAC
>JAZDIU010000068.1:0-13428 GCA_043804635.1 Chloroflexota bacterium
GCGACGTGGTGAAGCATTGGCTTTAAGTTGGGGGGATGCCGATTTATTGCTTTGCCAGTTATCAGTAAATAGAAGTCTCCAGTTTATTAAAAATACACCTTCGTTCAAACAGCCGAAAACCACTAAAAGTCGTCGACTTATTGCGTTATCGCCTTCGACAGTAGCTGTTTTGAGGGACCACCGGGTAGAACAAGATAGACTGAGATCAGAGATTGAATTCCCACCGACATCTGATACAGACTTGGTATTCTCTCATTTGGACGGTAGTCCGCTGCGACCAGATAGTGTTACTCATGCGTGGGTAAAACTTGTGAGACGTTGTAATCTAAGAGGCGTGAGACTGCACGATGCCCGTCATACGCACGCTACTTTAATGTTAAAACAGGGTATTCATCCCAAAATAGTACAAGAGAGATTAGGACACGCCGGCATAGCTATCACATTGGATCTTTATTCTCATGTGGTTCCGGGACTCCAAGAAGCAGCCGCCCGAAAGTTTGATGACCTTTTAGCAGAGAATCCCGTTAGCAAACCGTTAGCAAGGATTGCAAAATGAACGTGGGCGGTAGAGGACTCGAACCACTGACCCCCTGCGTGTAAAGCAGGTGCTCTAACCAACTGAGCTAACCGCCCAAACTGTATCTATATTACCTTAAAGGTTTAGCTTTGTAAACTGGTAGAGAAACGTAAAGGTTTTTGTTTGCTTTGAATTGGAGTAGAAAAGATAAAAGGGGAGTTTGAGGGGGTTTCGCCCCCTCTTTTTTTCCACTTCCCTTGTAAGGGAAGTGGTTAGGGGATAGGTTGCCATCAACCAAATGAAACCAAGGACAGTCGGACTTTTGATATTAGCACTCGTTCTGGCATATAATTCCCTTGGGGAGTAAGATTGCTTCAAGCAGGCTAATATCTCAGCCGCACCGATAGATAAAACCGAGGACTCACTACCCCCAAGCGAATTCGAATCGCTGTCTGCACCTTGAAAGGGTGCCGTCCTAGGCCTCTAGACGATGGGGGCGCACAATATTGAAAGTATAACAGAGAGACAGCTAACAGGCAATGCTGGAAATGGACAGATTAACCAAGGAACAGGTTAAGGATGGCATAGCGGGATGGCTCAAGACCAGTATTATTCCTATTTTGATACTAATCCTGGTCTTAGCCATCACGGTAGCTTTATTTCTCTTTGCCCGTCATAGTCCGGAAGCGATTGCCGAAATCGAAAGATATGGGTATTGGGGAGTCTTTATCATTTGTCTGATAAGCAATACCAGTATTATTCTGCCCGTCCCCGGTATTTTCCTCGTTCTACCACTGGTAACTACCCTTAACCCTGTCCTGGTTGGCTTAGTCGGCTCTACGGGGGGTGCTATCGGCGAAATAACTGGGTACATTGCCGGTTACAGCGGACGGAAAATAGTAAAAAGGAACCAAATTCACTGGAGAGTAGAAGGCTGGATGAAAAAGTGGGGAGCCTGGATTATCTTTATTTTTGCTTTCGTTCCGGCCCTGCCTTTCGATATCACTGGCATCGTCGCCGGAACAGTCCGGTATCCGGTTTGGAAGTTTATACTTGTGTGTTGGGTTGGTAAGACTATAAAATATATTATTCTGGCGCTGGCTTTCGCCTGGGGACTTGATACTATCCTTCGTCTTTTTGGCACTGGTTGATTTCTCCATTGCCAGTTATTATACTATTTCATCAATATTAATAAACGGATATTCATAATGGGAGGTAATAGGTGAGGGTTCTCGGTATCGACCCTGGGACAGTTTCTTTTGACCTTTGTATTCTTGACGACAGAGAAGTAGTCTACGAAGAGAGCATCCCGTCAACATTTGTAGCCGAGAAACCGGAGGAATTTGCTGATAAATGTCTCAGTCTGAAGTATGATGTTATGATTGCTCCTTCGGGGATGGGGCTTAATAACCGCCGTCTGAAGGAACTTACCAAGAAAGAGCAATTCGAACTGCTGCTAACCCGCCAGGGAGAAGAAGTACCGGTGCTCGAAGGGATGAAAAAATTTCTGGCTATAGTCCGTAAGTCCGGCCAGGAGACCTTTTTCCTGCCGAGTGTGATTCAGCTTCCCACTGTCCCCCGCTGGCGGAAGCTCAACAAAATAGATTTAGGCACGGCGGACAAGATGTGTATCGGTGCCCTCTCCGTGGAAACCGTTTCCCGTCAGAAGGGAGTGGGTTATTCCGATGTCAACCACATTGTTATCGAACTCGGTGGCGGATATAACGCCGCTTTGACCATAGAGAACGGCAGGATAATTAACGGCATCGGCGGCACTATTTTCCCGGGACCGGGTTTTATGAACGCCGGAGCTATGGACGGTGAAGTTGCTTATATGCTGCGTGGGTTCGAAAAAGCTCTCCTTTTCCAGGGAGGCGCCGGCTATCTTCCCGCCTCTAAAACGCTATCTGCAATAGAAAACTTTACTGCTCAATCGCATCCCGAAGCTTTTAACGCTTTCGTCGAAGGTGTCCTTTTCGCTGTGTGTAGTCAGCGTGCTCTACTGGAGAGCCGCGAGGTCTATCTCTCCGGGCGGTTAACCAGGTACGAACATATAAACGGACCGGTAAAAGCCCGCCTGGCGGAACTTGGATATAAGGTAAGTCCGTTACCAATGCTCTCGAACAAAACCAAGTCAGCCGCTCAAGGATACGCCATGGTAGGTAACGGCTTATACGGAGGGTGCTTTGAGCCGCTGGTAAAACATATGATGATAGACAAAGCCGAGGGCTCGGTTATCGATTACGTGTATTGGAGAGACCGAATATGACCCATCCGATTTATGTAGACTGGGCGATTACCAGCGCCTGTAACCTTAACTGCCGGCATTGCGTGGGTATGGAGCAAGGCGAACTGAGTAATGCCGAAGCGGTTAAAATCGCTCAGGATATCATTAAACTGGCGCCCAGGTGGGTGATTCTCGAGGGCGGCGAACCTTTACTGCGTCCAGACCTTAGCCAGATTAGCGGAATGTTTAACAAAGCTAAGATCGATGTCTTTATTATCACCAATGGGAATGCCTTTAACCAGGATAATCTGGATAGACTAGCAACTTTTTCCCCTAAAGTCCTTTTCAGTATAGATGGTGCTAACGCCGACACCTACGAATACACCAAGCTGGGTGCGAAATTCGATGTTGCCACCAAATGGGCACGCAAGTGCGCCGCTCGCGGGATTTTTTACGGATTAACTGTGGTTCTTTCCCGACTCAACCTCAGCCAGATCAAAGGCTTTATTCGATTGACCGAAGAGCTGGGTGGGAAACAGATTTACTTCCTGCCTCTCAAACCCTTCGGTAAGGATGAGGTTTCACACCAATACTATCGGGAGAACGCCCTCAATGCTAAGGAACACGAAGAAGCGATAAAGGAAATATATAGTCTGGGAAGCGATTTAGATATTTATTACGACGAGCCTTTCCTCTGGAACCTTTCGGCACGGGACGGTTTTGCCTTGAGCAGCAGAAATAGCGGTATTACTATTCCCGAAATCAAAGGATGTGCCTCAACTTTCTCTCTCTATATCCAGACAGATGGCAGTGTCCGGCCCTGTATGTTCTCACCCCAAGAGCTAACCTTCGGCAACGCCGCTAAAGAATCCCTGGAAAAAATATGGCTCAGGATGAAACAGAGTGCGGTGCTAACCGGCTGGACTAACCAGAGTGCCAGAAAAGGGGCTTGCGGTAAGTGTCCGGAATTTGAGTCCTGCCGTGGCTGCCTAGCCCGGACTACAATCCTCAAGAGAGATACCTTAGCCGCCGACCCAATCTGTCCTTTAAGCAGGAAATCTTTGCTGGTAAGCTGACCTGCCGAGCCTGTGTGTCATTGCGAGACCCCGATTTTATTCACTCTGACGAGAATCGGAACGAGTCGGGGCGAAGCAATCTGGGCGGGGGTGGATCCCCGCTTATAGCTGTCGATATAGGAACCACTTTTTGCGTTCGGGGTTTTCTAAATTCGTCCCCCGGTCGTAATAAATCTCGAAAACATCACCGGTGGTAGTCTTTACCCTGTAATAATTTCGGTGGTGCCGGTGCCACCACCTCTTGCGACGCAGCGGACTCCGCCCGAAGCCATAATCCGGCCACGCTTCGATGATTTCTGAGATAGTGTATTCGCGGTCGTCAACTCGAAAAGAAGTCGGGGCTTTAACCTCACCGCTGACAGTAACCGAAATTTCTTTGCCGAAAAATTGTGGGACCATAGATTCTGCAACCTGTTCCCTAACCCCCTCTATTGCGAGGGAAGGTGGAAAACATAAGAGGGGGCTTCGCCCCCTCTCTTTAACTCTTCCTGTTTAGTAAGAATCACCAGAACCCAACAGCGAGAAGGGGGAGGTCCTCCTTAGACTCGATTATCTTCTTGATGTCGCCCTGAACGTGCTCGTCGGAAATCGGCTCGATTTCCGATACCGGCAGCCCGGATTCACTTTTTGTAGTCTGCCAGTTGACGACATAGCCAGGGACGATAGCATACGGACAGCTACCCCCGCCACAGCAACTGGAAGTGGCTTCTATGACCGCTTTACCCACTACATACAGGACCTCACGGCCGTCATAACGTAACCTCACCTCTTTTTCCGGTGAATAGTAACCGGCTATGCCGGTTGAGTAATCCTTGTTGAGTTCCAGGTGGGTATATTTAGTGACCATAACTCGAGTTAGACAGAGACGACTTCCTTGATTTCGGGAATTTCCTGCTTCAGAATTCTCTCTATCCCCATCTTCAAAGTCATCGTGGACATCGGGCAAGAACCACAAGCACCAGTCAATTTAACAGTGACCGTGCCATCATTGACTTCAACTAACTCGACATCGCCGCCATCCCTGGTCAGCATTGGTCTTATCTTGCCAAGAACTTCTTCTACCTTTTCCTTCATCGCGACTTCTCCTTTTGGGCTTGATTTTCTCATATGTGCCATTCTTTATTTTACCATATTAGGCACGCATCGGTCAATTTTCAGGAAGAGTCTTAGAGGGGTAAAGCCCCTCCTAATTATTTTGTCATTCCAGCGAAGGCTGGAATCCAAGTTGGGTAGGGTGTTTGTAGTATTGGTATGTATTTGTATTATTTATCGAAATTCCGGTTCTACCCCCAACTTCTCTCTGAGAAACTTGAGGTTTACCACATCCTCTTTATTATAAGCCAGCAACGTAGACAGGGCGCCTTTATCATAATCGTTCACATATTGCCACCAGAGCCGGATGGCTTCAAGTCCATTTATTTCTTTCAGCACCCGGCCTATACCTAACTGCTGTTCTACGGATTTGAACCCGCCGTAAAGGTTATTCCTCCAGCAATGATGCATTAAGTCGCAGTGATTAAAACGCTGAGCCAGATTAATGTGCAGACGGTCATTAATAAAAGGCAGGTCGAAGCGGCTGCCATTATAAGTATAAAGTGTGCTGACTCCTTCTAGTGCTTGGAGTATATTATCGGCAGTAGCATCATCTCCAACCAGCTGGACAAATTTTGGCTCGGAACCACCTAGCAGATAGATACCGACTACGGTGATTTCGCAAAAATCAGAGGAAAGTCCGGTGGTCTCTATATCCAGGTATGCCTCTACAAGAGGCTGACTTTTAAGACTCATTCTACTCAATTCTTACAGGCAAGCGATGTTAAGGATAAACGGCCGGTGCTCTAAGTCCGGTGGTTTCAGGTAAACCCAGCATCAGGTTCATATTCTGGATAGCTTGCCCGGCAGCTCCTTTCACCAGATTATCGATGGCACTGATAACGATAAGCTTCTCACCGCTATGATTAACAGTGGGGTGGATAAAGCAATCATTGTTTCCCCAGGTATGCTTGGTGTGGGGCGAAAAGCCGACCACTTTAACGAAGGGCTTATTCTTGTAGAAATCAGTATAGAGAGCCATCAGCTCTTCTTTACCCTTCTTGCCCGACATTTTGCCCGGGAGCAGGTTAGCATAAGCAGTGGTCAGTATTCCCCGGGTCATTGGAATCAGGTGTGGAATAAAAGTCGTCAGTAACGGCTTGTTCGAATTAAGCAGCTTTAGCTCCTGGATAATCTCCGATAGATGCCTATGTCCTTCCAGAGAGTAAGCGGATACATCCTCGTTGACCTCCGAGTAGTGAGTCCCCAGGCTGAGTGTCCTGCCCGCCCCGGAGACACCGGACTTGGCATCGATAATCACATCCGGCTCGATAATTCCCGCCTTTAATGCCGGCGCTAGCGCCAGAATGGCGCCGGTAGGATAGCAGCCGGGATTAGCCACCAATCGGCTGGAGGCAATTTGCGAAGAGTATAGCTCGGGGAGGCCGTAGACGGCTTCCTTCAGCAGCTCGGGTGCCGGATGCGTGAATCCGTACCAGGTAGGATAATCGGCGGCAGATTTTAACCGGAAATCGGCACTGATATCTATTACCTTAACACCGTTTTTAACCATCGGGATAATCTCTTTGGCGCTTTCCTTGTGCGGCATCGCCGAAAAAGCGATATCGACTTTCCCCAGTTCAGCCTGAATAGTGAGGTCGAAACCAGCTAGATGAGGAAAGACCGCGCTCAGCTTCTGCCCGGCGGCGCTGCGTCCGGTTACCGAGGTAAGCTCAACCTCAGTATGCAGGTAAAGCAGCCTTGCCAGCTCAACGCCGGCGTAGCCGGTAACGTTAATAATACCTACTTTAGTTTTGGCCATCAGAATTTCTCCATTTGTGTTATGGAAATCCTATCACAATCGGCTCTTATCATCAAACTAGATAGAAGAGGTTATTTAGTAACCCGTTCGCCCTGAGCTTGTCGAAGGGCAGTCAATTCGATTGAGCGCCGCTCATGGTTCGACAAGCTCACCACGAGCGGGACGCCATTCACCCGACCTACCTGGATTCCGTATCAAGTACGGAATGACAAGGACAGAAAATGCTATAATCATCAACTAACTATGACGCAAATTATCCTGGTCAGGCACGGGGAAACTCAATGGAATGTGGGCGAAATATTTCGCGGCACAATCGATGTCGAGCTTAACGAGACCGGCAACAAGCAAGCGGAACTTCTCGCTGATTATCTGAGTCAGATAAAGATAGACGCCATTTATTCCAGTCCCCTAAAAAGAGCACTGAAGACTGCCCAAATCATAGCCGGTCATCATAATCTCATTGCAGAAAGTACCCCCGCTCTGAACGACCTCAATTTTGGGGAGTGGCAGTCTTTAACAATACAGCAGGTGAAAGAAAAATACCCGAAGCTTTACTCGGAATGGGCTAATTTTCCTCATCTGGTGAAATTACCCGGGGGTGAAAACCTGGACGACGTCAAGATGAGAGCCGTCCGCCTGGTGGATGAAGTAATCGCCAGATATAAGGGGAACGTTGTCCTGGTGTCCCACCGCGTTGTCAACAAGGTCTTAATATTAGCTCTGCTGGGACTGGACAACTCCCACTTCTGGAACATAAAGCTGGATACCTGTGGCGTTACCACCTTCGACTATGAAAACGGACGCTTTGTCCTCACCAGGCACAACGACACTTCTTTTCTTCAGCCCCTAAAGAAACCCGTACTGAAGGATTTTTAATACGGTTGGTCATAAAGCCCTTCCCTGCCATTGTCATTCTGGAAGCGTCTGAATGCTCCATATTCCCGAAGACGCTGAAGAATCTGGCGGGGGAGGGTTCTGAACATGAAATCTCCCCGCCCTGACATTCATCTACCCCCAAACAGTCTCTTCTCAACTTCCCTCAGCTTGTCTATACCCTGTATCTCGTGGGGGAAAAGCGGTAGCTCAATAATTTTCATATTCTGGTATTTACGGCAGATAAGTCCGATATGCTCTTGCTGTTGCTCTGCCTTAGCCTTGAGGAAAGGTGAGCTGCCTACTTCCTTGATGACGTTGTTTATTACCAGTTGCTCAGCCTTAAACCCATAGGAGGTAAATTCCTCGAAAATGCCATCGAGCTGGGCGATAGCCAGTGTCTCGGGAATAGTAACGATGTTGAACCTTACTCCATTTCTGAGGAAGTCGATATCTTCACCGGATAATTTCTCCCATCCCCGGATAATATCCAGCACCGGCTTCTTCGTCTCTTGCCCGAGCTTCAGTTTAGAATAAATGCGGGGCGCCGGCTTGAGGTGCTGCCTGAGCATCGCCGGCATCTGGAGCAAGCCGAGCGTCTGTCCCAGAGGAGCCGTGTCCCAGACGATGTGCTGATACTTCTTTTGCTGGCTTAGTTCCCTGATATAATCGACCATAAACTCATCGCTGAGACCCGGTAATATTGAAGTGATGAAATCGGCGAACTCCTCGTAGCCGATGGATACCAAAGAGGAAAAGACTTCATAGACCTCCTTGCCGAACTTCCGGTTCCACATCTCTTTAACTTCATCAATACCTAGCTCAGCCAGGTAAAGATTATCTTGAACTCTGGCGGGATTTTGTTTGTCTTTAATATCAAAGATGTGGCGGAGGGATGGAGTGGGGTCGGTGGAGATAACCAAAGTTTTTTCGCCTTGAGAGGCATAATGAACGGCAGTCGCCCCGGCGCACGTAGTCTTACCAACGCCCCCCTTACCGGCAAACATCATCACCTGACCTTGATTTGTCTCGAGCATTATTTTCTCCTTGCTCAGATTTACAAATATATTATAAGCGATTGGCAGAGAAGGAGTGATATAATAGGACCGATGAGCACAAAATCCAAGCAGGTTAAGATTGAAACAATAGAATATGAATACCCAGATTTAGGTCATGTAGAAATTACACTCCGGGAAGAGTCTGCCGAAATATACAGGTTTTTCAAAGAGGGTGGGTTTACCAAAACAGGAAAGGGGGATGGGATAGAACACTTTGAAAAACTGGACCAACTTGGTGCTTTGCGGGAAGTACATAAGACTGCTCATCACTCAAGGTGGGAATATATGGTCCTTCAGATGCATTTAATACAAGAACTTAAGTCTGCATCTGCTTTCGGCTTTTCAACATCTATTTCTTTAACAAATCATTACACAGTGAGTAGTTTGGAGGAATTGTTAAAAAGCTGGGTGCTACTGAATAATTACGGACATCTAATAGACACAATTGAAGCTGAGCGAGTTTGGCTTGAGTTAATCTTTGAACAACCGCAGCTCCGTAATGCCTTTCTTAGTTGCATACCGGATGGTCCATCAAAAGAATATGCTAAAGCCGTATTGAAAAAAGAGGATATATATCAATTTCACCACTTAATAGCGCTCGTTTTGTTGGGAAGGTTGAGTAAGAAAAAGGGGAAGCAAAAAAGACCGTTTGATTTGTGGATAAAAATGATAGAGGCTCTAGTGCGGGAAGATACAAAAGAAGGCTCTAAACTAGGTCGAGCATTAAACGTATTTAACGCACTTAGGCGAGTCTCTTACGTTTTACTTGATATTAATCGTTCCGCTCTTTTCCTTAGAGTTGATTCTAATAACCTACTTAGAAATATATTGAAAAAACCAGATGACCTCCTATATGACCCAGAAAGTGATGTTAGTAAGACACTAGAAGACATAGAACATTTATTGTTTACAGAAGTCTATGCCAGTAGGCAAGCTTGCGCATTTAAGTACCAATATATCAAGGGCCAAAAAGAGGAGTTTCATAAGAGCGTTTCAAAGAGTGGAATTGGTCCTTTTTGCGGGGACTACAGGACACTGGCGGGGCGACTTCAAAGCGCAAAAGTAGGAAGTAACTTCGGCAAATATACGCCTGACAAAGAGAGTAAACATCTATGCAGGTTAAATTTACTACCAAACTTTGTGTTCGAAAGAACTGCTTGCCACTTTTATAGTGAACAGCAGAAACTATATACGGAAGTAAAATTGCCAGTAAACTTCTTGGTTACCCCTACGCCTTATACAAAGGGCGGAAGTATTATTGATGTTTTTGCGTCAAAGAATCTTGATGCCCCCGAATTAAGCAAGCTGTATCATACTCTCACCAAATACGTAGTTGAGTGTTATGAGGCGTGGATTTCTGATACTGGCGGGCCATTAAACTTTGTTATGAGTAAACCTTTACAAGAGCTATTTTCACATACTTTGCTGGCTTTCGTAGATGGCGACTTAAGATTAAGATTTCCTGAAGGTACTAGTCCGAGCGATTCTCACGTGGATATCATAACAGGTAAAACAAATAAGAGTAAATGGATTAGGCGTATTTCACAAGCCCTTAAAGCGAAAACACTCACTCCAAGCAGAACGTGGGAACTTACAGCTTTGCTTAAGATTTTAAAGCGACAAAAGGGTGAGCTGTTATTATTGGCAGTTTCTAATCTGCATTTATATACCTCTACCGGCGAAAGGAAAGTAGAGTGGGACGGAGCATTCTTTAATATAGAAAAAGACAATATCACATTATACATATTAGAGGCAAAAAGTAACGTCGTATCTAAGCGGTCAAAGGAATGTAGCTCCGCACTTCTTAACTCTATAGACAAAGCAGGTATAAGACTAAGACAAGGGCAGTTCTCAATCGTTCCATGCACAGGATACGCTTATACAAAAATAGCTTTAACAGACATAGCACCTCCCGCTTCTGTTATAATTAGTCCGTGAAAAAGCCTCTCTTAGTCCTCTTCGACGGCAATGCCATCGTCCACCGCGCCTTCCACGCCTTCGAAGGCAGACCCCTGACAGTAAGCAAGACCGGCGAGGTGGTCAGCGCCGTCTATGGCTTTGCCTCGATGCTCCTCAAGGTCATCAATGAGCTAAAGCCCACCTGCTATGCCATCGCCTTCGATAAAAAAGCCCCCACCTTCCGCCACCAGATGTATGATAAGTATAAAGCTAACCGCCCGCCTACTCCGAATGAACTGGTCAACCAGCTAGGCACGGTGAGGCATTTGGTCGAAGCCTTCGATATCCCTATCTTCGAGCTTGATGGCTTTGAAGCCGATGACGTCCTGGGCAGTCTTAGTCGTCAGGCGAGCGAACAGGGCGTAGAAAATGTCATCGTTACCGGCGATGCCGATACTATGCAGTTGGTCTCGCCGACTACCAGGGTGCTTTACCCCAAACCGAGGGGCAGTTTCAGCGATACTGCCCTTTTCGATGAAGCGATGGTGGCGGAGAAGTATGGCGTTAAGCCAGAGCATATCCCCGACCTTAAAGCACTCGTCGGCGACCCCTCCGATAACATCCCCGGCGTGCGGGGTATCGGCGATAAGACCGCGGCGAAACTTATCCAGCAATTCGGCTCGATTGAGCAAATTTACGCCCACCTCGATGAAGTAACTCCGCCCCGAATCCAGGCATTACTGCGTGAAAATGAGGCAGTCGCCCGCCAGAGCAAACAACTGGCGACTATCGTCAAGGAGGCACCGGTTACTCTCAACCTCGACCAGTGTCAGACTACTCACTTCGACCGCAACAAAGTCACTGAGCTTTTCCGCAACCTTGAGTTTTACAGCCTGCTATCCAAGTTACCCGATGCCAGCCCTGACTTGTCCCGAGCGCAGCTAGGGGAGCAAAGTAGAATGGAGATTTCAGAAGAAGCCATTGCATCGTCGGTCAGAACTGCTCCTCCTCAGCGTAAGGACTACCATATTATCAATACCGTCTCATCCCTCGATGAGCTCCTCAACCGCCTATCTTCAGTTAAATCCCTCGCCTTCGACACAGAGACCAGCAATCTGGATGCGATGCTTGCTCAACTGGTAGGCATATCGCTGTCCTTTGCTCCCGGAGAGGCTTACTACATTCCTGTCGGTCACATCGGCTTCGGACAGATGGAACAACTACCGTTGGAGTATGTCATCAGCCGTCTAAAGCCTCTTCTGGAAAACCCGTTTACCGCTAAGCTCGCCCACAACGGCAACTACGATATGACGGTGCTGGCTGAGAGCGGAATAAACGTCAATAACCTTACCTTCGATACGCAGGTAGCCGCCTATCTGTTGGGTGAGAAGAACCTGAGCCTAAAGGGACTTGCCTTTGGTCGGCTGGGTATTGAAATGACACCGATTACCGACCTCATTGGCACCGGGGCGAAGCAGGTATCGATGTCTCATGTCGAAGTGGCTAAAGCCGCCGATTACTCTTGTGCCGATGCCGATATGACCGAGCAACTGGCTGAGCTGCTGGGTGAAGATTTACGCCGTCAGGGACTCTGGCAGTTGTTTTCCGAGGTTGAAGTGCCGCTGGTGCCCGTGCTCGTCCACATGCAGAGAAATGGAATTGCCATAGACCGCGAGCTTTTACGGGAGATGTCGCACCGACTCGGCGAGCAGATAATCAAGCTGGAAGCCGAGATATACCAAAACGTCGGGCACCAGTTCAACATTAACTCTCCCCGCCAACTAGCTTCGGTCCTTTTCGACGAGTTAAAGCTAACCACCGCCCGCAGGGGAAAGGTCTCCACCGGCGCCGAGGTTCTCGAAGAGTTGCGCGGCGTTCACCCCGTAATAGAATCTATCTTGGAATATCGCCAGCTATGCAAACTCAAGTCCACTTACATCGATGCCCTGCCCGGTTTAATCAATCCTAAGACCGGACGGGTGCATACCAGCCTTAACCAGACTAAAACAGCTACGGGTAGGCTTTCCTCCAGCGAGCCGAATTTGCAGAATATTCCTGTCCGCGGCGATTTGGGCAAGCAGGTCCGGCAGGCTTTTATCGCTCCGCCCGGCTCCTATTTGCTCAGTGCCGACTACTCGCAGATTGACCTACGAGCTCTGGCTCACCTTTCTCAAGACCAGGGGCTACTTGCTGCCTTTAATCAAGACGAGGATATTCATGCGGCTACCGCCGCTCAGCTTTTCGGAGTAGATACCTCTCAGGTAACTTCTGAAATGCGACGACTCGCTAAAACGGTCAACTTCGGCGTTATCTACGGAATGAGCGAATACGGTCTGGAGCAGGCGACCGAGCTATCTCGCGAAGAGGCCGGCAAGTTCATCACCGCTTACTTCGAAAAATACCCGGGAGTTACACAATACCTGGAACAGACCAAGCGACAGGCGAGAGAAAAAGGTTATGTCCAGACACTACTGGGCAGGCGGCGGTTTATTCCCGAGATTACCTCAGCTAACCGGATAATAAGGGAAGCCGCCGAACGGATGGCAATAAATATGCCGGTGCAGGGCACCTCTGCCGATATTATCAAAGTAGCGATGATAAATTTGCACCAGGAAATGGAGAAACGCCTGCTTAAAAGCAAAATGCTGCTGCAAGTCCACGACGAGCTTCTCTTCGAAGTCCCTGAGAATGAAATGGAAATAATGCGAGCGCTGGCGACTGAAATAATGTGCAATGCCGTCAAGCTCAGCGTCCCGCTCAAAGTGGATACCAGGAGCGGGCGTAACTGGGATGAACTGAAGTAAGGAGTAGATGAGCAAGTCTAACTGGGTAGTTTGCAGCATATTTCTAGTCCTGTTTGCCCTGTTTGCTTATCTCGCCAGCCAGTCGTACACCTTTCCAGGAGACATCGCCGTCAGTCTCTG
>JAZDIU010000069.1:0-28783 GCA_043804635.1 Chloroflexota bacterium
AGCGAAGTTGTTGATTCTGGTCAAGTTATTGGTTTCGAGGATGCCGTCGTAAGTGAGGCTAATCCAGGGCTTATGATGGTCCTGGCTGAGTTTTTCCGCCATCGCCGCCACGATTCCGCCAGGCATACACCCGTGCGGCATCACCGATATTACACCGGCGAAGCCGGGATTTTCCAGCCATTCGACCCCAACTCCGATGCTGAGGACCGCTTCGCTGCCACATCTCGGAGAGAGATACTGGCTCGTCTTCGATAATATTTCTTTTATAGAAGGTTCTCCTCCGTCCAGCATACCATCGATACGTTTAGTCACCCGGCGTTCCTCATTGTCTACAATGCGATACTTGATATAGCTGCTTAATAATTTTCGCGCCCTTCTAAATCTGATGGTATCTTCCAGGTAGCGGTAAGAAATATATTTTATCCACTCCCCGACCGGCGATACGATGACTTCCAATCCGGCGGTTTCACAGACTTTAACAAGATTATTGTTGCTGAACCGGTTTGAGCGCAGATAGATTTCACCATTGATGCCAACCCGCGGTCTCCTGGGCAAGCTGGGGTCGATAGCCGACCTGAAAGCAGTGGATGCCTGCTCCAGAACGTCAGACAAGTCCTTTTTATTGCGGATGCGGTCTGTAATTCGCTTCAGGTACTCATCGAATAGTTTATCGGCGAGTCCTCTCTCTTTTTCATAAGGACGGGTCCGCCAGAGAAGCTTCTCCAGGCAGTCGATAGCGAAGATGCCTCGCATAACGACGCGCTGGAATTCGGGACCAATGATGTCGCCATAGGCATTGTTCGATACCGTCGTCAGCATCGGAACGTCGAAGCCGGCTTCCTTCAGCACCCGGCTCTGTTCCAGAGCATATTTGCCCAGCCGACAGGGCCCATAAGAGCCGGCCATCAGGATTTCGACATCCTTAACACGGTCAGGATTTTCGTGCAGGAATTTGAGCGAGTCGCCCAAAGTGAGTCGATAAGGTAAACACTCTGTTCCAGAGGTTACCTGGTTGCTGTAAAAGATACTGCGTTCGTCCGATTCAGGCAGCATAATAACCCGGCCGCCGTAGGCTTCGAGGGCGGCGCCGATGGCTTCTACAAAGGGAGACATATGGAGTATCACCAGAGCCTTATTGTTGGTGACTAGGGGAGTGGTCGACCGTCGTATATACTGAGCGGAGACCGGGTGTTGTCTGGCAGTGCCGGAGTAGCCTTTTATGGTATCGACGAAAGCTTCTAATCGAGTAACAATACCCGCTTCAGCGGCGTGTTCGTCTATTTCCAGTTGCCCCAGAGGTTTGCCGCCCATAATATCTTCCATAAGTTTGAGTATAAAAGAGTTAGGACCGCAGCCGAAGTTGGTTAGAGCCAAGCCATAAAGTTTGGGGTCGCGGGCAACGATGTCTGAAGCGGCAATGAATTTACTTTCGTAAGACCAGTAAGGGCGGTCCGAGTATTCTTTGGGATTGACTGTATCAAGGGGTAGAAAGTCCACGGGAATCGGCACCATACCAAGCTGTGCCAGTTTCTCAGCGATGCCAAGGTTAGCTCCGGAATCCTGAGACATATAAGAGCGAGAAAGCAGGACCACGCCTAGCTGGTCGCTCTGGCGAAGTTGCTCCAATAACTTAGCCCCGAGTGCCGAACGTTCTGCTTCAAAGCTTCGCTGGCTGGCGATACCGGCCAGAGCCGCCTGCTTGCCCTGCCCACGGCTGAATCCCATCCTGACAGCGGCATCGGCTAAATTTTTAACTACCTCAGCATCCCCTAAACTGAAATCAAGCACCGGAGACAGGAAACGGTCGCCAAGATCAAGCACCTGACGGACTATAAACGGAGACGCCTGGACCAGGGGACAAGAGTATTTCTGGTCTTCATCGCCCTCTTTTACGCCCAGCCGGATACCGCAGGGATAGAGAATGAAATCAGCCTTCCCTTTAAGAGCGGCGACGTGCCCGTGCACCAGCTTCAGGGGGAAACAGCTATCCGTATAAGCTAGTTCTATAGATTGCTCCATAACTTCACGGGTGGTCTTACCGGAGAGAATGACCCTGACATCCAGCGCATTCAAAAAGCCGATGAGCAAAGGAGCAAAGTCATAAGTCAGGAGCGCTCTGGGAATACCAACCGCAGGTCCGGTGCCTGAACCCTCTTTGTATTCTTTTAATAAGAGCTTTTCCCGTTCGTCGAAAAAAGTCTCTTTCCGTGCCTGAGTAAGCGTGCTATCGAAGAGGTCGCACCGACTGCCGTAAAAGGTCGGTTTCTCGTCGGGCAGTTTCATCTGTGTGATGGTACAGTTGTTGTCGCACTTCTT
Organism: Chloroflexota bacterium; assembly: GCA_043804635.1. Taxonomy (GTDB): domain Bacteria; phylum Chloroflexota; class Dehalococcoidia; order Dehalococcoidales; family UBA2162; genus JAZDIU01. Next base: position 2,317 of record JAZDIU010000069.1, read on the forward strand.
GCAGACGAAAGTAGAGAGGTTACAGTCGCTATCGATAAGCTGTCGGAAGCCCTTAAACCTGGACTTCTGTCCATTTATCGTCTCTTTTGCCAGCAACGCGGCACCGACAGCGCCGCTGACTTCACGATGCTCAGCCACGGTCAGAGCCTTACCCTTAAGCTGGTCGTGGAAAGCTGAGACGATTGCTTCATTATAAAAAACCGCACCGGTGAGAATAACTTTATTACCGAGCTTCCGATTACCTACTACCTTGGAAAGATAGTTTTTGGCGATGGAGTTAGCCAGACTGGCAGTGATTATCTCCAGCGGGACACCTTCTTGCTGTGCCGAGGCGACCGACTGCCCCATAAAGGCAGCACACCTTGTCCCCAGGTCGATGGTATGAGGTGCGGTGAATGCCAATCTGGCGAAGTCGCCGTTAGTTACCCGCACCCCCAGCATATCAGCCAGCTCATCGATGAAGCTACCGGTGCCGGCGGCGCAGGCTTTGTTCATCTGGTAATCGACCACCACGCCGTTTCTCTTGATGACCAGCTTCGAGTCCTGCCCGCCGATTTCGATAATGTCGGCTTCAGGGTCGATTTCGGCGGCAGCCCTGGTCTGAGCCGTGATTTCATTCTTGATGAGGTCGGCACCGATAAAGCCACCCACCAAGTATCTTCCTGAGCCGGTAACACCGACTCCAGTTATGGTGACATTAGGGGCATCGCGAAGCAGGTTCTTGAATACCTGCTTGATAGCATTGATAGGCTTGCCCGCCGTCATCAGGTAGCTCTTAGCGATAATATCTTTGCCTGACTCGTCAAGGATTACTGCTTTAGTGCTCGTGGAACCGATATCGACGCCCAGGTAGCCCGAGCATGTTTTATCAGTCACCAGTCCGATTTTACCTTTAGGAACGGGAACTGCCTCCAGCCGAGGTGTTTCAAAGTGACGCTGGTGAACACTCGTTGGCGGCAATAAACGCACCTGCGAGTGTTTGCCTCTGGATAAAAGAGCCGCCCCAAGTGCTTCGATATATAGAAAATTATCGGGAACTATCACCTTCACTTCATGCCCATTCCGTGCCGTGAGCACCTCGTTGAGTGCCCTGACGATGGCACCGTTAGCAGCAAGGCCCCCAACGAAGTACACCGGCTCTTCGAAGATGCCCCTCTTCAAGGAAGCGACCATACGGGCAATACTTTCGCAAAGAGCATAAAGCATATCAGGCATCTGAACGCCTTTTTGCTGGAGATGAATGAGGTCGCTTTTGGCAAACACACTGCATCGAGCAGCTATACGTGGGGCAGTCCCCTGGCACTGGAGCGCCAGGCGGGTGAAATCGTCCATACTGATGCCCAGCCGGTATGCCTGCTGTTCAAGGAACCTTCCGGTACCGGCAGCACAAAGCGGGTTCGATACCACTTTCCACGGCTTTTTCAGTCCGTCTTCTAGCGTAATAACAAAAGAACTTTGACCGCCAATCTGGATAATAGTTTTAACATCAGGATAGTTACTGAGAAGTCCAGAAGCGATGGCTGGAGCACTACTGTAATCGCCCCAACCAAACTCCGCAGGAATCACCGATTTGCCTGAACCAGATACACCGGCACCGATAATCTGCTCTGCCTTGTCCAGCCGGCTTATCACCGAATTGACCGCCGACTGCGGATTGGAGACAATTTTCTCAACATCCAGCTTGACGACTTTGCCAGTTTCGTCAATCACGCATAGCTTAACATTAACCGAGCCGACATCCAGTCCGAGATAATAGTCCATAATTTAAGCTAACAGCTAAGACTATTATTCACTATGTAGCGAGTACGGTCAAGAGGCGTAGCTAGTTCACCGCTTTCCGATTGGCTCATCTTTGTGCCAGATGTTATAATCTTGGTGTGAAAGCAAAAGAGTTGCATAGCTGGCAAATGACACCGGCCGAAGCCAGGATTTTGCAACAACGGCTGGCGGGTCAGGTATCCCGGCAAAATGAAATAGTTGGACCTCATTTTATTGCCGGTACGGATATATCGGTAAAGATGGGTGGAATGGCGACCGGAGCAGTAGTAGTTTTAAACTATCCTGAGCTCAGAGCCGTGGAAACCAAAATAGTCCAACGCAGGCTCGATTTTCCTTATGTGCCGGGTCTTCTCTCCTTCAGGGAATCGCCTTTGGTTATATCTGCCTTTGAAAACATCGATACTATCCCTGACTTATTGTTAGTCGATGGGCAAGGAATTGCCCATCCCCGCCGCTTCGGTCTTGCCTCTCATCTAGGTCTGCTCCTGGATATACCCACCATCGGCTGTGCCAAATCCCTCCTTTGCGGACGTTACGACGAACCTAATCCAGCGTCAGGTAGCTATAGCGAGGTTACAGATAATAATGAAATTATCGGTGTGGCACTACGGACTAAAGCCGGAGTTAAGCCCATTTACGTCTCCACAGGCCACAAAGTCGATTTAGATACCGCCATCCAATGGGTATTGAAATGCTGCCGGGGCTACCGCATACCGGAACCACTCAGACTGGCTCATCTTGCCGCCAGCAGTGCAGTGTCATCGCGAGGAGTCCCGATTCTATCGGGACGACGTGGCAATCTCTATAAATCCATTCCGGCAGCAGCCGGAATCCAGAAAACAGGAATATAAGATGCTAAAAACCTTTCGTATGCTATTGTGGTTAAGCTTAACATTCGTTGCCCTCACCACAATCGAAGCTCAGGGGGCTAATTCTCACGTCGATGTGCTTCGGGTCAAAGGCACGGTTAATCCCGTCCTCGCCGACTATATCTCCTGCGGCATCGAGCACGCCGAATCGACCAACGCTGTTGCCTGCATTATCCAGCTTGATACACCCGGCGGGTTGGACACATCTATGCGGGACATTATTAAAGATATCGTCGATGCCAGAGTCCCGGTAGTAGTGTTTGTTTCACCTTCCGGTGCCAGGGCTGCCTCAGCCGGTGTCTTTATCACCGTAGCTGCCCACGTTGCCGCAATGGCACCCAACACCGCCATCGGCGCCGCTCACCCCGTGTCCATCGGTGCCGGCGGCGAAACACAGATATCGGAAACTATGGAAGAAAAGGTTGTCAACGATGCCGCTGCTTATATCAGAAGTATCGCCGGAGCTCACGGCCGCAATGTGGACTGGGCAGAAAAAGCCGTCCGAGAAAGTGTCTCGGCGACCGAGCGTGAAGCTCTGGAACTAAACGTCATCGATATCGTCGCCACCGACCTTAACGACCTACTCGCTAAACTAGACGGCAGACAGGTAAACCTGCTTGGCGGTAGAACGGTCACAATAGAAACTAAAGGTGCCGCTATCAACTACGTCGATATGAGCATCGGCGAGGATTTCCTCAATGTAATCGGTGACCCTACCATTGCCTATCTGCTATTAGGGATTGCTATGCTGGGTATAATGGTTGAAATCTATAGTCCCGGACTTATTTTCCTCGGCGTAATCGGCGGAATTTGCCTCTTTCTGGGTCTATATTCGCTCGGGGTATTGCCGGTAAACTGGGCTGGGGTTCTGCTTATCGTTCTCGCTTTCGGGCTCTTTATCGCTGAGTTATTCACCCCGGGTTTCGGTTTGCTTGCTTCCGGTGGTATAATCTCATTGATTCTTGGGTCTTTGATTTTGTTTAAAGGAGGGCCCTTGTTCCGAGTCAATCCTTGGTTAGTTGCTGTAACTGTTATTATAATTGCGGGTTTCTTGTTCTTTGTCGGCAACCGGGTAATCCAGGCGCATCGCCGTCAGGCGACCACCGGCAGAGAAGAGCTGGTGGGGAAGACAGCCACCGTCAAAGCTGCATTACAACCTGAAGGTATGGTATTGTTCAAAGGTGAACTGTGGGATGCCGTTTCTAACACCGGAAATGTTGAACCTGGGGAGGAGGTAATAATAAACAAGGTCGAAGGTCTAAAATTGTACGTGACTAAAAAGCAATAAGGAGGGTAGATGGAAAACTATATCTGGTTGGCAATCGTTATTTTCATCGTGATTATTATTTTACCGACAGCAATAAAAATTGTTCAGGAATACGAGCGGGGAGTAATTTTCCGATTGGGACGAGTTATCGGTGCCAAGGGTCCCGGCCTCTTTCTCATCATTCCTTTCATCGACCGTATGGTGAAGGTCGACTTGAGAGTGGTCACTCTGGATGTTCCACCGCAGGATGTCATCACCAAGGACAACGTTACCGTAAAAGTAGATGCCGTGCTGTATTTCAGAGTCGTCGACCCGCAGGCTTCTGTGGTTAAAGTGCTGAACCACTTCCAGGCAACCTCCCTGATATCTCAGACGACACTCCGGAATGTCCTAGGACAATCGGAGCTTGACGAACTGTTATCACAAAGGGAGAATCTCAATCAGAAACTGCAGAAGATAATCGATGAAGCCACCGACCCATGGGGAGTGAAGGTCAGCATCGTCGAGATTAAGAATGTGGAACTTCCTGAGACGATGAGACGGTCTATGGCCGCTCAGGCTGAAGCGGAAAGAGAGAGGAGAGCCAAAATTATCCACGCTGACGGCGAGTTTCAGGCTTCCGCACGACTGGCCGAAGCCGGGGCTATTATTGCTAAAGAGCCAACCACCCTGCAGCTTCGTTACCTCCAAACATTGACTGAAATAGCCTCCGAGAAAGCCAGCACCATAATCTTCCCGTTGCCAATAGAACTACTCAAAGCCTTTATGGGCCGCGGCAGTGATAAGTCAAAAGAATAAACCTCGCAAAATTAAAAGTGTGAGGAGGGACCAGCCCTCCTCACACTTCCCTCATTTGCTATAAACCAAGCCAATTATTAGGAGCCTGTTATATGTGCCGAGCAGTCCGGTACCCATCGCCGATTGCCTCCCGTATCAAGCGGGGTTCACGGCAGTCCCCGACCGAATAAACCTCGGGAACTTTCCCTTGCAGGCTCTTCACTAGCTCAGTACTCGGAGCCAGCGGCATAACCGGAATAATACTATCCGCTTCAAGGGTCTGCCTCTTGCCGTCCTTAGTCGTGATGGTCAGTCCCTTATCCGTAATCTCCTCATACTTAACCTCAGTCATCAGCTTCACACCTTTCTTGGCAAACCATCTGGACAGGCGCAGAGTTCTCATTCTCGGCAGCCTCTCATCTTCCCAGCTCTTGGCAGTATCCACGAGTGTTACTTCGCGCCCTCTCTTGACCATAAACTCGGCTACCTCACACCCCTGCAAACGCCCGCCCATAACGATAACCCTCTTACCGACAGGAAGATAGAATCTTGTCAGAGACCTTAGTGTCCTGGGACCGAAGAAGTCCAGGTAGCCTTTCACTCTACGATGAAGGTCGGGCATAGTGAGGACATTATTTCCGTTGATTCCGGGTATTTGCGGAACGGTGGGTGCTCCTCCGGTGGCAACGACGACTGCATCCGGTTTATTTTGCTCTACCAGCGACACATTTACCTCAGTCCCTAACTTAATTTGAACGCCGAGTTTAGCAAGCTGGAGCTTATAATAACCCATTAGCCCTTCAAGGTCTTCAACTTCAAAACCCTTCACCATCGAAGCTAGAGGTATCAATCCGCCCAGCTTTTTTCCTTTTTCATAAAGAGTTACCTCGTGGCCCCGGACGGCTGCCACTCTTGCTGCCTCCATTCCTCCTGGTCCGGCGCCGATTACCATAACCTTTTTCTTTTTTGGCGCCGGCGGAATGACGTAGTCCTCTTCACCACCGATAGCACCATTTACAGAACACTTGGTATCCTCTCTAGCCACCGGGTAGTCGGTTCCCCAGCACCTCAGACAGAATATGCAGGGTTTAACATCGTCTAGCTTTCCTGCGGCCACTTTATTGGGATAATCCGGGTCGGCGATTATGCGCCTCTGGATAGCAATAAAATCAGCATCTCCCCGTTCCAAAATTTCTTCCCCGAGTTTGGCATCCATTTTACCAACGGTCATGACCGGAATTGTTGAGACTGCTTTCTTGACAGCAGCCGCCAGCGGCGTCGAAATTCCCGCCGCCTGGTGTCTAGTATCGAGTGGTTTTTCTATGAGTTCCGGTGGTTCCGGGAAGAAAATCGAATCGGGCAAATGCAGGTCGTAATAGTCCATATAGCCATAGACGCGAACATGAAGGTAAGCGAAACCAGCCTTCTCGAATATCTTAGCCAGCCCTTGAGATTCCTCAGAAGTTAAGCCGTCTTTTATTCCGAATTCGCCGCCGTTCATAAGAAGTCCAATCGGAGCGTCCTTCCCGATACGCCTTTGGATTTCATCCTTGATTTCAACCACAAACCGGGCTCTATTTTCAAAGCTTTGGCACCCGTACTCATCATGGCGCCGGTTCCAGGCTCTGGACAAGAAGGCGTTAGCCAGGTGACACGTAGCCGCATTAACCTCGATACCGTCGAATCCAGCTTTATAAAGCTTCTCAGACGCACTGGCAAACATATCGACGACGTCTTTAATCTCAGGGACAGTCATCTCTTTCGGCACCATCGGAAAGTCCGGACCCCGTAGTTTAAGCTCATCTAAAGGTATTGCTGAGGCGGAAACCACCGGAGGTACTTCTCGCGGTCTATTTAGCCAGGCTCCGCCATGATGTAAGTTGGCGAATATCGGAACACCATATTTATGTGACGCCTTGGTCACCTCAGCGTAGCCTGGAATGACTTTGTCCTGCATCCAGAGAGTACGAGCGGCGCTAATGATTATCAGTCCAGCCCCGCCTCTGGCAAATGCTTCAATCATCGGCAGTTCTTGCTTGAGCTTCAAAATACCTTGCGGGTCATAAAAGTCGACCCCTGCAGCCGTTCTCACTATCCGGTTCTTAATCTTGAGCTTCCCGATAGTCCCCGGCTCAAACAACTTGACGAACTTTGTGCTGTCAGCCATCATACCTCCTTCTTCGTAACAGCTAAATATCTAACCCAAGAACGCAGCCTCTACTCTAACAATAGTGCTTTCATCTGTCAAATACCGCTGTTTAAGATTTATGATTTATGAATTTTTAGTATTTGTTTCGGATTCATCCTGAACGGATTTCGTGACCTGTCCTGAGCTTGCCGAAGGATTCGGATTTCGTGCCTAGTGCCTTATTCCCGTAATGTCACATCGCCGGCTAAAATCTTAATGAGGCTGCTTTTTGCATCACGTAACATAAGACTGCCGTCTTCAGCGACAGATTCAGCAATTCCTTCGTATACCGTTTCTCCTGCCTTCACACGCACTCTCTTTCCCAGCGTCACCAGCCTGTCACGCCACTCATCGTATGGAGACTTACCAGCTTGCAAATCTGAATACAACCTGTCCATTTCTACGAGTAGTCGCCTTACTAGGTTCAAGCGCGAGACTTCTCTGCCCAGTTCATCGGAAAGGCTGGTGGCTATCGGCTGAAGTTCGGGAAAATCAGCCAGCCTGAGGTTCGCATTAATACCGATACCGATGACGGCATAATTTACTCTATTGCCCTGCACATCGCTCTCAATCAAAATCCCGCACACCTTACGACCATTAATCAGAACGTCGTTAGGCCACTTGATTTCCGGCTTCAAGTTGCTGACTGCCTCGATACTATGAACCACCGCCAGCGAAGCCACCATAATCAGGAAATGTAGATGAGTTAAATCGGGATAAAGAATGATTGACAGAGCGATGTTACCCTTCGGCGTAAGCCAGTTCCGACTCAGCCTCCCCTTCCCCACCGTCTGCTCCCCGGCAATAACAACCGTCCCCTCAACCGCTCCCTTTCGTGCCTCCTGTTTAGCTAGCTCATTTGTTGAAGTCACACTGGGATAATAGATAACCCTCCGCCCAATCAGGCGGACTCCTAGATTTTTAGTAACGGAAGCGGCAGATAGAATATCTTTAGACATTGTTTGTGTTGTTTATGATATGCAAGACTATACCGATTTGAGAATCCAACGAATGGAGTGGAAAAACAAAAATCCCGCACAGCCGGCAAATATCAGCCCCCATATTCTGAAAAGCCAAGCCACAAACTCAGGATACCACTTTTGATTGAAAGGCCAAATGTCATTCATCCATGTCAGACCAGGATTATAATAAAATGGTCCTTCCGATATTTTTAAGCTTTTCACTGCATCTCTGGCAAAGAGCGCCATGGTTAAACCCAGCAAGAAAAAACCTAAAAGAGCTGAAATCACACCAAAGATAGTTGAAATCGCGCCTACGGATGAAGGCATTTTATATATGCCCAGAAATGCTAGAGGAAATCCCAGTACAATAATAATTATAGAGATTGTAAGCATGGCTTTAGCAATCTTCATTGAGCTACTCTTATCCTGACTTTTGCTGTTATTTTATCTCTAAACAATCTCAAATACCAGCTTTTAATCTCATAAATCTTAAATCTCTATATCTTTGACTTTTGAGATTTGAGATTTGACTTTAGTCCTTCACGAGTGAAGGACTGTTGAACACCCTCCCAATCTAGTGTAGAATTGGTGAATATGAAAGCACAAAGATGCAAAGGCACCAGAGACCTGTCTCCTGCGGAGATGGGCACATTCCGCCTGATTGAAAGCATATTCCGGGATTCATGCCTGAAATGGGGCTACGAAGAGGTCAGGACACCCACCCTCGAATACCTGCACCTGTTCACCTCTACCGGCACCCTCACTCCCAGCAGGCTTCACAAGGTCTATTCTTTCCTCGACTGGGATGGCTGGAGCGGGGAGCGTGTCGTGCTGAGACCCGATGGCACCATCCCTATCGCTCGTCTCTTCATCGATACTATGGCTGATAAAGAGCTAGCCAAGCTCTTTTATGTCGCTAATGTATTTTCTTTCGAGGAAACGGGCACAGAAGCCCGGGAAAAATGGCAATGCGGGGCTGAACTTATCGGTGCTGGCGGCAGCCTGGCTGACATTGAGCTAATCATTATGGCTATGGAAGTCCTGAAAAAGCTGGGTATCGATTGCGTCGAATTGAAGCTATCTCACGCCGGCTTAATCAAGGCATTGCTCATTAAGTTCGGCATCAGCCACGCCGACCAGACCAAAATCTTCGACCAGATTCTGGACGGCGATATCGAAGCACTGGCTAAATTAAGCCCGGAAAAAACCGAGCTTGGCAAGCTTTTAGCTCCGCTATTTGACCTTAAAGGTAAGGCACCCGGCTTCCTCAAAAACTTGAAGTCGATGTTCAACCGGGACTTGCCCGAGCTTGAGCTTCCTTTGAATAATTTTATCGGTACCGTCGACCTCCTTGAATCGCTGGGTTACGACTACCAGATTGACATCGCTTCCGGGCGCGGCTTTGAATATTACACTGGTATGATGTTCCAGTTGCTGGCTAACGGGCAGCACATCGGCGGCGGCGGCAGGTATGACGACCTTATCCCCTTACTGGGCGGTAAGCCGACACCGGCCTCCGGCTTTGCCCTCTACCTCGACTACCTGATGAACCTGGTCAAGCCGCTGGCTTCCGCTAAGCCCTCGTCTCAATTAGTCCTGGTTAAATCTGAGACCGGTGCTTTACAAGAAGCCCTAAATATGATTAACCAGCTTCGTGAAGCCAACTATCAAGCCGAGCTACACCTCGGTCAGGAGCGGACTGACGAACGATGGGAGCTGAACATTCAGACCAGGCCTCCGTCATTTATTCTGGTAGACCGTGCCGCCGATAAGAAATACGAAGCCCAGACAACAGATGTAATTTTAGACCTCCTTGAAAAACTCAAATAATCAAACTATCATTCTGACTCTGAACGTAGTGAAGAGGAAGAATCCGTTATCTTTGAATAACAAAAATTTACATGAATAACGAAATTAAAATAGCCTTACCCAAGGGCCGACTGCTGGCTCAGACTGCCAGCCTGCTTGAAAAAGCCGGCTGGGGGCTCGACGGCTATACCAAAGAAATGCCTTTATATCGTCTCAAGTCCAGGCAGTTCCCCGGCCTCTTGAGCAAAATTTTCCAGGAGAAAGACATACCCATTCAGGTCGCCGTCGGCAATTACGACTTCGGTATCTGCGGACTCGACTGGATTGAAGAGCTTTTAGTCAAATATCCCAGTTCGGCGCTGGTCAAATTAAGAGACCTGGGCTACGGCGATAGCTCTCTATTCGTCGTTGCCAGCCGCTCCGGAAGCATACCTACACTGAAGACTATACCGGCAAAAGAAAGCCTTCTCCGCATCGCCAGCGAATACCCAAATTTGGCTGAGTCCTTTGCCCTCAACCTGCGGGCGAAACGGTTCAGCATTTTCCCGGTCTGGGGCGCCGCCGAAGGCTATCCGCCGGAGAACGCCGATTTGGCTTTGATTTCAAGAAAAACCGATGAAAAGATCAACCACGAGTTGGTCCCGTTAACCAGGTTATTCGATTGCACCGCCTGCCTCATCGCTAACCGGAATAGCTGGGAGAAAAAAGACCTGAGCCACATCTTAGGTTCCATTGAAGCAGTTTTGCCCATACAGGATACACGAAAGACAGCGACAAGACAAAATGTATTTGTAGAGACAACCAGAGCTTCAAAGTCTGCTAACCTTCCCGCTATGGACAAAAACTTAGTTCGGTTGGCTCTCCCCGACGGACACCAGCAGGAACCGACTGCACAGCTATTGAGTCGGGCGGGCATTAAGCTCGATGATTATCCTTCGAAGACCGGCAGCTGCCGCCCCAACGTAAATCTGGACGGCGTCACCATCAAGGTAATCAGGCCTCAGGATATGCCGCTCCAGGTAGCAAACAATAATTTCGATATCGCTATCACCGGCAAGGACTGGCTGAGAGAACACCTTTACCAGTTCCCCTCCAGCCCCGTAACCGAGCTTCTCGACCTCAAGTCCGGTAAAGTCAGAATCGTGGCTGTGGTTAGTAACGAGCTGCCGGCTAACGATATTTATAGTCTGAGACAGGTTTATACTGAAAAATCGGCGCCTATCAGGATTGCCTCGGAATACACCAATATCGCCGATAGGTATGCTCAGGACAACCACCTTGGAAAGTACCGCGTACTGCCCACATGGGGAGCTACCGAAGCCTTTTTACCCGAGGATGCCGATTTGCTGATTGAAAATACCGAGACCGGACGCACCATCGCCCGGCACAATCTTAAAATTATTGATACCCTTTTCGAATCGACGGGCTGTATAATTGGCAACAAGGATAGCCTTTCCAACCGGGCTAAGAGTAAAATAATCAAGTCTATCATTGAAAAACTACGAACAGCAGTAGAGGATACCCAAAGTGAAAGTCATTGAAGGCTTCGAAAAAGCCAAATCAGTCTTGTCCCGGCAAGCTCCGGCTGAGCTTTTCCCTGTTTCCCCTGAGCTAAAACGGAGGCTGAAAGAGCTTTTTGGCGTTGAAGGTCCCGAAGCCGCTGTCAGAATGATTATCGGCGAAGTCCTCTCGCACGGTGATGCCGCCCTCTTCGATTTCGCCCGGAAGATTGACGGCATCAAACTTAGCTCGCTGGAAGTTTCCAAAAAAGACATAAACGACTCTTACAAACAGATAGATGCTAAGCTGCTCTCCGCCCTTAACCTGTCGGCCAGGCGAATCCGCTCCTTCCATAAGGCTCAGAAAGAAAGCATCTGGGGCAAAGCGAGTAAGTCGGGTCTGATTAACGCACGCCCTCTGGAGCGTGTCGGCGTTTATGCTCCGGGCGGCACCGCCAGCTATCCGTCGACAGTATTGATGACGGCTGTCCCAGCTAAGGTTGCCGGAGTGAAAGAGGTTATTCTGACCACACCTCCGGGTAAAAATGGCAAGATCCCGCCCGCAACACTGGTCGCTGCCGATATCGCCGGGGTCGACCGCATTTTTACCGTCGGTGGTGCTCAGGCAATCGCTGCTCTCGCCTTCGGCACTCAGTCCATCCCGAAAGTGGATAAAATCTGCGGTCCAGGCAATATTTTTGTGGTTTTAGCCAAGAAGATGGTCTACGGATTAGTGGGAATTGACGGACTTCAGGGTCCCAGCGAAGTTCTGATTATCGCCGATTCTACCGCCAATCCTGCTTACTGCGCCGCCGACCTCCTTGCTCAGGCAGAGCACGACCCCCTGGCTTCAGCTGTCCTGGTAACCACCTCGCGGCGTCTGGCAGAAGAAGTCCGGCAGCAGCTTGAGTCGGAGTTAGAAAAATTACCGCGTAAAAGCACTATCGCCAAATCTTTAGACAGCCGGGGTATCATCGCCATAGTCGCCAGCATCGGGCAGGCTATCGAGCTGGCAAACTTATATGCTCCGGAGCACCTCTGTCTGATGGTCAAAAATGCATTCGATTATGTCGACCGGTTGACCAATGCCGGCTGTATTTTCGTCGGTGAAAAATCGAGCGTTGTCCTGGGCGACTACATTGCCGGGCCCAGCCATGTCTTGCCCACCGGCGGAACGGCGCGGTTCAGCTCTCCGCTTAATGTCAACGATTTTATTAAGATTACCAATGTAATTAAAATTGACGATGCTGATTTGAAAAAGCTAGGCGAAGCTGTAGAGGTTATCGCCAGGGCAGAGGGACTCGAAGCCCACGCCCGGGCAGTGGAAAAACGTATGGGAGGGGGAACAGGTGACTAAAGAGCTAAAGACAAGGGGAGTCAATACCGCCGTTCAGGAATCGCTCGCGAAGCTGGATGTCGACGCCGTCGGCGTTGTCAGTCTGGCTGAATGTAAAGGTACAAAGCTGGAAGAAAGTGCTCTGGCTTTGTTGCCAGAAGCACGCTCGGTGGTAGTCTTCGCTATGGAGATATTCCCGGAAATCCTTAATCTCACTTCGCCGGGCAGAGCCGCGGGGCAGGCTTCACTCAATGATTTCCTGGACCGCCACGCCGAATATCTTAATGGCCGGCTTACCCGGGCCGCTTATGATGTGACTAAAGCCAGCCACAAAGCAGGGCTGAAAGCACTACCCCTGCCAGCAGTCGGTTGTCCTACAGACGTCAGATTCCTTGAGGCGGTAATCTCATACAAGCACGCTGCTCAGGCCGCCGGACTGGGTTATATCGGACGAAGCAGCTTGCTCATCACACCTCGTTTTGGGCCCCGTGTTCGCCTCGCTGCCTGTCTCACCGAGGTACAACTGGAACCGACCAAGATAGAAATTTCCGGCACCTGCGGTAATTGCCGGGTATGCATTAATAAATGTCCGGCTGAAGCAATAACTGTGCCGCAGGGAGAGGCAGCTTACAGCATTAACAAATTTGCCTGCTCTGCTTTCAGGACTGCCTCCGGAGGCTGTTCTGAGTGCTTGAGGCTTTGTCCCGCCTCGAAGTAAATACGATTAAGAGCGAAGCAAGATGACCAAAAAGGTTGGAATAGAAAAATTCATCCGCCCCGATTTAGCTGATTTTGCCGCCTACTCCGCCCGCAAAGCCCCGGAAACGGTCGGTAAGAAAGTCAAAATCCAGCCGGAAAACATTATCAAACTGGACGCCAACGAGAACCTCTACGGCCCTTCGCCGAAAGTCGGCAAGGCTCTGGGTAAATACCCCTCTTTTAATATTTACCCTGATAATAACCAGCTAGAGCTTCGCCAGCTATTAGCCGGCTACACCGGTGTCGATGCCCGCCACATCGTCGCCGCTAACGGCTCTAACCAGCTAATCGACCTCATTGTCCGATTATTTGTCAGACCGGGCGACGAAGTCATAGATTGCGTCCCTACCTTCGGCATCTACCGATTCAGCACTCAGCTTTGCAACGGCACTCTGGTCGAGGTACCCCGTGATAAAGACTTTGATGTTAATGTCAATGCCATCAAGAAAGCCGTCAGCAAGAAAACAAAGCTAATTTTCCTGGCTAATCCCAACAGCCCCACCGGCAGCCTCACCCCCCGCAAAGACGTCCTGGCAATGCTGGACACCGGACTGCCCGTAGTCATCGATGAAGCCTACTACGAATTCAGCGGTGAGACGGTCGCCCCGCTCGTCGGTAAATATGAAAACCTGATGGTCCTGCGCACCTTCAGCAAGTGGGCCGGACTGGCTGGTATAAGGGTCGGCTACGGACTCTTCCCACCCCGAATCGCCGACTATTTGCTCAAAATCAAGATGCCCTACAATGTCAGCGTCGCCGCCATCGTTGCCATCCGTGAATCATTCAAAGATATCGACTATCTAAATAAAAATATAAAAGCCATCGTCGCCGAGCGGGACCGGCTTTTCAAACATCTTAAAAAGTTTGAATGGTTAAAACCCTACCCCTCACGGGCGAACTTTATTCTGTGTAACATCCTCGATAACAAAGCCAGCGAGCTTTGCCAGCAGCTAGAAAGCAGAGGTATCCTCGTCCGCTACTATGACACTCCCCGCCTCTGGAACTTCATCCGTATTAGCGTCGGCAAACCCGAACACACCGATACTTTGGTGAAGGCATTGAGAGAAATTGGCAAGGGGATGTAATAACCATTTGTCATTCTGGAGGAAGCCAGTATTCCATAAACTCGAGGCTGACGAAGAATCTGGTGTGGTGGGGAACTGAGTAATATTCTTCTCCCTTTTGGAAAGAGAGACTGAGAGGGGTTTTCCTACTCTGTCTTTGCGAGACCATCCGCCGCAGCCTTAGCGTAGGCGGAGGCGAAGCAATCCGTTCCCTCCTGTCATTCCAGCGAAGGCTGGAATCCAGAAATTTAAAATCCCTCTTAAAGCCCCGTTTTCAAAGGGTGAGACCCGTTGTTAATCCTCTTTTTAGTCTTACTACAAGCCAGCCATCGATAACTTCTGCCAGATTCTGCCAGCATTCCTCAAGGGTCTTACCGGTTGCCCATACCCCCTCAAGTTCCGGAACCTCACCATAATACGGCTCTTCGTCATCAATAATTTCATACTTCGCCTTGCTCAAGGCAGCATTAATATATTCAGTAATCATTTTTCAACTCTCTTACCCTCAATACCGCCGAACTTCTTGCTCCACATCTCATCGACTTCTTCGAAATATTTTTTCTGCTCTTTTTTCAACAATTCAATAGTTAGTTGGTCTCGTCCCCCATATAATATCGCTCTACCATGACGATAAACATCTGCCATATGTGCAGCAACCTCTTGTTGAAAACCTGCCCCTATTAACAAACGCTTTATATCATCTTCTTTCAGCCGCGACCGACGCTTATGAGCTAGGATTATAAACCTGTGGAAATACTCCCAATCGGACGGATGAAGCCCAGATTTGTTAGCGGTCATTACAAACCAATTGAAATACTCTTTGAGCTTTGGGGATAAATAGGGGGATTTCTTATTAAGCGATCGCATGTTAACCCTTACTTTTTACTTTAGGATCACACTCGAACTTCACTAGTAAAATCTTTTCTTTTACCTATGTTATCACAGTTTTAGGACTAACACGACCATTTTGGTGATAGCTTACACCCTACACCTAATATCATCCATTTCAAACGTATTTATTTCTTATTTTGTATTTTGGTTTCGTATTTAGTAACTGACTAATGATAGCTATTCCAAAAAGCGACAAAACTTCCTTGACAAATTCAGAACATTAGTGCTACCATTTATCCTGGCTTGTCCTGAGCCTGCCGAAGGATAGAAAACGCAGCAGACCACCAGCACCTTAAAAATAGAGCAAATAAGCCACTAAATTTCAAAACGACACGCCCAATAAAAGGCGTTTTAGCCGTGTCGTTTCGTCAGAAAAAAAGATTACTTATAATGTAGCCGGAAACAAATACGCTCGTTTCAACTTCGTTCTATGCTGCTTTGTTTCAATTTTCAGGTGATAAAGTAATATGTTGTCAGCTTTATTAGAACTTCGAGGGAATGGCGGTCTTACGTTTTAGAACTCCACACCACCAGATTCTTCGTCAGCCTCGAGTTTATGGAGTATCGGCTTCCTCCAGAATGACAGGGTGGTGGGATATTGTAATATTTGACATTGGTATTTATCCTGAGCTTGTCGAAGGAGTATTGGTAGTATTTCTCTGATGTTCAGTTTAAACTGGGTACCAATGTGCGGTCTCTTACCAATCTTATAAAAAGAGTTATCCTGGGTCTATCTTCTTCCTTCAATACGGGTTCGCCGCTATCGTGGATAATCGGGCACATTCCTTCTGTCAACGGTTCTTCCTCAATTGCTTCTACTTCCGGAATATTGTCGAGCACTTTTATGATATCCGTCAGTGGTACAGCGTCTTCAAATATGATAGAAATTGTTATACCCTCCTGCCGGGAACCGACGATTTTCGCTATGGGTAAATCCAGTATCAATTCTATTTTCCTGGCGAACTTTGTTAACCGATCGATATCGACGGGTGGCGGTATAACCAGCTTTACTTCTTGCACAAATGTACCGCAGATTTCCTTTGTTTTTCTATCGTGCTTTCCTTTTAAATGAAGCCGCAACTGAGAGGCGATACTTTCATGAATCACTACTTCGCCGCTCTGAACCTTTCTGATTGCCTGGGCAAGCTGTTCACGCTTAATGTCTTTGAGCAGGTACCCCTTTGCCCCCACCTCTATCGCCTGGTTTAGAAACTGGTCGAAAAGGGTCAGCATGATGACTTTGCACGAGAGGGCTTTTTCGTTTATTTGCCGAGTGAGTTCGATGCCATCTATGCCCGGCATCTTAATGTCCATCAGCACTATATCGGGCGAGATTATTTCCACCTGAGATACGACATTTTCTGCACTGGTATCCTGGCCGACGACCTCTATATCTTCTTCTTGTCCCAACAAACGCCGGAGTCCATCACGTACAAATTGATGGTCGTCAATCACAAGTACCCGGATGTTTTTTCCCATTCTATACTTACTCCTACAACACTTTAAACTAGGCGAATATTCATTCTACATTCAAGATACAAATGTCAATAGCCCCGTGCGGACAATTTTACCAACCAAAAAGGTTCAGCTTTAATAACCTAAAGGTTCAAACACGATGAGCGCGATTTTAAAGAAATAAAACGAAGCGTTTTCCACAATGCAGAAATGATTATATCTTCCCCTCCTTGACCCCCCGCCTCCCCAATGCTAATATTGAGCATCTAAGCGGAGAATTAAATGGACAGTAGAACAGCTACAATCAAACGGGGAAGTAGAGAGACCGGCATAAACGTTGAGCTTAATCTCGATGGCAGCGGTAAATGGGAAATTAATACCGGCATCAAGATGTTCGACCACCTGCTGGCACAACTGGCTCAGCACGGCCGGTTCGACCTCAAGCTTTCCGCCAGGGGTGACGACCAGCACCACCTGATAGAAGATGTTGCCATTTGCCTGGGTAAAGCCCTCTCTCAAGCCTTGGGTGAGAAGCGGGGTATCATCCGTATGGCTGATGCCTCCGTCCCGATGGATGATGCCCTGGCGATGGTAGTTATAGACATTAGCGGCCGGGGTTATACCGTCTTAGACCTGCCCTTTAGCCGCAGCAGCAAGCAGTGGGAGTTGCTCGGCTTTCCCCCCGACCTCATCCGCCACTTCCTCGAAACCCTGGCTTCCGAAGCCAAAATAAACCTGCACGCCGGGATTATTTACGGCACCAACGACCACCATAAAGCCGAAGCTCTCTTCAAAGCCCTGGGCAGAGCTTTAGATATGGCAACCCGTATCGATAAGCGCATCACCGGCGAACTCCCCACCACCAAAGAATTGATGGAGTAAACAAAAGAGAGGGTGGTTAATCACCCTCTCTTTCTCTCTCACTACACTAATTTCTAATTACCTCGGCGGTACCAGCTCTATCATCACCCCACCTGGAATATCGATGTAAGAAATCCGCTCGTTCTTCAAAACCAGCTTGAACCCGGGCCGGTTCTCCAGCTTGAGAGTATCTGCCGCTACATTCTGCACCGGGAAGGCAACGTGATGAATCCCGTCCCCGTGAGTATCGATAAACTTGGACTGGGCTATTCGCCCTTCTGCCGGCTGGACCAGTTCCAGGTCTATCGCCCCTAACTGGTAATGGGCTAACTTCGCTCTCCAGGGTCGCCCCTTGGCATCTTTACCGGCTCTTTCATTGTAGGTCCATTTATCGAATCCGAACGCCGATTTCCAGGCTTCGACCACCTTATCTGCATCTTTAACGGCAAAACCCACCTGGCACATGTTCCCCAGTTTGACTACTCCGCCGCTGCCCGGTTTTCCCGTATCGCTACGCAACGGCACCAGTTCTATCGTGCCTCCTGGCCCATCGAAGTAGGCAAAACGCTCCGTTTTCAAAACCAGCTTGAAGTCCGGCCGCTTTTCCAGTTTAGCAGCTTCTCCCGCCACATCAGCCACCGGGAAAGCGATGTGGTGAATCCCATCCCCGTAGGCATCCAGAAAGCGCGACTGTGCTATTCTGCCTTCCACCGGTTGAATCAGCTCGAAGTCCATCGGCCCGAACTGATAGTGGACCAGCCTTGCACTCCAGGGTCGCCCTTTCCCATCTTTGCCGCCGATGTTCTCGTAGCGCCATTTATCGAATCCGAACGCCGATTTCCAGGCTTCGACCACCTTATCCGCATCTTTAACGGCAAAACCCACCTGGCACACACGCTCAAATTTCACAACCTCTGACTTTGCCATAATATGCGTCCTCCTCTGTTCAGTAATTTCTGCTATATTAGTATTTGTCGCCCAGCGATGTCAACGTGAATATTTAACTTTTTAGCTTCTTACCGGTGAGCCTCTCGAAAGCCTGGCAGTATCTCCTGGTCGTAGCCTTGATAACTTCATCAGGCAGCATCGGGACAGGCGGCTCCTTATTCCAGCCTGACTGCGCGAGCCAGTCGCGGACCGGCTGCTTGTCATAGCTGTCCTGTGATTGCCCGACTTTATAAAGCTTTGTATCCCAGAATCGTGACGAGTCTGGAGTCAGTAGCTCATCGATAAGGATAAGTTTCCCATTATCCAGTCCGAATTCCATCTTGGTATCGGCAATGATAATGCCCCGGCTCATCGCATACTCGTGAGCATAATTATAAATAGTCAGACTTTTCTCTTTTATTTCCCCAGCCAGTGCCGTACCCACTAATTTCTTCGTGCCATCCATAGACAGGGGTTCATCATGACCGGTATCCGCTTTGGTCGTCGGCGTAAATATCGGCTCGGGCAATTTTTGGCTCTCCTGCAAACCTTCAGGCAATGCAATCCCGCAGGCAGTCCCCGATTGCCGGTATTCCGCCCAGGCTGAGCCGGCTAGATAACCCCGCACTACACATTCGACCGGCAGGCGCTCGACCTTCTTGACAACCATAGAGCGCCCGGCAAGATAAGACGGGTAAGAGAACCGTTTTTTAGTAGGAAGGTAAGAATCGAGGCGACGGACATCGTCGACTACCTCTACGACGTGATTAGGGATTAAATGTTCCGTCTTTTTGAACCAGAACGCTGAAAGCTGGTTAAGCACCGCTCCCTTATCCGGTATAGCGCAGGGCAGGATAAAGTCGAAGGCTGAAATACGGTCGGTAGCGATAATGAGTAAAAGCTTACCCAGGTCGTAGGTGTCACGCACCTTACCCCTGATGAACAATGGCAAAGGCAGATTGGTATCTACCAAGGCTGGCATCATAAGCCTATACAGTATATAATATTTTAATTATCAAAACCATAGCCGTGAGTAATAAAGGACCGATTAAACAATCTACTACTGCAAGCATCGCCTTCCGCTGGACTTACATCCTGTTTCCGCTTATTATCCTTTTCCTAACCCTGGCTGTTACCGTCTACTTCTATCGCCTTTTGCCGGCTGATGTTGCTTACCACTTTAAAACCGATGGCTCACCGGATAAATGGCTGGGCCGCGGAGCGATTGTCCTTATAGCAATTTTACCCCAGCTATTCTTTACTTTGCTGGCGTGGATTGTTACCTGGGGAATAACCAGACTGCTTGCCCGCTATAAGGAGTTTAAGAGCACCGGGATAAAAGCGGAAAGCATCTTGCTGATAATGGGCAATATGGTAGCATTGCCCCAGTTAATCCTCTTCTTTGCAATGCTCGATATTTTCAGCTACAATTCCTACCAGATACATCTCTTTCCCCTCCGGGTTTTAATCCTGATTGTTCTGGCTCTGGGGAGCGTTATTCTTGTAATATTCTTTATCCGGACAATGAGCAAAATTTTGAGAACCAGCATTAAGGAGCAATAAATGGCAGACCAGACACCTTCCAAAGTCACAATGGAAAAGATAGTTTCCCTATCCCAGCGGCGAGGATTTATTTTCCCGTCCAGCGAAATTTATGGAGGGCTTTCCAGTTGCTGGGACTACGGTCCATTAGGCGCCGAACTCAAGCGGAACGTCAAAGATGCCTGGTGGCAGGCAATCGTTCGGGAGCGAGACGACGTCGCCGGTCTGGATGCCAGTATCCTGATGCATCCTAAAGTCTGGGAAGCCAGCGGTCACATAGCTGGTTTCTCCGACCCGTTAGTAGAATGCAAAACCTGCCATCATCGGTTTCGGAGCGACGAATTAAAAGGAGACAAGTGTCCCGACTGCGGCGGTGATTTGACCGAACCCCGTATGTTCAACCTGATGTTCAAGACTTTTATGGGGCCGGTCGAAGAACAGGCTGCCGTTGTCTACCTACGACCCGAAACCGCACAGGGCATATTCGTCAACTTCCAGAACGTGCTGAATACTACCCGAAAAAGATTACCCTTCGGTATTGCCCAGATTGGTAAATCCTTCCGCAATGAGATTACCACTGGCAACTTCATCTTCCGCAGTCGTGAATTCGAGCAGATGGAAATGGAGTTCTTTGTTAAACCCGGCACCGACGAAGAGTGGTTCAAGCACTGGCTTAACGAACGCCTTAACTGGTATACCAAACTCGGCATCAAGAAAGAAAACCTCCGGCTGCGAACACATACCGAGAGAGAACTGGCACACTATGCCCGGGCTTGTGCTGATGTTGAATTTCTCTTCCCGATGGGCTGGGCTGAACTGGAAGGCATTGCTAACCGCTGTGATTTCGACCTCACGCAGCATTCCAAATTCAGCGGAAAAGATCTTAATTATTTCGATGACGAGTCGAAGGAGCATTTCACCCCTTACGTCATTGAGCCGTCCGCCGGTGTTGACCGCTCGGTTTTAGCTTTTCTCTGCAATGCCTATGATGAAGAAATCGCCGAGGGTGAGCTTAGAGTAGTCCTTCATTTACACCCCTCTTTAGCCCCGATTAAGGTAGCTGTATTACCTCTGAGTCGTAAGGAAAATTTGGCTAAGCTGGCTAAAGACATATACGCCGACCTCCGCCAGTGCTGGACGGTCCAGTATGATGATGCCCAGAGCATCGGCCGCCGTTACCGCCGCCAGGATGAAATCGGCACGCCTCTAGGCGTCACCGTCGATTTTGAATCCCTGGAAGACAATCAGGTAACTATCAGAGAGCGGGACACGATGAGACAAATCCGGATTCCCATCGCCGAACTCAAAAAGACCTTGCAAGCCAAACTCGCCGGCGAAGACCTCTTTGTCCTGCCACCCGGGGGGGAGATATGGAAGGGCGGAGAGTAAAACGGTTAGCCATTTTAGCGATGGCTGTCGCAATACTGACAGTGGCTTTCGGATGCCGCCCGGTACCACCAGCAGGACAGCAACCCGATGATATTGTGCCAACTCCAGGTGGTGCCGCATATCGAGCCAATGTCCATCAGCAGGGAATACCTGATTTCTGGCCACCCATACAGATTACCGAGGTTGTTCTAAATGTCACTATCAACTACCGGTCACAAATAGAGACCAGAGCGGGTGAATCCCGCAATAACATTATTTTCCTGAGAATACCTGGAAGACATGACCTTTCATCTCTTGATTTAAACCTTTCAGTGAGCAACATACCTGCGGGTATCCAAGTTAAGGAAGGGGAGAGAACCGGAGGTTTGCCAGGAACCATAGGTAAGGTGCTTGTCATAGAAATCTCTCGAGATGTCAAACCCGGAGAGTACACTTTTGAAATCAATGTACGATTTGAAAGAAAAGACTACGGTCAGCTTCCCTGCACCATCAAGGTAATCCGATAAAGATTCTTGGTTGAAGATGTTTGACTTTAACACCTTCTTTCTCTTTAGGGGAAGGCATTAGGAGGATAAAATGAAACAAGCAATTAATATCGGTATCATCGGCGACTTTAATCCAAATCTCGCTTCTCATAACGCCACCGTCAACGCTATAAACCATGCCGCTAACCATCTGTCCTTTAATGCTGATATTGCCTGGTTAGCAACACCGTCTTTGCTAACGTCAGAAGGACAAAAAAGACTGGAGCAATGTGATGGCTTCTGGGCGACACCCGGCAGCTATAAGAGCCAGGAGGGCGCTCTCAAAGGCATCCGATTTGCCCGCGAGAATAACAGGCCCTTCGTCGGGACCTGAGGCGGCTTCCAACATGCTCTGTTAGAGTATGCCAGGAACGTAGCCGGGATTCCGGAGGCGGGACACCCCCAGTACGACCCGAACACGACTACTCCTTTGCTGACGCTTGTTGCCTGCCCTATCGAGAACCGACCGGAAGGCGCGCCGAGGCTGTGCGGAAAACTGAAAATCAAAGTAAGCCCTGATTCGCTGGCTTTCCGCATCTACCAGCGGACGGAAATAGATGAAGCCTTCAATTGCAATTATGAATTAAATCCAGTCTATCGGAAAAAACTCGAGGCAAGCGGGCTAAAAGTCAGCGGCGTGAGCGCAGACGGCGGCGCCAGAATCATCGAGCTTCTCGACCACCGTTTCTTTATCGCCACCGGCTTTCTACCTCAGCTCTCCTCGGAACCAACCAAGCCCCACCCACTGATTATCGCCTACATAAAAGCCGCCTCGCCTTAACACAAATAGTCCACCAACATGGGCTTCTCCGTTTGTCATTCCTTCGAAAGCCGGAATCCAGTTTTGTATTTTAGATATTAGAATTTGTCTCGGATTTCGTGCTTCGAATTTCGGATTTTATTCGAACGATGTTACATTTTTGTAACTCTTACCAGCACAATGTTATGACTTTGTTATTACTCGTAGGCTAGTATTATAGCCAGTGATATATTATAGTAAGGAGGAGTAAGTAGATGGCAGTCAAGAAAGTAGCAGCCAAGAAAGCCCCGGCAAAGAAGCGGACCACTAAGAGAACATCCGCGGGCGATGCCTTCGTATGCGGGGAATGCGGGCTGGTAGTAACCGTAGACCAACCCTGCACCTGCGTAGACGAGCTCTGCGATATCGTTTGCTGCGGCGTGCCAATGAAGCCCAAGAAGAGGTAGTAGAGTCTACATCCATCAGAAAAGCAAACGGGAATAACAACTCAAAATCGAGTGAGGTCGCAGAATGTTGAAGATTCTACATTTTGCCGACCTTCATCTTGGCGTGGAAAGTTACGGTCGGATTAACGCTGAGACCGGCTTGTCCACACGCCTCGAAGATTTTTTAAAAGCTCTCGACCAAGTCGTTGACTACGCCTTAAAAAACAGTGTAGACCTCGTGCTCTTTTGCGGCGATGCCTATAAAAGCCGGGAGCCAAGTCCGACCCAGCAAAGAGAACTCGCCAAACGCCTTAATCGTCTTGCCACTAACGATATTCCTATTTTCCTCCTCATCGGTAACCACGATTTACCCAACGCCGTCGGCCGGGCAACCGCCACCGAAATCTTCGATACCCTGGCAGTCAAAAACGTTTACGTCTCTAACCACCCGGCTATCTGTCCTATAAAGACCAGAAGCGGTATCATCCAGATAGCTTCCCTACCCTGGCTGAGGCGCAATGCCCTGTTAAGTAAAGAGGAGACCAAAAATCTGGATTTCAACCAGATTAACCAGAAACTCCAGCAAATTCTGACTAATATAATTAACGCTCACGCTTTGAACCTCGACCCGGCGCTGCCCTCGATTTTGGCGGCTCACACGTGGGTAACAGGGGCACAGGTCGGCTCGGAAAAGTTGATGAGCATTGGGCAGGAACACACCCTGCTGTTAAGCAATGTTGCTCAACCCGCCTTCGACTACATCGCTTTGGGTCACATTCATAAACACCAGGTATTATATTCGAATCCGCCGGTAGTCTACGCCGGCAGCCTCGAGCGGGTCGACTTTAGCGAGGCAGATGACGAAAAGGGGTTTTATGTGGTGAACATCGACCCGCATAAAGAAAACGGTAAAAGGCTCGTTTCATTTGATTTTCAGCCGGTAACCGGGCGCACATTCCTCATTATCGATGCCAATATCCAACCGGACGACGCCGACCCCACTTCTACTGTGCTCAAGATTATCGATGCACAAGGAGCAAATATTAAAGACGCCATTGTCCGTCTTCAGCTCGACCTGCCCGCCGGGATAGAAAGTCAGGTCAGGGACAACGATATTAGGATGGCACTAAAAGAAGCCCATTACTTCACTATCGCCAAAGACATCGAACAGAAGAACCGCTCCAGGCTGGGAAAATATGCGGCTGAAGAATTGACTCCCCTCGCCGCCCTCAAAGCCTACCTCGAATCGAGCAAAGTCCCGCCCGAACGGCTTAACCTGCTTCTTGAGTATGGGGAGAAACTTATCGGGAAGCAGCAATAAGATTAACTCACAGCCCGAAAAACTTCACGGCGTTATCCGTTGTCACTTCGGCAATATGAGCTTCGCTCACACCTTTTAGCTCAGTCGCACCTTTAAGCGACTTAAAGACGTGAATTGGTCTGGCTTCATACTCGAATTCGGTCCCGCGCCGGTATATCACCGGGCAATCCGTTTCCAGGAGCAGCTTTTCCAACGGGGCTTCCTTAACCGCTCTCCGGTGCTCTTCATGATACTCCACCGCTGGTGTCGCGGAAATAAGATACCCTAAATTAACTATATCCCTGAGCACGCTTGAAGTCCCCGTATACCAGTGAAAGACAACCTTCTCCAGTTGAGCCTCGTTTACCAGGTCTAAAGAATCACGCCAGGCGTACCTGGTGTGCATCGATACCGGCTTTCGATAGGTTCTGGCTATCTTCAACACCGCCCTGAGAGCCTGAATCTGTAAATCCTTTTCCGCCTTTGCTCTCACCCTCTTATCGTAGTCCAGTCCGACCTCCCCTACGGCTATCGCTTCACCGATGTGAGCTTCGATAAAAGCTAGAGTGCGGTCTAACTCGCTAGCCTGGATAAACCAGGGGTGTAAACCCAGCGCCGCATAAATAAAACCGGGATAAGTCTGAGACAGAGCCAGGACTTTCTGATCGGACTCGTAGTCCTCGCCGACCGCTATTATGGCATTAACGCCAGCCGCTTTAGCCTCTATAATAGCCGTCTCTACGTCTTTTAGTTGCTCCAGATGTGTGTGTGTGTCAATCACTTTGTACATTGGAGATTATTGTAACCCATAGGGAAATAGTTTACCAGCCTCCTATTTTCTTCTTTTTTAGCTTTACTATTTGTGCTATACTCGTAGGCAAAAATATGAAAGTGCTCAGTGTAGAAGACAGCACTGAAATTATCGAAAGCGTAGCTCAAACCATCGAGTTGAGATGGCCCGAAGCTAGTTTACTCTCCACTACTTTCGGCCAGACCGGTGTAGAGCTAGCTCAAAAAGAGCACCCCGATGTTGTTATTCTAGACCTCGGTTTGCCGGATATAGATGGCTTTCAAGTATTGCGCCAGATTCGCCGCTTCTCCGATGTGCCTGTGGTCATTCTTACCGTCAGGGGCGAAGAAATGGATAAAATCAGGGGACTTGAGTTGGGAGCTGACGACTACATGGTAAAGCCTTTCTCCCCCGGCGAGTTTTTAGCCAGGGTAAAAGCCGTAATCCGCCGCAAACAAATGCCCCCGGCAGCAACTGAGCCTGCCCAAAAACCTTTCATCAGGGGAGCTTTAAGGATTGACTTCCGCAGCCGGGAGATTAGTATCGGCAATAAGCTTATGAAGGTAAGCCCGAGGGAATATGACCTGCTTTCCGAGTTGGTGACGAACGAAGGAAAGGTGCTCTCAAAGCAAAGGCTCCTGGAGAAAATATGGGGCCCGGACCGTCGAGAAGATTTCTCCTTTCTGGAAGCGTATATTAACAGGCTCAAGGAAATGTTGCAAAAGGAACCCGGCCACCCTATGATGATTCTCAACGAAGACGAAGGTTATAAATTAACCGGCTGAGAAAAAACATTATCGAAATCGGCTAGTCCAGCTTCAAGTGTAAACCTATTCCCATCACTTAACCCCATCACAAATCTGTAATCCTTTCGTAATCCTTCTGTAATTTTATTTTAATATTTCGACCTTGTTTGTAACTACTTTGCAATAGCGCTCCTCGTATACTGAGATTATCGTAAACGGAAACAGAGGTAAAAAGATGAAAAATGTAATAGATATAATCGAAAGGTTACTCTCGATATTCATCGATTTACGTATCCTTATGCCCCTTAATTCGTGTGTTCCTACTACAAATTTAAGTGTCTCTACGGATACTCTCATAGAGTACAAAAATGAGAAACTTGATAACAGGCAAATTCTATAGTCGAACGAAGGAGGTAGAATAAAATGAAAATACTGGCTGTTGGAATCGGGCAATGCGGGTGCAACATCGCCGACGAGTTTTACGGCATCAACAACTACGCCAAATCGATTTTCAACCGGAGGATAGAAATCTTAACCGATGCCTTCGC
>JAZDIU010000070.1:0-62701 GCA_043804635.1 Chloroflexota bacterium
CACCAATATAGTTAGTAAAGCTATCTCGCACATTCCTTCCGGTCCAGTATTTAACAATATCCTTGAATTCTTCTAATTCTTTATCGTCTAACCCATATGGAAGCCGTTCTGCGGCTAGTTCCCGCCGGCACCAGGCGACGGTAAGATCGGGTTGCAACTCTGCCGCTTCGGTTGCAGCCGCGTAATTCCCAACCAGCAATTGCTCATCTTCTATGTAAATTGGAATTTGAGTAACTATCTTTTCAAAAGCTTTCGCTCGTCTTATCTGCTGGGGCAATCCTTCGGTTTCTTTCCAGGATGCCGTCAGTAATCTAGCTCGCCAGAGTGAAAGAGTCGCTTCATCCCGTGCATCTCGTATTTTTTGCCATATCCTTTGCGAACGGGTTAAAACTTCACTTGAGACTTTTATCTGAGCCATTCGAACCTCCTAGAAAGCTTTGTCCGATATGAGAATTATGAGCCTTATACTTAATGTATAACATTTCAACGAAAAGGATGTCAAACGTGTTTAAGGAAATTCTGAATATCTAACTGAAACTCACATTATTTATAAGAATCTATGCAAAGAAATGTGTTACCTAGCTGTTTTTGGCCATTATCTTTTCTGGCTAGATAATAAAGATAGGTGCCGAGAAAGTTGACAAATATTACCAGCGGATGATATGTTTTGAGCTAAGGAATCCAATATTGTACTTCTAGTAAATTTCTGTGTAAGTTCAGAGGGGCAACCAAGAATAAATCGCAATATAGGAGGATAGGAAATGTGCGCGGTTGATGTTAAAGAAAAACAAAAGCTTACTAGGGGACAGAAAATCTGGACCAGAGTGCGTGAACTAAGAGACAACGCTCCAGTCTCATTTGAGCGCGCAAAATTAGTAACCGCTTCCTATAAAGAAACTGAAGGACTTCCCGTTCAATTACGAAGAGCGAAAGCATTTGAAAAAATTGTTACTGGCATTCCTATATTTATTGATGAAGACCAGTGGTTGGTAGGTGATTATGCAGCAACTCCGATGGGAGTCGAAATGCATCCCGACCTTGAAATAGAGCCGTTAGAGGAAGTTATTCAAGGCGGCATCGAAGGCAGCGAATCCGTCTATAATATTGCAGAAAAAGATAAGCCGCTGCTAAAAGAAATCTACAACTACTGGAAAAAATGGAATATAAAGGAATCTTATATTCGCAGTCTTGACGAGGACGACCTTAAGCACATAGATGAATTGGGGAGGAAGGGTTCCCTTGTCAGCGGTGATTTTACCATCAGTGCCTGTATCGGATGGGCGATACCTAACTTTGCCAAGGCGATCAACAAAGGGTTCCTGGGAATTCTTGACGAAGTGGAGTCGGAACTTAAATCGACACGACAACTGGACAATCCGTCGAGAGACAAGGTATTGTTCCTCAGGGCACTAAAAATAATTCTGAAAGCCGGGATACAATACGGTAAGCGCTATTCAGCCTTAGCGAAGGAGTTAGCCAGGACGGCTAAAGGAAGCCGGAAAAAAGAACTGGAGAAAATAGCCGAAGTCTGTGATTGGGTACCCGGTCATCCAGCACGGAATTTCCAGGAAGCTTTACAAACGTTGTTGTTCTGTCATCTGTTAATATACTGGGACCACAGGCCGAACGCCATATCCCCGGGTAGAGTCGATCAGTACCTCTACCCTTACTATAAAAAGGATACTGATGAAGGTAAGCTCACCAAAGAAGACGTTATTGAGCTTATTGAGTGCTTGCGATGCAAGTTTACTTCGAAGCGACAGTTCTTGGAGCTTACCAGGCGTCAAGGGCAGGCTGGTGAGACTGAGTTTATTAATTGTACTCTGGGCGGTCAGACCGCTGATGGAGAAGATGCTACCAACGAATTATCGTTCCTCTGGCTGGAGGCAGCTAAAAGGACTAATACCCCCCATCCAACTCTATCGGTAAGAGTCCACGAAAAATTGTCTCCTGAATTTGCTATGAAGGCCGCCGAGCTTTGTGGCCTCGGGCTGGGATATCCGGCCTGGTTTGGTGATAAAACATCCATAGGGTATTTGCTGAGCAAAGGATTAGCCATTGAAGAAGCCAGAGACTATGCCCTTGCTGGATGCTTATTGCATTCCCCTCAGAACAAGTCGGCGTTCACCTGGCCGCTTGGTGCGAACATACCTAAGATTTTTGAAATCGCCCTTCACGACGGGGTAGACCCCAGGCTCAACAAGCAGATAGGACCGAAGACGGGCAAGTTCGAGGATATGAAGAGCTATGATGAGTTGTATGAAGCCTTTAAAAAACAGGCTACGTATTTTATAACCGACCATGCAAAAGAGATTAACCGGCAACGGTTGTACCGTGCACTTATGATGCCGTCGTTAGTAGCTTCCTGCTTCTCAGACGGATGTATAAAACGTGGCCAGGATGTGATGGGAGGTGGGAGCGATTATCAACATGTCATGTATCTCTTGCCCCGAGGTGTGATGGATGCCGTCGATTCGCTGTCGGCGATAAAGAAACTCGTGTTTGAAGAAGGCAAGTTAACTAAGAAAGGGTTAATGGATGCTCTGGCTGTTAACTTTGAAGGTAAGGAGTCGGTACGGAAGCTCCTGCTATCAGCACCGAAGTACGGAAACAACGATGATTTCGTTGATAGCATCGCTGCTGATGTATATAAGTTTTTATGTGACCTGATGGGTAGTATAGACGCCTGCTACGGAGTCAAATGGGTTAACGCTCCGCACAATCTTTCCGGGCATGGTGCCCTGGGTAGGAAAGTCGGGGCATTACCGAGCGGTCGGCTGGCGGGTGCTTCTATAGCTGATGGTGCCGTATCGCCTTGCCAAGGGGCCGACGTGAGCGGGTGCACGGCAGTCATTGAATCCTGCGGCAAAATAGACCAGCTTCCCATCTATGGAGTATTGCTTAATATGAAGTTCCATCCTTCCGCCCTCAAAACTGAGGATGATCTGGATAAGTTCCTATCTCTTGTTAAAACCTACCTCATTGATTATGGAGGTAAGCATGTCCAATTTAACGTAGTCAGCCGTGAAACTTTATTAGACGCTCAGGCTCATCCGGAAAGCTATCGTAACCTGGTTGTTAGGGTAGCCGGATATAGCGCCCTATGGGTCGAATTAGATAAAGTAATACAGGACGAAATCATAAGTCGAACCGAACACAGTATAAATTAAAAGGAAAGGAGACAAATAGTGAAAAAACTGGGTATAATAATAACGGTACTGGTTCTATTTTCTTTTATTCCAGGACTAATTGGCTGTGGTTCAGCACCGACGACACCCACCACTCCCACCACTCCGACTGTTTCACCAACATCGCCAACCACACCAACCACTCCAACGGCAGCCTTCAAACCAATTAAGCTCAAATATGCTTTTAAGCGGCAACCGGGTCCGGAAGCTCTTGGCCAACCAACTTACTATGTGATGTGGATACCAGCGGTCGAGGCGGCTAGTAATGGTAGAATAAAAATCGACTCTTATCCCGCTGATTCATTGATTACTGAAGCAGTAGCGTATCAAGCAGTCCCGGCTGGTGTAGCTGATATAGCTAATGCTAATCCCTGGTTGGGACTCGGTTTTATGCCATTAATGGAATTCTGGTATCTTCCCACGCTACCGGCTGTAGACAAGGCGATGATAAATCCCATTATTTTGTGGTTCAAGATGTATGACCGCTATTTCCAGAAAGAGTACGAGTCTCCGGGCATAGTATCGCTTGGCTTTATGTCGATTGGTCCCGGGATTGTGTTTACCCTCAAGAAACCACTTACTAAAATGGAGGACTTTAAAGGTGTTACCCTTCGTATAAGCTCAGTGACAGAAGGCGACCTACTGACAAAGTTGGGAGGGCTCCCGATTTCCATGGGTATTGCCGACGTATATGAAAGCCTTCAGAAGGGTGTTGTAGAAGGCGGTGT
Source organism: Chloroflexota bacterium (assembly GCA_043804635.1). Lineage (GTDB taxonomy): Bacteria > Chloroflexota > Dehalococcoidia > Dehalococcoidales > UBA2162 > JAZDIU01. The sequence continues at coordinate 3,917 of JAZDIU010000070.1, forward strand.
TTGGAACTGGGAGGGTCCCTTCAGCCGGAAATGGACGGAATTAGGCAAGCCCGGCTATTTTAATGATGTTGGTACCTTTCCTCAAACTTCGGGCAGCTTTATTATCAATAAAGCAGTTTACAATGGATTGCCTAAAGACCTCCAGGAGTTAATAGTCTTCATGAATTGGCGTTGGGCAGATTTACAGCAGATGGCAAATGTAGATGCTAGCGTGTCCCTTTATCAGAAAATGGCGAAGGATGCAGGTATTGGAGTAAATATCTGGTCCGACGAACAAAAAGCTAAACTAAATACAGAGATAGGAATGCCGATGTGGGACCAGTGGGTCGTTAATATGGAGAAGAAATATAAGCGTGGTGCCGAAGCCGCAGAGATAATTAAAGTTTATAAAGAAGAACTTGCCAAATATATACCTCCTAAACCAGTACCGTTACCGCCACAGTTAGGTGGTGACGCGGCTGCCTGGGACAGGGTTTGGGGCAAGCCTGATAGCACCTGGGACCGAGACTACAAGGCATATCCGAACTTAATAGGACTGCGTCAGCTAGAGGGCAATGAGTTCAAAAGTTGGAAGTAGTAATAAGGTGTAATGGCTGAGGTATTAACCTACTAATGCCCAATATTTATTGAGAGGGGCAATTGCGGGAGTCGCGTTGCCCCAAATCATATTGAGGGATAAATGTTAAGCAAAATAGGCAAATGGTATTCCGAGGTGTTTCTCTATAAAGCTTCGCGGCAATTGCTGGTAATAGGACGGATTACCGTGGTTCTAATGATGCTTGCCAACGTTGTTACGGTTGCTGTGCGCAAGCTTATCCCTTCTTTAGCCAGCCAATTTGTCGGCGGCTATGAGTTTACGCAAGTGGCAATGGGTTTCGTGGCTGTCTTTGCCGGTGCCTATACCTGGTATACCGCGGGGCACATACGTGTAGGAATATTGAGGGATAGTCTGAAGGAAAGACCAAAGGCTTTTCTAGACGCGGTTTCTGCCTTTCTGGGTATGATTTTTGCTGCGGTTGTTGTCTGGGCGGTGTTTCTCGCGGGGCAAAGTCAGCTTGCCACTGGTTATGGTACTACAATGAGGCGAATACCGTTTGCTCCGTTTTCCTTTATTTATGGTATTGTTATGGCTCATGTTTTTCTTGTTTTACTCAGGTCCTTTATAGGCCTTGTTAGTAAGGCAGTGGGCAAGAAATTCGCTCATGAAACTTACCTTGAGAACCAATAAAAACGGAGAATAATCTCATATATGATAGATCCTAATTGGATTTGGGGCATCTTTGAGATAGTATTGTTAACCGCCCTTGTTATGAGCGGGGTGCACGTTTTTATTTCTGTAGGGGTAGTAAGTATAGTCTTTGCCGTGCTTTATTACGGAGACCTGAGCGGCATAAACCTTGTCGGAACCACTATTCTTAATCGGACCTTTACTTATGAGATGTCAATGGTGCCGCTTTTTATCCTGATGGGAGCGTGGGTCGAAGTGGCGGGGCTGGGTAAGGACGCGTATGATGCCTGTATGAAATGGCTGTCCAGATTGAAGGGTAGTCTGGCATACATAACCACTGCCAGTAACGCCCTGTTTAGTGCCGTAAGCGGAATGGCACTAGCTGGCGTTGCTACGATTGGCAGTATCGCCCTGCCGGAAATGAAGCGCTACGGCTATTCGGCTAAATTGAGGACCGGCGTAGTATCAGGAGGGACATTACTCTCCAGCTTGATACCCCCGAGTGCCGTTGCCGTCATCTACTCTCTATTTACCGATGAGTCTCTCGGGCAATTGTTTATGTCCGGCGTCATTCCCGGCATCATTATGGTCGTACTTTTCATCGCGATAATTTATATCTGGGTGACTTTAAGACCGAGTGCCGCCCCAATGCTTCCGCGTGAAGTGCATTTCACCTGGGGAGAAAGGTTTCGAGCGATTGGTGGTGTTGGCCCGATTGCCGTAATCTTCCTGTTTATGATGGGTGGTATCTATTTGGGGTGGTTCAGTCCGACTGAAGCCGCCGGTATGGGTGCGTTTGGAGTGTTGGCTGTTACCTTGGTATTAAGGCGGATGAGCTGGCACAATTTCAACGAAGCTTTAAATAGTACCTTAAGGCTGTCAGCTTACACATTTTTCATCCTTGGCGGCGCTTTTGTTTTCTCTCACACCCTTGCCATAACCAAACTTGGCACGGGTATCGGTAATCTTATAGCTGGTACAGGATTAAACCGCGTCGTCATAATGTATATTATAGCAATCATTGTTATAATTGCCGGCACTGCTCTTGATATGTTTCCTATGACGGTACTGTTTATCCCCGTCTTCTACCCGCTAGTCATTTCATTGGGTTTCAGTGGTATCTGGTTTGGATGCCTGTGGATGTTGCTTATGGACTTAGCGATGGTAACACCACCGCTAGCGGGTCCCCTTTATCTTACACAGTTAATTGATGGCTGTTCGACTAAGGACGTTATGCTTGGCGTAATTCCCTTTTATACAGCATGCTTTATAGTAGTGGTTTTAATGATTCAGTTCCCAGCCATAGTGCTTTGGTTACCTACTAAGATGGTTGGAGGTTGATTTTAGCTGCCTTGCTCAATTTAATTATCTTTTAGAATTAATGAGCATAAAGAAGCAAAAGGGAGGTGAAAATAATATGAGTGTTGTACTCGCAGCGCCAGACAAGTTCGTTACGATGAAGCCCAAGGAGTTTCGCCAGGTTGTTAGACGGAACGAGTATACCGGTGGCACCGGTAACGTGTGTGCTGGGTATGCCCGGACTGCGATGGCTATCATTCCTAAAGACTTCGCTTTAGACTTCTTTATGTTCTGCCATCGCAATCCATCGCCTTTCCCTATAATAGATTTTACTGAACCCGGTTCACCGCACCCGATGCGGGTGGCTCCCGAGGCAGACATGCGGACCGACGTAACCAACTATCACGTCTATATTAACGGCAAACTTGAAGCTAAAGTCACAGATATCATGTCTTATTGGAGAGACGACCTTGTGGTATTCTTAACCGGCTGTAGCCGGGGTTTTGATGCTGCGTTAGTCTCTGCCGATATAAAATACCGTTCTATTGGTGTTTTTAGCACTAATATTTCCTGTGTTCCAGCGGGACGTTTTAAAGGACCGATGCGAACCTCGTGCCGTCTGGTAAAAGGTGCCCGTGATGTAGTTCGAACCATCCAAATCTCGTCACGATATCCGGCTTATCATGGCGCGCCGATACACGTAGGAGACCCAGCAGTGATTGGTATTAAGGACCTGTATCACCCGGATGTTTTGAGCCGCGGTGAGGCTATATCTCCTCTGGAACCTGACGAAGTTCCGATGTTCTGGGGATGCGGCATGACACTGAAGGCAGTGGCTATGGCAAGTAAGCCGCCACTGATGATTACAGAAGGCGATGGAGCGATGTTTGTAACCGACCTGCTGGCATCGGATTTAGCCATCTCATCATAGATGGGCATAAATATTGACAAGCTACCGACCCCACACTAGAATATCTCAAAATTAGGTAGACATAGAATAAAGGAGGCAGAATGAAAAGGGGTATTTTACTATCCGCCCTAGTAATCGTGTTACTTACCAGCTTAGCCGTCATCGGCTGCGGAGCACCAAAGCCGACTACTCCCACAACTCCAACTACACCAACGACTCCAACTACACCTGGACAGCCAACCACTCCCACCGCACCAGCCAAGGTTATCCGATTAAAATTTAACGAGTCTCGACCGCCGACCAGTTCTTACATTCGCACGTTCGTTGAACCCTGGTCAAAGCTAATTGAAAGGGAGAGCGGGGGGCGGGTCGATATAGATGTTTATCTAGCTGAGACGCTGGTTAAGAGTGGCGATTCGTATGACGCGGTTCTAACCGGCATTACTGAAATAACCCATAATCCATCGGGACGGCATCCAGGTCGCTTCCCCTTATCTGAAATGACCGTGTTGCCCTTCTTGTTTGAAAGTTCCTTGACCTGCGGTTTGAGTATGCAGGAGGCCTTAGACTCGGGATATTTCGGAAATGAATTTAAAAAGGAAGTAAAGGGTATCGGCTTTTCTCCTAACGGAGCCGCCGAAATCGTATCTCGCACGAAGTATATCAAGACATTGGACGATTGGAAGGGTTTGAGAGTGCAAGCTGGCGTGGGTGCGGTGCAGGTAGAAATGCTGAAACTACTGGGAGCTGTGTATCTGGGTATAACATCCCCGGAGATGTATGAGGCAATGCAAAGAGGACTGCAAGACGTAAGTGTCCGGGAATGGGAAGGTCAGAGTACTTGGCGAGTTTATGAAGTAGCCAAATACCGCACTAGCGGGGCTCGTATGAATCTTTCTTCACCTCAGGGCATTTATTTGATGAATCTTACTACATACAACAACCTGCCGGCGGATATTAGAGCGGTTGTCGATAAGTACTCCGGGAAATGGGCAACTGAGGTTATTACGGCCAACTTTGATAGAGAGAACCAGTGGCGCTACCAGCAGATACTTGATTTTGATAAGCAGGCAGGCAATCCACCTGTTTACAATCTTCCCGCCGAAGAGAGAAACAAATGGCGAGAGCTTCTCAAGCCCATGGAGGAAAATTACATTACCAACCTTGAAAAAACCAAAGGCTTAGGGGCGAAAGGGACGGAAACTCTTGCCAAACTGAAGGAGTTCTCTAAAAAGTATGCCGAGATGTATCCCCCGGGCTCTGACGCCGAGTACGCGATATGGAAAAAGTACGGCTTTGAGGCTGTATACCCCGGTTATCCCAAAGACTTTATAATGCCTGCAAAGTAGAGAAATAGCCGAAGCCTAGAAATTTGGTGAGGCAGACTAATTTAGTCTGCCTCACTCTTTTATACCGTCATTTTATTGACCAGGAACAGAGCAATTTGGGGGAAGGCAATTAAAATAACATTGAACACGAGCATAGTCACGCAGAATGGAAGTGCACCCCGGAATACAGTACTCATCGAAATACCATAAGGTTTACCCATCGCGGCAATTACAAACAGATTCATACCTACCGGAGGCGACAATTGTGACAGTTCCATCTGGACTATCACGAGTACTCCGAACCATAAGAGGTTAATATTGTACGCATTAATTATAGGCAGGAAAATGGGTAGAGTAAGTAACATCATTACCATTGGACCCATAAAGATACCCAAAATGAAATAGACGACCATTATGAAAATTACCAGGCCAAGCATTGATAAATTAAGGTCCATTAACCAGGTAGCTAATGTCTGAGACAGTTGGGAAACCGCGGTGAATGCACTAAAAATGTTAGCACCGATGATGATAGCAAAACTCATACCGCTGGTAATTAGAGTGTTCTTAAATGCTTGAACTAAGGTTTGTCCATTTAATGTTTTCCTCATTAGTGCGTAAACAAAGACAACTACGGTAGCTATAGATGCCGCTTCATTTGGAGTAAAGACTCCCAGGTAGATGCCGCCCATTATTATTGCAAATACTATGGTTACTGCTACCATGCCATTAGTCGCCAAAAACTTTTGTCGCCAGGTAGTACTGCCGGCGCGAGGACCCAGCGAGGGTTTTACCCTGCACTGCAAGTAGATTTGAAGCAGATACATAAAGACGAGAAGGACACCCGGAATCAAACAAGCGATAAACAGCTTACCCAAAGAACTTTCAGTCAGGACTGCATAAAAAACAAGGAGAATACCCGGTGGTATAAGGTTACCTAACGTACCGCCCGCGGCAAGTGCACCTGTCGCAAGGGAAGGATCATATTTATGTTCGATTAAGTGCGGCAGTGCAATCCGTCCCATAACGGCAGCACAAACCATGCTCGAGCCGCTAACGGCCGAGAAACCGGCTGCTCCGAGAATGCTTGCCATTGCGAGACCGCCGGGTAGATTACCCAGCCATGTGTTCGCCGATTTATAGGCTTCCTTCATCATTCCTGAAATGTCACCCAATTCACCCATCAGCAAGAAAGCGGGCAGAACTGCTAAAGTGTAATCCCTGATAGTACTGGTCGCCCACAACGAAGCCAGAGTCGAAGCCTGATATACATTGGTGAGAAGAGCATAGCCAACGAGACCCACTACCAGCATGGAAACGGCAACCGGTATTCCTATGAACATCAGGAGCAGCATAACAACAAATCCAACTGCTCCTATCAACTCAGGGCTCATCTAAGGTTCTTTTTCCTCCGGTTTTTTCTCTGACACTACAGGATAAAGAGTTTGTACCAATAACGTCAGGCAAGCGAAAGACATCGCTATCGCGAATATTAATAAGAAAGGCTTATTAGATATCCGCAGAATGTCCATCATCTTGGACATCTTTAAGGCTCGTATGTAAAGCCAGTAGTCCAGCCAGCCCCATGCTGCAAATCCCAAGAGCGAGGTAATAACCTGCATTACCCGCTTAGAGCGGGTTGAGAGGCGGCCGATCAATAAGTCTATGGCAACGTGTCCTCCTTTGACGGCGGTATACATAATAGCGAAGCCGCCTAGAGCCATCATAGCCAATTCGACAAACTCGACGCCGCCAAGCAAAGGTCTGTTGAAGAAATAACGTCCGCCAACATCAACTAGAACAATCAGAATAACAGCCGCAACTCCGATGTATCCTATCCAGGCTAAAACCTCAGCTACGGAATAGAATCCTTTTGAAATTCGGCGGGCTATATTTTTCATGTTGAATAATACAAAATAGTATTGGTTGAATCTGGATTTAAAGCGCTAGCCGATTTTTCTTGCGCCCGAGTTTAAACCATTTGCAGAATTTTGGAGAATAGTATCATCTAATTCAAAGAGTGTCAAACACCCAGTGATAAAATACTAAGTTAACTCCAGTTTTTCTCCATTCTGCCAATCACCTCATCTTGAAGAGTGCGGTCCAATTCGACGAAGAAGGCACTATAGCCGGCTACCCTGACTATCAGGTTGCGGTAATTTTCCGGATGTGCCTGGGCATCTATCAAAGTCTCCCGGCTGACTACGTTAAATTGAATATGTTTGCCTCCATAATCATCAAAATAAGTTCGAATTAAAGCTAAGAACTTAGTCAGGTCGGCTTTGGTGGCGAGAGCCGAGGGGTGAAATTTCATGTTGAAAAGTGGGACGTAAATGGGCACCTGGTCTATTTTGCCGGCCGAGTTAATCGTCGCTGTCGGTCCTTTGACATCAGCCCCCTGGCACGGTGAAACTCCGCCTTCAGCTAAGGCGACTCCAGCCAGACGGCCGCTCGGCAACGCTCCGCATCTTCTCCCGGTCCGGCCTTGACTACTAATTGTATGAGGAGCAATTACCCAGTGAGCACCGTAACAGGCATCAGTATGGTCCGCTACGTCTACAATCAGGTTATAAAGGTCGCGGGCGATGTTATCTACATAATCATCATCATTACCATATTTAGGTACCGATAATAGAAGTCTCCGCTCATCTTCATAGCCTTCGAAGTTGGCAGCTAGAGCATTCAGGAGTTCTTTCTTGCTTATCTTGCCTTCTTCGAAAACACGCTTCTTTATCGCCGCTAGCGAGTCAACGCAATCCATTATGCCAGTAGGAATCACATACATCGCCGATCCCTGATATATGCAACCTCCCGCGGTAGGATCCTGTCCGCGCTTTATGCAATCATCAAAGAAGGCTGACGAGAATACCTGCGGCGCCATCTGCCCTCTATAGAGCCGGGTCATCCTGATATTGCGAGCACCGAACGTAAGAAAATATTTTAGTTGTTCCTTGTAAGCTGGATACAAATCATCCCAGCTTTTCATATCCTCGAATCTACCGGTCTTGGGACCATATTGCTTACCTGTGGTGGGATCGAAACCATTATAGAGAGCTAACTCAAAAATCTTGCCCATATTCAAGTAAACGGGAATAGTAGCCGCTGTCTTATGAGGAATGGTACTTATAACACAGCCACTGGGTTGAAAATCTCGCGCCTCTTCCAGAGTGGCTCCCATTCGTTTTCCGGTCAGGTATTGTATCGTAGTTTTATCACCAAACCATGCCGGAAGTCCCATCCCTAGCCTGGTAAGCTCAACTGCCCTCATCGCAAAATCCTGGTTTAGATTTTCGTGCCATCTTATTGACAGCGTGGGATGAGGACTCCTTACCCTGAAGGCTGCCTCTAGCCACAAATAGGATAACTCGTTTACGGCATCCTTCCCGTCCGGTGTCTGCCCACCGAGCGTGCAGTTGTGAAATTGAGCTTCACCCGTGCTAGCGGTACGGCTGTATACGTTTTTGAAGTCCCTGTAGTGCATCTTGCAGCGGAGGCACGCCAAGAGCTCGATAGCTTCTTCTTTTGTGAACTTACCATTATCAAAGTCCTTGTGATAATAGGGATAAAGATACTGGTCTACTCTGCCCGGGCTTCGGGCTTGGGAACCGGTATCGAACCAGCCTAATAGGTGGGTGTACCACATCATCTGTAAAGCTTCATAGAAGTTACGTGCCGGATTAGCGGGAATCCATTCACACATCTCCGCTATTTTCTCTAGCTCCGCTTTTCTTTCACCCTTAGCTTTTTTCGCCATTTCCTTGGCTAAAGCCGCATAACGCTTGCTGTATTCGATGCTGGCTTTAAGCTCAATGATAATAGCTTTAAGCAGGTGGACTTTCTCTCTAGACTCGTGGTCGACTACTATCGTAGCCTTCAGTTCATCCTCTACCTCGGCAAGAATGCCCAGATAGCCCTTTTTGATTGCCTTCTCGTAGTCCTGGGAGTACCAGCCTTTATCGCTATCCAATTCGGCGAAGACGGTAAAAATCCAGGCGCCTTCGTCACACATCTCCTCGACTTTGGCTCTTTCCTCTTCACCTATATAATTAATAAAACTGTCGCGTACACTTCTACCTGTCCAGTATTTAACAATATCCTTGAATTCTTCTAGCTCCTTATCGTCTAATCCGTAGGGTAGCCGTTCGGCGGCCAGTTCTCGCCGGCACCAGGTCACAGTAATATCGGGATGTAATTCCGCAGCTTCGGTCGCAGCCGCATAATCCCCCACCAGTAATTGTTCGTCATCTATATATAATGGAATTCCAGTAACAATCTTCTCGAAGGCTTTAGCTCGCCTTATCTGTTGAGGTAATCCCTCGGTTTCCTTCCAGGATTCTGTTAATAGTCTCGCTCGCCAGAGCGAGATAGTTGCCTCGTCCCGTGCATCTCGCACCCTTTGCCATATTCTCTGTGACCTGGTTAAAACTTCACTGGAGACTTTTGCCTGAGCCATTCTAACCTCCTCTATCGCCCTCTCGTTCTGTAATCAAACTATCACACCTTCACTGTATAATACTGCTATTCAAGGTGTCAACAAATTTCACCCGAATTTCAGCATTTTTGGTTATATTTTCCTGGCATTAAATCAATCATTGACAAGTTTTGTGACCTAGATTAAAATAGCGGCACTGCCGTGACCTGTGGCGGCCCAAACTATTACGGTTCGGAGGTATGCACTTAATGAAGGAATTCGTCAAGCTTTTTGAACCGGGCAAAATCGGAACAATGAAACTGAAAAATAGAATAATCCTGGCTCCGATTGGGACGGCTTATTCTACCCCTCAGGGTCACATGACCGAACAAGAATTGGCTGTATCTGTGACAAGGGCTAGAGGGGGTGCCGGGCTAATTTACAAAACCGTGTGGGCTTTCAACCCTTCGTTTGGTCCGATATTCTTTCCCGGGCATTTCGATATATCGGACGATTTGCATATCGAAGATGCTATACGGCTGACTAAAGCTGTAAAAGCTGAGGGGGCTAAAATAGCCGCATTCGTATCCCATCCGGGCGCCGCCATTGGCACCCGGCGGCGGGATGTGAAAGTGATATACGGTCCGTCTGCCATACGAGACCCAATCAGCGGACTAACCCCCAAAGAGTTATCGAAGGCCGAAATCAAGGAATTCGTGGAAGGCTTTGCTGAAGGGACCGAGCGGGCGAAGAAAGCCGGTTTTGATGCGGTCATGTTCCAGGCAGGTCACGGATATCTCGTCCATCAATTTTTATCACCGCGCAAGAACAGGCGGACCGACGAGTACGGTGGCAGCGTCGCCAACCGGGCTAGATTTTGCTGTGAGATAATCAAACGGACTAAAGAGAGAGTCGGGAAAGATTATCCTATAGCTGTCAGATTGAATGGGTCCGATTTCATCGAGGGGGGAATCACTATCGATGAAGCCATACAACACGCTAAACTCTTCGCCCAAGCCGGAGCCGATGCCATTGACGTGTCCTCGGGTCCGCCCGAAGCTCATCACTGGCAATTCCTTACCTATAATATGCGGGATGGGGCTTTAGTCCATCTTGCGGCAGAGATAAAGAAAGCAGTATCGATCCCGGTGATTGCCGTAGCTAAAATTTCCCCGGCTCTTGGTGAGCGTATTTTAGAGGAAGGAAAAGCCGATTTTGTAGACTTCTGCCGGTCCTTAATTGCCGACCCTGATTGGCCGAACAAGGTCCGGGAAGGCAGATTGGCTGATATGCGCCCGTGTATGTACTGCAACTGGTGTCTGGTACGGGACCGAATTATTGCAACCAGCGGTCCGAGAGGCTTTTGCGCCGTTAATCCCACCGTGGGACAGGAGCGTGAATACGAGCGTCAGATGCAGCCGGTCGGTTCTCCTAAGAAAGTTATGGTCATCGGGGGTGGTATCGCCGGTATGGAAGCGGCTAGAACATTAGCTGAACGAGGTCACAACACCTCTCTGTATGAGAAAAGCGGTGAGCTGGGCGGCCAATGTAATCTCGCCGCATTGTGCCATGCTGAGCCGGGTCGCCTGGTACGCTATCTAAAAAGAGGCATCAAGAATGCCGGTGTAAAGGTCTTCTTAAATCAAGAGGTTACTCAGCAGATGGTCAAGAAGATTAAACCGGATGCAGTAATCGTAGCTGCTGGAGCTACTCCAAAAGGACTGGATGTATTTGGTGGAGATAACAAGAATGTGGTACAGGCTATTGATGTATTAACCGGCAAAGCTCCGGTGGGTCAAAACGTAACGATATTGGGCGGGCAATTAGTCGGACTCGACTTAGCTATTTACTTAGCTAAACGGGGTAAAAAAGTCACCGTCGTGGACGAGCACGAATTCGCCCGGGGGTTGCACCATGCAGTAAAGCTGAGTTACTGGGAGGAAATGATAAATCAAGGCGTATACACTTATCCTAATACCGGTGTTGACAGCATAACCGAGAACGGTGTGAATATCATTCGGGATGGCGAGTTGTTATTCTTGAAAGCGGACACGGTAGTCCTTGCTGTCGGCTTTAATAGTGAAAATAAGCTCGTTAGCCAGCTAAAAGGGCTTGTGCCTGAAGTTTACGCTGTTGGAGATTGCATAGAGCCGAGAGACATCCTGGCGGCGATTAATGAAGCTTCAGCCATGGGACGAGCTGTTTAATTCACAAACTCTTAATCAATATGCAACGCTCGCTGGACAAAGGATAAGACATAATATAAAATAAGCGAACAAAAATAAATGGGGAGGTACAAATGAGGCGAAGGTTAGTAGCAGTAATATCGGTTATAATCGCCCTAGTTTTTCTTGTTCCGGCATGTGCCGCTCCTGCGGCACCAACCACTTCCACAACACCAACCACACCTACGACGCCAACCATTCTCACGACATCAACCACACCTACAACCCCAACTACTCCGACTACCCCCACTCCCACCACAACTGCCAAAGTCGTCGACTGGAACATTAACGTTACGTTCGTCGATGCCCATCATGTATCTAAATCGTTAAAATGGTTTGCTGCTGAGTTGGAGAAGCGCACTGGCGGTAGAATAAAAGCAAGTGTGCATCCGGCAGGCGCTTTGGGCACAAGCGCAGAGGCTTTGGATAACCTTCGCAAAGGCCTTAGTGATGTTTCTAACTTCAGCTCTTACACCGCAGCGGTTGGCGTTTATCCTCTTTGGGAGGTCACCATGTTGCCGGGACTGTTACCTAACGCTGTGGCCGTAAACTACATAACCTGGGACCTTTATCGCCGAGGTTATCTCTCAACTGGGAAATCAAAAATTGAAGGTGTCAAATTAATCGGTATCACCGGAGTCGAAGAACTCTGGGTTTTTACGACTAAGAAAAGAGTTACTACTCTGGAAGATTATAAGGGTATGACTATCGATATGTCTGGTATATGGCGGACCCGCTCCATGGAGAAACTGGGAGTTGTTGGTCAGAACATACCACAAGCCGACCGATATTCCGCCTTGCAGCGAGGCATAGTAGATGGTACCTATTACGGGGTAGGTATGATTACATCTTTAAAGCTTTGGGAAGTTGTGAAATACGGCCAGATGAATCCTTTTAGCCAGGCACCCATTAAGGTTGCCATAAACGAAAGTGCGTTCAATAAGTTGCCTGCTGACCTTCAAGTAATAGTCCTTGATGTAGCTCGTGACTTCAACTATGTACTGGTGGATGGCTTCTTGGAGGAGCAGGAGAGAGGCCTCGCTCTGTGCAAACAAAACGGAGTTGATATGTATTCGATTTCCCCTGCCGAATGGAATCGAATTGTAGAAAAGTTTGCTCCCGTCAACGAAGAGTGGGTGAAAGAACTGGAGGGTAAGGGCTTGCCTGCTGGAGAAGTCCTAAACGTAGTTAAGACTGACCTGAAGAAGATGGGATATTAAAGCAGGGCTTAGACCATGCGGCGTAACGTAGGTCAGGGTATCGTTGCTGGCTTGGAAAAAGCAGCACAACATGCCGGCCGAGCATCAGTGTGGCTCGGTGGTATTGTGATGGTTTTCCTCGTCTTTTTCATCGTAGTTCATGCTGGCGGGCGTTATTTTTTCCACACTCCCATTAAAGGGTTTGCGGATATAATCGATCTGTCAATGATCGTTATAGTCTTCTCATCGATGGCTTACGTTACGCTTAAGGGCGGGAACGTTGAGATAGAGTTAGTAACATCACGGTTTGAAAAGCATGCCAGGGAGGTTAACGCCCGTATCATGCTTTTTATTGGAGTTGTGATTACCGCCCTGCTGGCCTGGCAAGGATGGGTCGCTGCATCTGAAGTGATGAGCGCGGGTCGCTCTACCGTATCTCTTCAAATTCCTCATTTCCCCTTTTTCTTCCTGGCAGCTCTAGGGCTCAGTGTGATGTGTTTAGGGGTCTTAATCAGTTTCCTCTGCTCATTCATTAAGAAATAAATATAATGGGGAACTAGCACGTTTTAATGTAATTTGTGCTAATTTCGATAAAATTTAACCCGATGTTACAGGATTTAGATTAAAATGGAACCGGGTATAATTGCTTTAATTGCCGTTATAGTTCTTTTTATAATAATGTTTCTCGGGTTACCCATCGGCTTTGCAATGGCTTTGATGGGCTTTGTCGGTGTTAGCCTTATCGCCAGCCCGGGTGCTGGACTCTCTATCTTAGGAAATAAACCTTATACCACGGCGGCAAGCTATGAACTCTCTGTCATTCCTCTTTTTATATTTATGGGATTAATCGCCAGTCAAGCTGGAATGATTACTGATGCCTATCAAGCTTTTCATAAATGGTTTGGCCGTATGCCCGCCGGCTTGGCAAACGCGACCATCGCGGCGTGCGCCGCTTTCGCTGCCGTTACCGGCTCCAGTGTGGCTGGTGCCGCTGTTATGAGCCGGGTCTCTCTTCCCGAGATGTTAAAGAATGGCTACGACCGGAGATTAGCTACAGGTACCGTAGCTGCCGGTGGTACCCTGGGTATTCTCATTCCTCCTAGCGGACCTATGATTCTCTACGGCGTAATGACCGAAACCTCTATCGGTAAACTCTTCATTGCCGGGATAATCCCTGGAATACTCCTGTCTTTACTGTTTATCGTTCAAATTATCATTCAGGCAAAGCTTAATCCTACGCTGGCGCCGCCTGGTCCCAAGGCAACATGGAATGAAAGAATCAGTTCACTCAAAGGCGTTGTGGCGATATTAGTTCTCTTCCTGTTTGTTATAGGCGGCATTTACCTAGGGGTTTTCACTCCCACTGAAGCCGGAGCCATAGGGGCTTTCGGTGCACTGGTCATCGCCATTATCAAACGGGGACTTACCAAGAAAGGCCTGTCCAAATCTATTACAGAAACGATACAGACTACTGGAATGATTTTTGTTATTCTAATCGGTGCATTTATACTCAACTACTTGATGGTATTAAGCAAATTCCCAACGCTTCTGTCAGATTTCTTATCCGCTATTCATATGTCTCGGTACATTATCTTTATCGTTATTATGCTTATCTATCTTTTTCTAGGTTGTCTTATGAATGCTATCGCCATGATTCTACTTACGATGCCGATTTTTTTCCCAGTTATATCAAATCTCGGATTTGACCCCGTATGGTTCGGGATAGTTTGTATACTTCAAATGGAGCTGGCATCAATTACCCCACCTGTCGGTATGAATGTATTTATCGTAGCTGGGGCAAGCGATGTACCGATGTACGACGTATTTATCGGCGCAGCACCTTTCGTCGTGACAATGATTATTATGCTTGTATTGATGACAGTTTTCCCCCAAATTGTGCTCGTCCTTCCCAACACGATGAAATAAGCAGATATCAAATCCCTATATCACATCTCGTTCTTTGACTTTTTACTCAATTCTTCCCTGCTAATTTTGTTATATAGTTCTATGGCCTTTTCATCTTGAATATATCCGTCGACCGGCAATAGAAATCTTCGCCACCTGTGCGGGCGATAGCCTTCAATTTAGCTGGCTCCACGTACTCACCTGACCATAGGCCATCCTTGATATGAACTAATACCACCTGTCCAATAACTACGTTGCTTCCATCCGGCACTTCGCCAAATTTTATTATCTGTGATAACTTGCACTCGATGCTGACAGGCGATTCAACTATTATCGGAGCTTTAACGATGTCGCTTTTCGCCGGCGTTAACCCGACCTGCTTGAATTTATCCGTCACGCCGGGATATTCAGCCGCCGCCTGGTTCATTGCCTGAGCCAAAGTTTCATCGACAATGTTAATAACGAAATCCTTGGAAAATTCGATGTTCTTCAATGTATTTTTCTTCTGGCCGCCTCTTCTCCACCCGACCGAGAAACATAAGAGTGCTGGCTTTAAACAAAGTGAGGTGACGGTACTATAAGGGGCAAGGTCGAAGATGCCGCTTTCTCCGACGGTGGAGACGAAAGCAATCGGCCGGGGTACAATAACACTCATAATCAGTTCATGTGCCGCTCTCCTATCTAAATCGGCCGGATTGATTCTCACAGTTAAACCTCCTCAATATATTAATAACTTAATGTCCCGGCATTATATCAAGCAGGTTGCTAGACATTCAAACAAAAGATGGTTGATTCAATGAGCTAACTCAACATTAACGTGAGCTCGTTCAAAATCAGTAGCACTCATCAAAGGCTGCGTGTAGAGCCCTGCTAGCCCAGCCACAAACCGGTCGGGTATGATTTCGAGTCTCGTGTTATAGAAGGTGGCGATTTCATTAAAATAATCGCGAGCCAGAGCGATGCGCTGTTCAGTGTCTTGCAGTGCCTGCTGCAATCGCAGAAAAGATTCGCTGGCTTTCAGGTCCGGATACCGTTCAATAACAGCTTGCAGCGTTAAAGAGATACCTTTGAAGTCGGGACCGGCTACGCCGGGAGGCGTTGCTTCTGATTGCGTTCGAATTTCAGCTAGCAACTGCTGAATTTCCTTTTCATAAGCACTATAGCCTTCGATAGCTTTAACCAGATTTGGTATCAGGTCGAACCGACGTTTGAGCTGTACGTCTACCTGCGACCAGCCCTGCTCGACGCGGTGGTGAAGGTTGATAAGGCTATTATAAGCAGTCCAGACCCAGCCCAGCATAAGTGCAAATATAAATGCTACACCACCGATGACATAGGGTCGCCAGTCTAATCCCGCACCAGGATACTGGAGTATTCTCCATAGTACCGCACCACCTACGGCTAATATCGCTCCTAGAATCGTCCAGAACCAGAACCAGCGGTTGTACCCGGTGCTAAGCTGCTTTTCCGTGCGGGTGGAAATCAAGAACATTGGAGCGTCTTTATCATAGGCGATTTCAGCTGCAACAACGTCTTGCCGTTCGCGAGCCCGCCCCACCACATACAGCATAGCGTGAAGAGGTAACGCAGTTTCGACGAAACGTCGGCGGTGTGTCGAATTTGCTATCTCTCGTGACGGACCTTTGCTAAAATATAGGGGATTATCCTGAGAACAAGTCTCATTGAACGCAGTGATTCCGTGAATGGTCGCCCTTTCCGGAACAATGCGAATGATACCGGTGTCATCTTTCAGATAAAACGGAATAGCTTTTTCATCACCGGCGACCTTAGTCCAGCCGCTCTCAGTGCGGGTTCGGGTCTGGGTATGTCCTTTGGAATCGGTATAAGTTTCGACCACCGTTCGCGACCAGTGTTCGTCTATTTTCCAGGTGTATTGCACGCAGCGGACTCCGGCCAAATAACTATTAAGGGGCGTTTCACTTTCGGCAGTGCCTTTAAGTTCAGTTAAGCCGATAAATACACCCTGCGTCTTGGAAGTTGGAAGGTCATCGATGAGACGCTTGCGCCGCAGAAACCATAATGCAGCAATCAAGCACGCAAAGGCACCAATACTACCGATAATAATCGGTAACAGCACTACGAATCCAGACTGCATATTACCGGATAATAAATGGAATTATAAGAGCCACAACGCCGGTAAAGAGAACGACAATCATAAAGAGGTTGTATCTGGTCCCGTAATCGCTGAGCAGGGATGAGTCGTAGTAACCTTCCACGCCCTGGTCTTTATACATCTTGAGTAGACCGTTAAGCAATTTTCTTCTCATTAGTCTGCCCCGAATTAGCCCGATTTCAGCGACAAAATTGACCACCAGTATCAGAGCAACAAAAGTGAACATCACAATTGTTGTCGTTGTGCTCCTGTTACCCTGTGAAATTCCTGAGTTCACACCCAAAGAAAGCAGATTTAGAATGATCGCCGTAAGAATGAAAATAGTATCTGTACGTGTGTTTGCGTTAAGCTCACTAACAATATGCTCATGAACACGCTCAATCATAGTGAATCCTCCTTCTTAAAACCCCTTTCGCTAAACTATTGTTTTCCCAGCTTCAGAAAGACAAAAATAAAGCCGGCAATAACGATGACGCCAATGCCGATACCAATCCATAGCCACATCGATTGGGAGTCCTCTACTCTTACCCAGGTAGTCATCACCTTTCGTATGCCATCGCCCTCGGCGATGAAAGTTAGCTGATATTCTTTCTTATCCGAGTTAATAGCGGGCTTAACATTGGCATCTACCGTCTGGACGCTACCGGTAGATAAATAACTGATAATAGGGGGGTTTATTTCTACAAACCAGCCTTCTGGTGCGTTAGCCGATAACCTGATATTGGAGAGGGCTTGATTACCGATATTTTCAATCTCCAGGTAAAATATATTATTCTGTTTGATTTTAACGTTGTAAGGGTAACTGCCTGCGGCGAATCTTATAACAAGGTCCTTCCTAATAGTCTGGCCAGCAGCAAAGATGGTTGGGAAAATAGCGGAAATGACCACCGCAATAAATAAAAGCCACCGTATCTTATTACCGATTCTCATCTGCCATCCTAATCCTTTATGATTGCTATTAGTTTTAAGATACATTGTTAGTAAGTCTAAGTCAAGAATTAATATTTAGATACACCCATCTCTTCTATTATAGACGTACCTATATAAGGTCTATCGAAGTGCAGGTGCCGGTTGGTTTGGCTTTTCTATAGATAAGCTTAGCCACAGCCAGGTCTTCGATGGCTAAACCTGTAGAATCGAAAATGGTAATTGCATCGGCACTGGTTCTGCCTTTTTTCCTGCCAGTCACGATTTCACCCAAAGTCGCATAGACTTCATCGACGGTGAACAGACCTTTACTAACAGGAACATTAATTTCGCCAGCCATACTTGCCTGCCTTAAGTCATCGACGACTACAATATTTCCTTTGAGTAACGATGGTTCTAGCTCTTCCTTACCTTCTGCATCGGCGCCGATGGCATTTATATGGGTCCCTTTCATAATCCATTCTTTTTTCACAAAGGGAGCACGCGCCGGAGTCTGGGTACAAACGATATCAGACGCCGCCGCTTCTTCCAGCGAACTTTCTTTCATGGGATAATCGGGAAGGGATTTTACCAATCTTTCCGTGGAAGCTTTGGAGATATCGAATACCTTAATTTGTTTTATATCGAAAAGTTCTGCGTGAGCCAGTACTTGAGTATACGCCTGGCGACCAGCACCGATGATTCCTAATGTGTGTGAATCCCGTCGAGCTAGGTACTTGGAAGCGATAGCTGCCGTAGCACCAGTCCGATAATCGGTAAGTTCTGTTGCCGCCATTACTGCCAGCGGATACCCTGTTTCTGGGTCGTTGAGAACCAGCGTGGCCATAACGGTAGGTAAATTGCGAGAGGGATTCTTAGGATGAACATTAACCCATTTAACGCCAGCGGCTTCGGGAATAGCAGCCGGCATTGCCCTGAAGTCCCCCTGCTCTACGGCTACGTAGGCTTTGGGGGGCATAGTTGCTTCGCCGTGTGCGTAAGCTTTGAATACGTCTTCGACAGCTTTCAAAACGTCGGGCATCTTCAGGAATTCTTTGATAGTTTCTCTACTGAATACGAGTGTTGCCATAAGCTCTTAGTAAACATAGCAGAGGGCTAATTACAAAGTAATATAATCCAAAGCGAAGATGTAAAAACTTTGTGACATTTTATTACTGAGGGCAAGTTTTTAAGTAAAAAATTAGAAATTAAAGAATTTATAACTAAAATTTAAAGTATTATGTAAAGTTAATTCCCCTTTCCCTACCTTTTAGAATTTCAGATTATTTACTTATAGCAATCTGAGAAGGATTTTTCCCTCTCTTAGAAGGAATGGTAAGTATCAGAACCGCGCCGGCGATGGTAACACCAGTGAAGGCTAGCCAGGCGCCTTGATAACTATTCCACGTATCGAATATCAATCCGGCGGTTGGAGCACCCGCCATATTCCCCAACATCTGGATGCCAGATACGAAACCGAGAATAGTGCCGAAGTTAGTCGCACCAAAAAGCTCTCTTTGGACAGAGAACCTCGATGTAACACTATATCCCCAGCCAAGGCAAAGGAGGATGATGAAAGGCACCAATAGCCACATCCGTTCGGCAGTAAGATAAGCAAAAATGAGCAAGCCGATAGTCATCAAAGCGAAGCTAATGATAAATACGTTCCTGTTACCTAATCTATCAGCAAACCAGCTACCACTGAGGCGACCGCCAATGCTGGCTACCGGCAGGACAAGGGCTACCAGGCTAGCCAGAGACCTGGTAATACCGAGACTACCTAGATAAGGCATAATATGTGTTATTATGGCACCGATAATGAAAGAGTGACACGCTGAAGCTATCGCTAATTGCCAGAAACCTCTGTTTCTAACTGCTTGACTGGCAGTAATGTTAACTTCCGGACTCGATTTTTTCTTTAGCACAACTGCAGGTTCTACCCTATCACTAGTTTCACCGTCGGGCTTATAACCGTATTGCTCCGGCTTGTGTCGGATGAACAACGACAGTGGAAAGACTATGACGATGGTACCGGCAGCGAACGTTAACATCGCATTTCTCCATTCCAATGTGTCGATTAACTTGGTTACTACCGGGACCATCAACCCGCCGAGTCCCCATCCGCTAGTCACAATACCAATTGCGATGCCGGTATTACGGCGAAACCAGTTGGCTACTGCCGTCACTATTACGGTTTGGGTAAATACGCTATTACCAATGGCGATTACAGCGAAAGCCCCGTAAAACATCGACAAAGAACGGACGTTGCTCAAGATTAGAAAACCAAAGAAGACGAAAATGCCACCGAGGATAGCCAGCTTTCTGGGTCCCCAGCGGTCGACCATGTGTCCCAGAACAGGAGCAAGGAGGCCGACCTCAAGTCCGCGCAGCGAAGATGCTAATGAGATTTGAGCATAACTCCAGCCGAACTCTCTGGTTATGGGGTCGAAAACAGCCGTGAATCCGAAGCTAATTATGCCGGCAGCATAGATTACAATCAGGGTGCAGGCACCGACTACATACCAGCCATAAAAAATTTTCGGACGTTTATTCAAATTTACTTTCCGGGATAAAATTCCAATCTGAATTAATGGGCAGACTTATACTCGGAATAAATCTCTTTGAACAAGGAAGCAACTAAGATGTCTGTCGGAGCATAGTCATCAATAAGTAGAATAGGAGTTCGGGCAGATAAATACGCATCCAGCGCATCTTCGTCATAAGGATTGCCGAATGAGAGCTTCTTACCATCATCGGTAATAAATTTTCTATAATCGGTAAGGTTTAGAGGCCGGTCGGTAGCGGCGATAACGAAGGCGCTCATACTGATATTTTCCCATCCACCTCCCATATTAAAAATATAAACGTGGTTAAAAGCGTGCGAAAGAGTGTAGCAAAAAGAGGGCAGATATCTACCCTGCTGGAAGTCATCGACAACGTTAACTAAGTAAATGCCGTCTTCAGTCATATTCGCTCTTACCAGCTTATCGAATTCCACCGTGGTCAGGTGATATGGGGTAGAGAGGTCGTTGAAGACATCGCCGATGACGATATCATACTTTTGAGAACTATCTCTCTGTATCAGGAAGCGGCGGGCATCCTGATTATATGTCTTGATACTTGTATTCGATGATAGCCCCAATTCCCGATGAGCTACCTGGGTGACCATCGGGTCTATTTCAACAACTTCGTTTATACTATCGGGATAAACGGCTTCCAAATAACGCGGGAAAGCATACCCCCCGCCGCCAAGATGCAACAGGCGCGGCGCTGGGTTATCCAGAGCAAGGTATCTAACTATCTCTGAGAAAACTTTAATGTAGTTGACCATTAAAATCTCAGGATTGGCTACATCCGAGTAACTATGGATTAATTTATCCAGGACAAGTAATTTCGTGGTATCAGTTCCCTGTTCCACCTTGATAGCATAGTAGTTCGACTCTGCCGTATAGGTTTCTAACCATTTTTCTTTTATTTGATAGAGGTAAAGATAAGATGCTACCACCTCAAAAACAACCAACCAAATCACCAGGTTTTTTACAGAGAAACGCCACCGGTTGGGGATTTTCCAGGAAAACCAGGCGATTATCCCGGTTAGAATCAGAACTGCGGCTACCAGCCAGACGGTTAGTCCGGTCCCGAACCAGAGTATGAAATAGAAACCGGTCATAAAAGTTCCAAGGATAGAGCCGGCAGTAGAACAGGCATAAATAGTCCCCACGATACCGCCGGTCCGCCCCAGGTCGGCAAGGGTTAGCTTAATGACCATTGGCGAAACCATACTCAGAATGATAGCCGGCAATAAAAAGATAAAGCCTGTAGTAAGTGTGAAATTCCACATCACCGGCAATTTGATAAGCCAGTAGGCAGACGAGACCATTTTAGTAGCGGGAAGAATCCCGATAGTCAGTAAGCCGCCGATAACAAATAAACCGGCAAGTAATAGAGGGGATGGGTATTTATCGGCAACCTTACCACCGAGGTAGTTGCCCAGAGCAATACCGGCCAGAATTACGCCGATAATGCTGGTCCAGGTGTACAGAGAAACACCGATATGCGGAGCGAGGATTCTACCCGCAATAAGCTCGATTACCATCACACAGAAGCTGCCGATGAAAACGATAATATTAGCCCGCCACAGAGCGGGAACTCTAGACATGAAATACCCTCTGGTCAAAGCAAAAAGAATTGAGCATTACCCTAAATATTACTGCAATTAATAGAGTAAACACAATTATCGTGGTTACTTCGCTAAATTAGCCGTTAAGTATGACCCGACACAACCACGCTGAAAGCTGACAGCTAGTGTATTGGGAAGAGTCTAAGAGAAGAGGGTGAGATTACCATTTTCTAAAAAGCGACAAAACTTCCTTGACAATCTAGAACATTAGTACTATGATTCACTTAACCATACCGACGAAAGTCGGTATCCAGAATGATTCCGGCTGGAGTTTACTCTGAGCCTATCGAAGGCCGGAATGGAATAGAGCACTTTAAAAACCGGAAAATAATTTGAAAACCCGCGTTAAAACACTAAATCCTTCTTATTGCAGAAAAACAATTCAAGCTAAATTTGCTCATTTTAGCCTTAAATTAATTAGTGTAAATATTTTCTAGCCGGAAACAACTACTCCCGAACCAACCACCTATCACGATTCTTCGTTTCAATTTTCAGGCAATTGAATCTTATGTTTTTAGCTTCATTTCGCCTTTGTTTCTTTTGCCATTCTGGCGAAGGCCAGAATCCAGGTGGGGCGGGGTATTTGTAGTATTCCAATGTGACTTTCTTTGTGCGTGCGAATAGTGTAAACTACTAGGATAAGAGGAGGGTTAATAAATGGAGCAGAAAGAGCAAAAACTTGGCGGATACACCGGGAAAATCCTGAGAGTAAACCTGTCGACTAATAGCATAACTGAGGAGCCAACCAACGAACAAATTTGTCGGAAATACCTAGGAGGCGCCGGCTTTGTTACCTATTTTCTATGGAAAGAATTACCTCAAGGCATCGAGCCACTAAGTCCCGAGAACAAACTAATTTTCGCTTTGGGACCACTGACTGGAATTCCATTATCCGGCAGCGGACGTAACTGCGTTGGTGCCAAGTCTCCCTTGACCGGCGGTATTGCCAAATCGGAAGTCGGCGAGTTCTGGGGCGCCGAGCTTAAGCGGGCCGGTTACGATGCCGTTATTATCGAAGGTAAAGCAGAAAAACCGGTCTACCTATGGATTCACGATGGCGAGGCAAGTATCAAAGATGCCAGTCATCTCTGGGGGAAAATGACCCGGGAGACCCAGCAAGCGGTTAGAGATGAACTGGGCGATAAATTTATACGACTAGCATTAATCGGGCCGGCGGGAGAAAACCTGGTAAGTTACGCCTGTATAATGAACGGACTTTTTGATGCTGCCGGGAGGGGCGGTCTGGGGGCTGTGATGGGTTCGAAAAATCTGAAAGCAGTAGCCGTAAGAGGCCATAAAGCACCCACCATAGTAAACCCGGAAGTAGTGAAAGCACTCAGAGACTGGCTCGGGGAAAATATGAGGCTGGTCAAGGACTTTCATGACTTCGGTACTGGCGCTGCTATGGCTGGTTTCGAGGCGGCAGGTAATCTCCCCGTCCGTAATTTCCGCGATGGATTATTTCCGACAGTTAAAACCATCGATGCTCAAGCAGTCAAAGATAACATCAGGGTTGATATGGATGCCTGTTTTGCTTGCGCGGTGAGGTGCAAGAAAGTAGTCCAGGTAAAAGAGCCTTATGAGGTAGACTCAGCCTACGGAGGTCCCGAATATGAGACGCTAGCCTCAATCGGGTCTAACTGCGGCATAGATAACCTGAAAGCCATTGCTAAAGGTAATGAACTTTGCAGTGCTTATTCCCTGGACACAATTTCAACGGGTGCGGTTATTTCCTTCGCTATGGAATGTTTCGAGAAAGGATTATTAAACACAAAGGACACCGGCGGTATCGAATTAAAATTCGGCAATACCGAGGCGATGCTCAAGGTGATTGAACTGATTGGCCAGCGGAAAGGAATCGGCGACCTGCTTGCTGAGGGATCCGCTCGAGCCGCATTAAGAATCGGCCGCGGAGCTCAGCAATATGCGATGCAGGTAAAAGGACTGGAAGCCGGGATGCACGAACCCCGGGCGAAACCGGGACTCGGACTTGGTTTTATGGTCAATCCGATGGGTGCCGACCACTGCTGCAATCTACACGACTCAGCATATAACGTAAACAATCGGCCGGTAAGAGAAATGGTTCAATTAGGTATGTCTGCCCCCCTGCCCGTCGAAGAAATGGGCCCACGAAAAGTCGCTATGTTCAAGTTTATCCAGCTTCAGCGAATTTTATGCGACTGTTTAGTTTTTTGCCAGTTCTTGCCTTACGACCTTCAGCAAGACAGCGACCTGGTATCGGCGGTCACCGGATGGAAGACCAGTGTAAACGAGCTGTTGAGAATACCCGAACGAGTTTTAACTTTAGCCAGGCTCTTTAATATTAGAGAAGGCTTAACTGCGGCCGATGATAACTTGCCGAAGCGGTTTTTCCAACCCAAGACCGATGGAATTCTAGCGGATAAACCACTCAATCCTGCCGACTTCGAAAGAGCAAAAAGCTACTACTACACATTAATGGGCTGGGACGAACATACGGGAGTGCCTCTGCCGGAGAAGTTAGTCGAACTGGAGATTACTTAAGCGGGAGGAGGATGGGTAAGAGTAAACTTCGAAGCATAAGCATAAAAGGGAAGCCGAACTTCTCTGACCTTTTTGATGCTTTGCCCAGCTATGTTATGCTGGTTGACGATTGCCACAACATATTAAGTGCCAACCGCGCCGTGCAAACGCATCTAGGCGTAGAACCCGAAGCCATCATCGGCAAGTATTGTCCGAAAGTAATACACGGCCTCGATGAGCCATTCTCCGGGTGTCCTCTTGAAGAGGCAGCAGAAAAAGGACAGGCTATCGAGCGAGAGGTATTTGACGAAAAAACTCAACGCTGGCTTCTTTCTGCGGTTTATCCGACTAAAGCAACCACTTCGCAAGGAACGAGAGTTTTCCTTCATACCGTAACCGATATTACGGACCGCAAACGTGCGGAAGAACAACTTAAGGAATCACGCGAGAAAATCCGTCGTTTATCTGCTCATCTAGAATCTTTAGGTGAAGAAGAAAGGAAAAAGATAGCCCGCGATTTGCATGATGATACGGGGCAGCTCCTTGCCGGAATGACTGCCCACCTCGAAGCCGCTATCGGTATGTTACCGGCTAAAGAACAGAAAATAAAATCCATTTTGAAGAATGTGGAGTCTCTATCGGTAAATGTGATTGAGCAACTGCAGAAAGTGACCTATGAACTGCGGCCATTGGTTCTCGACGACCTGGGACTGGTTTCAGCCGTGCGCTGGCTCATTGATAATAATCTGAAAACTGCCGGAATTAAAGTTACTTTTAAGACTGGGGGAAAAGTAAAAAGGGTCGATCGCCAGGTGGAGACAACTATTTTCAGGGTCATTCAAGAGGCGGTAAGTAACATCGTCAGGCACGCTCAAGCTACGATCGTTGAAATAGACATTCGGTTTATGAAAACTCGGATACGTGTGAAGATCAAAGACAATGGTAAAGGTTTTAACCTGGAAGAGGCATTAAGCTCTAATGAAGGACTGCGCGGGTTAGGGTTACTGGGTATGAAAGAGAGAATAGAACTTATTAAAGGCACCTTTAATCTGGTAAGCAACCCTGACAACGGCGGCACGGAGATAACTTTTGAAATCTTTTTGCCCAGCGAGGTGCCAGAGAAGTATTCTACGGATTATCTCGATTAATTACAGGTTCAGGCTATTTGAGATTCTATCTTAGGAAATATTATTGGGAATGCATTGCCCACCAATACAGATGTGGCCCCGGGGGCAATCGCTGTCGATAGAACAGACTAAAGTTCTCAGCCCGTTTACTGCCTGCCTCACATTTTTCCGGCTCTGAATAAATGCTACTCCAGCGCCGACCCAGATAAGTGCCGGTGCTGATATGCCCAGCGATAGAGCGGCAAAACATTTTAATATATTCGGTAGTATCCTCATCTGACTATCCTCCCCTTTATTCGCTACTTTTATCATAGCAATGAGAGAGGATTAAGGAAATGAGCAGTTCTACCCGATTTTTAACGGAAAAATATCCTGTTTTTTCAATCTACCAAACAAAAAACGCCCGGAGTTAAACTCCGAGCGTCACTCGACAACTATCTAAAAATTTAAGAAGTCTTACGACTCTATGCTTGCCAACCCTTTCCGCAGGGCATATTTTATAAGCTCGGTGCGGTTATGAACTCCCAGTTTTTCCATTATCTTAGCTCGGTGCCCGACCACAGTCTTGAGACTGATAACTAGGGTATCGGCAATCTCCTTGCTGGTGCGTCCATCGGCAATCAATTTTAAAATCTCTCTTTCTCTTGGGGTCAACCTCTCATGAGGCTCGGACTCCTCAGACCCTTTACGATAGCTCTCGACCAGTGCCGCTGCCGCCGAAGGATAAAGGAAAGATTCTCCCTGATGAACCGTTCGGATTGCGGACACCAGGTCCGAGCCCAAGGCTTTTTTAGGCACATAACCGGCAGCCCCGGCTTTGATGGCGGATAGTACGTATTCCTTATTATCATGTTGAGTTAAGATAAGTACCTTGGTTTTAGGGCTTTTCTTGACGATTCGCCGCGTAGCCTCAAGTCCGTCCATACCGGTCATACCGATATCCATAACGATAACGTCCGGTTTTAACTCTTCGGCTTTTTCAACAGCTTCCTTACCTTCGGATGCTTCACCCACAATAGAAAAGAGGTTATCCGTATTGAGTAAAGCCCGGATACCATCACGTACTATGGCATGGTCGTCCACAATCAATATACTTATCTTATTCATAGTTATCGCACCGCACAATCGAATCTCAAAGTTATTTCTTTATATTATTTATTGTAACCCCTAATTTATGTCCTGGCAATACGTTACTCGGTTTTCTAAAAGGTCAAACCCCGTATCCTATTGACCGTAATAGAATACGGGGTAATGAAGTCGAATATTTTAGACGAACTTAAATATCAAGATAATTTACTTTTAGTCTACAGTATTTATTCTCGACCGGGACACCCCGCTCAGAATTAAAGCAACGCCGACAACCGCCATAAATGCACCATTGGCTTTAGCAATGTCGGTAACACCGTAGCTTAATTGTGCCAAGTTTAACGAGTTCTCCATAGTCATAGCATTCAGTATGGTTTGACGCTTAGGGTCGTCTCTTTTCAACTCAGTATAAATACCTTGTGCCATACGATGTTCCTTCAAAATGCCAGCCATAGCCGCAGCTTCCCGGGTATTATCGATGATTCCCTCGATTTCACCGTCCGCACTGGCATAGGCAGCTTTTTCAGTTTGCATTGCCGCAGTTATCAAATTTGCCTTGCTGAAACCCTGGTAAACAAAGGCCCCACCGAAAACAAGACTAATAATACCGGCTAGAATTAAAATTACCGTTAGTACTTTTCTATTACCCACCGTTTTTATACCTCCCTTTTTACCCAAAAACATTACTAATTTTTCGACTCAGTCTTCACTACTATTATCTATCCAGATACTTCGATAACGCAGTCCGATTAGTTTTACGCTATACTTTTTACCTCCTTTCCATTTACTCCAATCTACATCTCATTTTTGCATGAGATGGTCTTAGAAAACTGATTATAAAAGTGCGGTAAAACTACCTGTATTCAATATTTTAAAGTAATGACTTTTTGCGGGATATAGGCTGTGTGTTCTATATCTGTTAGGTAAAATACCCTATTTTATACACAAAAAACTACCTGTTTTTAATGCCATTAATGATGTATAATTATCGTAAAGCAGACTTAGTCCAACTCTCCGGTATAGCAAAAGGCTCCAAAAAAGGGGACACGATGAGAAGGTTAAAAGGCAGGGCCTGGATAATATTTGTTTCAGGATTGGTCCTTTTATCTTTGTATTCGGCTTGTCAACCAATAACTTCTGCGGGTTATCTGGGATTACTTAAATCAGGTATCGTAGAGCGTAATATCACTTATGAAACGGCCGATGGCATTGAGCTTAAGATGGATATTTTTTACCACCGAAAGACGGAAGAACCCAGACCGGCTATAGTTTACATCCATGGAGGCGGCTGGTACAGCGGCGATAAAAGTAGAGGGGCGGGACAATACGACATACCGGAACTTGTCGCTCACGGCTATGTAGTAGCATCGGTTAACTACCGTCTGGCTCCACGCTATAAATTCCCGGCACAAATCGAAGATATTAAGTGCGCTATTCGATTCCTTCGGGCTAATGCCGACAAATATGGCATCGACTCGCTAAATATCGGTGTCCTGGGAGATAGCGCCGGCGGACATCTAGCGGCTCTCGCCGGTGTTACCGATGTTAGTGCGGGATTTGGTATCCGCGGAGAGCACCTCGAACAAACGGACGCAGTCCAGGCAGTGGTAGATATGTATGGTCCCGCTGACCTGGCATTAATCTGTCAGACAGACCACACTGGACATATGGAGCACGTTTTTGGAACTGACGACCCCGAATCCATGGTTATTAAACGAGCCAGCCCGATAACCTATGTTTCCATCGACGACCCTCCATTTTTGATACTGCATGGCGACCAGGATAACGAAGTCTTGCCTGAGCAATCTAGAGTTCTATATCAAAAATTATCGATTACCGGGGTCCCGGCTATCCTAGTGACGGTGCATAATTCCGGTCATAGGTTCGAATCAGCCGACGATAACATAATAAGCCCGACTCGTGCTGAAATAACGGAGATAATTCTAGATTTCTTAGATAAGCATCTTAAGAAAGATGCTTAAACCTGCTATTTCAGCTCTACCGGAAAGCCAGCTTTTTGCCAGGCGTCGAAGCCCGTAATGTTCTTCCCTTCACTGAAATAGGTCGCTCTTTTTACCAGCAGTTTTGCCCGACTTCAAGTAAAAAAATTCTTTACGAGTAAAATCGGATTCCCCACTCTTTAAGAATTCAATGAAATCTGCGCTATCCTGTTGAGAACGATGAGCTGCGATCGCTTTAATTTTTATGTTAATAAAATTGCCGATATCAATTTCGGTGGTTACCTCAGAATCGGGGCGGGTGGTGATACCTGAAAAGTCATTAACCTCGGCAGAGCTTTCCGGGATGGTCACATAATAAAGTTTCCCGGCTTCTTTATCAGCGGCTACAAGTTTCTGGAAAGCGGCAGTCGCTGCCATTCCGATAGCGATATGGTCGGGATGACCGGTGATACCATCCGGTCCGAAAGTGATAACTACCCCGGGCTGGAGTGTTTTCATTAATCGAAAAATCTTATTCGTGACTCTGCCATCACTGACCTTATTCAATTTGCCATCTATATAGCCGAGGAAATATATATCTCGAATACCGACTATTTTAGCCGCTGCCCTCAGTTCAGCCTCGCGTGCTGTACCGGTATCGATATTCTCCGGCACGTTAAGACGCATGCCTATTTCACCTTTCGTAGCGCAAATAAGGTCGACCGGTATCCCCTTCCTTGAATATTTGGCTGCAGTTCCCGCAACTCCAAAGCTTTCGTCGTCAGGATGAGCAAACACCAGAAGGATGGATTTCCTCACCGAAGTTACTCTAGCCAACCTTTTCCTTTTAACAGACCACGAAGGTAAGCGATTTCGCCGGAATGTTGCAGACAGTCAGCCAGTATACTAATTATGCGCACGCCTACAGTCGGCGGTGGTTGGAAAGGTTCATCAAGCTGGCGGTCGAGGTCGGTCAGGGATAACTTTGAAATATAGCGTTTTGTCTGTTCCAAGGTTGCCCGATAATAGTCCAACTGCGTCTGGCTATCAGGACTTTTGAATGTGGCCACTTCTTCAGGAGTATGGCCGTAGCCGGTGTCATCGGCATCTGCCTGGCGATTGAACTTAACATACCATTTGTCCTTGAGCCATATCTGAGTTTCTCCCATAAGGTCGGCAATCTGAGCATCCTGCCCTCTTGTAAGATGCCAAGTAATCCAGCCGATACTATTACAATCAGGCTTCGGTTGCCTGTTCATGTCCTCCTTGTTCAAGCCTTTTAGCGCCGGCTCAAGTATTTCTAAAACACGTGTGAAACCATCTATAACCAGACTTTGCCACTTCATACGGTCTGACCTCCAACCGTTCAGTGTAACCAAATTCAAATAACAAAGTTATAAAATCTGGCGAGGAAAATTAACAAATTTATGGCATTTTGTGGCAAAGAGCCGGGTTACGCAGAAACAAAACTACCCAGCAGGAATACCATAACGATAGCAACAATCCCGACTAAAGCCGCAGCGAAAAGCCCGATATAGAAAGGTTTAATACCCAATCCCTTCATACTCTTGAAGGACGTTCCCAATCCCACTCCCGCCATTGCGGCTGCCAGGATATAGCCCGACCAATCTTTTAATATTGTTATAGCGTTTGACCACTGTCCTTTGTTCAAGAGACCCAGAGCCAGGCCTTTACCTTGGATACCGGCGTCACCTATTGACCTGATTACTGCGAACAAAAGGAAACCAAGTATGAAAAGAGGAAACAATTTAAGAGCCTTTTTATAGCCAGGCTCTGAAGTATTCTTTAACTCGCCGGAGCGCCTTGCATAAACAAAAGTCATCACAGGTATAACCGCCGCCATTAATACATTCCTGACCAGTTTGGTGACTATGGCAACATCGGCGGTAGTAGGATTAGAGAATACGCCGAAGGTCTGGTCGTAAATCAATCCAGAGGCAGCTACCTGGGCTGTCTCGTGGATGGCAGTCCCGGTGAATAACCCGGCCATCGTCGTATTACCATTGAATATCCAGTGAGCCAAGAAAGGATAAACCACCATAGTAATTATGCCGAATATTGTAATATTAGCTACGGCATAAGTGACTTCCTCTTCTTTAGCGTTAATACCGGGAGCGGTAGCGACGATTGCCGAGGCTCCACAGATACCGGTCCCAACGGCAATTAATGTTGCCAGCCTATCCGGCAATTTCAGGAGTCGCCCGAAATATATGGTAATGACCAGGCCGGCTACCACGCAGACGACCACTAAAGGAATGCCCCAGGCACCGATTTTCAGGACATCGAAAAAACTCAACCGTATACCCATCAGGATAATGCCCAATCTCAGTAATTTCTTTAGACAGAAGCTTATACCGGGGCTAAATATTGCCGGAACACCAACAATATTGCGGACCAGTATCCCAGCTAGTATGACCACAAGGATATAGCTAATTAGCCCCGAAAATCCCAAGGCTTTATTTAGAAGGTCGGTCAACCAGATAAATAAAGCTACCAGAGCCGCCGAGAGTAAGACTCCGGGTATTACCCCAGGCAACTGCCGTATTGTGCAGCCGAAGAGAAGATTTTCAAGTACGTTCGGTTTACTAATCTTCTTCGAGTTGGTGATGTCGCTCATTCTGATACCTTTCCCTTTCTTCCGAGACTATTATTGTATATTACATTGTTATTTACCGAATCATCAAGCTGGATTCTTGTCTGCAAAAATATTGTCAATTTGCCACGTGTTGCAGTATAATATCGGCGTTTTGTGTGTTTCCAGTTCTATCATCTGTTTAAGGAGGACCTAGCGCTATGGATTTCTCATTAGAGTACACCGAAGAGCAGGAAAAGTTTGCTCAAGAAGTCCGCGAATGGCTGGACAAGAATATACCCGAAGGAATCGTCCACCCGCGAGAACCTCAAAAAGTAACTGTCGAGCAATGGCAAAAAAAGCGTGAGTTGGGTAGAAGATTAGGTGAAAAAGGATGGCTCTATCCAAGCCATCCCAATCAATACGGCGGCGGCGGTCTAGATGTCGACCGCAACCTTGTAATACGTCAGGAGTTAGGTAAAAGAGGGTTCAGCGTGCCTCCATATTATGATTCAGGCGGACTGGCGACAGCCGCTGTAATGGCCTGCGGAACCGAAGAACAAAAACAGCGCTTTTTGCCGCCGATTCTAAAAGGGCAAGCACACACCTGGCAGCTTTTCACAGAACCGGAAGCGGGCACTGACGAAGCTAATCAGCAGACTAATGCTCTGCATTCCACGCGCGAGCAAGACTACTTTGTAGTCAACGGTAGCAAGATTTTCGTAGGAGGTCTACCCACTAAACCCGACCAATTTTTGTTATTAACCCGTAGCGACCTAAAAGCTCCCCGGCATGAGAACCTGGCAATGTTCTTAGCTCCGGCAAACTCGCCGGGTGTTACTATTCAGCCTCTCGACTTGTTCCCTTCCGGGACATTCCGACAAGTACTTGGAGTTTCAGCCGACCCAGCACCTGGCATTAAGCATTCTGTGTTTTTCGACGACGTCAAAATTCATAAGTCCTACCTAATAGGCGGAGAAAAGGATGGGTGGAAAGTGGCTACGGCTGCCTTATTACTCGAGCATGGCGAAGGCACCGAAGGCATACCCCGCAATATGGTGGCGGCAAAGTTCATTGAGCAGTGTAGAAGCAATCCGAATATAGCGAAGCGTTTAAAAGAAAATCCCCGACTACTAGACATCGTAGTAGATGTTTTTATCACTACTCAGGTAGAGCGCTTGTTTAACATGAGGAACGCCTGGCTGACCAGCAGTCACAAGCGGGCTGCATACACGGGACCGCAAATATCGGTCTATACCAAAATGTTTGGAGCCAAGCTGGCTCAGTCGATGGCTGAAGTGCTCGGCCCGTACGCACTGACGAGTGATGAACAGCGAGGATTAGAAGACAGTATTTTTGAGGTCGGCGAGCGGAGCGGAATTTGCTTAGCACCGGCGGGGACTCCGGAAGCGTTGAGGATAATCATATCCCGTGCCCTTCGCTTGGGAATCAGTGAGACTAAATAGCCGAGTCAGTGAAATCAGAAACATCGGAGGCAGATATGAGATTAAACCTGGCACTTACTGAAACTGAGGAAATGCTAAAAACGGCAGCCCTGGATTTTATGAAAAAGGATGCGCCGAATAAAGTCGTCCAGAATTTACAGAACTCAGATACCGGTCATACCGAAGAACTCTGGAAGAAAGCAGTGGAAATGGGCTGGTTGGGAATCATTATCCCGGAGAAATATGGCGGGACAGAGAGCTCACTAACCAGCGCCGGGGTTCTGTTTGAAGCTTTAGGAACAGGACCACTACCCGGGCCCTACTTTTCCTCCGGGATATTAGGCAGCTCGATAATCCTGGAAACCGGTACCGAAGAACAGAAACAGAGTATTTTACCAGCCGTTGCCCAGGGGAAACAGATTCTGACGCTGGCTTTAACCGAACCGGCATATAGCTGGGAACCGGGGGCAATCCAGACGACTGCCGCCAGTAAGAACGGCAATTTTGTTCTCAACGGCGTGAAACTTTTCACCCTCGATGCTCAGGCAGCGACCCACTTGATTGTAGCCGCCCGCACGGCAAAAAGGACCGACCCGGCTAAGGGGATTTCTTTCTTCTTAGTAGATACCAAATCCAGTGGAGTGCAGATGCGCCGATTGCCCGGCTTCTTTGCGGGCCATACTTTTGAGGTCAAACTGGATTCAGTGAAAGTCCCCCGCTCAGCGATGCTGGGAGAGAAAAATGAAGGATGGGCAGGGCTAAAACGAGCTATCGATAAGGTAATTCCGGTTCTATGTGCCTACAAGGTAGGTGGATGCCAGGCTCTTGTCGATATGACGATAGAATATAGCAAGACGAGGGTGCAGTTCGGGCAAGCCATCGGTCGTTTTCAGCGTGTCCAGGATATGTTTATAGAAATGGTTAATATCCGGGATGCTGCCCGATGGACTACTTATGAAGCGCTCTGGAAACTCGATACACAGAGACCGGCCGCCGAAAGCATACACGTGGCTAAGGCTGTCGCCAGTCAGGCTTACTGGGAGTGCTGCACGCTTGCCCACAGAGTATTCAGCGGTATCAGCTATTCGAAGGAACATCCGGCAGCCTTCCATACCCGGGCATCACGCTCCCTGTATAGCTTTCTCGGTGAGCCGGCTTACCATCGACAGCAGTTGGCACAACTGATAATAAGCTAGCTAACAGCTCACAGCGTCAGTCTAAAACAACCCCGTTCGGACCCTTCCCTTCGGTAAGCTCAGGGTAAACTAAGCTGAGGGCGAACGGGGTTTATGTTACTATCAGCTAAGCCTTAATAGCCTACGGTGAATTTGACTCCCAGGCTTTCGCTCAAGTTTTTTAGGCGTTCAACGTGTTCATCGGACGGCGGTTTGGCTTCCCTACATAAGTATTCTCTACCCAGGCTATCGTATTTGCCCACAGCCCATTCGTGATAGAGTAGAGCCGAGATTTTCTCGGCTTTAACTTCTAGAGCTAGCTCCACGATTTTTCTGACATTTTCGAGAGAATCGTTATAACCGGCAATTAGAGGCACCCGTAGCCATACTGTTTTCTCCGGAGGAATCCGTCGCAAGTTTTCGAGGATGAGAGAGTTATCTACTCCGGTTGCCTGCTTGTGAAGCTCGGGGTCCATATGCTTGATGTCATAGAGAACCAGGTTGGTATATTCCAGAACACTTTCGAGTGCCGGCCAATGGGCGTAACCGGATGTATCAAGGGCGGTATGAAAGCGCCTTTGCTTACAAGCCTTAAGCAAATCACGCACGAATTTCCACTGCAACAAAGGTTCACCGCCGGAAACAGTCACTCCGCCGCCAGACCGGTGGTAAAAAAGCTCGTCTTTTTCAATCTCTGCCATTACCTCATTAACTGTTAGGTACTTTCCTACCTTTTCCAGAGCACCCGAGGGACAGGCAGGGACGCAATCGAAACAGAGATTACATTTCCCTCGGTCGATTACTCTACCTTCGTTCTCACTAAGAGTAATGGCACCGACGGGACAAGCCAGAACGCACTTACCCAGTTTCGTGCATTTTTTATCGCGGGACATAAGCTCGGGATAAGGTTTTAAGGATTCAGGATTGTGGCACCACTCGCAACTCAGTGGGCAGCTCTTCATAAATACGGTGGTGCGCATGCCGGGGCCGTCCTGCACGCTGTAGCGCTGGATAAGGAAGACTAGACCGCGCCCCTCTTCCAAGGCTATCCCTATTCGCAGCAACGGAGTTCGGTCCGGGCGATAATCTGGTCTTGCACCGGCTTGGTCAGGTCGACAAAGTAAGCCGCCAGACCGGCTACTCTGACTACCAAATCGCCGTACTTCTCAGGGTGTTTCTGAGCATCCAGTAACGTCTCCCGATCAACTACATTAAATTGGGTATGGTGAATACCAAGGTCGACGAACGTCCTGAGCAGAGCAATGAAGTTGATGCCATCGTTCCTCATCACCTCTTTGGGGGTAAACTTCTGGTTGAAGAGATGCGTGAAAGTGCCGGCGTGGTCGACTTTACTGACCGACTTCATCGTTGCCAGCGGTCCTTTTACATCAGTGCCGATAGCCGGGGAGACTGTGCCGTCATTAAACAGGTCAAGATCTTTGCGGCCATCGGGTGTGGCGCCGGTCATTCCGCTGTAGTCGAAGTAAGTCGAGGCACCAGTCCCATCCTCGTTATGGGACACGCCCCAGATATTCTTAAAGCTCTTCACGACTTTGCTGGTCCGGGTATAGAATTCCTTGCCGATAAGGTCGACGTAGTCATCATCGTTGCCCCACTTCGGCGGCTCATTAAGGAACATCTGGCGCAGGTCTTCTTTTCCCTCCCAGTTTTTCTTGAGGGCATCGATAAGCTCAGCCATGGATACTTTCTTGTCCTCGAATACCAGCTTTCTCATCGCTGCCAGAGAATTAATTATAGTCACCTGCCCTACCGGCTGGATGATAGTATTGGGATAGTATTTATATTCCCGGACATCCTGTCCACGCTCAAGACAGCCGTCTACAACGGCGGACAGGAAAGGCTGAGGCAGCCACTCATTCTCAAGCTCATCTACGATATTATAGATAGTGAATAGTTTATGTAAAAAGAACTTAAGCTGTGCTTCATACGCCCGCATCACGTCCTCAATCGAGGTCCAGGTCAGGGGGTCGGAAGTTTTGGGCCCGACCTGCTTCTTACTGAACTTATCTACACCCTGATAGAAAGCGTATTCCAGACACTTAGGCAGGGCAACCCTGCCACCCAAAGCCCGCTGGCTCATCGCTTTGCCCGGTATAATCCATCTCATACAGCCATCTGTGGTGTAATCCCGGGCATCTTCCAAAGGTATGCCGAAGTTCATCAGGAAAGGAATCATCATATTATCGTTGAAGAAGGAGTAGATGCCTGGCTGCTTGACTACCGATTCCAGAATCTTCTCATACAATGCTTGAGGAGTCTGCGGATGAAGCCTGACGGCCAATGCCGGCTGGTTCATCCCCATCTCGTTTTTGGCATCCATAAAAATGTAGGTCATCTCGTTGGTGGCGTCAGTCCCGTTACGGGTCACGCCACCAATGGTGGTGACGCGGGTAATTAATGGGCCGGCTTTCGGCTGTGAAGGCGGAATTAAGGAGCCTTCTTCGTTGAAGATGAGCACCAGATGCTCGACCAGTTCCTCAGCTTCTTCATAGGTAAGTCTGCCCTCTTCCTTGTCCTTCTTGTAGAAGGGGTAGAAAATCTGGTCGATTCTTTCACCGTTGCCCGATGTTTGAAGGTCGAGGACTCTGGCAACCAGGTTGACGAACCAGAAAGACTGCAACGCCTCGTGAAGAGTCCGCGGGGGATTTTCCGGCACCCAATCGCAGATTTGTGCCATCTCCTCTAGTTCAGCTTTCCTCTTGCCGTCTGCTTCTTTGGCAGCTTCCTGCTGACATAGCTGTGAGAACCGCTTTCCCTGACGGGTGACCGCTTCGGTAACAATTATTACCGCCTCGTAGAAGCGCTTTTTCTTCAGATAGTCTCCGGGATGCAGATAAAGGTCCGCGTCGTTGGACAATTCTTCAAGTCTAGACTTAGCTTCCTCAATGATGCCTTTTAATCCTATCTTAAATAACTTTTCGTAGTTCGGCGTGCCGACGTGACCGCCGTGAAGCCAGACGAAGACTCCCTGGTTGGGATAGAACCAGTATTGAAGGATGTCCTTGGGCAGTAAATTACGCTCCATCCCGTGGACGGACTTGCTGCGCCAGTATTTATGAATCTGGTGCAGCTCCTGCCTGTCCTTTTCGTCCAAGAGCATCTTATACTCATCGTCGATAGCCTTGTCGAGCCAGCCACTCCACAGTTCCGGGAAGGTAATGAGGTGATTCGGTTTGCTGGCGTTATTGCCGACAATTCTTTGATGAGGGAGTATGTATAAAGTCCGGTTATCAAGATAATGAGCCAGAGCTTTAGCCCGCCGCAGGATTATGGAGTCGTCTTCGGCTTTCTTATAACCTTCGGTTATAAGCCGTGCCCGTTCGATGCAAAGTTGTATTTCAGGTCGATAAGGTAACCGCCC
Organism: Chloroflexota bacterium; assembly: GCA_043804635.1. GTDB lineage: Bacteria > Chloroflexota > Dehalococcoidia > Dehalococcoidales > UBA2162 > JAZDIU01. The sequence continues at coordinate 40,889 of JAZDIU010000070.1, forward strand.
CTCTTCTTTTACTCGCTCCACCTTACCTTCGGAGGCTTCGATTCTGCCCACACCGCGGCCGCTTTTACTCTGATAGACGGTATCTTTACGCATTTTCCTGGTGATGCGATTTTCGTTCAATCTCGGTTTTTCAGCAATGACCATATCCCCCTCCTTCAACTGTCTTTTCCCAGCTTCTACTTCAATATTATGGCGCTGCTATCCCATTGTCAAGATAATGTCAAATACTACAAATACCCCACCCAACATGGATTCTGGCCTACGCCAGAATGACAGTGGGGAGAAACAAAGGCGAAATAAAGCTAAAAATATATTATTGAATACCTGAAAATTGAAACGAAGCAACGTAAAACGGAGTTGAATTGAGCGTATTCGTTTCCTTATACATTTTAAGTAACTTTTTTTCGTAGAAACGACACGCCTAAAGGGTAAAAATTTGTGCGTACTGTCTTTTGTTGAAACAATAGAAATCTTTCATTTTTTGCTTTTCCCCTCACTCCTTCGGTTTCGCTCCTTCGACCCTGCTCATAATAAAAATAATCCTTTTTGCAACTTATCGTTGTAGGCATTGTAAGATAGTGCCTAAAGGAGTATACTCTTGCCAACTGAATAAGTTAGCAGGAGGGCTGTCGTGCAGAAGAAAACCATTTCAATTGCATCGATTGTCTATTTTTTGGTCACTCAAGGGGTCGCTGGCGTGTTAACTTATTTTGGGCAGACACGAGCTGGGCTTATTGTTTCCATTCTGTCTATAGTATTAGGGCTGATTGTTGCTGTTTGTTATCTTTTAAGAAATAAAAAGACATCGATTACAATTACCTCTGCTAGTATAGAGCGAGACATTAACCGAAAAATCAGGAATAAAAATATTCGTGATTTTGCCTTTGTGTTTCTGATAGTAGTTGTTATCGTTGTTCCTATACAATTTTACATTTGGCGAGCCTCATCATATGGGAATCCTTATGAGGTAATATTAAATATCCCTAGCCACGAAATTAGAAACTTAGTTATCAAAGCAACTTTATTCCCATCAACAAACACTACTCAAAATGGCTTACTAGTGGAATTCGGCAGAAGATGGGATGATGTAGACCCAGTGAGAGTATCCGTAAATGTGTCAGGCACAGTAATTGACCAAACATATGCGTGGTGGGCTAAACCAAACCTTAGTGCTTTTGATATTAATCAAGTTGTTGAATTTCGAAAGGGTATCACGGTTGATGCTTTCCTAATTCACTCCAATGTTAGCCCTCCTATATTCACATTTTATTCCATTGGCAAGCCTTTGTCTTCGACAAATAGTCTATATTTATGGTTTGTAAGCCCTTACCCTATGAATATTGAAGGTGCGGTCTTTCAAGGTGTGCATTTCCACCGAGAAAAAGATAAGTTAGTTTTAGATAGGAGATAATTAATGAGCTTTATCCGAGCTAAAGAAATCCCGCCACGTTCAGGTAACTGGTATGACTATGAAGTTAAATCTGTTAACGAAAACGGGAAAATCAGGCAGAAGCATATCCGCTATATTGGCAAGCACGGCACTAGCGTGGGTGTATTAGCAGGTGGTCATTCCGCACCTATCAACGTTAAAGATACTATTGCTGTCTCACCATCGCCCGCTAAGCCTAAGACCGCCTGTAAATTCTGTGGCGGTCAGAATACTCGTAAATACGGACTCTATAAGGGTGTCCAGAATTATTACTGCGATGATTGCCGGACAAAGTTCACAGGTACCGATGCGTTACCTCACGGACGGGTGTCACCTGCGTTTATCGCCAGTGCTCTTAACCAGTTTTACAATGGGTCATCATTCCACGATATTGAATCCGATATTGACCAGAGAACCAATGAAGGTATTTCGCACACGGCTGTTATCAAGTGGATTAACAAGTATACCGTCGATGCTATCAAAGCCACAAAGGATTTACACCCGAAAGTTGGCGACACCTGGATAGCCGATGAAACTTTTGTACGTGTAGATAAGAGTAAAACACAGGTAAAAAACCCATACTGGCACGAGCGTAAGGAAAAATGGGTAGTGTTCTGGGACATCATTGACGCCAAGACTAGATTCCTTCTAGCCTCACATCTTGCCACTACCCGTACCGCACAGGACGCTAAACAACTGTTGGACAGTGCTTATAAACGTGCTGGTAAAATGCCGAAGGTGGTTGTTACCGATAAGCTCAAGGCTTATATTGACGGCGTTAAGCAGGCGTATGGTTCACGCACTAAACATATTCAAGGAAGCCCTTTTGGGGTCAAAAATGATAGTAACCTCATAGAGCGCTTTCAAGGCTCTCTGAGAGAGCGTACAAAGGTTATGAGAGCGCAAAAGAATAAGGCTACCCTGCAAAGGTTTACCGATGGCTGGCTAGTGCATTACAACTTTTTTAGACCGCATATGAGCCTTAATAATAGACCGCCTGCTGAAGTGGCTGGGCTGAAGTATAACAAACGTACGTGGGCTGATATAGTCGGGGTAGAAAAAGAGCCGATAGCCAAGCCACTAACCTAAGACGGAGGTAGTGCCTAATGGGACAACGAAAAGTTGCAAGAACCAAAATAATAGCACTTATGTTCTATATTGTCAAGGAAGTTTTGTCGCTTTGTGACCTCACCCCGACCCCCTCTCCGCTGAGGAGAGGGGGAATAGAAAGGAAAGAGAAGGGGCTTTGCCCCTTCTCTTAAACTCTTCCCTGAGAGCAGGAAGTTTTCAGCTTGTTGAGTTTTGAGTGTGGGAGAGTTCCCTGTGCCATTTCAGGAAAGCGAGGAATACATAAGTCAGTGCCAGACACATTATCACCAGAGCAAAAGATACGTAAACCAAATCGGGTATGTCGTAATGAGCTAAGCCTAAGGGGGCGAATGTGGATGCAACCCAAGGATGTGCCGGGTTAAATTCAATGAACCAGCCGGGGAGATAAAAAAGCCATAACCATGCTGCAGGAAATAGAGCTAATAAAAGAGCGATAACCTTTTCACTCTTATAAGAAGTTCGGGAAGCTATGAGTAATGCCAACGGAATATAGACGACTAAATACTGGTAATTAATACGGTAAAAGATGGCCATAAAAAGCAATATGCCGATGAGCATTGACCGGATGGGAGCAATCTGTTTGATGTAGCTTAATATTATAGCGGCAAGCAGTACGGCCACCAGTACCGGGACACAGAGTTGCAATAGGTTGCGTGTCTCCCAACCAAAAACATTGTGAAGGTAAGTAAGAAGCGCACCTACTCCGCTAAAAGCATACATAAGAGGGGTTTGATAATTTGGACTCTGCCCAGGTAATAAAACCGAGCGGGCGTAAGATAAGAAATTACCGGTTAGTAGAAAGGGTATAGAGAAAAGCAGCACTATTCCTACTCCGATAGCACAATTAATGATAAAACGACGCCGGTCCATACTACGAGCAACACTCACAATCATCATTACTACAGCCAGCAATGTGTGTTGCTTGGTCAGCACAGCTAAAGCAGCAAGCAAGAAAGCCAGCCTGTCCTTTCCCTGTTCCAAGGCAATAATCGAACCTAATAAAAAAGCAGTGGCTATGGCATCGAATTGCCCGAAAACAGCCGATTCATACCAGGCAACAGGATTTAAAAGCCACAAGCTAGCAAAAATCAGTTTACGCAACTTCGATCCAGATACAGTCCAATATAGCAGGCATCCAATAGCCAGGTCGGCAAATATAATGGGAGTTTTCATCGCCAGCCGCCAGCTAGTATCGATTACCGAACTACTGGCAAAACTGGCCGGTGCGGCAAACAATGAAAGCCTGAGTATCAGTAGCCACACCGGAGGATAGACATAACCCCACCCCTGAAAGGGGAAAATAGGCGTTCTGGCATTTGCGTAGCGGTAGAAATCGAGGCCATGCTGTTGAAATACCTTGGCGAAAGCCCAGAATTGAGCGACATCAGGACCCGCCGAAAGCGGAGCCGCCCAGAATCTGACGAAAGCGGCGATTACTAAGGCTAATATTAGAAGGAGGAGACGAAGCCGGGTTCCATTCTTAATATATTGCATATTATTGACAATTCTACATCTGGATTAGCCGGGTAGCAACACAGCGAAACAAACCCCAAACTCTAAATTCTAAACAATATCAAAGTTCAAAATCTGAATATCTAAACGTCTTGAATATAACTTATCCACCAGCAAGCTGAAGGATTGAACCCATCACCACCCCATAGACATACGAATTCGCTTTCTCTCCCTCTAAAGCAAGGTGAGAGGTACAACAGTAATTCGTATCAAGTATTAAGAGCTTATGACTACTTTAGAGTAAGGTTTTGAATTGGGGCTGCTAGGCATAGCAAAGATAGCGGGGATGGAAAGGAGCAGGACTAAAGCGAGGCCGATAAACACAATTGAAAAAGCCCGGGGCATATTATTAATTATTTCAAGCAACAAAGTGGAAATGCTAATACTGATGGCACCGCCCATCTGGCGAAACATACCCCTGATTCCGGTAATGGCGGCTACCCTCTGTGGCATAAGTTCGATACAGGCATTATTTGCCGCCGGTGAGGAAATGCCCATCCCGATGCCGGCTAGAGCCATCATAATCAGGAGCCATACAGTGGGACCAAAGTGAAGGCCGAATATGTTTACCTCGCGAATTTCTAAGGCGAGCAGAACCAGATTAACAGCCATAACTGCCGTTCCCGTAAGAATCGGACGGCGGTATCCCCATCTGACCAGGTAAAAACTGGTTACTGCGGAAGCCAAAACCATACCGGCTGACCGGGGCGTTAAAATCAATCCACTGCCAAGAGTTCCCATACCATAAACAGACACTGCGTAAAGGGGTATCAAACTGCCCACGCCAAAAGCGGAAGCTCCAAAAACAAAGTTATAGATATTTGCCGCCAGAAACGGCCTATGGCGCAGCATTTCGGAATCAATAATGGGAGCGTTCGTTTTTCTTTCCCACCAGAGGAAAAGAAAGAGCATAGAAATACTTAGAACGGCAAAAAAGCCCACTGTAAGCCATGGTATCTTAGGTATGTTATTACCAATTTCGGTAAGGGCAAGCATAAATGTCGATAAGAAACCGGTTAAAAAACCAGCGCCAAGAAAATCGATGCTGCCGCCGGAGGTAGCTCTATCATTTGGCAACAGACGCCAAGAGAAAAACAGTACCAGAAGACCCACAGGCACATTGACCCAGAAGATAGATTGCCATCCGAAAGATGCTACCATCCACCCACCAAGGTTGGGGCCTAATATCGAACCGATGGGGAAAATGCTGGTGAAGAGTCCTATAGCCTTCTGCCGGCTTTCCGGAAACTCTTCACTTATAATACCAGCGGCAGATGGCATTAGACCGCCGCTTCCGAGAGCCTGAATTACCCTAAAGAAAATCAACCAGAGTTCATTGCGGGCTATAGCACAAAGTGCAGAACCCAGAGTAAAAAGAAGCGCAGACAACATAAACGTCCGCTTCCGGCCCAAAATTTCGCTTACCTTAGCAGATACCGGCATCGCACTGAGACCTACCAGTTGATAAACACTCAGTATCCAGCCGGCCAGAACCAGTGAGACATTTAACTCCGAAACCATCACCGGGAAAGCCACCGCCACAGTGGACATTCCTAGCGAAGCCATAAATAAGGCTAAACTAAGTACCGCAAAAGAAAAATACCGGCGCATTCAGTAACTTCAAATCCTATTTGTTGAAAAGTTCTGTCTCACCTTGCCCCCTACGGCCCTAATTTTCCGTGGACCCGCACCCCACAAGAAGGCACAAGCCATAACAGAACACAGAATGGCGACAGCATAGGGAACAACATAACTGCCGGTTATATCGAAAATGTAGCCGGCAAACCAGGGACCCAGGGCACCACCGATGCCATATCCAAGGTTGTTGAATCCCATAATCCTGCCTAGTTGTTTCCCTTTGAACACATCGGCTTGTGACGACATTAGCATCGGCCGGTCGATACCAAAGCCAGCTCCATAAAGAATGGCAAACAAATATAGCAACCACGCAGAGGAAGGGCCTTTAACCAAAAGCAGAGTGAGTATTCCTATGCATACGCTAACAGCACCGAAGGTGTAAGTCCACTCGCGGCCCATTCGGTCGGAGATAATGCCGCCGGCAAAGCTAACCATCGCCAGGGCACCAAGCAAGGCGAACACAGAGGCGGCCAGCATTTTAGAATAGCCGTTATCCACGATATAGGCGACGGTGTGGACAGTGATGATATTAACCATAATTCCCTGCAGAAATGTCTGGGCGAAGAAAAACCAGAAGGGCCTGGTCTTCATTGCTCTAGGAAGAGTCCATTCGATTGACGCCCATTTACGGTTTAATACGCGTGGGTCTTCCTGAGTTTGCCCTATCGTCGATATATCACGTTTTCCTTCATCTTTAGCAATGCCATCTAATGGGAGTCCCATGTCCTTAGCTCTGTGTCGTTGGAAGAGAGCTGTTATAGGCACGATGACGATCACCATAATAACCGCGAGAACCAGATAAGCTTCCCGCCATCCGAAGCGGTCTATCAGATACTGGGCTGGTATCGATGAGACGTTGGCTAAAGCCATCCCGGCAACGGCGATTCCTATCGCTGTGCCCAGTTTTAATGAGAACCATTCAGGTATGAAACTGGCGTGTGGAATATAGCCGAGAAGGACCATTCCGACAGCAACAATAGAAAAGAAGAGATATAACTGCGATATAGTCCCGACCTGACTCATCAGGAACATACCCAGTCCGATAATCGCTCCGCCGACTGGAAATACTTTTCTGGGACCGAACCGGTCAATCAGAGCGCCGGCAACCGGACTGAGCACGGCATAGACTATCATATTCATAGAGAAGGTCAGTGCCGTTTGAGCTCTAGTCCAGCCAAATTCGTCTAAAATGGCAACATAAAACACTGAGAATGAGTAGCGGGTAGAATAGGCTATAGTCAATGTGATGAAGGAAACAGCTATGATAATCCATCCGTAAAAAATAAGTGATTTTTTCTGTATCATTCGCCGGTCCTCTCGAAATGCATCAATGTTTGTGACATTCCATTAATGATACTCCAGCGGCGAATGAACGGCAAATCTCTTGACATACAATTATCGCTTCAATATACTCAGGTTACTTGAAACCTCAGGTGAAAGGAGAAAGGCGATGATTTATGAAATTCGCACATACGGCATTACAGTAGGGAGCCTGGCGGAAGTCGAGAAACGTTTTGGTGAGGCATACGAACAACACCGAAAGAAGTACTCGGAGCTAGCGGCTTTTTGGCACACCGATATCGGTCCTTTAAACGAAATTATCCACATTTGGCCTTATAAAGACCTTAACGAGCGCGCTCGCATTCGTGCAGAAGCATCTAAAAACCCGAACTGGCCGCCCAAGACTGGCGAATTTATCCGCTTTATGCGCTCGGAAATTCTAGCTCCCTGGCCGTTTTCACCTCAAATCACACCTGGGAAAATAGGACCACTTTTCGAGATGCGTATTTACACCGTGAAACCGGGAGCACTTCCCGATATTATGAAAGGCTGGGAAGCCAAGCTCCCCGAACGTATGAAGCTGTCGCCCCTGGTAGTCGTTGGAACCGTCGAATTCGGCCAGGTTAACCAGATGATACATATCTGGGCATATAACAGCTTCGAGCAGAGAGCTGCAGTCCGTGCCCAGTTTATCAAAAGTGGTATTTGGCCGCCGCCGGGGGGCGTGGGGCGGCTGATAACTCAGGAAAGCAAGATTATGATGCCATCAGCTTTTTCGCCGTTACAATAGGATAATGAAAAGGTAAAATTACCCAAAATAAAATGGGAGGTGGGACTTAAACCAGTGACCCCCGGCTAAGATTTTGTTTTCTTTGCTAGTTTTGACAACTCTTTCATTACTTCATTAAAAGACATCACCTTGGCAAAATGCCTGTCCAATAGATTCAATGCCGCTTTCTGGCGCTCCTCGCTGAAGGTGATAGTTAAGTCGCTAAGCAAAAATACCTTAAAATTCAGCATCATAGCATCCATAACTGTAGTACCCACGCATACGTCCGTGGCATCTCCAGCGGCGATGAAACTGTCTACACCCAATCCTCGCAGCAACAACTCCAATTCCGACGAACCGTGAATGAAAGCACTGTACCGCCTCTTCCTGACAATAAAGTCTTGCGGCATAACATTGAGGTCGGGATGAAGCTGTCCAATCATCGATTGCTTGTCTGAGAGCTGCTTATTATCAAAGGCTAGATTCCCGGCATGGTCGGGCATATCGACAATCAGTCCCGCATCTGACAGGTCGGGACGACGGCCGGAACATATCCAGATTACCGGCATTCCTAATTTGCGACAAGCGGCGGCGAGCCGATTTATCTTAGGCACCATGTCCTCGTTAATTTTCCGAAACATCGCCTCCGGGTCGTCGGCATTTCTTAATATTATGGGAGTTATCTTATACTTGTCGCCCCAGTAAATATCAATCACGATAAACGCAGTGTTCTTCGCTCCTATTTTCCACAAATCTTTACGCGACTTAGTTTCCATTCGCCCTCCTTGGTCCGCATACTATCTACTTACTCGCTCCAGCGTGGACTGCGATATATCAAGCTTGCTAGATATTATACCATTTGACAAAAGAGATAGAGCCTTACTTCATTAGAAACGACCTCAGAAACTAATAAGAGACACTTATTGACGGCTTTCCGAGCCTGTTTTACAATGCTCATAGATTCAGGTAGAAATCTAGCAAGGAGGTGAGTACGCAATGGACAGTCCCGAACTTAAACCGACGCATCCTAATGAGACAACACCGGGGTTGAATGATATTATTGTCAAGACGGCACATTATGGCCTCCAGAAGATGATAATGGAGAAAGATGTCCCGGTGAAAATGCGTGATGGTGTTACACTCTATGTTAACGTATTCCGTTCCAGTGAACCCGGTAAATATCCGGTGATGATGTCCGCTGATATGTACGGGAAAGATGTAGTATGGCCGGAAAGTGATATCCCAAATATACCTAATGTCGGCTATTGGAGAGTGTCTTTATTCACTCCAGCTGAGTCTCCAGACCCGGGTTTCTGGGTCCCTAATGGCTACGTCGTAGTCAAAGCAGCTCTGCGGGGTAGCTCAAACTCGGAAGGCTCCAACCATCCGTTGTCCGATACAGAAGCTCGGGATTATTACGAACTCATCGAATGGGCCGGCACACAGGAATGGAGTAACGGTAATGTTGGTATAAATGGAGTGTCATATCTGGCAATGGTCCAGTGGAAAGTTGCGGCACTGAATCCCCCGCATCTTAAAGCAATGATGCCGTGGGAAGGTGTAAGCGATTTATACCGTGAGTGGGCATTTCACGGAGGCATGCCCGATACTTTATTCTATCGGTGGTGGCATCAGCGGCAACAGGCGAGATGGCCGGAAAAAGAGGTGGAAGACCTCACCTCAATGCAAAAAGAGCATCCTTTGTTTGATGAATACTGGGAAGGCAAAAAAGCAAATTTGAGTGAAATTAAAGTGCCGATGTATGCCGGCGTAGGTTGGGCGACACAAGGTCTACACAACCGAGGCACTATCGAGGGGTTCAGGCAAAGTGCCTCGAAATATAAATGGCTTGAAGTTCATGGCCGCAAAGAATGGGAATATTACTATGGGCGAGAAGTCCTTGAACGGCAGAAACGCTTTTTCGATTATTTTCTGAAAAGTATCGAAAATGACTGGCTGGACACACCCAGGGTACGTATCGAAGTCAGGGAGCGCTTTTACGAGGGGACTTTCCGACTTGAAAACGAATGGACTCTAGCGAGAACTAGTTACACCAAAGTTTATCTGGACGGTAAAAACAAAACTCTGTCCAGTACGCCAGTGCGCACCGAAACTAAGATATCTTACAGTGTAGAACGGGGTGAACGCGATAAACAAAGCTTGACGTTTAAACTCACCTTCCGTGAAGATACCGAATTAACCGGCTATATGAAACTAAAACTGTTGGTATCAGCAGCCGGCTCCGACGATATGGACCTGTTCGTTGGAGTGAAGAAGCTCGACCGGCGAGGTAACGAGGTTTACTTCCCGGACTTCAACCACATCGAAAACGGCCAGGTGGCGACCGGATGGCTGAGAGTCTCGCACCGCGAATTAGACCCTGAGAAATCCACGCCATTTCAGCCGTGGCTAAAACATAAAAGAGCGTTGAAATTGAAGGAAGGCGAGATTGTTCCGGTGGAGATAGAAATATTGCCATCAAGCACGCTTTTCAGGGGAGGAGAAAGTCTAGAATTGGTAGTGAAAGGCACCGAGATAATTACCGGCAACCTGATGCCGCCGCGTTATGAACATATAGAGACGGTGAATAAGGGAAAGCATATCATTTATACCGGTGGAAAGTATGACTCTCACCTGTTGTTACCAGTGATTACTAAAGACTAAGTAAAAGCATTTAGTCCGGTGACAGCTTTTCCGATAGTCATTTTTGTATTTGAGAGGAGCCTTCCAGAATAGAAGAGACTCTGTTGTCCCACCGGTAACGTTTTACTGCGAATTCAGCTGAAGAGCCACACTAAATTTTCAACACCGGTTCTCAAAAGCTATCCAACCTTATTTCCGGATATCTTGTTACGCTGTTGCTATCCAGATGCTCGTAAGTGGCTAATTTTAATTAGCATATCTTTTATATCTGGTGTATTCTTACAGTCACGCTACGTAGGTGGCTCAAATTAGACGTGGTTTTACAAAGTTAAATGGTCGATTAAGTGAGTTTTCTTTCCCATAATTAATCACAGAATATTAGGGAGGAGAAAATGAGCAAAATGCAAGCCGCGGAAGCGATGGTCAAAATAATGGAAAATGAAGGGTCGAGGTTATTTTTGGTATCCCTGGGGTGGGGATATTACCCGTTTACAATGCTTTAAGCAAATCCGCAATGATAAAATACTACCTGGCCCGTCATGAAGAAGGTGCTTCTCATGCGGCTGACGGTTATGCCAGAGCTAGCGGAAAGGTTGGTATATGTGCCGGAACGTCAGGACCCGCGGGAACGAATATGGTGACCGGTCTATACGCCGCCCAGGTTTATGGAATTCCATTGATTGCTATTACCGGGCAAACGGTAACTTCTCTTTTAGGGAAAGACGCTCGGCAGAACAGTGAGAAACTGGCCAAACAACTTAAAGTAAGTTCAGCTACCGTCAGGCGCAGACTAAGAAAACTTATCGCCGGCAATTTACTACACATTGTTGGAATTGTTGACCCGGTTGATTTCGGATTCCCGGTGACCGCCATGATAGCTCTGGATGTGGCTAATAATAAATTAGAATCCGTTGTAAATATATTAGCCAATGCGGCACAACAGGGAGATGCCGATGCTAAAAAACAGCTTGATGTCCTTTTGAATAGAGCTGAAATACTCTGGGCACCCAGACCTCCGCAGGACTTAATTTCACGTTCCCCCAGTTTGAAATGGATACAATCCCCGGTATCGGGAGTGGATTCGTTCGCCATTCCTGAAATCATCAACAGCAAGATAATATTAAATAATTCAAGCGGTATGCACGGTGTTCAGGTCGGCGAGATGGCAGTTGCCCATATGATAATGCTGGCTAAAAGTGCGCCGAGGTCGTTTCGTCAGATGAAGGAGAAACGCTACGCAGTTTTTATTCCAGTGGTTCTTGAAGGAAAAACAGTTCTAATCCTGGGGCTCGGTCCAATCGGTAAGTATATTGCCCGGTTGTGCCATGGGTTCAATATGAGGGTATTTGGCGTTAGAGCTAGGGCAAATGTACGATGCCCGTATGTTGAAGCTATATTCCCTCCCGAAAGGCTCCTTGAAGTGCTTCCGCAATGCGATTTCATCGTAAATGCATTACCGCTTCTCGCCTCGACCAAAAAGGTAATCGGTGAACGAGAGCTACGTGTTATGAAACCCACCGCCTTTTTTGTCAACGTCGGACGAGGCGGTACTATCGACCAGGATGCCCTGATTAGTGCCCTCAGTGAAAATCGGATTGCCGGGGCAGGTCTGGATACCACTACACCTGAACCACTACCCTCCGATAGTAAACTCTGGGAATTACCTAACGTAATAATTACACCACACGTTAGTGGGCGGCGGGAAGATTATCATAAACTAGCCACCGACCTGTTTTGTAAGAACCTAGAGCGCTACTTCAGCGGCAAAAAGTTGTTCAATATAATCGCAAAGAAAACACTATCTCCAAAATTTTAGCTTTAAAAACGGGCGGGCGGATTTAGGTGCCGGAAACTACACTTGATACTATATTCCGTGAGGCTGCTCTCGCCTGAGCGTCTAATTTGATTATGAGCTTACGAATGGGTTCTTCTGCAAAGCCCCGTTCGTTTCATTCCGAAGATCATTTCCTCTAGCATGTTCTTCTAACATGTGGCTGGTCGTAAATCGAACCTTGAATATCCGCCTTTCGAGCTAATGACTTTTCATAGGTTAACCTCTCGAAACGGGAGCTCTCTAGATTTGACTCAATGGTAAGAGGATGCTATAAATTTTAGGATTTTAAATTCGGAGGTAACATAGTGGCTGAACGGTTAGAAAGCAAGATTGCATTGGTGACCGGCGGAAGCTCAGGACTCGGCAGGGCTTCTTCTCTAGCGTTTGCCAGGGAAGGAGCAAAAGTAATCGTGTCTGATGTGAATGTGACGGGAGGAGAAGAAACGGTAGCGTTGATTAAGAAAAACGGTGGTAAGGCTGTTTTCGTTAAAACTGATGTTACTAATGAAACGGAAGTTATAGCAATGGTCGAAGAGACTGTTAAAATTTACGGTCGACTTGATATCGCATTCAATAATGCCGGAGTCGGCGGGGATGACTTCGACAGAATCATGAATACTAATCTCAACGGTGTATGGTTATGTATGAAACATGAGATACCCCAGATGTTAAGGCAGGGTGGCGGAGCTATCGTTAATACATCGTCGATCGTCGGGCTAGTAAGTCCTATAAGTGGGAGTAAATATGGGAAATATGCCTATTGTGCCAGCAAGCATGGTGTGATTGGACTTACGAGAGTAGCGGCTTTAGAACATGCGAAAAATAACGTTAGAGTCAACGCCGTATGCCCCGGTTTTTTGCGAACACCATTCGTTAGCCGATTACTCGCCGATAAAAAAGAGCTAGATAAAATTGTGGCGGCTACGCCGATGGGGCGTGTCGGAGAACCGGAAGAGGTAGCAGAAGCAGTAGTCTGGCTGTGCTCTGATGCTGCTTCGTATGTGACTGGGATTGCGATGCCGGTCGATGGCGGTTATACGGCGTGGTAAGTTTGCCAACAAGAGTTTATACTCAATAAAAGAAAGGATTTTCGTTTGAAATAACGCCCTCTTTTATGCTATCCTATCAGACGGCTTTGGCTTATTACTACGCTCATAAAAAGGAGGTCACGTGGACTTTAAATTTACCGATGAGCAGTTGAAACGGCGAGAAGAGTATTTTAGCGTTTGCAGGGAATTGGAGAAAAAGAAACCGGCAAGCTTCGCCGGACAGGAATGTTCGTACAGGGATGATGAAAGCTGGGAATATCATCTCTATTGTACGAAAGAGTTTGCCAAGAGAGGTTGGTTATCACTCGGCTGGCCTGCGGAATACGGCGGAGCAGGAAATATGATGGACCGTGTCCTCTTTTCCGAAGCGCGGGGATATTTCGGCATTCCAGGAGTAGACGGCTTCGGTGTAAGAATGCTTGCCCCGACACTTCTAGCAGTAGGCAGCCAGGAAATTAAGAAGAGGTTTCTGCCGCCGATTGATCGGGGAGAAGTCACCTGGTGTGAGTTATGGAGTGAGCCTAATGCCGGCTCAGACTTGGCGTTGATTACAGCGACTGCAATCAGACATGGTGATGAATACATATTAAACGGTCAGAAATGCTGGACCTCGGGTGCTCACAAATCTCAATGGGGATTCGGATTGTTTAAAACCGACCCAAATGGTCGCAAACATCACAACCTTACTTTCATACTTCTGGATATGAAAACACCTGGCATAACTATCAGGCCAGTCTTATATATGGATATGTTTCACCGTTATAATGAAGTTTTCTTCGATGACGTGCACGTTCCGGCGATACTCGTAGGACAGGAACATGAGGGTTGGGCAGTGATGAACACCCTGGCAGCTTTCGAGAGGTCCGGTATCGATGAAATTATGAGAATGAAACATGAGTTAGAAGAGCTTGTGGAATTTTGCAACGTTACCAAGCGGGACGGCACACTTCTGGCAAAAGACCCAGTCATTCGCAACCGGCTGGCACAGTTCGCCTGCGAGATTGAAGCGGCTAGGACTCTGGCTATCCGCGTTGCCGACCGCCAGAACCGCGGAGAGCTATCTTTAATGGATGCCGCTGCAGTAAAGGTATTCGGCAGTGAAGTGGAAGACCGTTTTGCTTCGATGGCAACAGATATTCTCGGACCTTACGGTCAGGTCAAGACTTCCAAGTGGGCACCAATGCGCGGCAACTGGGAGCTACTGTACCAGCAACACTTTATCCGGAGTATCTCAATGGGGACGAATGAGATACAGAGAAACATTATGGCATGGTATGGTTTAGGCCTGCCCCGAATGAGATAATTTAAACTTCTGTTAGGAGGAACGATGGACCTTAGATTTACCGAATTGCAAGAAATGCTGAAGACGTCAGCCAAAGATTTCCTCACCAGTGAATGCCCCAAGACTAAGGTGAAGGAACTGGAGGAGAGTGAGAAGGGATATTCTCCTGAGATGTGGAAGAAGATGGCTGATTTGGGATGGATGGGATTAATCATACCTGACAAGTATGGAGGCGGTGGTTGTAATTTCCAGGACTTAATGTCTCTCATTGAAGAAATGGGGAGAAATATTTTACCGGCGCCTTTCATATGTAATATGGTGAGTACTTTCCCAATTCTCGAGGTTGGGACTGAAGAGCAGAAGAAAGAATTTTTACCGAAAATAGCTAAGGGAGAATCCATTTTCACGATGACTCACCTAGAAGAAAGTGGGTCATTTAATATCTCTGGGATTACCACCAAAGCCGTGCTCAAAGGGGACGACTACGTAATCAATGGCACAAAGCTCTTCGTTGAAATGGGACACATCGCTGATTATCTAATTTGTGTTGCAAAGACCAGTGCTAAAGGAATCAGCCTGTTTATAGTCGATGCTAAAACGCCCGGAATACAATGCGAAGTGATGCCGACGATGGCGATGGACAAGCTGTGTGAAGTACGTTTTAAAAACGTTAAAGTACCCAAGAAAAACCTGTTGGGCGAACTTGATAAGGGATGGCAAATTGTAGAGACAATTATGAGGAAAGGCGCTATTGCGAAATGTGCCGAGTCTATCGGCGCTATGCAAGCCTGCGTCGATATGACCGTAGCTTATAGTAAAGAAAGAGTTCAATATGAAAGGCCTATCGGCGCTTTCCAGGCGGTTCAGCATTTGATAGCTGATATCTGGACTGCTATGCAGACCAGCCGTTTTCTGGTCTATGAAGCCGCCTGGATGGAATCAGAAGGAATGGACTCTACAAAAGAAGTTTCAATGTCAAAAGCTTATGCAAACGAAGCTTATAAGTTCGTGACCAAGTGGGGAGTCAGATTATACGGCGGCATCGGGACCAGTCGGGAGCATGATATTTCCCTCTACTACCGCCGAGCTAAAGCCGCTGACTATGCTTTCGGAAGCACTGATTTCCATCGAAATATAGTCGCTGATAAAATCGGACTTAAGTAGAGCGGCCGACTTCGACGCCGGCGATACGCTCCAGAGCTTTAACCAGCGCCTGGGTTCCGGACTTGCCATCGCCAGCCGATTGCAGTGAATAAAACATCTGGTGAATCAGGCTTGTCACTGGTAGGGGTGTTTTCGTGGCGTCGGCGGCTCCCATAATGAGATTAAGGTCTTTCTGCATTAAATCAATCATAAAGCCGGGTTTAAAATCCCGCTGGATAATGCGCGGTCCCAGGTTGGATAATTGCCACGAACCAGCGGCACCATTCTTGATGGCATCGATTGCTTTGTTCAAATCGACTCCCATCTTCTGAGCGAACATCAGAGCTTCAACGACGACATTCAGGTTCCCTGCCGCCAGAATCTGGTTCATCAGTTTGACGGTTTGTCCCATACCGTTGGGACCGACGTGAGTAATATTCTTTCCCAGAGCTTCAAAGATATGACGGCACCGTTCGAATATTTTAGCTTCACCACCGACCATTATTGATAGAGTGGCGTTAACGGCTCCTGGTTCTCCTCCACTTACGGGTGCATCAAGCATAAAGGCACCTTTTTCTTTAAGCCGGCCTGCCATTATTTGAGTTGCCTGCGGGGAGATAGTACTCATATCGATGACTACCGAGTCGGGTTTGATTCCCTCGATGACACCGTTTTTACCGAGGATGACACTTTCGACGTCCGGAGTATCGGCAACCATAATAATTAAGACCGGATTCTTCTCAGCTAAATCTTTGGGTGAATTTGCTTTCTTAGCCCCTTCTGAGACCAACTGGTCGGCTTTAGAGGTAGTGCGGTTATAAACGGAGACCTCGAACCCGGCTTTCATCAGATTACGTGCCATCGGCTTACCCATAATACCCAGTCCGATAAAGCCAACCTTTTTGTCCATTTTGTCTCCTTTGCTAGTCTTAATGCAATCCGCGCGCTCCATCAACGCTTAGAGTTACGCCCGAGACCAGAGAGCTTTCATCTGAGGCTAAAAATAAAGCGGCATAGGCAATGTCTTCCGGCTGAGCCAGCCTTCCCATAGGGACACCAGCGGCGGTCTGCTTTCGTGCTTCTTCCAGACTTATACCTTCCGGCATAAACGATGGCAGCATCGGTGTCTCCGCGGCGACCGGCGCCGGACAATTGACCCTGATTTTGTATCGAGCCAGTTCAAGAGCCAAGGCTTTAGTGAGAGTAATAACCGCGCCTTTCGAGCTTACATAAGCCGCCAGATGAGTCCTTATAGCAATTGCCGAAGCTGAGGCGGTATTAATTATCACTCCACCACCCTGCTTTCTCATTTCCGGGGCGGCATATTTAGCGCCTAAATAGACACTCTTGACATTAACAGCGAATAATCTATCCCATTCCGTTTCTTCCAAAGCGTAAATAGATACGGGCTTTTTCTGTGGAATACCCGCATTATTAAAGAGAATATCTATTCTTCCGAACGTGGTTACAGCTGTTTTAATAAGTCGCTGGACGTCTTCAGCTTTGGAGACATCGGTATGAACGAAAATAGCTTCACTACCTTGTCCTTTTATCATATTGACCGTCTCCTGGCCACCGGCGTCATTAACATCAGCAACTACGATTTTGGCACCTTTCTGAGCGAACAGTACCGATGAGGCGCGTCCAAATCCGGAAGCCGCTCCCGTAATTACAGCTATTTTGTTAGCTAATCTCATTTAGTTTTCCTCCTCTCAAATATTGGACGATTATCAAGCGTTAGCCATTATATCATATTAAAATCTAACAGCATTAAGCGACAGCGTTACATTTAATAGAACGACAGTGTGTGCTAAAATACCAGATGGCATTTCTGGTTTTTAGGAGATAGGTATGAGTATTAAGCAAGTTAAAGGTCACATTTGCGTAGCTGAAGGTGAGTATATGGGAGCTAACTCAAGCTGTATAAATACCAGAGAAGGCTTGGTAGTTATAGATACTCCCTACCTGCCGAACGAAATCAAGAAGTGGCAAGGGGAGATAGCCCGGTTCAGCAATAATAAAAAAACAGCATACGTCATTAATACCGACTATCATTACGACCATTGTATGGGTAATTCGCTGATAAGCCCAAATGTCGTCTCCCACGAGTTAACTCATAAACGAATGCTTGAGCCGGATGGGACCGGCAGGCACTATTTCCTGGGAATGAACCAGCTGTTGCCCCAGGAAGTAAAGCAGCAGGTTTATGATATTGCTCTCGGAATACCTACGGTGACTTTTAGCGAGCAGATGGGACTGCATATGGGCGACACTAATTTTCAATTGATGCATATGGGCGGACACACTGATGCTACGATTATCATCCAATTAGTGGATGAGGGAGTCCTCTTTTCTGGCGACGAAGTTTCGGCGAACTCACATCCATATACCGGGGACGCTAATTTCAGGCAATGGATGGATGTCCTCGAAAAGATTCTAAAGATGGATGTGGAAGTGATTATCCCGGGCCACGGCGTGATATGCGGTAAAGCCGAGGCATCAAAGCTGCTGGACTACTTCCGCGAGCGATGGGGCCGCGTGCAAGATTTGAAGAAGCAAGGGTCGGTTAAAGAGGAGGTGGTCAAGCGTCTTCATAATATGATTGATTTTTTCCCGATCGATCCAACCAGAGTGGCACAAACAAACTTGTATTTCAACCAAGGGACTGCCAGGATGTATGAGCAGGCCTAATCTTGAGGGAGGTTTATGAGTACCAATAACCACTTTTTAAATTTATTCTTCAACCCGCAGAGCATAGCTATAGTCGGTGCGTCTCGGATGCCAAACGCAAGGAATTATACCTTGGTGTCGAACCTGGTAAAACAAAAATTTCAAGGAAAAGTGTATCCAGTGAATCCTAACGCTACTGAAATCATGGGACTGAAGGCATACCCTGACTTGAAAAGCATCGAAGGGGATTTAGACCTGGCGGTGTTATCTGTTCCTGCGGGAAAAACACTCGATATAGTTAAAGATTGCGTTGCCAAAAAAGTAAAAGGTGTTACCATCATTGCCGGTGGTTTCTCGGAAACAGGGGTACAGGGAAAAGGAGTCCAGGAAGAAATATCCAGACTGCTAAGGGAAGCGAGAATCAGGACAATAGGGCCTAACGCGCTCGGTCCGATCAATACAAGAAATAATTTTATAATAAGCTGGGCGCGCGTTGATAAGCTACCTCAAGGAGGTCTTTCTTTTATTTTTCAATCGGGTTTATACGAGCCCCGACTTAATTGGTTGTTATCAGGTATGCACTTGAACTTAAATAAACTTATCGATTTAGGTAACAAGATGGATATTAACGAGGTCGATGCTCTGGAATACCTTGGTCAAGACCCTGAGACAAAAATCATCGCAATCCATTTTGAGAGTGTTGCCGGAGATGCTAAAAGATTTCTTCGGCTTTTAAAAGAAACAACCAAGAAAAAACCGGTGATCGTTCTCAAATCAGGGAGAACAGTGGCGGGAGCAAAAGCCGCATCATCACACACGGGAGCGATTATTAAATCCAGCGATACCATTTTTGATACCGCCTTAAAGCAGGCAGGAGTAATTAGAGTTCTGGGACTGGACGAATTTTTCGATTTCGCTAAAGCGTTTGAGTATCTTCCTCGTTTGACAAGCGATAGAATTGCCGTAGCCAGTCGGTCGGGTGGAGAAGGGGTGATTGCCACCGACTTCTGCGAACTTAGCGGACTCAGGTTAGCTGAGTTTAGCTCTGAGACACGTGATAAAATCCGCTCCATTTTTCCACCCTGGGAAATTCCCTTCAACCCACTCGATACCGGCGTATGCGGTCAATTCAATGAAGGAGTCGATGTCGATAGTGTTTACCTGAATACGCTGGCCGGCGACCCGAATGTAGATTGTGTTGCAATGCCTCTGGATAGTAGACTTGCGCCGGCAGATATGAGTCAGAGCCGGTTTCTCACAACAGCTATTGAGTTCATCCAACGGGGTAAGCCAATGGCAATCTGGTCAACCGACCCGGTTAGCAGCCATGAGGATATCGAGGAGTTTGAGTCGAACCGGGTACCGGTGTATTTATCAGCTGAGCGGGCAATCAGGTCGCTCGGTGCGCTCTATCGATACCACAAGTTAGCTGAGCAGAAATAGAGCTTTAAAACCTCCAATTAGTTTCCTTTGGCGAGCTTGAAACCAAATACTATCTTTGTTATAATTGGAAAGTTTTTGCCCGAAACGGGCTTAAACAAGGAGCTAAAATTCTAATACACGAGGAGTTTAACTTGGCGGAACAACCCCTAGCTAACCCGGCGGTGGTGGGATTGACTGGTTTTGGTGGAACTACATTACTATTACAGTTTCACAACCTTGGCTGGTGCGATGTTGGACCAGTCTTCTGGAGTGCTCTCTTTTTTGGTGGTCTGATGCAGCTTATAGCCGGTTTTATGGAATTTCGGACCGGTAATAATTTCGGTTTTGCTGCCTTTTCCACTTATGGGGCTTTCTGGATGGCGTTAGGCGGCATATTCTCATCGATATCTTTTGGATTTTTTGACATCAGCGGTAAAGATGTCGGCTTCTTTCTATTAATATTTACCTTTATTACTTTCATCTTCTTCATCGGTTCAATGAAGCAAAACTGGATGCTAGCTTTCCTTTTCTTCACACTTTTAATTGGATTCATATTTTTAGATATTAGCCACCTTGGTGGACCAGCCTACTTTACAAAAGTAGCCGCTATCGACTTAATTATCTGTGCTCTGACTGCCTGGTATCTTATGGCACACGTGATTTACTCTCAGTTCGGCTGGAAATTACCAGTCGGTAGCCCATGGGTTAAATAAGTTTTAAATAAAATTGAATGTTTTTCTGGAGGCAGGTAACGTATGATAGACTTAGCTAGTTTGCCAGTTTTCGACCATCACTGCCATCCTTATGACCCTGCCAAAGCTGTCTTGGAACCATGGCTTTTAGCCCGCGAATTTCACCACGGAATGCGCGATATTCCCAGTGATAAAGCGCCTAATACCTGGGGAATGAGCGAAGAACTCCGCTACCACTTCAAAAATATGGGAGTGGTAAACACTATGGTATGTCAGTTAGCCAGGGTTTTTAAATGCCCGGCGGAACTTGACGTAGTAACTCAAGAACGAAACCGGCGTGCGTCGGCTGACTTTGCCGGCTACGCCCGGTTTTTGTATGAAGATGCCAAAATCGTTGGGACGGTTCTGGATACGGGATTACCAAAGAACGACCCTTTACTGAACTTGATACCTGGCAAGAAATTCAGGTTATTTCAGGTCGAGCCGCTTTTGCAAAAACTCCTAACTAAGGCTGAGTCCTACCAAGAGTTACTTCGTGAATTCCAAGAAAACCTGGAGCAGTCGGTTAAAAAAGAGGGATTCATCGGGGTAAAAGTCCATCTTGCCGAGCAAGTTGGTTTTGGAGTGATGCCAGTATTAAAAGACGAAGCAACATCGATTTTTCCACAGGCAAAGACTGGCAATGCCAATGCCTATAAAAAACTTTACACGGCAGTATTTACCGCTATTATGCTTCAATGCCAGGAATTGGGAGTGCCTGTCCATCTTCATGGCGGTTTTACCGGCGGAATGTGGAACGGACCTATTTATGATTCAGACCCGTTCTTATTAGCTCCTTTCCTACGTCGGCCGGAATTTCTAAAAACAAAATTGGTATTTCTGCACGCTGGTTATCCTTGGACAAAGCAGGCTGGACAATTAGCTCACACTTTTCCTAATGTTTGGGTGGATATGAGCCAGGTTTCGCCCTGGGCGTCTCTACTCATAGCCGAGTGCTACCGGGACGTAATGGCGTGGGCACCGCTCTCTAAAATTGTAATCGGGAGCGGAGGCCATGGAACTCCTGAAATTGCGTGGCTGGCAGCGCTTACGGCAAAAATTGCCTTAACTGAAGTTTTAACCGATGCCGTCAGGTTAGGATTGATGGCGTCTAAATCTGCCGAAGAAGCGGCCCGTATGATTTTGAGAGACAACGCTGCCCGCTTGTATAGACTGGAAGGGACGTAAGTCTTTAAGCCTGGATTCTTTCAAACAAATAGCTGCCCACACCTAGAAGGATGACAGCTAAAACTGTCATAACAATCAGGTCTGTATACATGCCAAATTTGGTTACGCCTAT
>JAZDIU010000071.1:0-33672 GCA_043804635.1 Chloroflexota bacterium
CTCCCTGTGCTTACCTAATCTAGCTGCAATTCTTACCTTCGGTATCCCTTGTTCGTAGAGCTCCCAGCAAAGAGTAATTAGCGTCTCTTTTGTCATGTCCATATTTTATATGGACTGTCGGATTTCTACGGAAACATACCGTACCTGCAAACAAAAATTCGGAGCACGAAATCCGAAATCTTAAACAAATTCAAATCACTAAAATCCAAATATTCTAAATAACATTGGAAGATTTATGCTAAAATAACCTGAAGAAAGGGCGGGAGAACTTCATTGATTCCAGTCAGACTAGCAGTGCACAACTTTATGCCCTACCGAGACAATGTGCCGCCACTTCTTTTCGAGGGCATTCATACTGCCGCCATCTGCGGCGATAATGGCAACGGTAAATCGGCTCTGATTGATGCGATGACCTGGGCACTCTGGGGAAAAGCCAGAGCCAAAAGCGACGACGAACTCATTCATCAGGGCCAGGCAGAAATGACGGTAGAGTTCGATTTCAAAGTCGGCCAGCAAACCTATCGCGTAATCCGCAAGCACTCCAAACCAAAGCGAAGTCGGTCATCGGGACAGACTGCCCTGGACTTTCAAGCAGCGGCTGGGAGCGGCTTTAAATCTATTGCCGGCAGCACTATCCGCGAGACCCAACAGGGAATAATCGACGTCCTACGTATGGACTACCCCACTTTCATAAACAGCGCTTACCTCCGCCAGGGTCACGCCGACCAGTTCACCATATCCGACCCCGCCGACCGGAAGAAAGTATTGGCTAATATCCTCGAACTTTCGCGTTACGACGAACTTGAGGAAAAAGCCAAAGAGCAGGCTAAACTTAATGAAGAAGAAAAGGCCCGACTGGAAACCGCCATCAGTGACACTGACGAAGAGCTAGCCCAGAAGCCAGCCTGTGAAACCGAGCTGATAGAAGCCGGCGGCAGGCTCGCTTCCATCGAAAAATCGATAAAGGAACAGGAATTCAGGTTAAACGAGTTCAGACAAAAAAGGGAATACCTGGAAAACAAGAAAACCCAGTTAGCCCAGTTAGAACAGCATCTTGCTGAAACCGCCCGAGCGCTTCAACACTGGAATGAACAGATTAACCAGCACCAATCTCAAATTAAGGAATACGAGGAGCTAATCACCAAGCGCGCGTCCATAGAAGAAGGCTATACCCAATTTGCGTCTGCCAAAAAACTTAACGATGAATTCAATCAAAAACTAAAACTGCTCAATGCTCTTAATGAACGCAAACACTGGCTGGACATAACTATCGAGCGGGCGAGTCAAGCCCTGCTCAAAGAACATGCCCTGGCACAAAACAAAATCAGCGAACTCGAAACCAGCTACGAGAAATTACCTCAGCTCAAGAGCGAACTCCAGCAGCTACAAACTCAGCTAAACCAGCTAGCCGGGGAAGAAGAGACCATCCGCAAGAAAAGACAGGCTAACCACGAACTGAGAGACTCTCTGAGCCGCCTGGAATCCGAGAAAGCCCGACTGGAAAAGGAAATCGGCGAGATTGGTGAAAGATTAGGACTTCTTCTGACCCACTCCGAAACTAAATGCCCTCTCTGTGAGACCGAACTAGGCACCGACCGACTAAAACTTATCGAGATAAAATATAACGATGAAAAGCAACAGAAGTCCGGCCGACTGCATTCAAGCCAGACTGAAATGGCTCAGAAAAAAACGGAACTAGGCTCGCTGGAAAGTGAAATATCGCAGTTGGAAACAAGACTCAGTAAATCCAGAGCCTCGGCTCAAGGTAAAGTAAGCTTGTTGACACAGGAAATCAACCGGGCAGAAAAGGCAGGGCAAGAGCTTAATGATGCGAGACAAAAACTGGCTGAGATTGAAGAGCATCTGGCAAAGAAAGAATTCGCCGCTAGCGAGCAGGACCAATTGCGCCAGATTGAGGAAGAGCTAACCAGACTTAGCTATAGTCCGGAGCAGCACGAAGAAACGCGCCGCCGGCTCCAGGAGTTCGAACAATACGAAACCCCTAAACGGCGACTGGAAGAAGCCGACCGGCTCTATACTCAAGAAAAAGAGAACCTGCAAAGAGCCGAGCAAGCTTCTCACGAATTACGCTATAACCTGGAGGTCGATAACGGCAAAAAAGAGACCCTGAATAAAGAATTGAGCTTACTCCCGGAGGTAATCGGCTTCCTTACCCAGGCTGAAACTGAATCCCAGGTAACTAAAACCCAGCAAAAACAAGCCCAGGAGACGATAGGCACGATTAAGGGAAGGCTGGAACACTTCGCCCAGCTAGAAGCAAGAAGAGGAGAAAAGGAAACACTGCTGGGGCAGGCAACCACTGAGGAAGGAATCTATAAAGACCTTGCTAAAGCCTTCGGCAAGAGTGGAATACAAGCTCTACTCATTGAAACGGCTCTACCTGAACTCGAATCCGAAGCTAATAATTTGCTGGCACGTATGACCGATAACAAAATGCACATAAAAATCGAACCACAGCGGGAAACCAAAAAAGGAGATGTAAGGGAAACACTGGACATTAATATCACCGATGAGTTAGGAACCAGGAGCTATGAGATGTTCAGCGGCGGTGAATGCTTCCGGATTAATTTTGCTATCCGCGTGGCGCTCTCCAAGTTACTCGCCAAGCGAGCTGGCGCACCGCTACCGACCCTGATTATCGATGAAGGCTTCGGCACTCAAGATATCGGGGGTCTGGAAAAATTAAAAGAAGCAATAACGTCAATCCAGGACGATTTCGAAAAGATACTGGTAATCACCCACATCGAAGAATTCAGAGACGCCTTCCCCACCCGGATTAATGTTACAAAGACAACACAGGGTTCAATGATTGAAGTGAGCTAGCTACAATCCCAACTCGGGGGCAATTTCCTGCACAGCCTTCAAGCCGAGAGCAATAAACTGGTCGAGTGTAAGTCCCAATTCTGTACACTGGGCAATTCGCTCTCGATTAGCTCCAGCGGCAAAACCTTTTTCCTTGAACCTCTTTTGGACGGACTTAGCCTCGACGCGAGCCAGCTTCTGATTGGGGAGAACTAACGCCGTAGCCACGATTAACCCCGTCAATGGGTCGGAAAAAAAAAGAGCTTTATCCAGCTTAGTTTCTAAGGGAATACCATGAGATTCATTGTGGCAGAGAATGGCTTGTACCATTGCATCGCTACCACCCATTTCTCTAACCAGGTCAGCTCCGAGTTTAGAATGAGCTTCCTTGTCTCCAGCAGTAAGTTCCACATCGACATCATGGAGAAGACCAGTAAGCCCCCACTCCTCCTCACTCTCACCGAGGCGCTGGGCTAAAGCCCGCATAATTGCCTCGGTGGCTAACATATGCCTTATCAAATTCTCGTTCTCGACATTAGCTTTTACCGTATCCAGTGCTTCTTCACGAGTCATTTTACCCTCCTTAACGAAGCCATTCAAGCCAAAGCATACTCCGCCTTGCATGATAAAACTCCACTTAAATATTTACCCGTAGCTGAAGAAGATACTCCGGCTATCTTCTCGGGCGTGCCGGTAGCCACGACATAGCCACCCTCATCCCCGGCACCCGGGCCAAGATCGATAATATAATCAGCGTTTTTAATCACATCCAGATGATGCTCGATGACCACCACCGTATTACCAAGGTCGACCAGACGCTGCAACACTTTAAGTAGAGCCGCCACGTCCTCGAAGGAGAGACCGGTAGTCGGCTCATCGAGAATGTATAACGTTTGGCCGGTAGAGCGCCGTGAAAGCTCGGTAGCCAGTTTCACCCGCTGGGCTTCGCCGCCGGAAAGAGTCGGCGCCGGCTGACCTAGTCGGATGTAGCCTAACCCTACATCACGCAAAGTTTCAAGTTTATTCTTTACCTTGGGGAAGTGCTCGAAGAATTCCAGTGCTTGCTCTACGGTCATATCCAGCACTTCAGCTATATTCTTACCCTTAAATTTAATTTCCAGGGCTTCCCGATTATAACGCTGCCCGTGGCAAACTTCGCAGGGGACGGTTACATCGGGCAAGAACTGCATCTCAATCTGGATATAGCCTTCTCCGCCGCAGGCTTCACAACGGCCGCCCTTTACATTAAAAGAGAACCGGCCCGGAGCGTAGCCTCTCATCCGGGCTTCCGGAACAGCGGCAAAAAGCTCTCGAATCGGAGTAAAAAGACCGGTATAGGTGGCCGGGTTGCTGCGGGGAGTCCGCCCGATAGGAGACATATCGATATCCACTATCTTATCGATATGCTCAGTGCCGGTAATACCATCGCAATCACCAGGCTTCTCTCTGGAATGGTAGAAAAGCTGTGCCAGCTTCTTATATAAAATCTCGTTTATAAGAGTGCTTTTCCCGCTGCCGGAAACACCGGTAACGCAAACAAACCTGCCAAGCGGAATGCGGACATCGATATCCTTAAGATTATTTTGCTTGGCACCTTTGATGGTCAATTCATCGCCGTTACCGGGACGGCGCTTAGCCGGCAGAGGAATCTGTTTCCTCTGGCTAAGATACTGACCGGTAACGGATTCCTTCGACTTCATAATATCGGTGATTGAACCAGTGGCGACAATCTGCCCGCCGTGTTCTCCAGCCCCGGGACCCATATCCACGATATGGTCGGCGGCCCGCATCACCGCCTCATCATGTTCCACAATTAATATCGTATTGCCTAAATCCCGCAAGCGCTTAAGAGTCTCGATGAGCCGGGAGCCGTCAGCTGGATGCAGCCCGACTGTCGGTTCGTCACAAATATAAAGCACACCCATCAGCCCGCTGCCAATTTGAGTCGCCAGGCGAATTCGCTGGGCCTCACCACCGGAAAGAGTAGCCGATGGGCGGTCAATGGTAAGATAGCCCAGACCGATATCGCGGAGAAAGCCGAGGCGGGCACTTATTTCCTTGAGAATCTGGTGAGCTATCATTTTCTCTCGCTCGGTAAAGAGGGTATTTAAAGAGGCTACCCAGTCCAATGACTGGTTGACCGACATTGCCGACACATCCATAATATTCCTGCCAGCGATGCTTACCGATAAAGACTCCGGCTTCAGCCTTTTACCTTCGCAGACAGGACAAGGAGTTGCCATCATATAGCGTTCAATATCAGCCCGGGAATGTTCCGATTCCGTATCACGGTGCAGCCGTTCCATTCGGCGAATTACTCCTTCGAAGCCGTCGAAATGTTCTCTAACTCTGCCAAAGCGGTTGCGGTACTTGAACGAATCGCCACCCTCACCATAAAGCAGGACTTTAAGCTGCTCTTTACTCAGTTGCTTTATCGGAGTATGCAACGAAAATCCATAACGGCTGGCTAAAGATTCAAGCTGGTAATAATACCACGTCTGAAATTGCCAAGGACGGATTGCTCCCTGAGAAATGGACAATTCCTTATCAGGAATAACCATATCCGGGTCTATTTCCAACTTGATACCCAGGCCGGTGCAGGCGGCACACGCTCCGTGAGGACTATTGAAGCTAAAAGTCCTGGGTTCAATCTCTCCCAAACTCACTCCGCAGTGAACGCAGGCGAAATGCTCGGAAAACAGCAATTCCTCACCATTCACGATGGAAATCAGAACCACACCCGACCCAAGTTTCAAAGCAGTTTCAATAGAATCGGTAATACGGCTCTGACTGCCGCTTTGCCCGATTACCAGTCTATCCACCACTACTTCAATGGTGTGTTTCTTCTTTTTATCAAGCTGGATGTCGGCAGACAGTTCATAAATCTTCCCATCTACTCTCACGCGGACATATCCGGTTTTGCGCAAATCATCGAACACAGCCTGGTATTCACCTTTTCGGTCTTTGACGAGCGGCGCCAGAATCATAATCCGGCTGCCTTCGGCAATTGATTGGACGGCATCGACAATCTGCTGGACCGTCTGGCTGGTTATCTCTCGGCCGCACATCGGGCAATGAGGACGACCGACTCTGGCAAAGAGCAGCCGGAGGTAATCATAAACCTCGGTGATGGTGCCCATCGTCGACCTCGGATTTCGACTCGGACCTTTCTGGTCGATAGAGATGGCCGGACTCAAGCCTTCGATATAATCGACATCCGGCTTTTCCATCCTGCCAAGGAATTGCCGGGCATAGGCAGACAGGGACTCCATATAGCGGCGCTGCCCTTCGGCATAAATGGTATCGAAAGCAAGCGAACTCTTCCCCGACCCGGATACGCCGGTGATTACCACCAGCTTATCGCGCGGGATAACTACATCTATATTCTTGAGGTTATGTTCGCGGGCTCCTTTGACGATTATGGAATCTAACAGCATTACTTTAATTGTAACATTAGAACCCAAATACTCTCAAGAAAATTTTGATTCGCTGAACAATGATCCCAAAATAATACTTTCTACCTATTGACATTCGATTACGAATGGTCTATTGTGTCTAATCAAGAAGGAGGTGACGCATGCAAGGATATTGCGTTAAGTGCCGAGCGAAGAGAGAAATTAAAAATGCCAGAGCCATAACTATGAAAAATGGCCGACCGGCGACCCAAGGTGTGTGCCCGGTGTGCGGCACCAAGATGTTCAAAATCGGTAAATAAGTAATATTAAAGCCGATCACATCCAAGTAAAACTGAAACTAGCCACTTAGCCCTGCGGAGTGATTTGCCTTTTAGCCAGAGCGATGGCACGTTGGAAGTCACTCTGCTCGTTGATGTTGAAGAAAGATAGGAGCTGGGGATCAAGTGGCTCGTATTCTTCACGTGCAATATATCTGACTTTCACCGCATCCAGAAAAGAGCGGAGGCGTAAGTCGTTGCGGTCTAAGCGGGCTTTAATACTATCCACACAGTTACGGGAATACACAGCGTGGAGAGGTTCAATCATCCCCTTTTCCAGCTTGGGGACAACAGCATCATAACCATTAGATAGCTTAATCATATATCTTAACAATTCAACATTCAGGAAAGGCATATCGCAAGCGACCACAACATTTAATAAGGTCTGAGAAACAACCAACCCGGTATAAATGCCACCCAGGGGGCCTTTACCCGGGTAAATGTCAGTGGCGGTTTCAACCTTCACCGACGCTAGGTGAGCCAGGCTCTCTTTTGAAGTAACAAGAAGAATGCGGTCGGTCAACGCTTTCAAGCGCTCAATAACAATCTCTATCAGACTCTGTCCGCCCAAGATTTCCAGAGCCTTACTTCTGCCGAAGCGCAGGCTCTTTCCGCCGCACATAATTATTGCTGTGACTTCAGATATCGAATTAACCTCCAGGTAATAGTCTCACATAAAACAGTAATATCTTCTGTAGGAAGATAATCGGAGACAGTAACATCGAACAGGACGTTCCCCTGAGGAGCAAACTCTTCATCCCCACGCCAGAGGACAATAGTCACTGGCACGAAGGGAAAGGCTTTAATGGTTATGCTCGTATCGCCATAATCCGCTTTATGGCCGCCTAATTTTGCACCAACCTCAAGCAGCAGTTCCGAATTTTTACCAAAATTATTTAAAAGCGGTTCGATAGTCCTTTTGGCAAAAGTAGGAGCGTAAACGCTGCCTTCTTCAAGCTCCCTAAAGTTGATTAATTCATTAGCCAGAGGGGTGCCTTTAGCGGAAATAAGGTAATGAAGAATAAGAATCTTGTCTCTTATCGGGACAGGTTCACTGCTATCAACCAGAGAAACTTCGGATTCAGGAAGGGAAATACGATACGGCTGGTTTATATATTCTATGATGATTTCTTTTTTTTTCGAGGCGGTTTCGTGATATCTGGCACCGCTTCTGCGGCATTGGTCTTTGATGTCATCTATCTTAGCAAGTCGGTCGCAGGCAAGCTTATAAGCTAATTCGTAGGCTTTATCGTAACCTTTTTCGCCGGGTAATGAGAAGCGTTTTTCCATCTAGCCCCTCTACTTTTATAAAGGGATAGGAGATATTAGTCAAATGAGGGGGCATTACAGCCCCCTCAAAAACTTCCTTACTCTTTCTCCATTCCGCTTTTCAACGGAATGGAGATGTTCGTTAGATTTTTTCAGCCACGCTTAAATTTGCAGCCAGGAATGAGAATAGAGCGTTTCGCCGGTGAGAATCCGGACCGTCTTCGCATATTCGACTTCTTTTTTAGTTAAAGAAGTAAGGTCGAACTTTTCGCCGTCCATCATTCGATGAACCAGGTTGAGGATTCCCGGCATCTGCCCGCGTGCAATCTGGACTAGCTCAGAGTCAAAAGCATCGACAATAGCTGAGTAAAGACCGTGCTTCATCAGCATTATCATATAAGTCCGGTTAATAATCGGCCTTAGTTCATTGGGCGTTCCGTTAGATATATTAGATAACCCGACGATCGATTTACACCCGGGAGCCAGTTCACCCAGCATACTCATAAATTCAACGCAAGCTTTTACCTGGTTGATTTCTACGGAAACCGGGCTGACGATAGGGTCTACCCAAATATCCTCGTTAGGAATACCAGCTTCGTTGGCTTTGTAGAGAAGTTCAGCCATTATCATACCCCTCTCATTAGCATCACGGGGCATTCCTTCCCTACCCCAGAGTAAGCCTATCATCTGGGCATTATACTTTTTGACTAAAGGCAGCTCCTGCTCTGCCCGTTCCAACGAGATAGAATTAATCAATGCTCTACCTTTGTGAATCTTAAGCCCCGCCTCTATCGCTAACACGTTGGTCGTATCCAGTGAAAGCGGCTTATCGCTAACTTCCTGCACGGTTTTAACCGCCCAGGGCATCAATTCTTCTCCGGTCTTTCGAGCCGGGCCGATATTGATATCGAGATAATCTATCCCGGCTTTAGTCTCAGCTCTTGCTAGTTCCTGAATAGGGACGGCATTTTTTTCTCTCAGGGCTGGGCCGAGAGTCTTGGACATAATATTGATATTCTCACCGATTAGTATCATCTATCCTCCTGTTAATTATTTCCACGTTTTGAGATAGGCCGGGATGTGAGCACCCTCGCGAGGACCGACCTTAATTTCCCAACCGGATAGTTCTTCTTCCAGACCGCCACTCTCAGCCGCCGCATACCCCGGGATTATCAGTTTCTTGTGCTTGATTTTTTCCGTAATGCCACTCTTCTTGACGAATATGCCGATAACATCAGCTACAAACTTACCCGCCGCCCAGGCGGTCATTACCGAAAGACCTTCCGTATCTTTAACCAGCAGGTAAGTAGGAACTTTGCTTGACTCGATATAACTGGAAACAAGGAAATAGGTAAGGGAGAAGTTACTGGTGAGAAGCACTGGCGAATTTTCATTGGGACCGCCAATCTCATAAATGCCTTCTTTGGTTGCCAGCGGGCGCTGCGGGTCGGTAAAGATATTCAGCCTTTCTACAAGTAGAGGGAACAGGCTCTCTCCCCTGAAATCGGAAAGGACGATAATACCGCCATACTTAGCCACGAATACGGAAGCCATTAAAGCCTCTCTCATCGGGTCGGCGGTCATCTCAGCCGGAAACACGATGGTGGGGAAGCCTAGAGGGCGAAACTTCTTAGTTAAAGCAGAACTCCTGATAACGACTTCGTCTTCAAATGCCTTACGGAGAGTCCTCGAACCGGAGTCGATAACGATGTCATTGATGCCGGCTTGATTCAACTTGACAGTCAGGTCGGCAGCCTCTTCAACGGTTGCCGCTTTTACCCCTACCGGTAAGGAACTCGCCTTAGCCAGCGCGGCAACATCAGCCAGGTTGTCCTTAGTCGCTCCGTAGACTAAAGGCTTCCGGTCGGCACAAGCCTTTATGCCGGCAGACAGGACATCCGGTTTAGTGCTCATTAGAATGATGGCGGCATCGGTCTTCTGCTTGACCTTGCTTACCATAGCGGTGAACTTAGCCGCATCGCCCGATTCATCTTTTACCGCAATCAGCTCGGGACGGAGATTAAGCCCTACTCTTTCGTACTGAAGCTGAGCGAATCTTTCCAGCTTGGCATCGACTTCCGCATCCGGGGCAGTATCTTTGATGAGTAAAGCCAGCCCTGGTGGGTTCTCGAATCTCTTTTCATGGCGGAACATAACCGTTTCCCCGCCAACTTTCACCGTCCTACCGCCGGCACCGATAGTAACCGGTCGGATTGGCGGTGCCGCCGCTTCCGAGAGTTTAGCCTTGGCTTCCGCAGAAACGTGGGGGCATTTGCTTAGTTCGGCTTTTCCCCCGGCCAGGCTCATTGCGAAAGCAAGGCACGTCGGCACTCCACACTCACCACAGTTCGTCTTGGGCAATAACTTGAAAATCTCTATTCCAGTAAGCGCCATTTTTATTCTCCTCTCTTAACCTAGAATTGACGGCAGACTCAAGGCCGGATGCCCCTTCTCCGTCAAGAAGGGCAGAATGGCATCTTCGGTATTACCTACTGTTTCATCGGCAATCTTATCGAGTAAATCGGGGAAGCCCAGTTCGGCGGCTCTCTTCTTAAAGCGCTCGCCAATCTCTTCCTTCAGCATCTTGGGCATCCAGACCATCCTTAATAAACCGCCATCACCGACGAGAAATTTCCTCTGGGTGATGTTATACTTACCGTGCCCGACGAAGCCGGGGGTGCTAAGGCCGCCGCCGATTGTTCCAGCCAGGGTAGTGAACTTCATTCCGCAAGGAGTCATCCCGGTAAATTCTCGGTTCACGGTCATAATGCCATTACACATCGGCAGAACGGCAGCAATAGCTTCGCAGCAACCGCAGGTAGTCATCGGGTCGTTGACTATACTGTAGAAATTATAATGGTCTATCTTGCCACGGGAAGCCTTATTAACAAACTCATTGACTCCCTTCCACTGCCCCAGCCTGGCATCGATGATTTCACCTTTCGACACCGGCTGATTGGGTCCTGTTGGATTAATTTCATTAGAAGCCTTGCAGTCCATCCAGTTATACGAACCGCAAAGGCCGGTACGCTCTGGGCTGACCACGCAAACGTGAGTGGGGGCAAAGGACTGGCAAAGAGTGCAGGAGTAGTATGTCGGGGTAGTCTCGTCGGTCATACCTTCGATACGGGCATCCCTGACGCCATACACGGCTCTGGCTTTAGCTAATATTTCCTTAGCCTTTGTATCTTCAGTATAGATTTTTACCTGCATTTTATCGAATATTCTACCGAAGTCCTGATGCAGCTTGGCGTGAAGAATAACGCCGAGATGGCGGATTTTAAAGCCCTTGTCCACTGCCCCCTTACCGATTCTTATCCAGGCAATATCTCTCTGGCCGATGTGCATCATTCCCTGAGCGTAGTTAATGAGATGATGGACCTGGCGTTCGAGAATAGGCTCGTAATCATCCTGCATCTGTCTGCCGGCAACTTCGACATTTATTGCCATCGGGAGCTTACTGCCGGCGGGAACATCGGTTAGTTCAGGTCCGATTACATCGACTCTCCCGTCTTCGACTTCTTCCATTCGCTTGGTAGTAACCCATTCCACCATTGTTGTCCTGCCACCGCCGCATTCCAGGTAAATATCCTCACCACGAATTCTTTCACCTTCGAAGGCAGGACCAAAAGCTACGGGGATGGGTATTTCAGATACGTTGACTTTAAGTCCCCTTACCTCTACTGCTTTTGAGACCAGTTTATCATGAGGAATATTGGAGACGACATGCTCGTAGGTACAAATACCACTGGGTAGAACCTCGGGGATAGGCGTATCGGCGATGGTGGGGAATCCCCAGTTGATGGCACCGGCAGCATTAGCATACCACTCATCGCTGACGAAGCCCATAGGCAATACAAAAGCAAAGATACGGTCTTTATTGTAGATAAGGATCTTTCTATATTCTCCGGGTTGAATACCGCCGAAGGACATAGCTGCCCGGGTAGCGAAACCCATCGCGAAGACAGCCGCAGAAATATCCGGCCCAAAGGACACCAGACGAGTCGGCCAGCCAATCTGGACTTTCGCCTCGACAAGTTGTTCGGAGAACCTCTTTCCGTTATACTCAGATGCCATAAAAACGTAGAGGTTTTTCTGCTGAAGCTCCTGGGCAATTTTGGCGGCGATTTCTTTAGTGGGAGCGGCACCAACCACAGCGGCAAAACCAGGGGCGGTACCATCGACAAATTCCACGCCTCTCTTTCTGAGAATGACGTCATCTGCCGCACCCAGCCAGATATTTTTATCGCCGGGGTCTTCCCCTTTAACATAGAAATCCGGGTGCTCCAGATACCTTATGGCTTCAATAAGCTCTTCGGCAAAAAATGTTGCCATTCCGGCATCGAGGGCGGGTGCCAGGTAAGGCAGCGGATGAAGCTCTTTTACAGGAGGAGGCAAAATAGCCCGGCACTTTTTTAACACCGGCTCCATATCGCCGAGCTTCTCCACCTTCATCCCCAGAATGCCGTAGATGACAGGCAGGTAATAAGCTGTATTAGGGAAACCGACCGGCTCGTTGGGTCCCCACTTATCCATGGCTTCCCGCCATTTCTTCTCCGATTGGTCTACAATTTTATGGGCACCTCTAATTGCGGCTGAAGCAATTATCTTTGACACCGCTCAAACCTCCTTAATTTTATGTCAGCTCCCGTCTCATTGCCATGTCGTAGAGCACTCTTTCTCTCGCCTTATCGATACCCAGAGCTTTACGCTTCTTATCAATCTGGGCAATCATCATCTGGGCAGCTTTAACCGGATCCGGCTCGAAAGCCCACATACCGCCATACATACCTTCCATTTCTTTGAAAAGCAGGTCGGTTACTTCTTTGCTGCCCAAGGTAGGCCAGGTGGTACCGAATACCGTATATACCCCTGAGCTAACGAAGTATTGACCGATGGCGATAGCCTTTTCACTCATCCACTCGGGAGCAGCACCGGCGGCGGGCAGGTCGCTGATATCGTCACCAAGTCCGCCATCCTTGACCATAGCCGTGGCAGCAATGAGGATACGGCTATTGTCGACGCAAGCTCCGAGATGCAGTACCGGCGGAATACCGACCGCCTCGCATACCGACCTGAGTCCTTCACCGGCAAATTGCGCCGCTTCGGGAACCATCAGCCCAGCCTTAGCTAAAGCCATAGCTCCGCAACCGGTCTGGAGAACCAGAACGTCATTCTTAATAAGCTCTTTGACCATCCGGACGTGCATATCATCGTGAGTGACACGGGCATTATTGCATCCAACTACTCCAGCCACACCCCGGATACGACCGTTAATAATGTTATCATTCAGCGGGCGGTAAGAAGACCGGAATAGGCCACC
Source organism: Chloroflexota bacterium (assembly GCA_043804635.1). Classification (GTDB taxonomy): domain Bacteria; phylum Chloroflexota; class Dehalococcoidia; order Dehalococcoidales; family UBA2162; genus JAZDIU01. The sequence continues at coordinate 13,149 of JAZDIU010000071.1, forward strand.
AAGAAGGTAGTTGATGGTTTCGTGGCTGAAACCAGCGATGAGGTCGGTTTTTATGTCCGGAATGCGCACATTCTTACCTCTCTTGGGGAAATTATCGATAGCTGCTTTGACTATGTTCTTGGCTGATTCAACAGCGTTATGCTCATCGAACTCCATATGGGTGGCACCCTGAATATTAGCCCTGGGGTCAGTAGTGATAATCTTGGTATGATAGCAACTAGCTACATCAACCAGACCCTGCATAATACACTGGACGTCGACTACCATAGCTTCGAGCGCTCCCGTAACTATAGCCAGTTCCTGCTGCAGGAAATTGCCGGCAATCGGTACACCGTGACGCATAAGGACTTCGTTAGCAGTACAGCACATCCCGGCCAGGTTTATGCCTTTGGCGCCCTTAGATTTGGCATAGGCGACCATTTCGGGGTCATGAGCGACTACCGCCAGCATCTCAGCCAGCGCCGGCTCGTGACCGTGGATAATAATATTGACTTCATCCGTCTTGAGAACACCTAGGTTTATCTGGCTTGCTACCGGAGCGGGTGTACCAAAGAGAATATCCTGAAGGTCGGTCGCAATCATACTACCACCCCAACCATCAGCCAGAGCAGTCCTGGCTCCCTGGAGAAGCAAAGACCTGAAGTCCTGGTCGACTCCCATATGAGTACGATGCATCGCCTCGACTACTTCCCGGTCGATACCTCTGGGAGCAACGCCTAACTTCTTCCAGAGCTCCTGCCGCTTTAACGGAGCCCTCTTCAGATAGAGGAGTTCTCCTTCCTGGCGGCCGAACTCTTCCATTAATTTCTCACCGATTTCAATGGCGATTTCGTTATTACTGCGCTCGCCTATAGTAACCCCGAGGTCTAGCGCCAACTGCATAAGCTTCTGCTCATCCTTTATTGCCATCCCAGGCACTTTTCCTTTAGCAACCGCTATAAAATTCTCGGTCATTTTACGGGCGTGGTCGCTATGGGAAGCAGTCCCAGCCGCAATCTTCCTGAGAAAATTACGGGCGGCAATAGTCTCTGAGGTAGCTCCACAGACACCGGTCCGCTTACGCTTGTCTTCGGGTGTTTCCTGTTTTCCTTTCGGTAACGGAACCCGGCAGGGTCCCATCGCACAAATACTGCAGCAACTGCCTTCCTCGCCGATAGGGCAAGCTCTGGTGGTTGCGGCCCGTTCGAAGACAGTTCGCACTCCGTCTTGAGCCGCCTTATCCAGCATCTCTATAGTCGCCGGGTCGATACTTTTAACTTCCTTTTCTGCCATTCTTACAACCTCCCACTTTTATTGATTTTAAGGAGCCGCCAAATCTCCGATTGTGTCTTTCATCAGTTTTATTGCATCCGGGTGTCTCATTATTAACACATCAGCCCCGGCAAGCAGCAATGCCATTGCTGACATAGCTTCTATCAGGATACCTCTCTTCTTGACATCGCCGAGCTTGGGGTCTTCATCCTTCATTTCTTTCGTCTTCCAGACTTCTTTGGATACATTGCAGATGATGGGGAACTGGAGCTTATCATCCTGCTGTGTCAGGGCTGCCATCCTCATTCTCTCCATAACCGAGTAGGCATACTCCAATCCGTAACCGATTCCGCTAACTGTAGGGTCCATTACTATCAGCTCATCGGGAACCCCGAGATTACCTAATAGAATGTTGAGCTGCTTAGCCAGGTTAATGTCTATCGGCGTCGAAGCAATCACGGTATGCTTATAACCGATGGCGGCGGCGCCAATCCGCTTGTGATTTTTTTCAGCCACCGGACCGATAATTAAGCTCTTGTCCTGACAGACCTCGCTTACTTTCCTTAAGACATCGGTATCTTTTTCTTCATTAGACGTCCCCCAGACAATCAGCGGGACATCGATGGCATCAGCCACTTTCTTGACTACCTGAGCGGCTTCATCGGCACTACGATTAAGCCCGTTGGGGTCGGTGCTGATGAGCTGCAGACATATCATCTCAGCACCATAATCATTTACGCACTTCTTTGCCCAGGCAGCGGGGTCGTTAGTTACCCCTTTAAAAGGCTCCAGGGCTGTTTCCGGCCAATCATCCGGCGGGCAATCCCAGACCTCCATAGCGATGCGGGGTAGGTGAGGCATTTTGCCTTCGAATAAGTAAAAAGGATAGGCACTTTCACCGCCAAGAGTCACTGCCTTGTTTCCCTTACCAAAGGTCACTTCTTTGATTTTGCCGCTATAAGATGTTTTTGGAATCTCAAACGCCATTTTGCCTCCCAATATTGTAATCTTTAAAAAACCTGTTCCGGAAAATTAAGCCGGATTCTTTCTTTTCTCGCTGCCAAATCCTTCCTTACCATACCAATACCGCTCGCCGTTCTGGAGATACTTAATCTTCTCCTCCCGGGAAGCCAGTTTCTGACGCCACCGGCCAACCTCTTCTCCTTCAGGTTTACCTTTTTCGTAAGTCTCCCCCAGCACATCGATTTCTCCCCATTCCGGGGCTTTCTTCTTCTCAATCTTGTAATCCATAAATTCCTCCTTAAATTAGAGTCCCGCAGCCAACTCTGCCGACCTAACTGTATTTACCAAAAGCATAGTTACCAGCATCGGTCCCACTCCCCCAGGGACAGGTGTAACTGCTCCAGCCTTTTCTACAACGGCGTCGAAATCGACATCGCCGACAGTCTTTCTTTTCTTGGTAACCGGGTCTTCCACAAAGTTAGAGCCGAAATCCATTACCACCGCACCTTCCTTTACCATATTGCCGGTAATGAATTTGGGCTGATTTACCGAAACTACCAATATATCCGCTCGGCGAGTATAAGAGGCAAGGTTGGGAGTGGTCGGATAACACAGGGTAATGTTAGCCCTTGCTTTCTCTTTGTCCTGAATGAGGACTGAAGCCAAGGGCCTCCCGACCATACTATCCGTATTAACAATCACTACTTCTTTGTCTTTGGGGTCATAACCAGTTCTAATCAGCATTTCATGAATAGCCACTGCCACTGCTGGAACAAAGGCAGCCTGTCCGAGCCATGCCTTGCCCACATTCACTGGATGAAAACCATCAACATCTTTCTCTGGTGAGACCGCGGCTAAAGCTTTATCCTCGGAAAGATGCTTCGGTAATGGTAGCTGGATAAAAATGCCATGAATATCGGTGTCTTGATTAAGATTATTGATAGTCCTCATTAAATCAGCTTCGGAAACATTCTCAGGGAGTCTATCGATATGCTCTTCGATACCCACTTCCTGACACGCCTTGCCTTTGAGTCCGACGTAAGTCACCGAGCCGGGGTCCTCGCCGACGAGAATGCCAGCCAGCCCGGGAGTCACCCTCTTCTCCTTAAGCCTGGCGACTCTTTGTTTTAATTCTTCCTTAATCTCTGCCGAGATTTTTCTGCCATCGAGTATTCTAGCTGTCATTTGATTTTTCTAATCCCTTGATTCGTTAGAATTACGATGCGTCTATTTACTTAGTTTTTCGGCGGCCCGAACGGTATTTGCCATTAACATAACCGAGGTAACGGCACCGGTCCCTCCCGGAACTGGTGTTATTGCTCCAGCTACCTGTTTTACCGCCTCAAAATCGACATCTCCGACCTGTTTGTTCTTTCCGGTGGCCGGGTCTGGAATAAAGTTAACACCGACATCGGCTACGATGGTACCCGGTCTCACCATATCCGCAGTGATGGCTTTGGCTTTACCCATCGCTGCTACCAGAATATCGGCTTGTCTTGTTATTTCAACTAAATTCTTAGTCCCGGTATGACACACCGTGACGGTTGCGTTCGCACCTGCCGCTTTCTGGATTAGAATACCAATTAAGGGTTTACCGACAATGTTACTGCGGCCGACGATAACCACGTGCTTGCCTTCGGGATTGTGTCCGCTGCGGACGAGTAGCTCCTGGACTCCGTAAGGAGTCGATGGAAAGAATGTCTCTTCGCCAAGTAAAAGCTTACCGGCACTGATGGGATTAGTCCCATCCACATCTTTATCCGGGGAAATAGCACTTTCAGCTTCGAGGGTATTGAGCTGTTTGGGCAAAGGCAGCAGTAAAAGAATACCGTGAACTTTAGAGTCACGGTTAAGTTCGTTTATCTTATCGAGGAGATCTTTCTGGACGATATTCCCAGGGAGTTTTGCGGTGTCGGTATGGACGCCAACATCACTGCAGGCTTTGCCAATACCACGAAGGTAAGAGAGAGCCGCCGGGTCTTCACCGACCAGAATGGTGGCAAGCTTGGGGGTAACTCCCCGGTTCTGCAAGTTGCTTATCCGTTGCTTTAGCTCGACTTGGATCTCTGCAGCAATCTTTCTTCCATCGATAATTTCTGCCGGCATTCTAGCCTCCTATCCTTGCTGGTCAATTTTTCGTGATTACGCTCATTGGCAAAATTTTAGCCATCACATCATTAACTGCCATAACTGCTTTGGAACTATCCGGCAAATCAAGAAGGGGTCTGAGCCCTACATCATAATTATATACTAATTCATCCTCTGGAATCAAAAAAGTCGGCTCGATTCCCAACCTGGATAGTTCCTGACTAACTCGTGGGTCCAACTGTCCGGGAACAAGGTTAATAAGAATGGCCTGTTTTTTTACATTCAGCTTAAGTTCAGAGACTAAATCTTTTATTCTGGCTACGGTACGAACTCCCTTCACCGAGTGATTAGAAATTAACAACAGGACGTCAACATTTTCTGTAGTCCGGCGTGACAGGTGCTCCATACCAGCCTCGTTATCCATAACCAGATAGGCATAATTGCCGGTTAAAGAATCAACGAACTTCCGCAGAACGGAATTGGGATAGCAATAGCAATCAGGACCCTCACCGCGACCCATCGTCAGGAGGTCCAGCCCCTTGCTTTCTACCACAGCTTCATTTAATCTCAATTCAAGATAGGCTTCTTTAGTCAGTCCCGGAGGGATATTTATTTTGTCTATATTGAAGGAAGCTATCAGCGAGCCGATAGTCTGCTTAACCTCGAGTCCAAGGCTCTCACCGAGGTTAGCATTCGAGTCGGCATCGATTGCCAGAATCGGCTTAAGTTGATTTTTCAATAGGTAACGGATAATCAGGCTGGAAATAGAGGTCTTACCGGTGCCGCCCTTGCCGGCTACCGCAATGGAGAAACTCAAGCCGCCACCCTCCGCCGGATTTTGCCCAACCGCTTAGCCACTGAGGGGAACTCTTCCGCATTGGTATGGGGCAGGAATAAGGCAGCAACAAAGTTGTTCATAAAATCCACATTTTCACTTAATTCGAAATTAGTCATCAATTTGGCTATCCGTCTCACTTCATCGATAATATCGGTAGAGAAGGAGCTTAACCGGGCGCCCATAAGAGAACCATTGCCGATGAAAATAAATCTATTCAATGGTAAATCAGCCAGAAGACCGATAGTTATTGCTCGATCGATATCGATATAACTACCGAAGCCGCCAGCGATGATTACCTGTTCTATATCCTGGCAGGTCATCCCGACGCTCTTTGCTAACGTCTGACAGCCGGCAAACATCGCTGCTTTAGCCCGGATAAGATTATCAATATCAATCTCGGTAATGACAATATCTTTACTTATCTGCGTTTCCGGTGCCCAGGCAAGGACGTATTCATAACCATCATCATCTTCTCTAAGTCGTTTCGTGCGAAGGTTAGTATTGAATTTGCCGTTCTGACCGATGACACCAGCTTCAAGTAACCCAGCCACGATGTTTATCAGACCAGACCCGCAAATCCCCTTCGGTTTCTCGCCGCCGATAGTGCCTATCTTAGGCTCCATGGTTGTTCGGTCGATATTAAACTCTTCGATGGCACCGGCAGTAGCAATCATACCGTGTTTGATTTCACCGCCCTCGAAGGCTGGACCCGCCGAACAGGCAGCTGTTACCATCCAGTCCGAGTTACCTATCACGATTTCGCCGTTGGTGCCGATATCGATATATAATGTAAGCTTCTTAGTCTGATGCACGCCCGCGGCAACAACTCCGGAGATAATATCCCCGCCGACATAGCTGGCAACGAGCGGGAAAGTGAAAAGATAAACGTGCTCGGCAACATTAATACCGAGGGTATGTGCTTTTATCGGGGGAATATAAATAGCCACCGGCGTATAAGGAGACAGCCTGATGTATTTGGGGTCGAGACCGAGTAGAAGCTGGAGCATAGTAGTGTTGCCCGCCACCATCAGGTGACCAACGTCTTTAATGTCAACGCCGCTTTCAGTAACTAACCTATCGATAAGCCCATTCATAGTCCCTACCACAACTTGCTGCAGCTTCTCAAGCCCGCCCGGTTTTTGAGAATAAGCGATACGGGTAACGACATCAGCACCGAAGCTAATCTGGCTGTTGTAATCGGTGCCGTCAGCCATAACCGTCCCATGCTTTAAGTCAAGCAATTGTGCTTTTACCGTAGTCGTACCTATATCGATAGCAAGAGCATAGTGCTTATCCCGGGTATCGCCCGCCTCGATATTTACTAATCTAGGACGGCGATTAGCCGTAGCCTGGTCTTCGACGGCGGTTACAAAGGTAGTTACCGTAACCTCCCAGTTACTATCCCGTAATACCTGGGATAGTTTTTTAAGCACATCGAAATCCACCGTGATATTACGGAGGTTATAATCTTGTTTCAATCCTCTCAGTAGTCGAGATAAATCGCTAATATTATCAGTCAGGGTCGGCGGCGGGAGCTTAACAAAATATTTGCTTAAAGGAGGATTAAATCGCCAGCCAGTAGCCAGGACCCCCTTTCGGGCACCGGTCGTTATCCCTTTCCTTTCGCGAACAAGAACCGCCGTCTCTAACCTTGATTCCGGCGGAACGCTAACCTTCAAGTCGGTGAGAACTTTACTCTGGCAAGCTTGTCGGATGCCGCGTTGAAATTCTTCCTCAGAAAGCTTTATCGTCCGGGTAGTCTCAACCTCACCCTCTTCGATTTTGACCTTGCAGGTGCCGCACGTCCCGGCACCACCGCAGGCAGCGATGAGCCGCACCCCGGCTTCGATTGCCGCATCTAAGAGACTAGTACCCTCTTCCACAGCAATCTCGATATTGCCGGGTTCGAAGTGGACAGTTTTCTTTTTTCCTGAGTTTTTCGGCATCCGACCTTACATTATTATTTATTTACTTTACATCGTGAAGCCCTGTGATTTTCCCGCTATTCACATCGACGTCGATCTTCCGTAGAGCGGGGTCGGAACCGGTGCCTGGCATCAGGCTGATAGTTCCAGCCATCGGACAAAGGAACTTTGCCCCGGAATAAATCAACACATCACGAATTGGCAGCGTCCAACCCTTAGGAGTCCCTTTGATAGTCGGGTCGTGGGTCAGAGATAGATGGGTCTTGACCATCATAGTTGCATATTCATTATACTTGGGGTCGGCTTCGAAAGCCTTTGCCTTAGCTTCAGCATCCGGGCTCCAGGAGACACCATCGGCGCCATAGACCGTCTTAGCAATCTTTTCGACTCTTTCTCTCAACTTCATCTCGTTAGGATAGAGGAACTTGAAATCATTCTTCTGGTTGCAGGCTTCCTTGACGGCGTCAGCCAGTTCTTGAGCACCAGCACCACCATTTGCGTAATGAGTAGATACGGCACAACGAGCACCGGCCGCCTCAGCGGCCTTACGGACCGCAGCAACCTCTTCCTTGGAATCAGTGGGAAAACTATTGATGCAGACTACCGGGTTGATACCGGCGGTTCTGATAGTCTTGATATGGTGCAGCATATTGGCACAACCCTTTTCCACAAGCTCTACATTAGGCTTCTTGTAGGCATCGGGTAAAGCCACGCCCGGGACTACCCTGGGTCCGCCGCCGTGCATCTTGAGCGAGCGGATTGAAGCCACCAGCACGGATACATTCGGCTTAAGTCCGCTATAGCGGCATTTCACATTCCAGAACTTTTCAAAACCGATATCGGCGGCAAATCCGCTTTCGGTAACATGGTAATCGAACATCTTCAGTCCAAGACGGTCGGCGATAATAGATGACTGACCGATGGCAATATTAGCAAACGGCCCGGCGTGCACCATACAGGGCTGGTACTCTGCCGTAGAGCACAGGGTAGGATTAATGGTATTACGCATATAGGCGGTCATGGCTCCGGCTACTTCAAGGTCGCTGGTGGTAACGGGTTTGCCTCTTTTATCGTATGCAACCGTGATTTCTCCCAATCTCTGTCTCAGGTCAGCCAGGTCCTTCACGATGGAGAGGATAGCCATCAGTTCCGAGCTGACGGCAATGCCGAACCTGGACTGCATCAGGAAACCATCCATACGTCCGCCCAGACCCATAATGATGTTACGCAGACCCTGGGCACAGAAGTCGATAACCCAACCCATTTCTATCCGGTTGGGGTCGATATCCAGCCGGCGCATATGGCTAAGCTTCTCTAACTGCTCGTCGGTATAGTTGCGCTCATGCTGCATCCTCGCATTCAACGCCACCATCGCCAGGTTGTGAGCATTTGTTATGTCGTTGATATCGCCGGTAAGCCCCAGAGAAAATTCAGTATGGGGAATAAGCAGCGCATTACCGCCACCGGCAGCGGTACCCTTCACATTCATCGTAGGACCGCCCGAAGGCTGGCGGATACAACCGCCGACATTCAACCCCTGCTTACCTAAACCTTCCATAAGCCCCATAGTGGTCGTTGTCTTGCCTTCGCCAAGCGGCGTCGGAGTTACGGCAGTTACCTCGATGTATTTACCATCGGGTTTACCCTTGAGACGCTCCATTATCTTCAGGAAATCGAGTTTAGGTGTTTTCCCGAAAGGAATCATCTCGTCCTTTTTCAGCCCCAGTTTCTCCCGCCATTCCTCGGGGTTCGGCATGTTTTCTTCTGCGGCGTCAGCAACCTGCCAGTCCGCCATTTTCGATACGTCGTAGGGCATCAAAACCTCCTTTTATTTTTTAGCTTCTATTTTAGCTCCAGACGTGAGAGCTTTATAAATATCCTTCACAGCCGCCATAACTTTAGGGCTTGAATCTATAATGGAAACACCAGCGATATCGGCTTCAGTCAGCGCCGACTCATAAGGAATAAAACCGAGAAATTTGAAGTCAGCCAGGCTGGAAGTGAGGAATTCCTTTTCGGTCTGGCTTCTTATTTTATTGCCCACGATACTGATATTTTGTAAACCCATATCGCCGGCTAACTGGCGGATTTTATTAGCGGTTTCGATACTCCGTCTGGCTGGCTCTACAACAATGATTAGCTCATCTACGGCTTTAGCAGTGGCTCTCCCAAGGTGTTCTATCCCCGCCTCCATATCCATAATAATCACTTCATTTCTTGCCAGTAGCAGATGGCTGACCAGAGCCTGTAACATAGCATTTTCCGGACAATAGCAACCTGAGCTTCCCCGCTTGAGCTCACCCATTACCATCAGCTTGATGCCTCTGTGCTCTCTCCAAAACTTTTCCGGCAGGTCATCGACTTTGGGATTAAGCCTGAAGTAGGTGCCCGACTTACCGGGAGTAGCTCCAGTCCTCTCCTCGATGAGCTCCTTCATTTCAGAGATGGGAGTGATTTCTTGAGCGTTGGGAAAACCGAGAGTGGCCGCCAGAGTGGCATTGGAATCGGCGTCTATAGCCAGGACTGAATAGCCAGAATCGGCGAAGATTTTAGAAAGAAAAGAGGCTAGTAAAGTCTTGCCGACTCCGCCCTTACCGCTGATAGCAATCTTCATCTATCTTTCTACATAAATAAAGCTGAGACTTCCAACGGGAAGCACTCAGCTTTAGCTGTTTGCTCGCCCTAGTAAGTATATCCAACGAAAAGTATGAAGTCAAGACGTTTTGAAACAGCATTTCTCTGCCCGTAGACGACAACAAAACAATGAGACAAAAGTCACATACGATGACAGCCATTAAGCCTAAAATGGTCTTCGAGGTGAGTGATATGGCTATATGGAAATTAAAAGGCTGTCCTCGATGTGGGGGTGACCTCTTTCTGGATAAAGATTTCGATAGCTGGGATGAACAATGTCTCCAGTGCGCTTACCGTCGTGAGTTAACGAAAGTATCCCGGTTCAGCGAACAACCGATGGAGGCTGAAAAAGAGCCAGTCCCAGTATCGGTAGGCAGAGGTCGTGCCAGCCGGAGGTCTTAATTTTAAAGTAGAGTTAGCTGTTTCTGAGCACCTGCTTCAAGACAGCTATCAATAAAAAAATGAGAGAACATTAGTCTAGTATTGTCAAGGAAGTTTTGTCACTTTCAAAAAAAGATGTAACCAAATGGCGATATGAAATCTCCGGTTACGGCAGTATAATTTCTTCGGAGGAGATGGCAAGAGCGGACTGGAAGGCGGGACGGTACATCTTTTCGGTGTAGTCTCTAACCATACGGCGGGCGCAGAAGGCGGGCATAATCGAGCGAATGGCTTCTTTAACTACTTTAATCCAGCCGGAAGGAACATCCATCGTGTTGCGGTCGTAGAAAAGAGGCACAATCTCTTCTTCAAGAGTCTTGTATATCGATTCAGCATCGGCTTTATCTTGCTCGGCGGGAGATAAGCCGGGACTATCGCCGATTGCCCATCCATTGGCACCGTTGAACCCCTCATACCACCAACCGTCACGAATACTATAGCTGGGAACGCCATTCAGAGCCGCTTTCATCCCGCTGGTGCCGCTGGCTTCCTGGAGACGACGTGGAGTATTCAGCCAGAGGTCGACTCCCTGAACGAGATAACGTGCCAGATAAATATCATAGTCTTCCACAAAGGCAATTCTTCCATGAAATGCGCGGTCACTGGCTAGATTATATACCTGCCGGAGAAGATTCTTGGATTCGGCGTCGGCGGGGTGGGACTTTCCGGCAAAGATTATCTGGACCGGCCGCCACCGGTCAGTCAAGATTCTTTTCAGGCGTTCGACATCATAAAAAATCAGTGTAGGGCGCTTATATTCGGTAAAGCGGCGGGCAAAGCAAATCGTCAGGACATCACCGTCTAACAAAGCACCCATCGTAAGCACTTGTTGAGCGTTTGCCTCATCCGTTGCCCATCGCTCCTGAGCGCGTTCCAGAATGGTATGGATAAGCTTTCGTCTCAGGTTTTTTCGGACAGCCCAAAGTTCATCATCCGGGATGTTCGTAACATATTTCAGCATCTCAGCATCATAATGCGTTTTTATCCAGACCGGTCCCAGATATTTTTTATACAGTTCGAATAGCTCAGGTGCCACCCAGGTAGGCACGTGAACTCCATTAGTTACATAAGAGATAGGAACATCGGCTTCCTTGGTTCCTGGCCAGAGGTGACTCCACATTTTTCGGGTCACTTCTCCGTGAAGCTGGCTTACTCCGTTCCGGTGCTCGGCTGTCTTTAATGCGAACACTGTCATATTGAAAGTCGGCTCGCTGTTGTTATTGCTCCAACCAAGCCTAAGAAAAGCTTCCCGCTCCATTCCCGGTATTTCCCAGTAAGAATGAAGGTATTTATCCAGGAGCGGAACCGGGAAAATATCGGTGCCGGCCGGGACCGGTGTATGGGTTGTAAAAACAGTAGACGTCCCGACTCTCCGTACTGCTTCGGCAAAGGGAGCGTGCTTCTCAACCTCCTCTCGAATACGCTCCAGCATCATAAAAGCAGTATGCCCTTCGTTCGCGTGCCAGATGACCGGCTTAACACCGAGTGCTCGTAGAACACGGACCCCGCCGATGCCCAGGATAATCTCCTGCTGGATACGGAGTTCCTGGTCGGCTGTGTAGAGACGTGCCGATAGCTGCCGGTCCTGCGGCGGATTTTCATCGACATTGGTATCGAGAAGGTAAATTTTAACCTGCCCTACGTTTACCTGCCACACCTGGATATATAAGGACTTGTCACCGACTCTAACCTGAAGTACTCGCCCGTCCTGTTGAGATAGACGGCGCAGGTTAATGGGTGCTTCATCGAAGTTAAGCTGGCGGTAAGTCTCCTCTTGCCAGCCGGCAGCGTTGATATGCTGGTCGAAATATCCTTGAGGATACATAAAACCCACTCCCACCAGAGGAAGCCCGGAATCACTGGCTTCTTTACACATATCGCCCGCCAAAACGCCGAGGCCACCGGCATAAATCGGCAGCGAATCGTGAATGGCGAACTCTGCAGAGAAATAAGCAATCGGCGCGTTTGCCAGCTCAGGATACCTGGTACCAAACCAAGTGCTACTAGCCGACATATCAGCATCGAAAGCGGCTATTACGGAATCATACAGATTCAAAAAGGCGGGATTAGAGGCTATCGACGCCAGTTTCTTCTGGCTAATCTGATGTAACATCTTTACCGGGTTGTGACTGGTCAAATGCCACAGAGGATAATCGAGTGCCTGAAATAGCTCACGGGCCCGGTCGTCCCAACTCCACCATAGATTATGGGCTAATTCCTCAAGCCGGCTGATACGTTCCGGTAGTTTGAATTGTCCGGTAGGCACCCATTCCCTCCTAAGCTCTAATTATAACATAGGCATAAAAATCCGAAGCACGAAATCCGAAATCCGAAACAAATCCGAATTAACCAAATTCAAATGTTCAAAACGTTTTAGTTATTTTTTATATTCGATATTAGATATTATTTAAGCTTAGAGCTTAGAATTTAGGGTTTCAATGCGGTTTGCATTGACTTTATAGTGCCTTTATAATAATTGGGTTCAGTCTGATATTTCTTAAAAAGGAGAGACTAAGTGAGAGACGTTGTTATTATCGGTGTAAATATGACCAAGTTCGGCAAATTCCCCGACCGGAGTATGAAATCCCTGGCGAGGGAAGCTGTTGAAGGAGCTTTGAAAGACGCCGGAGTTTCTAAAGAAGCCATCCAGATTGCTTCGGTCGGTAATTGCGTTTGGGGACTAATCGGGGGTCAGGAAGGAATTCGCGGACAGGTTGTTTTGAGAGATATGGGAATCGGCGGTATGCCGGTAATTAACGTCGAAAATGCCTGTGCTTCGGCATCGACGGCTCTTCATGTCGTCTGGTCTATGATTGCTGGCGGAATGTATGACGTCGGGCTGGCAGTAGGGATGGAAAAGCTGATTACGGACGACCCCGAAGTGGGTATCCGCAGTTACCTGGCTCAAACAGACGTAGAAGAAACGACGAAGATTCTTGACAGATATGTTGATAAAAGCGGCACACGGCGTTCGATTTTTATGGACATCTATGCCAAGGCGGCGGTGAAGCACATGAAAAAATTCGGGACTACCCAGAGACAACTGGCGGCCGTCAGCTCTAAAAACCATTTCCATAGTACTCTGAATCCCTATGCTATGTACCAAAAGCCGTTTAGTGTCGAAGAAATTCTTCAAGCCAGGGAAGTAGTTTATCCCCTTACTCAGCCGATGTGTTCGCCGATGTCGGATGGCGCGGCGGCCGCCATAATTTGCAGCGCTAATTACGCAAAGAAAATCGGCGCGTCTAAACCTATTAAGATTCTGGCTTCAATGATTAGTTCCGGAAAAGACCGACTTGAAGAAGAGGAAGACATCGATAGGCGGGAAGCCCGGAAGATGTATGCAACGGCCGGAGTCGGTCCGGAAGATATTGATGTAGCCGAAGTTCATGATGCCACCGCCTTTGCTGAGATTCATATCATCGAATCTATGGGATTGTGTCCGGAAGGAGAAGGTGGTCCTTTCTCAGAAGCCGGCAATACGCGTTTGGGCGGCAAAATACCGGTGAATGTGAGCGGCGGGCTGGAATCGAAAGGACACCCTATCGGGGCTACAGGGCTCGGACAGACTGCCGAGATAGTCTGGCAGCTAAGAGGTGAGGCGGGTGCACGGCAGGTCAAAGGCGCCAAGACTGGCCTCGTCCACAACGGTGGGGGAAGAATTATCAGAGAGGACGCTCCTACCGAACGAGCGGCCCTCAGCCTGCACATCTTACAGAGATAAAATAACTCAAGAAGAACTAAAAGAGGGGGCGTACGCCCCCTCTTTTAGTTTCGAACGGCTTTCTCCTTTTACTTCTTCGCAACGAATTTGGCGGCGGCTTCTCCAGCAATGCGTCCGGAGTTAAGCGCAAAGCCGAACATACTGCCGGTCAGAACGAAGCAATAAGTTTCCGATTGCCAGCCGCCGCAACAAACGCCAGCCGCATAAAGTCCGGGAATCGGCTTATCCTGATTGTCCAGGACTTCCATATGGTGATTAATCTTAATGCCGCCGATAGTATCCGGGAAATGAGAGTAGCATCTCAGTGCGTAGAAGGGCGGGGTACGTATCGGCACCAGGAACCGGCGGTCTTTAGCAAAAATCGCATCGTGGCCGTGGTCGCAGAAAGAATTGTATTCGTCGACGGTTGCCTTCAGAGTAGCGGGAGCAACACCAATCCATTTAGCAATGTCCGCCCAAGAACTGGAAATTTTAACCTTTCCCTTGGCTGCCTCTAATTCGAGCTGCCTGGGTAATTCGGTCCACTGGGTCCCGGCTTCATTAAACCCGTAAACTACATTGGCGGCAGCTTTGAGTTCTTTTTCCTCTATATCGACCCACTTCGCTCCGCCGGCTTCGGTCTTCTGGGCTTTACTACTCATAATCCCGGCAATAGTCCCTTCGGCTCCGGTAAGGTTCTCCTTTATGATGGCATCAAGCATTTTCTGATCGATGATAGTATAAGAGACCTTACCCGGTTGCTTTTCTACGACGTTGCCCCGTAAACCCATATCGAAGGCGACACATTCATCGCAATACCGTTCGCCATTTCTATTAATCCAAATGGTGTCGGGTCGCCGATTCATCAGATTGATTAGCCTGGTCCCGGGGAAGCGGGCGCCCCAGGTGTGAAGTATGCCCAGACTTTCCGTAGCTGCCCCGGCATCGATAGCCATTTCGAGTCCGTCTCCGGTAAGCTCTTTTAACCCGATGTAGAGAGTCTCTTCGCCATAATTAGGATAATATTTCTTCAATAGCTTCTTGTTAGCGCCATAGCCGCCGGTAGCGATGATAACACTCTTAGCCTCGATTTTGAGATTGCCCTCCTTGGTGGTCGCTTGAACCCCGGTTACATTTCCTTTATCATCCCTCAAGATTTTGTTGACGGCGCAATCACAAATCACCTTCACGCCCATTCTTTCACAATCCTTCATTAGTGGTTTAAGGACTGTGGCACCAAGGATGCGATGGAAAGTCCGGATAGCATATTTGGGGTTCATTACGGGTATGTATTCGAAATTGACCCCTTTTTCTTCGAGCCAACGAATCGTATCGCCCGATATATCTATATAGGCACGGAGAATTCTAGGATTGATTGTCCAGTGATGGAAATCCATACCCAACTGAAAGAGCGTATCCTTCGGAGCATCAATCATCCGGCGCTTTTGAGCCGGACTATCGGCAGCAAAAATACCCGCCGCCATCGCCGAGTTACCACCAATGGCGCGCCGCTTTTCCAACACAATTATCTTACCTTTAGCACCTTTTTCTGCTGCCTGTACGGCAGCGGCGATACCAGCCCCACCTCCGCCAATGATAACAATGCCAGTTTTTAAGGTTTCGGTTTTCGGGCTCACAACATATCTCCTTTTGTTTGTTATCGTTAACAGTAGTTAATTAAGAACTACTTCTTCGACTTTGGCGGCTTAACCGCGCCAATCTCCTTGTAGAATTTTTCAGGAACATCATCCAGGTCTTTATAGAAATACCAGCGGCAGTTCGGGTTTCCGGGTTTTTGATGGTCAATCACAGTAGTTAGATATCCGGTCCGAGCTATAGTTGCCATCGAGAAATGGACGCAGCACCGGGTACAATAATGCTGAATCCCGACTTTACCCCAGGCTACTGGATTGGCTTCTGTAGTCACTGCGAAATTCCAGGGTGATTCCGTAAGGGGTCCTCGTTCCAATGAAGGCACCGAAAGCTTGAACTCTTTAGCTACGTCTAATGCAGCTTTATCCAGCTTAATACTCAACAAAGAACGTCCACCACTGCCGCAGGGATTCATCTCCATTACAATCCTGTCCGGCTCATCGATGATTTTCACCGAGCTTCCATCGGGACCGCAGCGGTCTCCTCTCGCCCAGACGGCGGCTTTCCGGACACGCTCTTCGGCGCTGGGAATTTGTGACTTCGTTGGTTTCGGTTCGTCGGGGAGAAGCGTTGGCTCCATAGAATTGTAAATCGACCTGAGAATATGGTACAGCTCATTATAACCATACTTTCTCACGAGGATGTCGAACCATCCCCAATTCCACCGGACACGGGTGAACTGCTGGACTTCCCTCTCGGCGTTCAAAGTGGTTACGAGATTCAGTGCCTCTTCCTTATCTCCGGCATCGATAGCTCTCTTCAAAAGTGTGACGGTATTGATACACATACGGCCAAGCTCGTCCGAATGCGTCACTTTCAGTATTTTGGTTGTGTCTTTGAATTTAGGTATGGGCTTGGCTGACTTCGGTTTCTTGAAACCGAGCCTGGCATAGTACTTTTCAGGAATCCAGTCGACATCCTTGTAACAAATGTACGGACACGGATCCCACGGATTTTCGGGATAGGCGACAATCCACTGTCCTAGATATCCCGTCTGCTCGACATCCATAATTTCGTGCAGGATGAAGCAGTGAATACAATAGCCGGTTACGCCCGTCTTACCTTCCGTCCACCAGTGCGGCGCCCGGTTACACGCGAAATTGTAGGGAGCTTCGGTATAGGGCCGGGTCCCGGTAAGCGGGTCGCCTCGCCGCGTACGGCCGCCGGAATAGCACGGGTCCCAGAGAATTTCATATCTATCTTCATATTCATTAATGACGAACCCGCCGGTCCCCTCGTTTTTACCCATCCGGTGGAGCCTCACCATCCGCCAAACATGGTCCTCCATAGCGAAGTCGTAGGGATTCAAATCCCTCTTTCCTATCCAAACAGGACCCTTCTTCCCGTAGTATTTGTAAAGCATTTCACGGTAAGGTTCATAGAGAGTATCTTCTCCATAGTTGGTCATCCAGAATGACGGGATGCCACCGCACAGGTCGTTGTTAACATCGTAGACTAGCTTAATTTCCCAGTCCCAGAGGTAATCAGTGAGGTCTTTGGCAAGCTGGTTTTTCCCTTCTTTAATTGCATCTCTGAGCAGTTCGTAAGTAGAGACGCCGATATTATCTATCGGGTCCTGCCTTTCCCATCTGCGCCCCTTAACTAACTTGACTTTGTCCAGTCGCTTGGTCATTTACGCCTCCTTCTTTTTAGTCACGTTTTTCGCTCAAAATGATACACCCCACTATACTTATTGTCAACACATTTTGAGGCTCGATTATTAAATCTATGGTAAAATTATGAAAAGGGTTTAAATAGCTGTTTAATAGTTCAGCAACAATGTGGCAAAATATCAATGTTTATTTCCATATGTAATAGCATTTACTAACTAACCTGAATTGCGTTATGATGTAAATATACGGCAAGTTACTTCCGTAATCCAACATAGCATATTAAGACGAAATGACTGTAATAGGAGACAAAAGGCAAAGTGATTGCGATAATAGATTACGGCGCCGGGAATCTAAGGAGCGTAGTTAATGCTATAAGCCAACTGGGCTACACGGCTAAAGTAACCAGCAGCGCCCGCCAGCTACTGTCAGCTAAGGCGGTAATTTTGCCGGGAGTAGGCGCTGCCGGCGATACAATGGCTAACCTGAATAAACTGGAACTGTCCGACCCGATTCGAAAATACGTTGCGGAAGGTCACCCTTTCTTAGGCGTCTGCATCGGACTCCAAGTTTTATTTACCGGTACTGAAGAGGGCGGCTGGCACGAGTGCCTGGACATCATTAAAGGCGCGGTTCGGCGGCTCCCAGGCGGACTAAAGGTACCTCATATGGGATGGAACCAGGTAAAGCAGAGGGTGTCTCACCCAATTTTCAACGGCATACCGGACAATGCCAACTTCTATTTCGTACACAGTTATCATGCCCTGCCGGAAGACGAGTCACTGATTGCCGGTGAAACCGATTACGGGACCTCAATATGCAGTCTCATTGCTAAGGATAACCTTGTCGCCACGCAGTTTCACCCCGAAAAGAGCGGCGAGGTAGGACTCAAAATTTATGACAACTTCTTCAAGATGGCTCAGGGAGCAAGATAAAATGCTGACGAAAAGAATTATCCCCTGCCTTGATGTTAAAGACGGCCGGGTAGTAAAAGGGAAAAGCTTTATTCAGCTGCGCGACGCCGGCGACCCCGTGGAACTCGCCCGGTTCTACTATGAACAAGGCGCTGATGAGTTGGTTTTCCTGGATATAACGGCGACTCCCGAAGGACGCGATACTATGGTCGACGTTGTGGAGCGCATATCGCAACAAGTGTTTATGCCTTTAACCGTAGGCGGCGGTTTGCGCCTCATTAGCGATATGCGGCGTATGCTGCTTGCGGGCGCCGACAAGGTCTCGATAAACACTGCGGCTGTCCTCAGACCGGCATTGATTAGCGAAGGCGCCGAGAAATTCGGCAGCCAGTGTATTGTCATTGCTATAGATGCCAAACGACTGGATGAAAGCCGCCAACCAAAATGGGAAGTTTATACCCATAGCGGTCAGAAACCTACCGGAATCGACGCTGTAGAGTGGGCAAAGCAAGCTGTAGAGATGGGAGCCGGTGAGGTGCTTCTTACCAGCATAGACGCCGACGGACACAAGGCGGGATATGATACCCAGCTTACCCGGACTATTTCAGAAAAGGTCAGCGTTCCGGTTATTGCCAGCGGTGGAGCCGGGACCCCGGAAGATCTCTATCAGGCATTAACGGTAGGCAAGGCAGATGCCGTCCTCGCCGCCAGCATTTTCCATTACGGGACTTATTCTATTAAAGAAATTAAAGAATACCTAGCTAAACGCGGAATACCTGTCCGGACTTAAAGGAATAAACAGATTCACTACATTACGAACAGATCGTTTCATTTATTTTAAAAACATCTAACCTTCAAGGGTAGAATATGGCTAAAATACTCGTTATCAGCGGTGATACCCGAACGGCTACCAAACTGCGAGCGGAACTCGGTATAGCCGGTTTTACTTCTTCGATTATTCCCGATGGGGAAGAGGCGATTAAGCAGATTGCCGAAAGACCCCCGGATTTGGTACTGATTGACTTTGAAAGTCATATCAAAATTCGAGAGTTAGCTGAAATGATAAAACGGGAAAGAGACCTGCCCGTTATAGCTCTGATACTTTCGGAAATTCTGGATAGGGTTGAGAACCTCGACCGTATAGACGATTTTTCTATAAAACCGTATGAAATTCGAGAGCTAGTATTAAGAATCAAACGCCTGCTTGGTAAAACTCAACCGGAGCACAGCAATGAGCTAATCGAATGCGGCGACCTTTTAATAGATTTGGTCAAATACGAGGTCACTTTATCCGGCAGACCGATAATGCTGACTTTTATGGAATACGAGTTGCTTAAGTTTTTAGCCAGCAACAAAGGCCGAGTCTTTACACGCGATGCGCTGCTCAACAAAGTCTGGGGTTACGATTACTATGGCGGCGACAGAACGGTCGACGTACATATCAGAAGGCTCAGAAGCAAGATTGAGGACCCAACCCATACCTTTATCGAAACGGTTAGAAACATCGGCTATCGGTTCAAAGAAGAATCATAAATCATAAACTTCCCGCGATCTTACGGTCGGGGTTTTATACTGTTTCAAACTTCGTTTGCCCTGCATCTTTTTTCCTTGTTCTTCGTGTAGGCTTCGTCATTCC
Source organism: Chloroflexota bacterium (assembly GCA_043804635.1). Classification (GTDB taxonomy): domain Bacteria; phylum Chloroflexota; class Dehalococcoidia; order Dehalococcoidales; family UBA2162; genus JAZDIU01. The sequence goes on from JAZDIU010000071.1 coordinate 32,805, forward strand.
CCCGGCTATTCCAACTGTCGAAACAATGTGTACTTTCGACCATATCGCGTTTGTCCCTGATATCCTCAAAAGATGAGGGTGAACTCCATCCCTCGACCTCACGGTCATGGAGCCTAACTCCTGAATTGCTACGAAATAAAAATGTAATGCGCCCGTAACATGTTGGAAACATTACTCGGTTAAAATAGAGACATCTAGAATTAAGGGGAGGCTTTAGATGTCTATCAACTCGGGTGATACAGCCTGGATACTCGTTTCTTCAGCCCTGGTGATGCTTATGACCCCCGGGCTGGCGCTCTTCTACGGTGGGATGGTCAGACGGAAAAACGCCCTTTCTACCATAATGATGAGTTTCGCCATCCTTGCCCTGGTTAGCATCCTCTGGATAACCTACGGATACAGCCTCAGTTTCGGTCCCGATAAAGGGGGCATTATCGGGGGATTAGAATGGGTAGGACTCCGATTAGTCGGACAGGAGCCGTCCTCGACCTATGCTACTACAGTCCCGCATCTCGCCTTTATGATATATCAGGCGATGTTCGCCATCATCACGGTAGCCCTTTTTACCGGAGCCGTCGTCGAGCGCATCAAGTTCAGTGCTCTTATGGTCTTTTCCGCTCTGTGGTTGACCCTGGTTTATGCGCCGGTGGCTCATTGGGTATGGGGTTCCGGTGGTTGGCTGGCTAAACTAGGTGCTCTTGACTTCGCTGGTGGCGCCGTAGTCCATATCAACGCCGGCGTTTCTGCCCTTGCCCTCGCTCTGGTACTCGGTCCACGCAAGGGTTTTCGTGAAAAAGAGTCTATGGAACCCTATAACATTACTATGGTTGTGCTGGGGGCAGCCCTGCTCTGGTTCGGCTGGTTCGGT
>JAZDIU010000072.1:0-3496 GCA_043804635.1 Chloroflexota bacterium
CCTTCTCGCTTTCGATTACGAAGCCGATTTCGATTCTAATACCAACCTGATGAATGAGGCGAAATCGAAGATAAAGACAATCGAAGTTACTCACGCCGTCCGCTCATCGAAGATGAATGGTTTGAAAATTAAGAGAAAGCAGGCTATCGGTTTTCTGGACGGCGAACTATTAGCCACTGGCAAAACTATGCCCGAAGTCATAAATAACGTCCTGGCTAAAATAGATTTGAACAACTGTGAAATTATCACCATTTATTACGGTGCCGATGTCGAACCGGATGCCGCAGATGAAATCAGTGCCGGTATTCGAGAGCAGCACCCCCGTCTTCAGGTCGAAGTGGTTAAAGGCGGGCAGCCTCATTATGATTACATAATGTCTGTGGAGTAAAATCGATGACTGTAAAAATAGTTACCGATAGCCTATCCGATGTTACCAGCGACATCGCTGAAACGCTGGGCATTACGGTTGTCCCTCTGACCGTCTTGTTCGGTCACGATTCATTTCTCGACCGTGTGACTATCACCACTGACGATTTTTACCGCCGTTTAGTCCGCGATAATATCTGGCCGACGACTACCCAGCCTTCACCGGCCGCTTTCGCCGAAACCTATGACAAGCTGGCAAAAGAAACCAATGAAATCCTGGCGATTGACGCCTCCAGTAAGCTCAGCGGTACCTATCAATCGGCTTTAGGCGCCGTAAAAATGGTTTCGAAGAAATGCCGAATAGAAGTAATCGACACACAAATGGTAGCGATGGGACTGGGATTGATTGTCATCAGCGCCGCTAAAGCCGCTCAACAAGGAGCCAAACTCGATGAAGTAGCTGGTCTAGTCCGCCGGGCTATGCCCCGCTCCCATTTCATCGCCTGTTTCGATACCCTCAAGTATCTTGCCAAGGGCGGCCGTGTCGGTAAGGCACAGGGATTAGTCGGCTCACTTCTATCGGTCAAACCCCTGCTTACCGTAAAGGATGGTGAGATGGCTCCGGTCACCAGAGTCCGCTCTAAAATCGCCGGTATGGATTATCTTTACAAATTCGTCGCTGGTTTTTCCAAAATCGAATCAGTGGCTGTAGAACACACTACTGTGCATGAGGATGCTGATAAGCTGGCTGAGCGCCTTGGTTCTCTTTTGCCTAAAGAGCGTATTTACCGGTCAACGGTTAGCCCGGTGCTGGGAGTCTATGGCGGCCCCGGGGCTATAGCGGTAACTGTTCTGGAAGCAGAGAAGTAGTGACGGTCAAACTAATAACGGATAGTGTCGCTGACTTACCAGCTGAGGTGGCTAAAGAACTGGGCATTACCGTAGTCCCACTGAATGTCCGCTTCGGCAGCACCACCTACCGGCCAGGCATTGATATTACTGCCGACCAGTTTTATGAAAGGCTCTCTCATAATAAAGCCTTACCGGTAACTTCAACACCGGCTCCGATAACTTTCGCTGAAATATACGACAAACTGGCTCAAGAAACAGATGAAATCCTCGTCATAAGTCTTTCATCCAAGCTATCTGGAACCTATTCAGTCTCCCTTAAGGGTATCGGACTTATGAAAAAGAAGTGCCGGATAGAAGTAATCGATTCCCGCACTGCAGTTATGGCACAGGGACTGGTGGTTATTGCTGCCGCCAGAGCAGCACAAGCCGGAGCTAATTTCGACGAAGTTAAGAAAATAATCCACCGCAATCTGCCCCGGACAGAACTATATGCCACTTTCGATACGCTGGAATACCTGAGAAGGGGCGGACGCATCGGCAAAGCATCGGCACTTCTTGGTTCGATATTAAAGATAAATCCCATTATCGGATTGAAAGATGGCGAGGCAGTTCCTATAGGCCGTGAGCGTTCCCGAACTAAAGCCCTGGCTCGATTATGTGATTTCGTCTTGAGCTATCGCTATATTGAGGGACTGGCCGTTGAGTATGCCACTACATTAGATGATGCTAATTGGGTAATTGCCCGCCTTAGTTCCAGATTCCCAAAAAGCAAAATCTTCCTTTCCAGAGCAACCCCCGTAATCGGCACTCATACCGGCCCCGGCCTGCTTGTGGTCGCCGTGCTGGGAGATAAAAAATAGCATCTCAGACATCCCATTCCAGCGAAAGCCGAACTTCAGGACATTTTGAATTTTAAGATTTAAAGCATTAGAATTTGTTTAGGATTTCGATATTCGGATTTCGAATTTACTTGTATTCGGGGTATCAATTTGCCAATAAACGCTGAACCTCTGCGCAAGATTCTCGCCCTTGAAAGCAAAAAGGGCTATTCAGACTCAGCCGTATTCGGCGGACTGGATAAATTCCTCCGCAACTGGACTGCTCAAGCTCGAGAGTCGATTATCTCCACCCAGTTATTGAAACGCTTCAATGAACTCCTGGTTAACTCTGATTACTCCTCTCTCACTAAAGACCAGCGTCAGTATTGGATGAACCAAGTTCTCGACCTCGTTAGCGACATAGAATCGGAAAAAGATAAAGTTCAATCTAAACCTCCATCAGTAATCAGCACCCCACCGCCAAAACCGACCCCGAAGCGGACTCTAGCTGAACAATCCCTCGATGCCCCAATTACTATCGTCAAAGGAATTAGCTCAGTCCTGGAAAGCCGGTTCAATAAACTGGGGGTCAGGACTGTCAGAGACCTGCTCTATTTTTTCCCCCGCCGCCACATCGACTACAGCCAGAGACAATTTATCTCCCAGCTGACCCCCGGCGAAGAACAAACAATAATCGCTAATGTGTGGGAAGCCAGACAGGTTATGATTGGCGGCAGACGGCGCAGTACCGAAGCCACCGTCGGCGACGAGACCGGTAATATCAGGGTTGTCTGGTTCAATAATCCCTACCTGGCTAAAACACTCAAAACAAACAGTAGAATCGTCATCAGCGGACGAGTAACTGTATTTAAGGGACGCAATGAGTTTCAATCGCCGGAATGGGAATTCCTGGAAGACAAAGAGCTCACTCACGCGGGACGACTGGTCCCCCTTTACCCGCTTACTCAGGGATTGAAACCGCGCGCCGTCCGCCGACTGATGAAAGAGTTCATCGACCGTTGGGCAGGTTACATTAAAGACTTTATACCGGCTGAACTTAAAGTCAGGCGGAAACTTCTCGAATTACCAGTGGCATTGCGGCAGGCTCACTTCCCAGATAACGAAGCTCTGAAGAACCAGGCAAGGACCCGCCTCGCTTTCGATGAGCTTTTTATTCTCCAGTTAGGCGTTCTCTCGAAAAGGCGCAATTGGCAGGAAAGCCAGCCAGGCATCCCCCTTACTATTAACCGGCCGGTCCTGGATGCATTCTTGAACTCTTTGCCCTTTAAGCTGACCGGTGCCCAGAACAAGTCTCTCAATGAAATCCTGACAGATTTAAGTAAGCGCCGCCCGATGAGCCGGTTACTGCAGGGAGAAGTTGGCAGCGGCAAAACGGTGGTCGCCACCGCCGCTCTTCTTATGTCTGTCGTCAACGGCTATCAGTCCGCCTTTATGGCACC
>JAZDIU010000073.1:0-2276 GCA_043804635.1 Chloroflexota bacterium
GGGGCTACTGGCCATTACCCACGATGATGAGTAAGAAAAGACCAAGCCTGGTAATATAATCAGCAACCCAATCCAGGCTAGAAATTTCATATTACCTCCAGATTCCCTAGCGCGGTGCCCTAATGCTAACATACTAACACATGAAGATGAAACTGACATGAATTAAAGATGAAAAGAGGATGAAATGTCGATAATACTTTTCGTTATTTCGATTAAAGGACCTGGCAGATAGTGGATAAAATTGAGTAACAATCCGTAGTCCTGACCCATAAACTAACCGCCAAAATTACCAGGTGCAGGCAAGGTCACAAAGAAGTAAATTGGGACATCAGAAAATTTACTTCCAGAGATCGTTCATCAGGTCATCAATAGCCTTTTTTTGCTTAGCTGTGCCACCAGTATCGATTTTGATGTTATCCCCTTCGATAATCAGAATATCCCCTTCTTTAGCCTCGGTCGGGATTTTATCCTTCGGGATATCAATCATGGTGCGGTCAGCCTTCTCACAGATGGCAAAATTACCCTCAAACCTATCAATAGTTACCTTCATATTTACTTCTCTATGCTTACTGATATTTTATCACCGCTAACAACAAATTTAATCGTGCCGCCGCTCAGGTCAGTCCGGTAGATTTTTACTCCGGTGGCATTCAATCTATCAAGTGTCTCCTGATGGGGATGGCCATAAGTATTATCTATCCCGACAAAGATCACAGCGTAATCAGGGGAAACTGCCTTTAAGAACGCTGCCGATGTAGAGCTGACGCTCCCGTGATGACCCACCTTTAATACCGCGGCCTTTAAATCATATCCCTTGGCTAGCATTTCTTGCTCAGAGTCAACCTCGGCATCTCCCGTAAATAAGAAGGACTGACCATTAAATGTCACCTTCAGGACAATTGAGTAGCTATTTAATTCTGAATAACTCTGGCTGTTTGGCGCTAGGATGGTACACTGCACATCGCCGCCTAGGGTAAAGCTGGTTCCCGGAACGGGGGTAGTCACGGTTAAGCCTTTGTTTTTTATCGCCAGTAACACATCCTCGAAGGTCTTGGTATTATGGGAAACCTTGGGCATATAAATCGTCCCGATGGCGAAGTTATTAATTACCGTATCCAGACCGCCGATGTGGTCTTCGTGGGGATGTGTCCCGACCACTACATCGAACTTACTGATGTCCATGTTTTTGAGTTTGGTGACAAGCGAAGCGGCTCCGGAGTTACCACCGGCATCAATAATCATGGCGCTGTTACCATATTGGATGACCGTACAATCGGCTTGCCCAACGTTAAGAAAGGACACCGTTAAAGGCTGTGACGAACTAGGTATCGGACTCTGAGCGGGAGGCGTAGTTGGTGTTGTTGGCGTAGTACTGGTTACACTTGGCGTTGATATCTGGCTTGGAGTGACTGGTAAATTAACCTGACCGCATCCCGTAATAACAACTGTCGAAATAATAAGTAGTACTGCTAATAAACTCTGTAGTTTCTTCAATCGCCAACCCCTTAATTGTTTCAAGTAATCCCTTATATAATATCGTAATTGTGCGGTCAGTGTAACTACGAGCTTAAATGACACAAGGATAATAAATTGTTTGAATGACTAATTCGGTTTTTTCATGTGGCTGGGGCCGATTTCGGGATAGAGGGTAAAGAGAGGGTTTGCCCAGAGGTCATTCCCAGCTGCGATTCCTCGTTTGGTAAGCCGGTAGTACGTCCGTGCCGGCGCTTCCGAATAGTTGTCTTGAATGGCTGAAGGCTCGGTCTCGCTGGTTGGTTCGACCCAACCCAACCGTTTAAGTACACCGAAATACATTAGGAATGAGTGATACCTCATGTGAGTAAATTTGCGGGACAGCCTTTTTAGCTCACGCTCGTAGATTCTGTCGGCTTCCTCTTCCGTGACATCAGCGCCGCTTAGTACCATGCGGCTGATGATTCTCTCGGCTCTCTCACGTGCCGTAGCCCGGGCCAGAGCCTCTTTGTATTCGAAGTTGATGTCAGCTTGTGCGGCGCCGCGGCTCGGGTTAACCTTGGTCGAGCCTTCCGGTCCATTGCCCAGGAGATACTCACGGATAAACCAGCCGCAGCCAAACGGACGGAGGAAACCACCTCTACCCGGCGCGAGTCGCATTACCATTAGCTATCCCATCCTGACCATTTTGTTTGTCGCTTCCTCAAGGGCATCGATTATCTTCGCGGACACCTTGCGTATGGCTGCTAGGTTCACTTCGAGGACCTTCTTGTCCTTCGACCAGAGAGCCACATAAGGGAAAG
>JAZDIU010000074.1:0-5273 GCA_043804635.1 Chloroflexota bacterium
CTATAAAATAATTCCGGTGAACCCCACCATGAAGAAAATACTGGGACAAGTCTGTTACCCCGACCTCAGTTCTATCCCCGAGTCGGTCGATGTGGTTGATATCTTCCGCCGTTCTGAAGATGTTATGCCAATTATCGAGGACGCTATCCGGATAGGGGCGAAAGCGGTGTGGATGCAGGAGGGGGTAATCAACGAAGCCGCCGCCCGCCGGGCTAAAGAAGCCGGACTGCTGGTGGTTATGGATAAGTGCCTGCTCAAAGAACACCGGAAGCTGGGAAAATGACGATTGCCAAGAAAAAAACCAAAGTACTGGTCGCAATGAGCGGCGGTGTAGATTCTTCCGTAGCGGCCGCTCTGCTTAAAGAACAGGGCTACCAGGTTACCGGTGTAACTATGAAGATTTGGGACGGCAAAGCCGCCACATCCGAAAGAAGACGCCACGCCTGTTACGGCCCCGATGAAGCCGAAGAGACAGAAGACGCCGTTAAGGTTGCCCGGATACTGGGCATCCCCTTTCATATCATCGGCTTGAGCCAGGAATATAAAGCGCAGGTGCTTGATTACTTTCGCCGCGAATATCAATCGGGCAGAACGCCCAACCCCTGTGTCCGCTGCAACCGCCAAATCAAATTCGATGCCATACTCAGGAAGTGCCGGGAAAGCGGAATCGAGTTCGACTACTTTGCTACCGGGCACTACGCGCAGATAGAATATGCTCCCCAAAAGAACCGCTATTTGCTTAAAAAGGCAAAAGACCTGAGCAAGGACCAGTCATATTTTCTTTTCGCACTATCTCAAGAACAACTGGCTATATCAATCTTTCCCATCGGTAAATATGTTAAGGAAGAGGTCAAAAAGATATCCGTCACTTTAGGATTGGGTGTCGAGAAGAAGCCGGACAGCCAGGACTTTATTGCTGAAGGCTATGCCTCACTGTTTGAACCGGCCCTGCCGGGAGCAATTATGGATAAACAGGGTAACGTTCTCGGGGAACATCGCGGCATACCATTTTATACCATCGGGCAGCGCCGCGGGTTAGGCATTTCCAGTGAAGAACGACTTTTCGTCAGCGATATCGACCCGGTTAGGAACGCCGTCATTGTAGCCGGTAAAGAAGAAATGTATAAGGACGAGTTGTATACCTCCAGCCTTAACTGGATATCCATAGAAAAGCCGGAACAACCGCTTAAGGTCAAAGCCAGGATTAGATACCGCCATCAGGAAGCCCAAGCCGTGGTAACACCTTTGGATGGAAATAGAGCTTACGTTAAATTCGCCGAGCCTCAGTTGGCAATCACTCCCGGGCAGGCGGTGGTCTTCTACGATGACGATACCGTGATAGGTGGCGGAACAATAGACAGAAACGAGGAAAGATGATGGCAAAAGTAATTGCGGTCTGCTGGAGTAAGAAAAAAGGCACTAGGAAAGAGCCGGTAACGGAAGGCATTCTTCAAAAAGGCTTTGGGTTAGTGGGTGATGCCCACGCTGATTGCTGCACTCACCGCCAGGTAAGTTTGCTGGCAATTGAGAGCATCGATAAAATGAGAAACCTTGGCCTGGATGTCGGACCTGGGGACTTTGCCGAAAACCTGACTACCGAGGGAATCGATGTCGTCTCGCTTCCGGTGGGGACCAGAGTATCTGTAGGCAAAGACATTACCCTGGAAATAACCCAGATTGGCAAAGAATGCCATACCAAATGTGCGATTTACCGCCTGGTCGGACAGTGCATAATGCCTGAAGAAGGCGTCTTCGCCCGGGTAATCGAGGGCGGAACGGTCAAAACCGGAGACAGCGTTAAGGTAATCGGGGACAAAGCACCCAAATGAAAGAGCCTGCTTACGCAGTCGTCCTAATCACGACTGGGACCGTCGACGAAGCAGAACGGATATCGACGGAGCTTCTCTCACATAAGAAAGCGGCTTGCGTTAATATTGTCCCCCGGGTTAGCTCCCGCTTCTGGTGGCAGGGTAAAATAGATTCCAGTCAGGAAAGCCTGCTAATCGTAAAGACTAAAATATCTCTGTTGGATGAAGTTGTCGAACTGGTGAAGGGAATTCACAGCTATCAGGTCCCGGAAGTAATTGCTTTGCCCATCATTGGCGGTAACAGTGATTATCTGGACTGGATAGAGTCGGCGGTAGGCGAGGCAAAAACCAGATGAATAAACTGCTCTTCGGTACCGGCGGCACACCTCACAGTGCTAAAACGCGCTCCTCAGTAGATGGCATCAGGAGGATTGCCGAGCTTGGGCTGGGCTGTATGGAACTGGAGTTTGTCCAGGGAGTAACTATGGGCGAGCAAACCGCCCGTGAGGTGGCTAAAGTTGCTACCAGCCTCGACATAAAGCTGTCTGCCCATGCCCCTTATTATATAAACCTGAACGCCCGGGAGCCGGAGAAAATAAAAGCCAGTCAGGATAGATTAGTTCAGACAGCTAGAATTGGAGCGATATGCGGTGCTCGGAGCGCCGTCGTTCACATTGCTTTTTATCTGGGCGATTCTCCGGAAAAAGCCTACGCCAGCATCAAGGAAAACCTGGAGGCAATACTTTCCCGGCTTAAGAAAGAGAACAATCCGGTGTGGATTAGACCTGAAGTTATGGGCAGGGCAACCCAGTTCGGCACGATAGAAGAAATTTTGGACCTGAGTACCGAGCTAACTGGCGTAGCTCCCTGCGTGGACTTCGCACACAAGCACGCCCGAGAAGGAAAGGTAAACTCTTATCCGGAGTTCGCCGCTGTGCTGGAACAAATCCAGAAACGCCTGGGCAGGGCAGCCCTCGATGATATTCATATCCACTTCTCCGGCATTGCCTACGGGAGCAGAGGGGAAATTAAACACCTGGACCTGAAGGACTCGGATTTGCAGTATAAGGAACTTCTGAAAGCACTGAAGGATTATAAAGTGAAGGGATTAGTCATCTGTGAAAGCCCCAACCTGGAAGAAGATGCTCTTCTATTGCAGGAAACGTATCTTGCTTTGCCGTAGGCTCGGGCTTACCTGAAAATTGAAACAAACCTGCGTAGAACGAGTTTGAAACGGGCGTATTTGTTTCCGGTTACATTATAAGTAAATTTTTTATTTGATGAAACGACACGGCTAAATAGGCGTGTCGTTTTGCGACTTAGTAGTAGTCTTTTCCTCTATTTTTAAGGTACGGCAGTCTGCTTATCCTGATAACTGAAAGCTGATGACTGATGACTGGTAGCTATCCTTCGACTCCGCTCAGGATAAATAATAGTACTAATGTTCTGAGTTTGTCAAGGGAGTTTTGTCGCTTTTCCGCGCAATTAGAGATTGACGGTTTAAGATTATCTTTTCTGGATTCCGCTTTAGCGGGAAACCAGGATTATATGAACCTCTCAATCGGTTCATACAAATTTAATGATATCGCTTACCTGGGCTGGCTGTTTGGGGGGAGAGGCCAGCGAAATGAAAATCGTCGAAAGGGTGAGTAAAACGGCACATACAGTAAAGACAATCATGTAACTGCCGGTAGTGTCATAGACCCACCCCGCGTAAACCGGAGAGGCTACCGAGGCCGGTAATATGAACATCAATAAGGTGCCTCGAATAGAGCCGAAAGCTTTGCGACCGAAGTAACGGGCAGTTATTACGCTCTGTATAGGTCCGAATACACCACCAGCAAAATGGTGGAGGATAAAAAGCGGGTATACCAGAGTCAAAGTGGGGCTTAACAGGAAGGCAATAACGCTGATAAGATGCAGGAGAAAACTACCTCCCAAAATAAATCTCAGGTGCTGTTTTTTGATATGGTCGGTGACTAACCCGCCGACGAAGAACCCGGGGATACAGCTAGCGCTCATCGCCCCTATCATCATCGCCGCCTTAACCGGTTCAACTCCCATATCGGTGATAAAAGGCATACCGTGGACAAGGAAAACCGAGCCAACGGAAGCCCCGAAAGTAGCGTTAGTCAGTATGAGCAACCAGTAGGCGGGCGTTCTCATTGCCTGCCTGAGGGTGAATTCCACCTCATCGATTTCGATGGCGTATTTTACGCCGCTGTCTATCATCCGGTTTACTTCTGTAGTCTCCCGGGTTGTCGCCCCATCAGGAAGCATACCGTAGTATTCCGGTCGATGCTGCTTTATGAAAAACCAGGCAAGGGGCAAGCCGATAATCCACATTATTAACCCGGCAATGACACAGGTGGTCCGCCAGCCCTGTGTGGAGATAAGCCAGGCAACTATGGGCAGCATGAGCACCGCAGACAGTCCCCAAAACACCCACTTGATGGTCAGGGCGCGTCCCCTTTTTTTGACGAACCAGCTGGTTATCGTCTTGTCCAGAGGTAGTGCCAGACAGATGCTGCACCCCGTTCCCAGCAGGACTCCCCACACCAGATAAAAAGCCCAGAGCGAATTCACGAAGTTCATCAGTATCAGGCTAAGTCCCGTAAGGAAGACACCGGAGAAGACCAACCATCGCGGCCCGAACTTATCGGTAACCCAGCCGATTACGGGTGACACAAACCCACCCTCAAAGGTCTTAATGCCGGCGGCAACAGACGTCGCCGCACGACTGAAACCGAGTTCTGAAGCTATGGGTTTGAACAGGGCTGAAAATGCGAACCGGCCGACACCCTCTCCCCAGAAAGTTATCAATCCGCTGGCTAAGACTATCCACCAGCCGAAGAACACCCTGGGAACGCCGCTTTGCCTGGTCAAGAACCGCCTCTTTGTTCTGCCGAGTTAGTGGCTATCAGTGATAATGTAAGTTACGTTCGGTAGATGTTACCCAAGTAGCGAAGTATACGTTTGAACTAATTGGAAGTCAAATAATAAGACTGGATTCCGACTTTCGTCGGAAAGGATTAATAGAGATTGCCACGTCCTTCTGCGAAGGACTCGCAATGACAGCGGAGGAGTGGGCGGGCGGGTTTGAAACCCGCCCCTACGGCAATAACCTTTTATATTTGGGAATGTCTGCAAAGGCAGGGGCACATTGGCTTGCGAAAGAGGGCGAGGGGCATTATAATAAAAAAGCTAAAGATGGCTGGATTGCCGGTCTTCTTTGGTGTGGCGACGTAGCCAAGTGGTTAAGGCGGCGGTCTGCAAAACCGCTATTCGGTGGTTCGAGTCCACTCGTCGCCTCCAAATTAATACGGGCCGTTAGCTCAGTTGGTAGAGCACCTGACTTTTAATCAGGTGGTGGTGGGTTCGAGCCCCACACGGCTCACTTTCCACTCTTGAGCTAAGGCAGCTCTTATTGAAAATCCATTGCACACTAGCGCAACTTGTCCCATT